>JBAZSF010000001.1:0-173859 GCA_041662525.1 Minisyncoccota bacterium
ACCTTATTGTAAAACAAAAGATGGAACTTATATAATAGTTGATTTTAAAATTACTTCTCCTGATGACGACAAAGTAGCCAAATATCAAACCCAGCTTCAAGCGTATCATTACGCATTTGAATTTCCAGAAAAAGGAGAATCGAAAGAAATTACAAAACTAGGGTTAATCGTAGTGTATCCGGATCAAGTATTTCTTAAAAAGGGTCAGGCGATTTTATGTTTTCCGCCGAAATGGCTTGAGATAGAAATAAAAAAGGAGAATTTCTTGAAATTTATGCAAGAAGTGAATGATTTGCTTGAAGGTCCAACTCCTTCAGAAAATCCAGATTGTAAGTGGTGTGAATTTAGACACCATGGCGAAAAATACGCACATTTACTTAATAATAAATAAAATTTTATTACCATTTAATAGAAGTAAAAAGCATCTCTGCTTTGTCCGCTTGTTCTCTATCAATTTGTTTTAAGAAAGCAATTTTACCCTTGAGTGATTCTTTTTCTTTTTTTGGATTATCAGTTTTAAGTTTACATAATCCGTTTTCGTTAAGATCTTTTATATATTCAAATAATTCTTCTGTATTTTTTAGGAATAATTTTTTATCTTTAATTGAAATACCATTTACTTCTTTTATCTCGTTTTTGGTAAAAAGTTTTGTTTTTTGGATTTTTACCACATATCCCTCTTCTTTAATAATTCGTATAATATCTTTTTCTAAAACAACAACCCTTTTACCTCCCGAGAAAGAAACATCATCAAAATATCTCGTGTAAGTTAGATAATTAGATTTTGCTAATTCCATGAGTCGATAATCAAGATTTGAAAGTGCAAAACTTGCCAAAAACGGACTTGTTGGCGCCCCTTGGGGTAATCTGTACTCATAAGTAGTTAAACCACAAAGAATATCGGCAATTTCATTACTCAATCCAATATTTAAAAAAATTTGTTGAACTCTTTTATAATGCACACTCGGGAAAAAATCTTTTATGTCAAGATTTAGAAGATAATCATTTTTTGAATGTATTTTTGCATTTTCTATAATTGATTTATTTTTTGAAAAACCATAACAGCAAGGTGGTAATTTTATATCTGAAAGTATATTTTTTAAAATTGCTCTTTGTATAATTTTAAGGTTTTCTTTTGGAGCTCTTATTGGTCTTGGTGTGCCGTCTTTCTTTTTAAGTGGTATTTCTATATAAAGTAATGGACAAAGACGAAGGTGTTTTTGTAAAAAAGATTTTTCTATGGAAATAATGCGACAAAAATCATCTAGTGTTTCTATATCTTTATGTATATTTCTATGTGTAATAATTTTTTTCATAAAACAAAACATCGCCCTGTTTTTGCAAGGCGATGTGTCCAAAGGTAGTGCTGAAGTAATTCTATAATCAGGCAGAACAATTTCTTGATCCACGGAATTAAAGAGAAAACTCCAGAAAGAATAACTGAGACATTTTTAACGAAGCTACTGATAGCTTCGAGTCTCTTGTTTAACTCTTTCATAAATTTTTGCTCGAAAAAGCCGGCGGCGAACCGCGAACCTTCCCGAAATTACTTTGCTAATCGACCTTTGAGCTGAATTGCTCCAGCTTAAGTCAAATTATTATTTTACCTAAAACAGTCATGCCTTTATGCTACTCGTGCTATGTGTTATCAAGCGAAGCCAGATACAACATTTCACGACGAGCATTTTGTTTGATATTGAATGTGCTTCAATCTCATAACAAAATCATTACCGGAGGGCAGGATTAGTTCCTGAACTTGGAAATCGCCTTGTGCGATGAATCGGGAAGATTATATTACCAAAGTACATCTCTATTATAGCACATTTTATTAACAAAACCAATCTATATCTCCTATGAAATGCCTCTTAAAGCCCTAGAATCCTCTATAAACACAGATATACCCGTTTCCCTCAAAGATTATAATCAAGCTAAAATTCTGATATAATCATTTAATGGAAAAAGGAGAAGATTTTGAAGATGATGATTGTGAAATATGTAAACTCATGAGAACTGGGAATGCAACCCCCGAGGCATTAGAAAAAGCTTTTAGTTTGCAGAATTTTTTAAATAATTTTCCAAAGGATCAGGATGAGAAAAAATAAATTTATGAAAGAATTTGAAGGAGAATTAAAGAGTATTTTTCCTAATAAATTGATTGAAAAATCTAAGAATAATGATTTTGATAATTTCTTTTTAGTCCTGGGTCTGATTTTCAATGATTTTAAAGACATCATTTTGTTTAATGAATTAATTCATGAGACATACCTAAAACCAAAGCTTGATGGTAGTGAACCACCATCTGTTCATTTAGGACATTGGGGTGGAATACAAAATCACCTCAACAGATTAATGGTTGGTCTTATAAGTGAATTTCTTATTTTTTTAGATAAAAACAAGAAAACTATAAATTCAATATCGTTCAAACTTTTTGTAAAAAATTTACCTCACGATGTTAGGCAAGATTGGAATAAGATTCAAAATGTATTACAAGACAGTGACTCAAAAGATTTTTTGTCAAAAATTGCAGAAATAAGAAGTAATGTAACTTTTCACTATGATCAATCTCTTACACAGCTCCGAATTGGATTTATAGAGAAGTTTATAACTTCTACTAAAAATAATTATAATAAACAAGCTTTTTATTCTTTAGGTAATACAATACAAACAACAAGATTTTACTACAGTGATGGGGCTGCAGAAGAATATGTCAAAAAAGAAATGAAGTATTTATCTAATGAAAATTATAATAAGGAAATGAGAGAGCTAGTTGATAAAACAAATACTACAATAAGATTCATGATGGAACATTATCTTAAACAAAAAATTAAAAAATAAATATGGACGACGAAGTATTTGAAAAAGCAAAAGAGGAGGATATGAGTAAAGACGAAGCAGAGGAGCTTCAGGAACTTATGGATGAAACAGGATTAGATATTGACGAAGCTCATGAACTTTGGCAAGAGTTATAAAGTAGTATAATAAAAAAATGAATTACAAAGGCGTAATAATTGAAGAAAGTTTAGACAATAAGGAAGTTTTAGGTAAAGTAAAAATTATCAAAACCAAAATTAGCCCTGTTGTAGAAAAACACAAAACTCCTTGGGTTAAGCAATGGACTATGCACACTGTGGAAATTACAGAAGAAGAGGCTGATAAAATCACAGAGCAGTTGAGTCAGGATTTAGATAAAGAATATGATTGGTATGCTGATTTTAAAAATGAAAATTATCATTTTATAATTTATCGAGGTAAAATATTTAAAGTTGATCTCAAAAATCCAACAGCTTATCAAGATGCTAAAAAATTTGGTATTGCTTTGGGTATTCCAGATTATCAGGTTGATTTTGCACCGAATGATAAAATTTTTGAAGAATAAATAATATGGAAAACGAAAAGAAAATCATTATCAAAGTTCGTGCGATTATTTTGCATGACGGAAAATTGTTGGCAGTACGACACCCTCACGACACAAGCTTTGCGGCTTTGCCGGGAGGCCATTTGGAATGGGGAGAAGATATAAAAGAATGTTTATCTCGGGAAATTGTTGAAGAGCTTGGAGTAAAACCAGAAATAGGTAAGTTGTTTTATATAAACAATTTTACACAAACGGATGGTAAGCAATATGTTGAATTTTTCTTTGAGATAAAAAATGGAAAAGATTATTTAAATATCGAAAAACTTGCTTGTTCTCACGCTCACGAAATTGCTGAAATAGTTTGGGTGAGTCCGACCGATGATACTCGAATTAAGCCAAAGAGTTTAGGGGAAGATTTTAAGGCAGGAAAAATAGTTTCAGATGAAGTTAGATATATTAAAGATTAGTTAATTTGTATGCCCCCCGATCAAAATTCAACTCAAAAACAAAATTCCGAAGAAAACTCTATTCCACCAAGCTCCCAAGAGCCCATGGCAGATGTGCCTATTCCTGCAACAGATCCTAGTCCTACTGATATGCCCCTTGAAGCCCCAGAATCCCCTAAAAACGCAGATATACACGTTTCCCTCAATAATGCTAATCCTGAAAATACCATTGAAACTATGGAAAATAAGGATAAAATCGAAGAAATTGAGCCAAAACCCGAAAATATCCTTAAAAATCAAGTAGAAGTTTCTAAAACAGTTGAAAATACAGAAGAAATACAACAAGAGCCAGAAAAACCTTTAGAAACCAATATCTCTGCAGAACCAATCCCAAGCGAAGCGATTCCAGCTTCTTCTACCCCAACGGCTCAAATGGCAGGAAATGAGCCGTTAAGCCCAAAAACTGAGCCGTTGCAAACTAGGGCGGAGGCAACGCCTCCGCCCGTGATTTCACCAACTACAGTGCCGAGCGAAATCAAAACAGAACCAAAACATGAAGAAATTAAACAAACACCAATACCTATACCAATTCCAATAATAATTCCCAAAAAGAATTCAGTGAAAGAACTTTTGATAAAAGCAAAAAATGCAATCCAATTTAGAAAAAGAAAAAAGCTGGATAAAGTTATGGCTTTATTTTTGAAACATTCTAAAATCACTAACGACGAAGTAGAAAAGTTTCTTCATGTGTCAGACGCAACTGCAACAAGATATTTATCGCAGTTAAAGAAAGAAGGAAAAATAAAACAAAGTGGAAAAACTGGACATGCGGTTTCGTACATAAAAATATAGAAACTAAAAAATATGCAAGAAGAAATAAAAAACAATAAACTCGAGATTGTAAAAAGTAATTCAAAAATGCATTGGTATTTAGCAGAAAAATGGTTTAGATTGCTTGAGTTTGCATTTATTATATCAATATTAAAATATCTTAAAGAAATTACTCACAGTATACCTATTGCGATAACATATTTCTTATCATGGGGAATTTTGTGGGCATGGTTTGATGAAATTGGTAAACTTATAGCAGAATTAATTTATCAAAATAAAAAACTATCAAAAAGAACTCAATGGTGGATTTGGGTTTTAAGTGCTTTCGTCGTGAGTGCACTTTATATGTTTATAAATTCTGTTGCTGATTCAGTAATTTTAAAACAGTTTTAATTTTCGGGAGCCCGCCGTCTCTTTTTTTTCGGCGGTTTTGTGCGCGAACGGGAGGGTGGGTCAAGCACATGCATTTTCCGCCTCGGGCATTTCCGCTAGGGTGTCTATGGCTAAAGGACGAGTGCCGCCCAGCTGGTGTAATACTAAAATCTAAAGGCGAAAGCCATACACAACAAACACGGATATGAATAAAGTAGAGTGGGGATGGCGAGGGCAGACTCCGACTTCAGTCGGAGAGCCCGACCCGGGGAGAGGAAACTTCCTCTCCCCAAGAAGTGCGGGCAATCGAGCGAACGGCTCAAATGAGTAGGATTTGAGCCGTTCAGCTATTTGTTTTGCACGCTCCTGCAATCTAGGCACTCGTAGCCCTAGCGGAAATGCCCGAGGCGGATGCCGAGGGGTGACGTCAGAAAACTTTGCGTAACCACGGAAATAGAAAAATGGTATAATGCCCGAGACAATGTGTTTGTTTTCGCCGTTTCTTCTTTGAAGAAACCTGAACTCATTCCATCGCCCATCCCAAATTTAAAAATCTTCCCGCCAAACTAAAATAGAATGGAATTGCGATGGGATGAGTGCGGACACGCACGCTTGCGTGCGTGGGGCGGAGTTCATTGAGTTGCCATATTATCCGGGCGTAGTAATTAGTTTAATGGAATGTGGCAAGCGGAGCGTACCACATTATCAGAAGTTTTGTTTGAAATAATTTCGCGCAAAGGATAGAATTAGATCACTTGAAGAAACTCCCTCTGTATAAATAATTTTATGAAAATACCAAAAACGTTGTATGATTAATAAATCAATTCAAAAAAGTCCTTAATAAGTAATCAATTTTTATTTTTGTATTTTATTAAAATCTCGTGAGATTGACAAACTTATGCAGATTATAGTTTTATCAGAAAATTATTACTAGTAAATTATGAATATGAAAAAATTTAAAAAGATTAGCTATGTGTTTTCAGTAACATTAACCCTCGCTATCGTTTTGGGTAGTTTTAATTTACCGGTTTTAGCGTATGAAAAAGATGATATTAATTTTGAGCAAACCCGAACTAAGGTCAAGAGTAGCTCCACTACTCTTAATAAGGTATCAACTTCTGTTCTACCAATAGCAAAGAAACAAACTAGCGGATTAGAAAAATCTCAACAGACAGAAGTAGAGAGAAAAGATTATGTAGAAGGTGAGATTTTAGTTAAATATAAAAATAACCAAATAAATTTACAAACTATCTCTGGTAGGGCTACTGCTTTGAATTTTGCTGACTCTAAATCTTTAGAGAAAACAGAGGACTTGATAAAGAGCAATATTTCAGTTTTAAGAATCAAAGATGCTAAGACGGTAGAGCAGAAAATAGCCGAATTAAAAAATGATCCGAATGTAGAATATGCGGAACCAAATTATATACGACCGTGGGCATCAATAATTCCAAATGACACCAATTTTTCTTCACAATGGGGGCTAAATAATACTACTATAACAACAGCCGATGTGTCGGCACCAGAAGCTTGGAATATTACCTCAGGTAGTAATTCCGTGATTGTGGGGATATTAGATTCTGGCATAGCATATAATCATCCAGACTTAAAAAATAATATGTGGGATGGCAGTATAGGATGTAAAGATGAAAATAATATCACTATATCTTGCCCAAATCATGGATGGGATTTTGTGACACCAGATAATGATCCGAATGATGATGAAAATCACGGGACTCATGTTGCAGGAATCATAGGAGCGGAAGGTAATAATTCTAAAGGAATTTCAGGAGTAAATTGGAATGTTAAATTAATGGCGTTAAAGGTAGGAGATTTTAGGGGGGCAATTTCAGGTGACGTGGTTAAAGCAATAGATTTTGCTATAAATAATAATGTCAAAATCATAAACGCTAGTTTTAGTGGTGCTAATTCTTCCCAATCAGAAATTGATGCAATTAATCGTTTTAAAACAGCTGGAGGAATTTTCATTGTTGCTGCTGGCAATGAATCTGTTAATAACGAAAATGTTCATAGTTATCCTTCAGATTACAATTTAGATAATATTATTTCAGTTGCAGCGACAGACCAAAACGATGCTTTGGCCAACTTTTCTAATTACAGTGCAACCTACGTTGATGTTGGTGCTCCTGGAGTAAATATTTTGAGTACAGTGGCAGGTACAAATTTATTGAATGAAACTTTTGAAGGAATTACACCACCAGCAGTACCAAGTGGATGGGTTAAGGGTGGAACTAATAATAAATGGGCAACTTACGGCTTTGATTTTGGAAATGTTTTATACGGAGATCTTGCTAATCCATATGATAATAATGCAAACACTACAGTTACTTCTCCAACATATAATTTGAGCGGTAATATTAGTGGTGCTACTATCGATTTTGATACTAGGTGTGATACAGAATATGTAATTACTAATGATTGGTATGACTACATAGCACTCGAAGTGAGTAACGACGGAGTGAATTTTACTGAACAACTTCGCTGGGATGAGGCATTATTAGACATATTAAATGGTGATTCTAGTGATATCGGTGGTGCATTTCATTCTTTTGAAAAGATTATACCTAGTCAATATCTTTCTAGTAATTTCAAATTTAGATTTCGATGGATAACAGATTCTTCGGTGAATAATTTTGATGGTTGTAGAATTGATGATATAAAAATTACCAGATATAGTGACGGTTCTGATGAAAAATATGATTATATGAATGGAACCTCAATGGCAACCCCACACGTTGCTGGTTTGGCGGCACTGCTTCGTGGATATAATCCTAGTCTCACATTAATGCAAGTAAAAAATGTAATCTTAACAACTGGCGACAGTTTGGCATCATTATCTGGGAAAACAGTTTCGGGGAAAAGAATCAATATGCAAAGTGCGCTTCAATCTGTTAACCCTGCAAAAGCTATTACCGCATTTGATTTCACAACTCCAGTAGCTACTGGCGTTATCAATGAGACTGATCATATTATCTCAATAACCATTCCTTCAGGAACTGACGTGACTCTTCTTACTCCGACCGTTGTTATTACTGGAGCATCGGTTAGCCCTCTAAGTGGCGTTGCGCAAGATTTCAGCAGTCCAGTAACCTATACCGTCACAGCTGCAGATTCTTCTACTCAAGCTTATGTAGTGACAGTCAATGCAGTCAGTCCTGCTTGCCAAACTGTAGCTGACACAAGTGGAGATGGAAACATTAACAATGCAGAAATTTTATCTTACATAGGTCAGTGGAAAGTTGGTAATGTTTTGAATCCCTTAATTCTTCAAGCTATAAATTTTTGGAAAGCGGGAGTTGGGTGTTAAAATTATTAGTCTTAAACTAAATAAAACAATATTATGAAATACTTAAAATCAATAATTAAAAAAATTGTAATATTAAATTATGCCCAACAAAAAATTTAAAAAAGCAAAAGCAAAAGCAAAAACTAAAGAAGAAGAAGATTTTGAAGATGATGATTGCGAAATATGCAAACTTATGAAAACAGGGAACGCAACACCCGAAGCGCTAGAAAAAGCTTTTAGCTTGCAGAATTTTTTGAATAATTTTCCAAAGGATAAGGGTGAGAAAAAATAATTAACTAAAAAAGAGAAAGGACTGGCGAAAGTACAACCAGTACTTTCTTTCCAGTCCTTGATATAGAACTTTACTTTAATATTATTCGCCGAGCGGAAAGTTAACCAAAGCCTCGCCTTTGATCACAGGACTTCCTTCTACATAACAGGCACAAGCGAGTGTAATAAACCCTCGCCTATTGTCTATCTCTGTTATTACAACTTTTGTAATAACAGCTTGATTCATATAAACAGGTTTGCGAAACTTTAAATTCAAAGCAATCGCAACTGTTCCCGGACCAGGCAACTCCATGCCGATGAGTCCGGATACGAACGAGGTGATCAATGCTCCATGGGCTATGCGACTCTTAAAGGGCGTTGTCGCCGCATACACCTCATCGAGATGTATTGGATTGTAATCCAATGAGACTTTTGCGAAAGCCATCACCATATCTTCTGTTACAATTCTCATTGCCTCCGCAGTCTGACCCACAACTAACTCCGAAAAAGTACGCTTCTTGATTGTTTGTAACATAATTTAGGGGCCTCCTATTTCCCCTTTTGTACTAAGAACATTATTTTATTTAACCGACTCTGAGCTTAATCTACAATTTTTTATAAATTTGTCAAACTGACATAGCCAGTCAGAGTAATTTAGGTTAATATTTGTTATAATAAACCTATGCAAACATACAACTGGTACTCACAACTTATAAAACCAACATGGGCACCGCCAGCTTGGCTTTTTGGGCCAGTGTGGACTTTTCTGTATGTCTTGATTGCCGTGTCATTTAGTAAAGTATTTTGGATGGCTTGGCAAAAACAAGTCACACTCCTTATCGCTCTACCTTTTCTATTAAATCTAATTTTTAATTTTGCTTTTACTCCTTTGCAATTTGGATTGCAAAATAATTTTTTGGCAGCAGTGGATATTCTTTTTGTCTTAGGAACTCTAATCTGGGCTATGATTGCGATATATCCACATGCGAAATGGATTACTTATATTCAGATCCCATATCTTGTTTGGGTATCGTTTGCTACCATTTTGCAATTAACTATCACGTTTTTGAATAAATAATTTAAAGCAGAGGATAGAATTAGATCACAAGCTTTTTAGTTTTATTTTAAAATAGTTATTTTTGTATTTTAGTTATTATAATAATGTTTGATTTAAAATTATGCCAGTCAGATAGAGGACTGGCACTCTTGAGCCGAAATCTCAGACTCTTTTTTTTAGGTGAGGGCACCTTATTCTCTTGCATCTCTCAGCCTTACGGGCAGTAAGGCGACAACGGTGTTTCCTACATCTATAAAGCATTTTCACCCCCTGTGGATGCTTCTCCATCACAGTCAGGGCAAACTGCATCTTCCGCCTGCCCTCTTATAACTAACAACGACTCCTTTTTTTCGGGCGGCCGCCACTCGCCCTTCACTTCAACTTCATTACATAAAATACAAACCTTCATTCCTTACCTCCTTTCATGAGCAACTAAGAATTTGTGAGGGGTCGCAGATTTGACAACTTCTTCCCCTTAATTCAATTCGAAGGAGAGTTACTGTCTCCTTCATTTCGTTAGATAACTCCACCCAATCTTCTACCTCGCCGTCCCATACTTTGCCACAAGTCGGGCATACATATAGAACATTATCAATGGGAAATTTTTCCACTTTTCTTCACCTCCTTTCGAAGAACTTAGATTTGTTTAGAATTTACCATATTTGTTATAATTAACAAGCCTTTTACTAGCGAAGGGTTAATACACTCATTTGCATCTCTATCTTCTTTATATTATTATAGTAGAAAGGCACAAGGCCTTTTATTTTTGTGGATAAAATAGAAAACAATCAAAATAGCAATGGTCCTTGGTGGAAGCCGGGGATGCAGATATTGAGTCAGGTTTCGACTTGGATCGTCGTGCCTATCGTGTTGGCATTAGTGTTCGGTAAAATGCTCGATGCATATTTCGGGACAAAACCAGTTATATTTTTAGTGTTTGCTGGAGTTGGTTTTTTGGTCACATGTTTTGGTATGTATAGGGTTGTAAAAGATTATATTAAAAAGTTACAAGATATAGAAAAAAATAATTAATTTATATGGAAGAAATATCACATGAAATAACTCTCTTTGCTGAACCGATTTTTCATGTTGGAAGTTTTACTGTCACCAATGCTCTTTTGACTAGCTGGGTTGTTGTTGTTCTAATAATTATTTTATCTTTAGTTTTGCGTTCAAAAATTCAAACAGTTCCTGATAAGTTGCAAAATACTTTTGAATTAGTGATAGAAAATGCACTCAATCTTTGCGACCAAGTGACAAATAACAGAGCTCTCTCTATTAAAATTTTTCCAATCGCTATATCAGTTTTTTTCTTTATTTTGATTAATAATTGGTTGGGGATTCTTCCCTTAGGAGGATTCGGGATTATAGAAAAAGGTCATGAGGGTTTAGTGTTTGTTCCTTTTCTTCGCGGAGGAACAGCAGATATAAATACGACAGTCGCACTCGCCGTCATGGCAGTCATCGGGGCAAATATCTTTGGTGTTTTTTCTATCGGCCTATGGAAAACTTTTAACAAATATGTTAATCTAAAAGTGCTCGGGCAAATATTTACAAAAATAAGAGAAGACAAAACTGTAATTATTGTAGCTCCGATCACGTTCTTTGTCGGTTTAATTGAAATTATCGGTGAATTTGCAAAAGTGGCTTCGTTGTCATTTCGTCTTTTTGGTAATGTATTTGCTGGAGAAGTCCTTTTAGTATCAATGGCAGCTCTCGTGGCTTATGTTGTTCCTATACCGTTTCTTTTTCTTGAATTGCTCGTGGGAGTTATCCAGGCATTGATCTTTTCAATTTTATTGGTAGTTTATTTTACGATTGGATCTACTGACCACGATGAGCATGAACACGGAGAGAAGGAACATTTAGCAGCAGCAGTTTAATTTATTATAAATTTTAGTCGAAATTATTAGTTTAATTATTATTAGTTAATAAAAAAAATATATGGATATAACAACACTTGCAAAAGCGTTATCAATTGGTTTAGGTTCTATCGGTCCCGGTATTGCTATTGGTTTGATTGGTTCTAAAGCTATGGAATCAATCGGA
The DNA here is from genome assembly GCA_041662525.1 of Minisyncoccota bacterium. Classification (GTDB taxonomy): domain Bacteria; phylum Patescibacteriota; class Minisyncoccia; order Phycocordibacterales; family UBA9973; genus UBA9973. Next base: position 11,685 of record JBAZSF010000001.1, read on the forward strand.
CGTAATCCTGAAGCAGCAGGTAAGATCCTTGTGCCTATGCTTTTAGCATGTGCATTCGCAGAAGCGATCGCTATTTATGCGCTTGTTATCGCATTTTCGATTTAATAATTGTAATTTGAAAATTTAAAATAGCTTCTCTCAAAAAGCAATCTATCTGGCGTTGCTACGCCAGCGAACTGCTCGGCTCGCCAGCCTGCGCAAGGCTTTTCTTAAGAACTATTTTAAATTTTCAAAATTATTTTTTACCTTATGGATTCAATTATTTCAACATTTCACATAGATTGGAAAATTATTATTGCTCAAGCAATCAACTTTGGAGTTGTTTTTGTCGTTTTGTATATCTTTGCCCTTAAACCGCTTTCTAAATTAATGGCAGAAAGGAGTGAAAAAATATCAAAAGGAATTGATGATGCGAAAGAATCCGACAAATTGTTGCAAAAAGCCGCAGAAGAATATAAACAAAATGAGATAAAACTAAGACAGATAGGAATTGATTCTCAAAAAGAACTTACGAAAGAGTTAGATAAATTAAGGGCAAAAAATATTGATAAGATAAAAGCAGACAATAATGAGTGGAATAAGAAAAGAATAGAACAAATGGAGATTGATAAAAAAGCATTAGTTGAATCAGCAAAAAGTGAGCTCGTAACACTCGCTATGCAAGCTGCTAATAAAATTATGGCCGAAGGAAATAAGCAAAACAAGTAAAAATAAATAGAGTAATGACAAAAATTTCTTCAAAAAACATAGCAGAGGCGGTGTATGAAGCAACAGAAAATAAATCAGGGCAGGATTTAGCAGTTGCGCTCAAACGCTCGGCTCAGATGCTAAAAGATAAAAGAATGCTAGGCAAGTCTGATGAAATCTTAAGTGCCTTGCAAAATATTTTTGATAAAAAAACGGGTACTATCAGAATTAAAATCACCACCGCGAAGGATATGGGAAGAGAGGAGAAAAGTAAGCTAGAGCGGGAACTCAAAGAAAGATATAAAGCCCAGAATATCGTAAGTGAATTTTTTGAAAAAAAAGAATTATTAGGCGGAGTGAAGATTGAAGTAGGAGATGAAGTGATAGACAGTACTTATAAAAACAAACTTCAGGAATTAGAAAAATTTTTAATGCAAAGCAAATAAATATATGTCAAACCACATCGTAGAAATTTTAAAAAAAGAAATAGAAAATTTTAAAGCCGAAACTAAAATTGAGAAAGTTGGCAAGGTATTAGAAGTTTTTGACGGCATTGCAAAGGTTTCCGGACTTTCAGATATCAAATCTTCTGAAATGGTGACTTTCCCAAATGGTGAGACTGGAGTAGCTCTCAACTTAGAAGAAGATACAGTCGGTGTGATTATTCTTGGAGAATTTTCTGCTATTAAAGAAGGGGATGAGGTAAAAGCTACCGGAAAAATTCTTGAAATTCCAGTGGGTGATAGTATTTTAGGACGAGTGGTTAATGCTATTGGTGTACCTATCGATGGCAAGGGTGCTTTGAAGATAAATAAAACTTATCCAATTGAAAAAGTGGCTCCGGGTGTTATTACTCGTTTATCTGTAGATCAACCACTTTCTACAGGTATTAAAGTTATTGACAGTATTATTCCAATCGGCCGTGGACAGCGCGAGCTCATCATCGGTGATCGTCAAACAGGAAAAACTGCAATTGTTATCGATACGATTCTTAATCAAAAAGGTCAGGATATGATATGTGTGTATGTATCAATTGGTCAAAAAGATTCTAAATTAAGAAAGATTGAAGCACGTTTAGAGGAAGGTGGTGCAATGGCTTATACAGTCATAGTATCAGCTGGTGCCTCAGAAGCTGCTTCGCTTTCATATATCGCTCCATATACTGGAGTATCTATCGCAGAATATTTTATGGATCAAGGAAAAGACGTGTTGATCATTTATGATGATCTTTCCAAGCATGCTGTTGCTTATCGTGAGATTTCTCTTTTGCTTCGTCGTCCACCAGGTCGTGAGGCATATCCCGGAGATGTTTTCTATTTGCACTCTCGTTTACTCGAAAGAGCTTGTCGTAGAAATAAAGAATATGGCGGAGGATCTATTACCGCCTTGCCTATCATTGAAACACAAGCTGGTGATGTGTCTGCTTATATTCCAACGAACGTTATTTCAATCACTGATGGACAGATTTTCCTAGAAACTGATCTTTTTTATAAAGGTATCAGGCCTGCAGTGAATGTCGGTCTTTCTGTTTCTCGCGTTGGTTCCAGTGCGCAAATCAAAGCAATGAAGAAAGTAGCGGGTACATTGAAGCTCGATTTAGCCCAATTTCGTGAGCTTGAAGCCTTCGCTCAATTTGGTTCTGATCTTGATGATGCCACCAAACGTCAGCTCGAACGTGGTAAAAGAGCGGTAGAAGTATTAAAACAGCTTCAGTATGCGCCAGTCCCAATAGAACACCAGATAGTCACTCTTTATGCTTTGACCAAAGGTTTTATGGATGATGTGGCGATTGATAAAATAAAAGAATTTGAGCAAGGTCTGACAGAATATAGCGAGCGTAATGCGAAAGTTTTTTATAAGCAAATTGCTGAGAAAAAAATGTGGGATGATAAAGGTGAAGAAGAATTAAAAAAAGTAATTGCAGATTTTAGCTCATCTTTTAATAAAAATTAATTTTTTATGGCTGGAACAAAAGAGATTAAAAGAAGAATAAAGAGCGTGAAGAACACAAAAAAAATCACTAAAGCGATGGAGCTTGTTTCTGCTTCAAAGATGAAGCGCGCGGTGTCTGCTACTTTGGCTTCACGTTTATATGCGGAATATTCTTGGGAAGTACTCACATCAGTCGCCAAGAACGTAGAAGATATCCCCAATTCACTTTTTATGGAAAGAGAAGCAAGAAATATATTGCTTATTCTAATAACTTCCAATCGTGGTCTTTGTGGTGCTTATAATGCTCAGGTTATAAAAAAAGCCGTTGCGTTATTAAAAACAGAAAATCAAAACATAAATATAGATTTTATAACAGTTGGTAAAAAAGGAGATACAGCCATGCGTCGCATTGATAAAAACATTATTGCTAGTTTTATTGAATTACCAGACAAGATTTCTATTTCCGATATTCTTCCAATATCAAAATTGGTAATGGATGAGTATATTTCTTTACGTTACGATAAAGTTTTAATTGCCTACACTGATTTTGTTTCGGCTCTTACTCAAAAACCAAACATAAAACAAATTTTACCAATCTCAAAAGATGAATTCAGAGAAGTTCTACTTTCACAAAGTGAAAATAAGGCTTCTGCAACTAAACAAAAAACAGATTATTTATTTGAAGGAGATTTTAATACACTTATTTCATCACTTACTGAAAAACTTACTAGAATGCAAATTTATCAGATGCTCCTTGAGTCTAATGCTTCAGAACAGTCGTCTAGAATGGTAGCTATGAAGAATGCAAGTGAAGCTTCGGGAGAGATGATAGATGATCTGACATTAGTATTCAATAAGGCACGCCAAGCAAATATTACCAGAGAAATTTCAGAGATTAGTGCCGGAATGGCAAGTGTAAGCTAACAAGTAGCCGCGCTAAAAGGACGATTGCGCGGCATGATTTCGCAAAATCAATTATTAATTAAATTATAAATATATGAAAACAACAGGTACAATCAAAAGAATTATCGGGCCGGTGGTAGATGTAGATTTTGGTGAAAATTTACCAGATATTTATACTGCCTTAGAAGTAGTGAAGGACCCTTCAAATTCTTCAGGGCAAGTTAAGAAAATAATCCTTGAAGTAGAACAGCATTTAGGTGGAGGAATCGTTCGTGCAGTGGCGATGGATACGACAGACGGTCTTTCACGTGGCATGGAGGTAATAAATACGGGAGCACCTATTTCCGTACCTGAGGGTGGTGCTACTCTCGGACGTATTTTTAATGTTTTAGGTGAAGCAATAGACAATCTGCCTGCACAAACAGGTAAAGAGTCTTTGGAGAATTCCAAGAAATTACCAATTCATCGGGCAGCTCCAGCTTATGTAGTGCAAGCAACAAAAGTTGAAATTCTAGAAACCGGTATTAAAGTTATCGATCTTATTTGTCCGGTTTTAAAGGGAGGTAAGGTTGGGCTTTTCGGAGGTGCGGGTGTAGGAAAAACGGTTGTCATTCAAGAATTGATTCATAACATTGCATCAAACCATGGAGGATATTCTGTTTTTGCTGGAGTAGGAGAGCGTACTCGTGAAGGTAATGATTTGTATCATGAAATGAAAGAATCTGGAGTGCTTCCAAAAGTAGCCATGGTGTTTGGACAAATGAATGAACCACCAGGTGCGCGTTTACGTGTGGCACTTTCGGCTCTTACTATGGCAGAACATTTTCGTGATGCTGAAGGCAAAGATGTGCTTCTTTTCATTGATAATATTTTCCGCTTTACCCAAGCTGGATCTGAAGTGTCTGCTCTGCTTGGACGTATTCCTTCGGCTGTGGGTTATCAACCTACTTTAAGTACAGAAATGGGAATTCTTCAAGAACGTATTACTTCTACTGATAAAGGTTCCGTGACCTCTGTGCAAGCTGTTTACGTGCCTGCTGATGACTTGACAGACCCAGCTCCAGCTACGACTTTTTCTCACTTAGATTCTACTGTGGTTTTGAATCGTTCACTTTCAGAAATCGGTATTTATCCAGCTGTGGATCCGCTTGATTCATCTTCTACCATTTTAGATCCAAATATTGTCGGTCTAGAACATTACAATGTCGCTCGTGAAGTTCAACGTGTCCTTCAACGTTATAAAGACTTGCAAGATATTATTGCGATTTTAGGTATGGAAGAACTTTCAGAAGCAGACAAGGAATTAGTCTCTCGCGCAAGAAAGATTCAGAAGTTTCTTTCTCAACCTTTTTTCGTGGCAGAACAATTTACTGGATCAAAAGGACAGTATGTTCCATTGTCTGAAACAATTCGTTCATTCAGAGAAATATTGGATGGTAAGCATGATGATAAGCCAGAAAATGATTTTTATATGAAGGGAGCAATATAACACAGGCATTAGGCCCTAGGCACTAGGAAACTAGCTAAAGCCTAAAGCCTAAAGCCTAAAGCCTATGAATTCCAAACAATTAAAATTAAAAATAGTTACACCAGAACGTCTTATTTTTGAAGAGATGGTGGATCAAGTGAGTCTTCCGACTACAGAAGGTGAGATAACAATTTTACCAGATCATATTCCTTTGATTGCAGGTCTTGTTTCTGGAGATATTGTCTCTGTTGTAAATAGTGAGCATGTGCCCATAGCTGTCGTCGGCGGTTTTATTGAAGTTAAAAAAAATGAAAAAGGGGAGACAGAAGTTGCGGTGTTGGCTGATTTTGCAGAGCATGTGGCTGAAATTTCAGATGCTGAGATAGAAAAAGCGAAAGTTCGCTCCTTAGAATTAAAAAAGCAAATGGAAAACAAAGAACACGTGGATTTCGAACATCTCGAAGCCGAACTCGAACGCTCTCTTACTCGGGTAAAAATTGCCGACAAATGGAGGACTAGGAAGTATAGAAAATAAAATGTCTAAATTTTACGTGGTGGCGACGCCGATAGGGAATATGGGAGACATCACGTTTCGAGCAATTGAAACGCTAAAAAGTGTGGATTTGATACTTTGCGAAGATACTCGACAGACGAAAAAGCTTTTAGATAAATATGATATTCACAAGCCCACGATGAGCTACCACGCTCAGAGTAAACTAGCAAAAACAGAAAAAATTTTTGAATTATTAGAAGAGGGGAAAAATTTAGCTTTAGTTTCAGACGCTGGCACACCGGGGATTTCTGATCCGGGAGCATTGTTAATTTCTAAAATAAAGAATGATTCTAATCTACGCTATGGCGTAGATGTAATTCCTATACCAGGGCCTACTGCATTAATTACTGCGCTCTCTGCCTGTGGTTTGCCGATACATGAATTTACTTTTTTAGGTTTCTTGCCACACAAAAAAGGCAGGGAAACATTATTTAAAGAAATTGCAATTTCCAAGCGTACTTTTGTGTTTTACGAATCTCCCCATAGGATTATTAAAACACTAGAATCTCTTGTAAAATTTTGCCCCAAAGAGAATCAGAAAAAAGTCTGTGTTGCTCGTGAGCTGACAAAAATTTATGAAGAGTTTAAGACTGGAACACCAGCAGAAGTTCTGGAATATTTTCAAAAAAATAAAGAGAAACAAAGAGGGGAATTCGTGGTTATTGTTTCGTAAGTTTACTTTTAATTACGAAACTTTTACTTGGCACAAGTTTTCTGTCAGCACACATAAAAATCTGCTGATTTTTTGCTATGCTCGGCGCGCCCGCCTGCGCAATGCTTCCAGAAAACTGCGCCTGCGACAAAGTTTCATAATTCAAAGTAAGATTACATTAAATTTACAACAAATCTTCTGGATCTATAAAAATTTCAAAAGATGATGGGAGAGAAAGAAGTTTAGTTAAAAGATTTTCATCGATAGAAGAATTAGGGGAAATTTCTTGGATGGACCATTTTTTAGTATCAATTTTTATCAATACGTTTGTCACATATTTGTTTTTATTTTTAGCTAAAAATCCGCTAAAAATTTCAGGAGAATATTCTTTAAAAATTTCTTCCAATATTTTTCTTGCTTTAATTGTTTGTTCTTTATCACCCAAATATGTGATTTTTATGAAACGTTTATATGGTGGATAAGATAATTTACGCCTATCTTCTAACTCTTCTCGCACAAAAGACAATAAATTTCCTGCTTTAATAGCAAGGATCGCAGGATCATTTTCATTTTTAGTTTGGATAATAAGTTTATCTGTGGTGTTTTCAATTGTTGAAAGTATTATTTGTATAATTTTTTCTCCCATTTTAAAATTTGGGATGCTCCAAAGTGAATCAAAAGAAACAATAATTGAAAGCGGAATCTTGTTTTTAAGATAAAAGAATACCATTTCTGTGCCTATTAATATTGATCCTGGATTTTCTTCAAATTCTTTTATGATTTTTTTAGCACCACTAGCTGTTTTTGCAGATTCCTTGTCTAGTTTATAAATTTTAATTTTTGGAAAAAACTTTTCCATTTCTTCAAATACGGTATCAGTCCCAATGCCAAGTGGTAATAGGTTCCAGCTTCTACAGGAAGCACAGGAAACATCTCCTTCCATGTTTGTTTGACATCTATTGCACACAAACATCCTTTTTTTATTTTGATGTGATGTGTAAAGTACTAAATGGGCTCCGCACTTTTCACAACCTACGGATTCTCCGCAGTCCTTACACACAGTCATGGTCGCTAATCCTTTTCTTAAAGAAAAAATGAAGACACTTTTTTTATTTTCTAATGCCGATTTTATTTCTTTTATGCTTTGATCATTAAATATTTGGAATTTTTTTCCTTCTATCTTTTCTTTACCTAAAATGTTTATTGAGCCGGGAAAATCAATTCTAAAAGATAATGGGTATAAGGGATTTAAATTATCTATGTCTTTTCTTCCAATTGTCTCATAACGTAGTATTTCATCTGCCATGATAAATTTTGCATTTATTTTTGAAGCATAAATCTCTACAAAAACCCGTAAATCAACATGTATTTTGTTTATCATTTTATAAACATTTGAACTTTCGTGTTCTAGAATCACGGTGCCGATATCTTTTCTAGGAATAGATAGAAATATCGGGGTGCAGATAATCAAGATTGGGTGAGTAGAATTTATTATTTTTTCATAAGTTATTAAATTTTTTTTTGCATTTATTCCACTATGTATAGAAAAAGTAAATTGTTCAATTCCTTTTGATAATTGGTTAGTAAATTTTTCAATATCTGTCTGAGTTGGAAGAACCATAAAGATAGATTTATTTCTGGCAAATGATTCACGAACGAGAGTTTTGTATATAGAAATACGATCTTGTAATGGATATTGAAATAATAATTTTTCAGCTTTTAGATTTTGGTTGTTTTTTATCCCGACCTCTATTGGGATCCCGACTTTAGTCTGGGCGATTTTATCATATTCCTCTATAAAAATATTAGGAATCAATGAAGCGACGGTACTGTTTTTATTTTGAGCAAAATATTTACTTGTATCAAAAATTGTTTCTAGAAATTCTTTTAAAAAAACCGAACTCCCTTTATCTTTAGTAACTTTTTTTAGATTGAAATTCATATTTTTTACCTTGCTTTTTTCTTCTTTTAATTCTTCGCTAGAGGTAACCAATGCCAAGGTTTCTTTATTTCTTATCGGAACAGATACGATATTTCCAACAGCTATATTTAAACTGGTAAAATAGGTCAAATCACCTTTTGGAGTACTTTTTTTAAGTGGTATGATAGATATAATTTTCATAAAATTGTGTGGCGTTAAGCTCGTAGTTGTGTAGCTTAGGGCTCGTAGTTTACATTTCATTCTAACATAAAAATATGTTATATTGCTTTTATGGGTTTTTTTTCACATAAATTAGGGATAGATTTAGGAACAGCCAATACTTTAGTGTTCGTACCAGGCAAAGGTATTGTTTTAAATGAGCCTTCAGTTGTAGCAGTTTCCGAACAAGATAACAAAATTTTAGCGATCGGCTTTGAGGCAAAAGACATGATCGGTAAAACTCCAGAATCAATAATTACCTATTGTCCAATGAAAGATGGAGTTATCGCGGATTATCGAGTAACGGAGGCAATGCTTCGTTATTTTATAAGTAAAGCGATGGGTAAGTTTAATTTTTTTAAACCTGATGTGATGATCTCTGTTCCTGCTGGTGTGACCTCTACAGAAAGACGAGCTGTCGTCGAAGCAGCGATACGTGCAGGTGCTAAAAATGCTTATGTAGTCAAAGAGCCCATATTGGCAGCCATTGGTGCGGGAATTCCAATTTATGAATCAAAAGGTTATATGATTGTAGATATTGGTGGGGGTACGACAGATGTAGCAGTAATCTCACTCGGGGGGATAGTGTCTTCCACTTCAGTGAAGTGTGCTGGGAATAAAATAGATCAAGCAATAGCAGATTATATTAAAAAAACTTTTAATTTAGCAATTGGTGATAGAACAGCCGAAGAGGTAAAAATTAAAATTGGCGCCGCTGTTCTTTTAGAAGAAGAACTTCATGTGACCATCAAGGGTAGGGATTTTATTCAGGGGTTACCGAGGTCTGCTCAAGTAGGAACTAATGAAATAGTTAAAGCAATAGATAACGAATTAAAACAAATAATAAAAGCTGTCAAAGATGTCTTGCAAGAAACCCCACCTGAGCTTGCTTCTGATATTATTGATCATGGGATTGTTATGACAGGCGGTTCTTCTCAATTACGAAATCTTACGGATTTGGTTTATAGAAAAACCGGGGTGAAGGCCACCCTGGCTGAAGACGCTCTTTTTTGTGTGGTTAAGGGTACAGGTATCGCTCTTGAGCATTTGGATGTTTACAAAAAAACAGTTTTAAGTAAAAAATAGTCATAAGAAATATGAGCATTTTAAACTATTTAGATAAGAATAATTTACATCATGCGTATTTAATAGAGGGTGAGCGGGATGAAGTTGTGCCCGAAATTATTAGTTTTTTAGAAGGTTTAGGAATAAAGACTGTGGGTAATTCTGATTTTATTCGTATAAATTTGGATTCTTTTAAAATTGAGGATGCTCGGAATTTAAAATCTTATGGAGTACAAAAAGGTCTTTCTTCGGCTAAAAAAATATTTATTATCTATGCCAACAGTTTTCTTTTAGAGGCACAGAATAGTTTATTAAAAATGTTTGAAGAACCGATAGAAAATACGCACTTCTTTTTAATAATTCCAGACGCTAACATTCTTTTAAAAACTTTTGTTTCTAGATTTTATTTAATTTCAAACAAAATAGGTTTATCAGAAGACGCAAAAGAGGCAGAAAAATTTATTGCAATGCCTTTAAAAAATAGAATTGAATTTATTAAAGAATTACTCACTGTATCTGAGGATTTATCCGCTGTGGCGGGAGATGAGAATGACATTGCGCTACTTGATTCTGCTAGATCTAAAGCTTTAAAATTTTTAAATGCACTAGAATTTATCCTACATAAAAAAATGTCAAAGACGGTCTTTGACACTAAACTGTTTAAACATTTTTTCAAAGTTCGCGAATTTCTTCGTATGCCAGGTTCATCCACAAAAAGTCTAATGGAGTCTGTGGCATTAATTACACCAAATATGTTAACATAGAGTTATGCAATACAATTTTTCAAATTTTAAAATGGAGCTTAAAAAGGTAGAGGAGTTTTTAGGCAAGGAATATAGTCAGCTTAATATCGGACGAGCATCGCCCATGATACTCGATAGTGTATCTATCGAATCATATGGCTCATACGTTCCACTAAAGAATGTAGCTTCTGTATCTATCGAAGATCCAAAAACATTACGTATAGCTCCTTGGGATAAGTCTCAGGTAAAAATGATTGAAAAGGCTATTGTTGGTTCCAACCTTGGATTATCTGTGGCGACTGATGATTTAGGGATAAGAGTTATTTTTCCACAACTAACGACTGATACAAGAAAAACCCTTGTAAAAGTTTTAAAAGAAAAATTGGAAGAACAAAGGATTGTCGTACGACGAGAACGTGAGTCTATTTTGAGTGACATAGAAGCCAAAGAAAAAGAAGGTAAAATGACAGAAGATGAAAAATTCCGCGCCAAAGAAGAATTACAAAAAATTGTCAATGAAATAAATGGTAATTTAGAAGCATCTTTTGAAAAAAAAGAAAAAGAAGTAATGGGTTAATAGTATGAGCATTGTAATTTTTATCATTATTTTATTGGTGTTAGTCCTCGTCCATGAGTTTGGGCATTTTTTTACTGCGAAGAAATTTGGTATTAGGGTAGATGAATTTGGTTTCGGTTTTCCACCAAAATTATTTAGTTTTAAAAAAGGAGAGACGGAATATAGTTTTAATTTATTGCCTTTGGGTGGTTTTGTGAAGATTTTTGGCGAGAATCCTAATGAAGAGAACATGAGTGGCCCTAATGCAGATAGAAGCTTTGTCAATAAACCAAAATGGCAACAAGCCATAGTACTTTTTTCTGGGATTTTCGCTAATTTTTTATTGGCATGGCTTTTATTTTCTATTGGTTTTATGTCTGGACTTCCAACGTCGGTTAATAATAAAGTTACGGATTATGAGCTTCAAGATGTGCATTTAGTAATAGTTTCCATTTTACCAAAATCTCCCGCTGAAAATGCTGGACTCAAAATCGGTGATAAAATAATAAGTATAAAAAATGATAATAATTTTACAACTTTTATAAGTCCTGAAACCATAAAATCTTTTGTGGTTGAAGGTGAGGGTAGAGAAATAGAGATAGGATATACGAGAGAAAAAAATCCTGAAATAAATATTGTTAAAATAAATCCTAAAGAAAATAATGGAGAATTTATTATTGGAATTTCAATGGACGAAATTGGTGTAGCAAAATTGCCCTTTTTTACTGCACTTTTAGAGGGAATGAAGTTGAATTGGTCTATGACCAAAAATACTGCTGTAGGGCTTTACACGCTTATAAAAGAGGGTATACAAGGAAAGGGGAGTTTTGCTTCTGTAGCTGGCCCTGTCGGTATGGTGGGCATTGTTGGTGATGCCTATCAATTTGGCTTTGTTTACCTTTTATCTTTTTCCGCTTTAATTTCAATAAATCTAGCAATCATTAATCTGATACCATTTCCAGCTCTCGATGGTGGAAGACTTTTCTTTTTATTAATTGAAAAAATAAAAGGATCACGTATTGACCCAAAAGTTGCAAATACTGCAAATATAATTGGTTTTGGTATTTTAATATTGCTTATGGTTGTTGTCACTTACCATGATGTAGTTAAGTTATTTTAAAAATGAGAAAAACTAAACTAATTCATGAAATTAGGGCTGTTAAAAACAAGAAAGAACTTGCAAATATTATCAAAGCGCAAAGAATTAGTGAAGAAGTTTTGAGTGATGTTTTAAAAACTTTAAAAACAGGAGTAACAGAAATTACGATAGCAGAGTTTATCACTACTAGATTTGCGAAATACAGTGCGCCCATTTTGGCATTTTCACCAATTGTTTCTTTTGGTAAAAATACTGCCAATATTCATCATGAGCCCGGTAAAACAAAATTAAAAAAAGGGGATATTATAATGCTTGATTTTGGATGCACAGTAAATCACTATTGTTCTGACATGACGAGGACTTATTTTTGGGGCGATCCCAACTTAAAGCAAAAGAAAATTTATGAGAGTGTTTTGAAAGCTCAAAATCTTGCTTTAGATAAAATAAATAAAGGTGAACGACGAGCGAAAATAATAGATAAATCTGCTAGAGATTTTTTGAATAAAAGATATAAAAATAAATTTCTTCATGGTTTGGGTCATGGTGTCGGCACGGTCATTCACGAATGGCCAAATTTTAAACCAAAAAGTGAAGACATTATTCCCTCAGGATGCGTGATGACTGTAGAGCCGGGAATATATTTAAAAGGCTTTGGTGGAGTAAGAATAGAGGATATGGTTTTAATTACCAAAAATGGTTACAAAAATTTAACAAATGTTCCGAAGGATTTAGAGAGTGCGATTTTAAAATAATTTAGGTATAATATTGCTTATGAAAAATAAAAAGATTAAAATCGGAGTGCTTTTGGGAGGAAAATCGGCGGAACATGAAGTGTCGCTTAAATCTGCTAGCAACGTGATAAAAGCGTTAGATAAAACAAAATATCACATAACTCCAATAAAAATAAATAAAGACGGGAAATTTGATTTTAATGATCTCAAGAATTTTGACGTGATTTTTCCAGTTATGCATGGACCTTTCGGTGAAGATGGTAGTATGCAAGGACTTTTAAAGCTTGCAAGTGTTCCTTTCGTGGGGCCTAGTGTGCTCGGTTCAGCGGTTGGAATGGATAAAGATGTTACTAAAAGACTTTTGCGAGATGCTGGCATTCCTATTGGAAAATTTATCACTATTAAATTGGGTGATAAAATAAATTTTAGTAAAATTAAAAAAGAACTTGGTTTGCCACTTTTTATAAAGCCAGCCAATATGGGTTCATCGGTCGGAGTCAGTAAAGTACGAAATGAAAAGGAATTTAAAAAAGCTATGAGTGAAGCTTTTAAGTTTGATACAAAAGTAATTATTGAAGAATTTATCGATGGACGTGAGATAGAATGCGCATTACTAGGAAACGATACGCCTATGGCATCTATACCAGGTGAAATTATCGCTAATCAAGATTTTTATTCTTATGACGCAAAATATATAGATGAAGGATCGGTGGCAGTGATTCCAGCGAAAATTGATAAAAAAACGACAAAAAAAATTCAGGAATTAGCCATTAAAACATTTCAGGCGCTTAATTGTGAGGGGATGAGTAGGGTGGATTTTTTCCTTAAAAAAAATGGGGATATTTTAGTGAATGAAATAAATACGATCCCGGGATTTACAGATATTAGTATGTATCCAAAATTATGGGAAGCAAGTGGTGTTTCCTCTTTTAAACTTTTAGATAGACTACTTGAGCTTGCCATAGAGCGTTTTGAAAGAGACCAAAAATTACAAACAACAGTTAAGTAATTGTATTGTGGCCCTTCAACTAATTCAGGGTCATAGTGAGTAATACCGAACTATGAAAAATAATCTATCTCTATCTTATATTGAACTTTCTAAAAAAAACTTGGTTCATAATATCAAGCAATTTAAAAATTTAGCTAAAAAGGGAACTAAATTTTCTATTGCGATAAAGGGCAATGCTTATGGTCATGGACAAAATGAGATAGTTCAGATTCTTGAGCCATATATGGATTATTTTCAAGTTGATAGTTTTGAGGAATTAAAATTACTCAGAAAAGTAAGCAAGAAAGAAACTCTTGTTTTGGGTTATATTCAAAGATCAGATTTAATACACGCTATTAAACTTAAATGTATTTTAACTGTTTTTTCTTTAGAGCAATTAAAAGCGATCTCCGCTATAGCGGAGATCGCTGGAAAAATTCAAGAAATTCATTTACCCATAGATGCATATTTAGGGCGTGAAGGGTTTTTATTAAGCGAACTACCAAAAGTTTTTGAAGAAATAAAGAAAAGTAAATTTATAAAACTCATAGGTGCTTATGCGCATTTTGCAAACATTGAAGATACTTCGAATTTTACTCATGCACAAAAACAGATCAAGGAATATCAAAAAGCTTTATCGTTAGCAGAAAAATTTGGTTTTAAAAACCCGCCTAGACTTGGCGAGGCTGGTCTCCAAACACACATATCAGCGACATCTGGACTTTTAGTTTATGAAAAAGGACAGGGTATTAATTCAATTATTCGTCTAGGTATCGGCATGTATGGTATGTGGCCTTCAGAACATTTAGAACATTTGTATAAAAATAAAATTAAATTAAAACCAGTGCTTACTTGGAAAACAAAAGTTGCGCAAATTAAAATTTTACCGAAGGGAAGAACTATTGGTTATGGGTTAACTTACAAAACTAAAAAAGAAACGAAAGTTGCCATTATCCCACAAGGTTATGCGGATGGATTTGATCGAGGTTTTTCTAATAATGGTTTTGTATTGATTGGTGGTACTAGATGCAAAATATTGGGTAGAGTTTCTATGAATATGTTTGTGGTAGATGTGAGTCATTTATCTAAAATTAAATTAGAAGATGAAGTGGTGATTTTAGGCAAACAAGGTGGCGAGGAAATTACAGCCGAAGAGATGGCAGAGAGAATTAATACTATTAATTATGAGGTAACTACGCGTATTAGCGCATTGTTGCCTAGGGTGATTATATAAGCCATGCCCGTACCGTGCTTGCTCTATTCGGGGTTGCATTTTCTTATTTTTTATATTAATCTATATACATGTCACAAGATAGACTTATAAAACTCGGATGTGGGACTTGCAAACGTATAAATTACTGGTCCAGCAAAAACAAGAAACTCGTCACCAAAAAAATTGAACTTAAAAAATTCTGTAAATGGTGTCGAAAGCAGACGAAACATAAGGAGGTAAAAAAGTAGATTTTTCCTGCGTTTCTGCTATACTAAAGACGACCGTTGGTCGTTTTTTATTTGATATTATAAGGGCGATTAGTTTAGTGGTAGAACGAAGGCCTCCAAATCCTTTGGCGGGGGTTCGATTCCCTCATCGCCCGCAGTTTTTGAACGCAGTGAAAAACTGCGGGCGAGAACAAGCAAACTGCTTTGCTTGTGTGAGGGAAACGAAAAGCTTTTCATTATTCAGCAAAGCTGAATTGAAAAGGTATACTGTTCCTGTAAGGAAAGATTACCCCCTCATCGCCCGCAGACTTTATTAATAAGTGGTGGATTAAAAATAATATAAAAAAATAATATATGCAAAAAAATTATAAATACTTAGGGGCTATCAGTGTATTCTTTGTTTCTATTTTATTGATTTCAAATGTGGCTTCGACAAAGCTAGTGGATTTAAAATGGTTCGTTTTTGACGGAGGAACTTTGCTTTTCCCGCTTTCTTATATTTTTGGAGATATTTTGACTGAAGTTTATGGTTATAAAAGAGCCAGAAACGTTATATGGCTTGGGTTTTTTATGGCTTTATTGATGTCAGTTATTTTTATTGTAGTGGGCAAACTTCCTCCCGCAGCTGGCTGGGACAATCAAGCCGCCTATGATGCAATTTTAGGGCTTACCCCTAGGATAGTGATAGCTAGTTTGATCGCTTATTTTTCTGGAGCATTTTCTAATTCATTTATTTTAGCCAAGATGAAAATATGGACCGAAGGCAAAATGCTTTGGGCTAGGACGATAGGATCCACAGTGGTTGGAGAGTTTGTGGATAGCACGCTTTTTATCCTAATAGCTTTTTGGGGTATTTTTCCTAACTCTCTACTTCTTACTTTGATAATTTCTAATTATATATTTAAAACAGCTGTGGAGGTGTTGTTCACACCAGCAACTTACAAAGTTGTGAAGTTTTTAAAGAGGGAAGAAGGAGAAGATTTCTACGACAAAGATACGAATTTTAATCCGTTTAAAATTTAAGGAATATTTTTTAGGATTATTCCTCTTTTTCAAATACTTCGAAAACCCAATTCACTACTGCGACTACGATACCAAATAGAAAAGCAGACCAGAAACTATCTACCACAAATCCAGGTACAATGTAACTTGCGAGCATTACAAGCAGACCATTTATAACTAATACAAAAAGCCCAAGCGTTAATATCGTAATAGGTAAGGTTAAAAATATAAGTATTGGGCGCAAGATTAAGTTAATTGCTCCGAGCACAACTGCGAGGACAAATGCTGCAAGTAGGCCATTCACCTGCACTCCAGGCAAAATATAAGCTGTTATTAATATTGCGATAGTCGAAACAACAAAATGTATAAATGTTTTCATGGTTCTATTTTATCACTATGACCCTGAGTTTGTCGAATAGGTTATAATTTTTTTTGTTGTAACAGATTTTGACGCGTCAAGCCACCTTATTTCCTTATCTCGCTTGAACCAAGTCATTTGGCGTTTGGCGTATTTAAGAGTTTCTGAAATCACTTTTTCTGGTGTTGGATTATAATATTCAAAACCTAATTCTTTTAATCTTTTATCCGACACACCAGTTTTTTTGAGTTTTTTAATTTCATTAAGCAAACCATCTTTAAACATTTTTTTTACTCTTTTCTCTACTTTCTTTTTTAATTCATCTGGTGGCAAATATAATCCAATTTTTATAAATTTATAGGGCGGAGGCGTTGCCTCCGCCCTAGGTACTTTGCCTAATGCTTTCGCTATTTCTATTGCTCTGATCACTCTGACTTTATTTTTTATGTCTATATTTTTAGCTCTTTCTGAATCTATTTTTTTTAATATTTTAAATAATTCTATTTCTGATTTCTTTTCTAAAATTTTTCTGAGGTTTTTGTTGGGCGGAACTTCTGGAAAGATTATACCCTTAGTAATAGCGTCAATATAAAATCCTGTTCCTCCACAAATTATAGGCGTATTACCGCGAGCTAATATTTCTTTTATTTTTTCTTCTACTAGTTTTTGATATTCTGCCACTGTAAATTTATATTTAGGGTTTGCAACATCAAGTAAATAGTGTGGAATACTTTTCATTTCTTTTTTAGTAATTTTCCCTGTACCAATATCAAGATTTTTATAGATTTGCCTAGAATCAGCAGAAATAATTTCTCCGTTAATCTTTTTGGCAATTTTAACTGCTAAATCACTTTTACCAGTAGCTGTTTGACCTAACACAACGATGATCGTAGGCTTATGAAGAAAAGGTAACTTTTTTTTGGTACGGAATTTTTTAAGTTTAAAAATTCCTGAAGTTTGCTCGCCGTCGCTCGCAAAACCCCGCAAAAAGTTCCTTTTCTTCATAAGCTTTATTTTAAAATTTTAATATCCGCACCGATAGAGTTTAATCTTTTGGCTATTTCTTCATAACCACGATTTATCATATAGACATTACGAAGAATTGAGGTTCCAGGGGCGGCTAGCATAGAAATAAGGATAACCATCGAAGGGCGAAGGGCTGGAGGGCATACGACTTGAGCTTCTTTGAGCGGTGTTCCACCTTGAATATACACTCGATGAGGGTCAGCAAGAGTAATATTTGCCCCTAGTCGATTTAGTTCAGTAAAATAAATCGCACGATCTTCATAAACCCAGTCATGGATCATAGTTTGCCCCTTTGCTCGGATAGCTATGGGTACAAAAAAAGGTAGATTGTCTATATTTATTCCGGGATAAGGGTTTGAATGAATCTTATCATCCAACGCTTTTAATTTACTAGGAAATATTTCAATATCTACAAGTTTGGTACGATTGTTGTATGAATAATATTTTTTTAGTATTTTATATTTTAAATTCATTCTTTTTAACTTTTCTAGTTCTAAAGAAAGAAAATCTATTGGACATCTGGTGATGGTGAGTCTTGAATCCGTGATAACGCAAGCAGAGATAAACATCATAGACTCAATAGGGTCTTCACTGTTCCAGTATTCAATATCTTTATTTATTTCTTTTATTCCATGGACAACTAAGGTGGCCGTACCTATGCCGTCTATTTTTACACCCAAGGCTTCAAGAAAAAAACAGATTTCCTGAACCATATAGTTTGCGCTAGCAAAAGAAATGGTTGTAATTCCAGGAATCAGAGCAGCGGCTGTTAAGATATTTTCGCAGGCAGTATCTCCAGATTCATACATCACTATTTCGGCTGGTCTTAATTTTTTTGCAGAGATTTCATAATTTTCGGCTGTAGTTTTTATTTTTACTCCTAAGTTTTCTAAGGCATAAACATGAGCAGCAACTGTACGCTTGCCTAGGCTGCAACCCTGCGCATGAGGTAAAGAAAAAGAGGAGAGCATGTGAACGAGTGGGCCCATCAACATAACAATGGAGCGTGTTTTGATGGCTGACTCGACATTTATATTTTTTAAATTAAATTTTTTAGGAGGTGTGATTGTAACAGTATTTTGATCTTGCCATTTGATTTTTACACCGATACTCTCTAGTATTTCGATCACCCTATTTACTTCTTCAATTCTAGCAATGCCGTGAAGAGTAGTCGTACCTTTGTTCAATAGAGAAGCGCAAAGCAGCCCCACCGAGCCATTTTTAGAGAAATTGGTTTTTATAGTTCCACTCAATTTTTTCCCACCATTTACCTGAAAGTCAATTGAATTACATAATTGTATTTTTTTATGTTCCATTTTTTTATGTGCCCAGGGAGAGAATCGGCTATTACATAGCCAGGTGATTTTCGGTTTCATTTCATTCAGCAACGAAAATCCTTTCGATTCCTCCACGTAGGCAAATAAATTTGCCTACTCTGTGCCCAGGGAGAGAATCGAACTCTCATGATGTTGCCATCAATAGATTTTGAGTCTATCGCGTCTACCAATTCCGCCACCTGGGCAATGTTCACATTCTACATAAAAAACACAGTAAAATCAATTGTTTAAAATAAAATTTTTATGCTAAAATAAAACATGTCAAATTTATATTCCAATTCAATTTTTTGGATTGATACCGATAAAATAAAACCAAACCCCTATCAACCAAGGCGGGATTTTGATGAAGCTAGGTTAGTTGATTTAGCTGAATCTATAAAACAATATGGAGTTCTTCAGCCACTGATAGTTTCTCGAGTAGAAGTAGAAAAAGAAGGTGGTGATGGATTAGTAACAGAATATGAATTAATAGCTGGAGAGCGTAGGCTTCGAGCTGCCAAGATCGCAATGGTGTCGCAAGTACCGGCTGTAATTCGCACAGGGGATACGGCTTTAATGAAACTCGAGCTTGCTATTATTGAAAATTTGCAACGTGAAGATTTAAATGTCGTCGATAGAGCTCGAGCTTTTTTTCGTTTAGTTACTGAATTTAAATTTACCCATAATGAAGTTGCAAAAAAAATGGGCAGAAGTAGAGAATATGTTTCAAACACTTTGCGTATTTTAACTCTACCAGAAGAAATTTTGAATGGTTTGTCTGAAGGAAAAATTACCGAAGGACATACTAGGCCGATTTTAATGCTTGCGGATCATCCCCAAGAACAACTAGTTTTATTTAAAGAAATTGTTTACAAGAAAATTACTGTGCGTGAAGCAGAAAGACTAGCGAGAAAAATAGCTTATGATCGTGTCCGCAAGAAAGAATTTATGCCAGATCCGGAAATTACTGAATTAGAAGAAGAATTTCAAGAAAAATTAGGTACACGTGTTCATATAGATAGAAAAGAATTAGGTGGACAAATTAAAATTGACTTTTTTTCTACTGAAGATTTAAGGACAATTTTAGATTTGATAAAAAAAGGAGAAATTGAAAAAAACCCGGGTGAAATGCTAGAGAATCATATCGCAAACGAAGTAGAAAATACAGCACCTAAAGTGCTGGAAACTCTGGAAACTAGCGCTTTAGGCGCTGAGGAAGCACCACTCGATGATAGGTCAAAAGAGGAAATAGAAAAAGCAAATGAGAGTGAGTCTGATTTATATAATATTTCTAATTTTAGCGTCTAAGAACGACCAAAAGACATAAGCTTGGAGAGGAGACTATTTTTCTCTAAATATGATTTTATGTGTTTTTTTGCAAGAGATGTTTTGGCGTACTCAAGCCATTTACTGGAAGGTTTGGAATCTTTTTTTGTTGCTATATCAACAATGTCTCCATTTTTTAATTTTGTAAAAATATGAGACATTTTACTATTTATTTTAGCTCCAGAAATATGATCTCCAATATCTGTATGTATGGAGTAAGCAAAATCTATCGGACTCGAGTCTTCTGGTAAATCAATCACGTCTCCTTTTGGGGTAAAAATAAAAATACGATCATTAAAAAAATCCATTTTTAAATGGTTGATGAATTTTTTTGGATCATCGGGAGAATAATTAAGTTCCTTTAATTCTTCAATCCATTTAAATTTATTTTTATCATCTCCAACTTTCTTTTCACCTTTTTCTTTGTAGGCAAAATGCGCGGCGACACCATAAGCTGCTTCAGTATGCATTTCTTTAGTTCTTATTTGAATTTCTGCGACTTCTCCTAAGCCGGTAAAAATAGTCGTATGCAGAGATCTATAGCCATTTGGTTTTGGAATAGCAATAAAATCTTTAATTCTTCCGGGTAATGGATTCCAAATAGAATGTATTAATCCCAAGATCCGATAACAATCTTCAACAGTATTGACAACAACACGCAAAGCTACGATATCATAGATTTTATCTATATCCATATCATATTTTAAAAGTTTTTTATATAGGCTATATTTGTGTTTTATTCGATAATCAATTTCTATAAATTTTATTTTATTTTTTTCTAGTTCTTTTTGTAATTTTTCACTTACTTCTTTTAAATTTTTTTCATAAAGCTCTTTTTTTTCTTTAAGAATTTCCTCTGTTTTTACGTATTCTTCAGGATAAGCATATGGAAAAGCGGCATCTTCTATTTCACCTTTAAGTTTTCCCATCCCAAGTCTGTTTGCAAGGGGAGCATAAATTTCAATTGATTCTATGGCTATTCGAGCTCTTTTATCTCCTCTTACATATTGTAAAGTACGTAGGTTGTGTAGTCTATCAGCGAATTTAATAACAACCACACGTAGATCATTTGCCATTGCGATAAAAAATTTACGTAAAGATTCTACATGTCTTTCGTGTCCGCGATATTTTAAAGTTCCAAGTTTTGTAACACCTTTCACTAAAAAAACTATTTCATCACAAAATTCTTTTTGCATTTCTTCTTCAGTGACAGGAGTATCTTCTAGTACATCATGTAGAAGGCCAGCCGCTATGGTTTTACTATCCATTCCGAGTTGAGCTAAAATTTTTGCAGTTTCTAAGACGTGTACAAAATAAGGTTCACCGTTGAGTCTCTTTTGGCCCGTGTGTGCTTTCTCTGCAAAAATATAAGCATGTTCAATTAAAGCTAACTCTTTTGGCTTTAATTCTCCTTTTAGATTAAGTATATCCTTAATATGGTTTTCCATATCCAAATGATAACACTTATTTATTTAGTCTTCAATTTTCTTTATTTTGTCTGGGCGAAAGTTTGGACAATCTTTTTTACTACATCGCTCTCCTATAGTCTTTGTGCCTTCCATCATTAAACTCCCACACTCCTTACAGATATTACCAGTTGGTTTTGCTTTCATTGCAAATTTACAATCTGGATAATTTGAACAAGAATAAAAAATTCCAAATCTACCACGTCGCTCTGAGATATCTCCTTTTTTACAAGTTGGACAAATAACTCCAGTACGTTTTTTGGCTTCTTCAGCTTCGTCTTTTTTAATAAATTTACATTTCGGATAACGCGAGCAAGAAATAAAAGTTCCAGTACCGTCACGTCTTTGTTTGACGACTAATTTTCCTCCACCTGATTTACCTTTTTTTTGACCACACAGAGGGCACATTTCTCCCGTTTCTTCAGGCCCTTTTAATTCTGTGCCATCAAGCATCAAAGCTCCTTCACAATCTGGATATTTTGAACAGGAATAAAATTTACCCCCACGAGAAAGTTTGATAATCATAGAACTATTACATTTTGGGCATTTTATATTTTCTGGTGCTTCACCTAGATTTGTTGCTTTTTCTAATTTTTCTTTTGATTTTACGTCTTTTGAAAAAGGAATATAAAAATCTCTTAATGTTTTTTCATATTCGCGTTCACCTCTAGATATTTCATCTAATTCATCTTCTATTTCTGCCGTAAAGGTATCAGAAATATAATTAGCAAAATGTTTTTCTAAGAAATCTGATACTACTTCGCCTACGTCAGTCGGGAATAATGTTTTTCCTTCTTTTTTTACATATCCTCTATCTTCTATAGTTCTCATTATAGATGCGTAAGTTGAAGGTCTACCGATACCTCTTGCTTCAAGTTCTTTAATTAATCCTGCTTCTGAATATCTATTTGGAGGTTCAGTAAATTTTTCTTCTCCACTCAATTCAAGTAATTTTAATTTTTCTCCTTGTATGCAAAGTGGAAGTTCTACGTCTTCACTTCGTGCGCCAGTATCTACAGCGAGCCAGCCAGGGAAAAGTAAACGGGATCCGACTGCTCCAAATTCTGGTATATCTTCATGACCTTCTATGTTCGCAGTAACTTTTGTTTTGAGTAATTTCGCATCTGTCATTTGGGATGACACAGTGCGTTCCCAAATAAGTCTGTACAATCTACTTTGATCATCTGTACCTGCTTGCAATTTTTCTACATGAGTCGGCCGAATTGCTTCGTGTGCTTCTTGAGCATTTTTTGATTTTGTTTTATAGATTCTAGCTTCTGCATAATTATTTCCATATTCTTTTTTTACGAAAGAAATAATTTGATTTTGAGCAGCGGAAGAAAGATTTGTGCTATCTGTTCGCATATAGGTGATATGCCCAGCTTCGTAAAGTTTTTGCGCTATTTGCATGGTGCGTGAAGGGGAATATCCAAGTCGTGAACTAGCTGTTTGTTGAAGAGTAGAAGTAGTGAAGGGCGCGCGGGGAGAACGTTTTTGTTCGGTCTCTTTTACTCCTTTTATTGTCCAAATACCTTTTTTACCCTCGGTCATTATTTTTTCAAATAATTTTTCATCTCGTGGTTCTTCGGAACAAGTCAGAGTAATTTTTTCTTTTTTCTGTGTTTCGAATAAGCCAAATATTTTCCAAAATTTTTCAGGAACAAAAGCACGAATCTCGCGTTCACGTTCCATTATTATTCGAAGTGCAGGGGATTGAACACGACCAGCAGAAAGCCCGTATCTTACTTTTTTCCAGATAAGCCCACTTAGATCATATCCTACTAATCTGTCGAGTACTCGACGCGCTTCTTGAGCTTTACGTAAATCTGTATCTATTTTCCTTGGATGTTTTAATGCCTCTTCTACTGCCTCCTTAGTAATTTCGTGAAAGGCTACTCGCGCAATAGGCGCCTTGACCTTCTTATCTTGTTTTAGTAGTTCTTCAATGTGCCAAGCGATAGCTTCTCCTTCACGATCAGGGTCTGTCGCTAAAAGTATCTCATTTGCTTTTTCTGCCAGTCCTTGAAGTTCATGTACCACTTTTTCTTTGCCTTTTGAAATTTCATAATGCGGAATAAACCCCCCTTCGATATCAATAGCTTGCTTATTTGATTTTGGTAAATCACGAATGTGTCCAACAGATGCACGCACAGTAAACTTGTCCGCCGAATTGGAGGAAGCGCCTTCGAGATATTTCTCAATAGTTTTTGCTTTTGATGGTGATTCAACAATTAATAATTTCATTAGTCGTAAGTATTACACGAAATTGTTTTTCAATGCAAATTTTTGTTAAATTATATTAATTTTATCTCACCCATTTCTTCTTTGATTAATCCTTTTATTTCCATTACAGATAAGAGCGCATTAGCATGTGGTGTAGGCATTTTTAAGGAGCGAATTAAATCATCTCGAGGTATTGGTTCACGTAAAAAACCCGTTACTTTTTTCTCTTCAGGCGATAAATCTAAAAATAATTTTGCTTGTTTTTCTTCATCTTTAGGAAGTTCAAAACCTAACGCTTCTAAGACATCTTCTGATGAAGTGACAGGTGTCGCGCCTTGATGCAGTAATTTATTTACCCCTTTTGAATTAGGAGAAAAGATTGACCCAGGCACTACTAATAAATCTCTATTATATTCTGTCGTGAGTCGCGCAGTGATGAGTGTGCCTGATCTTTCTTCCGCTTCTATAATGAGTACTGCTTTTGAAATACCAGCCATCAGTCTATTTCTCATAGGAAAGCTCCAATATGTCGCTTTGAAGTCGGGTTCAAATTCTGAAATCAAGCACCCGCCGTTTTCAACAATTTCCTCCATCAGCCTTACATTTGTTTTTGGATAAATCGCTTCGTCAGATAGTCCTGAGCCGGGAAAGACTATAGTCGTGAGTCCTGCCCGCATTGCCGTCTTGTGCGCGATAGTGTCTATACCCATCGCAAAACCAGAAACTATTACTATGGGATAGCCTTTGAGTCCGGTGATTATTTTTTCACAAGCTTCGCGTCCATAAGACGTGAATTTTCTTGAACCCACGACAGACAAGTAAATCAATTCTTCTTTAGGCAATTCGCCAATTATCCAGAGATCCTCTGGTGGTTGGGGAATTTCTAAAAGTGCCTTGGGAAATTTATTTTTTGGTAGTTTTTGAATTTTCATAAATTATAGTATACTATATATCTATGTTAGACATAAAATTTATTCGTGAAAACAAAGATATCGTGCAGGCGGGAGCGAAGAAAAAAAATATTGAGATAGATATTGATGCGTTGATAGTCCTCGATGATGCTCGACTAAAAGAACTCAAAGAAGTAGAAGAACTTCGTAGTGAAGTAAACAGAGTTTCCAATGACATATCTCGCGACCAAGATCCAGCATCTAAAATTCAATTGATTGAAGAGATGAGGGCTGTGAAGGAAGACATCAAAGCGAAAGAAGAAAAATTAAAAACTACGATAGAAGAATGGCAGAAGATCATGGTTCAAGTACCGAATGTTCCAGATATGTCTGTACCAGAAGGCGTATCTGATGCCGAAAATCAAGAAATAAAAGTTTGGGGTGAAATTCCTAAATTTGATTTTACTCCTAAAAATCACATTGAATTAATGCAAAATTTGAGGATGATTGATGTAGAACGCGGGGTGAAGGTGGCTGGTTTTCGTGGATATTTTCTTAAAGGTGACGGTGCACTATTAGAATTTGCTTTGTGGCAATTTGTACAGAATTTCTTTTCTAAAAAAGAAGATTTTGTGCCGATGATAGTTCCATCTTTGTTGAAACGGGAAGTATTTTTAGGTACAGGATATCTTCCTCAGGGAGAAGAAGATTTATATAAAACACAAGATGGTGATTATTTGGCGGGCACAGCAGAAGTCGCAATGATGGGACACTATATGAATGAAATTTTAGATAAAAAAGATTTGCCGATAAAGATGCTTGGATTCTCTGATGCATTTCGCCGTGAGGCAGGAAGTCATGGTAAAGATACAAAAGGTATCCTCCGGGTGCATGAATTTTATAAATTTGAACAAGTGGTACTTTGTGAAGCAGCCCATGAGCAATCCGTAAATTTTCATGAAGAGATCGAGCGTAATACTGAAGAAATTATGGAGGCGTTAGGGTTGCCTTATCATGTAGTGATAAATTGTGCTGGAGATCTTGGCTTAGGGCAAGTTAAAAAATACGACATTGAGGCATGGTTGCCATCCGAGAATACTTATCGGGAAACTGGCTCTGCTAGTTACTTTCATGATTTTCAGACAAGACGGTTGAATATTCGTTATCGTGACGAAGATGGTAAATTAAAATTCGTTCACTCCTTAAATAACACGGCCCTTTCCGGAAGACCTTTGATTATGATTGTAGAAAATTACCAACAAGCAGACGGTTCTATAAAAATTCCAGAAGTTTTGCGTCCATATATGGGTGATAGGGAATTTATAATTAAATAGGCTCTAGGCTCTAGGCTCTAGGAAACTAGCTAAAGCCTAAAGCCTAAAGCCTAAAGCCTAAATCATGAAAAAAAACGTTTTAAATTCTCCGGGTCTTTTAGAATTAAAAAAAAGAAGACAGAGAGTTTTTTTAAATAAAATTTTTATCTTTTTGTTGGGAGTCTTGGTAATTTTTTTATTATTAGCTTTTCTTTCTCGTCTTCAGAGTGTGAATATCAGTAAAGTGGAGATTCTTGGCAATAAAGTTTTAGACACAGAAACATTAAATAATGCAATACAGGAACAAATCGCGGGAAAGTATTTATGGATTTTTCCAAAGACCAATATTTTTTTATATCCTAAAAATAATATTGAGAAAGAACTTTTGAATGAATTCAAAAGAATTAAAGATATTAGTTTAGCGCCTAAAAATAATAGGACATTAGAAGTATCTTTAGCTGAACGAGAAGCAAAATACACTTGGTGTGGAGTGGTTCCAGTTTCTGGAGCAGAAGAACAATGTTATTTTGTAGATGAAAATGGTTATGTCTTTGACGAAGCGCCATATTTTTCTGGAAATGTTTATTTTAAATTCTATGGTGCCCAATCTGAATCCTATTTTTCTAAACAAAATTTTAAACAATTAATTATATTTAAAGATACACTTATTGGCTTCGGGTTAAAACCTGTTGCCTTATACGCAACAAATGATGGAGATATTGAAATATTTCTTTTAGGTGGAAATCCTTTAACAGTGGCACCAAAAATAATTCTTAGAGCTGATGCTGATTTTCAAAATGTTGCAGAGAATTTACAAGCAGCCCTAGATACAGAACCCTTAAAATCAAAATTCAAAAATAAATATTCAACATTACAATACATTGATTTAAGATTTGGAAACAAAGTTTATGATAAATTCCAATAAAAAAAACTTCTGGGTGAATCTTGAAAAGCCATTCTTTTGTTTGGCCCCTATGTCGGATGTTACCGATATAGCTTTTCGTTCTATATTGGCAAAATATGGCAAGAATAGAGAAAACAAAAATAGGATTGTCTTTTGGACAGAATTTGTCTCAGCTGATGGCCTATGTGATAAACTTGGTAGAAAAAAGCTATCGCATATACTGAAATTTAAAGAAAGTGAAAGGCCTATCGTGGCTCAAGTTTTCGGTGCCAATCCAGAAAATATGAAGCATGCTTGCCAGTATATTGCTAGCCTTGGTTTTGATGGTATAGATATAAATATGGGTTGTCCTGATAAATCTGTGGTAAGCCAAGGAGCAGGGTCTGGTTTGATTAAAAATCCAGTACTTGCCAGAAAAATTATAGAGGCAGCTCATGCCGGGATAGAAGCTACTGGTCTCTCTATTCCAGTATCAGTCAAAACAAGAATCGGTTTTAATAAAGAAGAGATAGATGTCTGGATAGGGGAATTGTTAAAAGAGGATATCTCTGCCTTGACGATTCATTTACGTACTACTAAAGAGCTATCCCTTGTCCCAGCTCATTGGAATCATATTAAAAAAATAAAAGAACTTATAAAAAAAAGCGGGAAAGATATAATACTCATTGGCAATGGAGATGTCGTAGACATTAATGACGCTAGGAAGAAATATGAAGAGTACGGTTGTGATGGAGTCATGATAGGCCGTGGAGTTTTTGGGAATCCATTTTTCTTTGCAAAGAAAAATGTCCTGAGCGAAGTCGAAGGGCACGAAATTTATGTTCCGTCCATTTCGGATAAATTAAAAATCCTAAAAGAACATACACAGATTTTCGATAAAGAACTTTCAGGACCTAAATATAAAAGTTTTGCTGTGATGAAAAAACATTTTAAAGCATATGTCAATGATTTTCCTGGAGCCAAAGAGCTTCGGGTAAAATTAATGGAAACTGAAAATGCGAAACAAGTAGAAAAAATAATCAATGATTTTCTAAGAAAAATTTAACGTGTTATTGACATAACGATTGTAATTGCTAGATTAAACATGGAACAATAATGTTCACTAATAACTAAAAAGGGGGGAATAAGGTGAAAACAGTAAAGACAGTACCTGTACCTGAAGTAGATTGTTTTTTACTAGGCGACAAAAAGGCTGATAAGACTTTTTGTCTTCAGCAGAGTGGAGTTTTTCGCAAAAACCAAGAGTATTGCAGAAAAAACAACTGTCCGTCTCCGTGGAGGAAATGCTGGAAATGCATCACTCTCGGAAAAAATGGAGATAGTGGATCTATCGTCGACCCGCTACATGGATTATGCAAGGATCATTTGGCTTTTGCTGAAGAAGACGCTTCTTCGCTGTTAAAAAATTTAAGGCAAGCCTACGAGAAGGAGATTTTACCAGATGGGTTGAGAAGATTGACGCTAGAACATCGGCAGGAACTCGCGAGGTTTTCTAAAGAAGAGTATCTCAAGAAGAGATATAAAGAACAAAATGAAGTGACATTAACAGCTGGGCAAGTTGCTTGGATTGATGTTGGTTGTATCCGTCCTAGATACGATCAGCCAAGAAAATGCTTTAATTTGTATTCTATTTTTGAATTAGCAAGATCTCGAGAGTCGGAGCAGGTTACCTCAATCATACTTGATCCGATAGAAAACGACCCCGAAGGATTTTCTTTCGTAATCAGAGACGGCGAGAGGAGGTGGCTTTCTGCCTTAATTTCTAATTCAAGTAAAATCAAATCCGAAGTGGCAGAAAAAAGAAGTTTGAAAGACACTTACCTTATTTCAGCAGTTGCCAATTTCTGCAAAGAGGACCATACCCCTCTTGAGATATTGGAAATGATCCAGCGTATAATGAAAGAGCATGGGATGTCAGTATCTGCTGTGTCTAGAGCATTAGGCAGATCGGACACATGGGGTCAACAGCACTTACGGTTGGGTAATGTTCACTCGACCATTATAAAAATGCTGGAAGACGGAAAAATTTCCCTTACGACTGCTTCGGAACTAGGGAAATATTCCAAAGACTTTCAGATGCGAGCCCTGAATACTATTACTAGTGAAAAAATGAGTACGGCTGTAGCCAAAATGCACATACGCAATGAACTTGGTAAAGCTGGGCTTCCGATTAAAACTGGCAAACGGGGCAGGAGACCAAGCGATGACTATGAGATTCTTAAAGCTTTTATTAAAAGTTTCATTGGTAAATCCGATGGTCTATTAAGAATGGGTAATGAGAAACTTAGAAATATGTTTTCTCACAGAGATCAGCAAGAAAAGGAGGTTGTTATAGCTGAGCTAGATTCTCTTATGGGGAGAATAAGTGATATCAAAGAAGCGATTGAATAACGATAGTATCAACTTTTGACCACCAACCGGTAAACGGGGGGTGGTCTTCTTTTTGTCTTTTTTAAAGAAAAACTTAATTTAATACTATATTAATAATTTGTTTGATATAATGTCTTTAAATGACTGATATAGTAAAATACCTTAAAAATCATCTTAGTGTTATTTTAATTGTTGTTTTAGCGATAATCCCTCTTTTTATATGGCTTTTTATGATGCCTATTTCTTTTCGCTTTTCTTCTTCTGGGACAACTTTTCGTAGTTTGGGGCAAATAACTGGACTTTTGGGTATGGCTCTGATGTCTATTAATTTTATACTAGGAGCTCGTTTTAAATTTTTAGATGAATTATTCAATGGTTTAAATAGAGTATATATCAAACATCATCTTATTGGGGGTATTTCTTTTTGTCTTATTCTTTTTCATCCAGTATTCCTAATTATTCAATATCTGCTTATTTCTTTGAAAGCTTCTTTTGATTTTATTTTGGCGTTTCAAAATTGGCCAGTTCTTTTAGGAGAGATAGCCCTGCTTATTTTTATTATACTTTTATTTATTACTTTCTATTTGAAATTTAAATATCAAAATTGGAAAATCTCCCATCAGTATTTAGGTATTGTTTTATTTTTGAGCGGACTGCATATGTTTTTTGTGCCTAGTGATATTTCAAATAATACTATTTTAAAATACTACATGCTGGGATTATTTATTTTAGGTGCGTACTCTTTTTTCTACAGAACTATTTTTAGAGTTTATAAAAAAGAGGAATATAAATACAAATTAGAAGAAGTAAAAAAAGTAAATGACAATATTGCTGAATTGAGACTCTCTCCTTTGTCTAAAAAGTTAGAATTTTTACCTGGACAATTTGTTTTTTTGAGATTTGAAAACAAGAATATTCTTTCCGAATCACATCCTTTTTCTATTACTTCTTCCACTGAAGATGAAGAGTTACTTTTAAGCATAAAAATATTGGGTGATTATACGTCTATGATTTATTTATTAAAACCTGGAGCTATTTGTAATATCGAAGGGCCTTTTGGAGCTTTTTCTTACCTTAAAGCAAATTCAAAAAGACAGATTTGGGTTGCTGGAGGTATAGGCATTACACCGTTTTTAAGCATGGCTAGAGAGCTCAATTTGAACAAGATGAGTAATAATGACTATGTTGTAGATCTTTATCATGTTGTTAACAATAGTACCGAAGCTGTTTTTGTGAATGAATTAATGGAGATTTCAAAAAATAATGCTAATTTTAAATTCCACCAGTATTTTTCTGATGATAGTGGACGTATTTCAGCTGATTTTATTTTTCAAAATAGTCAGAATATTAAAGATGCTGAAATATTTTTATGCGGACCGGTTGGTTTTATGAAAAGTTTAAGGGATCAATTTGTAAAGTTAGGTTTTATTAAAAGTAAAATTTATTCAGAAGAATTTAGTCTTTAAGGTTTTATTAAAATAATATGAAAAAATATATCACTGTATCTTTATTTGTTTTCTGGGCTATCATCGTTGCGGTACTTGTGGCTGGTTTGATTTCCCGTAATGACAATCAAATATTACTAGAACCAGATGTTAATGGAACTAATCAACCTGATAATATCACTGGAGTTAGCCCCAATACTTCTCCCTTAGTATTATCTATGACCGAACTTGTGAAGCATAATTCTAGCCAAAGCTGTTGGCTCCTAATTTCTGGCAAAATTTATAATGTTACCACTTATTTAAATCAGCACCCAGGTAATGCCAGCACGATTTTACCGACTTGTGGTAAAGATGCTACTGTAGCATACGATACCAAGGGCAGGCCAAACGGTAGCCCACATTCCAATAATGCAGAGACCTTGCTCGCGAATTATTTTATAGGTAATTTAAATCAAACTTTAAAAACTGGAACGAATCCAAATACTTCAACAAATACAAATCCTACTACAAACAAACCAACTACTCCTGTAGTTACACCAACTCCTGTACCTGTCACTCCTGCTCCGACACCCAATCCGACACTTGCTCTCACTATGGCTGAACTCGCCAAACATAACTCAAGACAAAGTTGTTGGCTTCTCGTTTCGGGTAAAATTTACGATGTTACTACTTATTTAAATCAGCATCCGGCTGGCGCTAGTACGATCTTGCAGACATGTGGCACAGATGCAACAGTGGCGTATAGTACTAGAGGTGGTAATGGCACACACTCGTCTTCTGCCAATGCACTTCTAGCTAATTTCTTTATTGGCAATCTAAATCAAACAGTTACTACTAGTCCAAACAATCCAACTACTCCGCCCACATCAAATCCAAATCCGACTACATCTAATTCAAGGGATGATGACGATGATGACGATTAGTTAACTAAATTATTTTGAAAAAAAATTAGTACAGGGTATACTGAATTCATGCATGATTTAGCTTTGTATCGTAAATATAGACCTAAAACTTTTGATGAAGTTTTAGGTCAAGACCATATTGTGAAAGTACTAGAAAGCTCTATAGAAACAGATAAAGTTTCTCATGCGTATCTTTTTGTCGGTTCACGTGGTACTGGTAAGACTTCTGTGGCTAGGATTTTTGCGACCAGTATTGGAGTATCTGTAAATGATCTTTATGAAATAGATGCAGCTTCTAATAGGGGGATAGAGGATATGAAGGAATTACGTGATGGTGTGCGGGTATTACCTTTTGATTCAAAATATAAAATTTACATCATAGACGAGGTACACATGCTTTCCAAGGATGCTTGGGGTGCATTATTGAAAACTTTAGAAGAACCACCCAAACATGTTATTTTTATTTTAGCTACGACCGAACTTCACAAGGTTCCTGAAACAATTATTTCTCGTTGTCAGGTTTTTACCTTTAAAAAAGCTTCTGAAGCAGTATGTAGGAAAATGTTGCTCGACGTCGCAAAGTCCGAAGGATTTGAATTAGACACTGGGGGTGCAGAACTTTTAGCTATTTTAGCTGATGGATCATTTAGAGATGCATTAGGAGAATTACAGAAAATTCTCAACTTTATAGGTAGAGATAAAAAAACCCGCCTAGACCCGCTTCGACGCGAGGCGAGCTCGGCGAGGCTGGTAAAAAGAGAAGATGTAGAAAAAATAACTGGCGCGCCGAAAACAACTCTGGTGAATGATTTTATTTCTGCGATTGCAGAGAAAAATTTAGAGAAAGGAATATCTACTGTACGAATTGCTTCAGAAATGAATTTAGATATGAAATTATATTTCAAACTTATAATTCAAAAATTACGTATGGCGATAATTTTACGCTATGCACCTAAATTAGAAAAGGAGATGACAGGGAATTTAGGAGAGCCGGATTTAGAATTTTTGAAAGAATTAATTAAAAAAGACAAAGAGGGAATGCTCCGCTCAGGAACATTGGCTATCCTTTTGGAAGCTTATCAAGATATGGACAATGCATTTGTCACCGAATTACCGTTAGAACTTGCTTTAGTGGAGATAATAAATAAAGAGTAAAATTTATTATTGGTTGTTTTTGTATTTTCTAATTAAGAATAAAATAATGGCCATTATTGAAGCCCCTATTACTGTCATTATCATGTCTTTTTGCCCGTCAAAAAGGTCTGTTGAGCCATAAAATGAAGCCGCCAGGACAGGATTGACTGTCAGAGCAGCGATCAATTCAAAAATCTCATAAAGCCCTGAAAGCGCAAACATGGTGGAGAGGGTAATATAATAATTCCATCCGTTTTCTTTTTCATAATTTTTATTGAAATGCGATACAATCTCTTGCATTGGGTAAAACACTAAAAAGCCAAAAGAAAAATGAACCAGTTTGTCATACATATTTATTGATGATCCGAACAGTCGCCCTATTTCATATCCGAAAGGCACCTGTGTCACTCCATAATGGGAGGTTATTAAGGGCAGCACAATATACACAAGCAAGAAAGTATAAGAAATATTTGAGAGTTTTTTATAGCGTTCTAAAATAAAAAGTGCCACTATCGCCAATACTACTGGGATATTCTCCAGCGCCCAATAAGACAAAGATGGGGGATTAATTCCCGACCAAATGAAAACTATAATAAAAATTACTAACAAAAATAATTTATATTTATTCATATCATTATTACCACGAAGTGCATAATATCTAATTATACTATGATTTTTAATTTTTTAAAAATGGCTTTAATGTCTGGTCTGGGTGCATAATCTATCTGCCTACTATATATACTACTAGTAAAATAAGAGCTCCCCACCATAAAATGTCGGATATGATAAAACTGATTATGATTTTATTTTGCCACGAAGAAGGTAAAAGTTCTTTTGAGCGTCCGTCTTTTTCGCGTTGCAGTAAAAATGGACTGACTTTAAAAGAAAGAAAATAGCCGTTGATTATTAACCCCAAAGCCATAAAAGCATGAATCATCGGTATGCCGGCAAACATAGAATCACGATAAAGTATAATGCCACCAATAATTGCCAAAGTGACGCCTGTCCAAATTAAAGGCTTTGTCACTTTGTGGGTTCTTGTAGTCGCTTCCGTCCAATAAGAAGATTTTCTCCCCAAGAAGCCATGAATATCTATTACAGTGACGGCCCCAAGACCAATAACAAAACCAGATATAAAAATAAATAATCCTAAAAAATCTAATGTTATATATTCCATAGTTTATGAAAAGATTATATCATTTCTAACCCGTAGCGAGCACCACCCAAATAGCAACAAAGGCGAGAAAGACAACTGTGCCGATGACTACTTGATATTTAGCAACTCGTCTTGTCACAAAAAGAATAGTAGTTGCCATGACTACCCAAAATACCCAAGCGAAGACGAATTCGTTCCAATTCCAATTCCAGCCTTCAACAAATTGATTTCCCAACAATGGAATAATTAGTGCTACTGTTGCCCAGCCCATAATTTTAAAAATCGAGTTCTTCATATATTTATTTTATCATAGTAAGGGTTCTTTGAGTGATTTTAGTATAGCAAATTGAAGCGCCTCAGTCGCCCTAGTGCCGTAAACTGTAGAAGTTTGAACTTGTGATAGAATTTAAATATGAAAGAACTAACTGAGGAAGAAAAAAGAGTAATAATAAACAAAGGCACAGAAGTACCGTTTACAGGTGAGTATGTTAACAATAAAGCAACCGGCGTTTATGTTTGTCGACAATGCGGGAATCCACTTTATAATTCCAAGGATAAATTTGAATCCAATTGTGGCTGGCCTTCTTTTGATGATGAGATACCTGGAGCAGTGCATAAGACTTTGGATGCCGATGGGAGTACGCACAGAGATAACTTGCACAAACTGCGGAGCACATTTGGGGCATTTGTTTATTGGTGAGCATTTAACTCCTAAAAACAAAAGATACTGCGTGAACTCTATTTCAATGAAATTTATACCCGGAAAATAGTTTAATAAATTATTTTAAAAATATGATTAAAAAAATAGTATTGGCGGGAGGATGTTTCTGGGGTCTTCAAGACTTGATAAGAAAACAAGCAGGCGTGGTGAAAACGCAGGTGGGCTATACAGGAGGAAAAGTTAAAAATGCAACATATGAAAATCATGAGGGGCATGCCGAGGCGGTAGAGATAGAATATGATACCGAAAAAACTTCTTATAAAAAAATGCTAGATTTTTTCTTTCAAATACACAATCCTACGACTATAAATCAGCAAGGGAATGATCGAGGAACTTCGTATCGTTCAGCAATATTTTACGGCAATGAGGAAGAAAAAAAGAAAGCAGAAAATTTCATAGATATCGTAAATAAATCAAAACGTTGGAAAGACCCTGTGGTTACAACACTGGAACCACTCTCTGATTTTTATCAAGCAGAAGAATACCATCAAGATTATCTACAGAAAAACCCAGGTGGCTATACTTGTCATGCTATTTATTTTGATAGTTATTTAAAATAGATAAAACAATTAATAAAATAACAAAGAAAAAATATATGAAAGACGAAGGCTATAAAAATACTTTCCCTCACATTCGTTCGGGACCTTCGTCACTAATATTCGGGCCGAAGGCCCTGAGGAGCCTTAAGGCGACGAAGGGCTGGGAGACTAGGAATCGAACCTAGATTAAAGGCTTCAAAGGCCTCTGTCCTACCGTTAGACGATCTCCCAATGTTTACGTTTTGATCTAATTAAACAGTTTTTTAAGAAATTTTCTTCCAGAAGCTGATTTTAAATACTTTTCACGCTTTCTGGCTTCTTTTAGACTATCATATTTTTCATTATATATCATTGTCCAAGGACAATGACGTTTTGTGTAAAAACTCTTTCCAGAATTATGTTCTGCTAACCTACGATTTAAATTGTTTGTTATACCTACATAACTTTTCAAGGAAACTGTACTTTTTAATATATAAAGAAAATAATTCATTACATAGAGTATTAGACGACCTGCCTCGCCTTGATGCGAGTCAAGGCGGGTCTCCCAATATCTTTAAAACACATAATTTATAACATAAATCTTAACAAAAATCTATATTATTTGGTATGATGACTGAGACTAAATAAATTATTATGGAAAAAATTAATATAGTAAAATTAAAAGGTACACCTTTTCAGAAAAAGGTTTGGGTAGCTTTAACAAAAATAAAAAAGGGAAGTACTATTACGTATAAAGAACTAGCAAAAAAGATAGGCAGACCCAGAGCCGTAAGAGCAGTAGGGAATGCTGTTGGGAAGAATCCTATACTTGTTATTATTCCTTGCCATAGAGTAGTCCGAAGTGATGGAACCCTTGGTGGATATTCCGGTAGTGGTGGTATTAAAACAAAACGCGCCTTGCTTATCAAAGAAGGAGTAAAATTATAGCTTACAACACATAATAGTAATGTGGTTAGCTGGTGATTATCATCATAAATGTTATAATTTCATTATGACTAAAACAATAATAAACAATCAGGATTTTTTGGGGACTTTGTGGATGATAGGGTGGCTTTTTTCTATAGGTTTCCTTCGGCTTTCTTTTTGGAAAGGCGTTCTAGCTTTAATAGTTTGGCCTTATTATCTTGGGGTAAAATTTAGAAAAGATCCTGAAATTAAATAAAAAAATTTATGGAACCAAAAAATACAGTACCTCATAAGGGGAAAAGATTAATTATAACCGGCATTCCAACTATTGGTAAAACAACCTTGGCAAAACGCCTAGCAGAAGCAACTGGAGGAATTTATGTTTCTGCAGACGATATTCGTCATGAACTTCGACCAGACCCAAAATATACTGACGCTACAAATTTTTGGAAAAATAAAAATAAAAGAACCTATTATATAAAAACATCTTATAGTCAACAATGGAAAAATATTGTTTCTCAATCTGAAAAATTATGGGAGGGGATGTTGAACAAAATAAATAGTTATAAAGATGAAGAAAAACCAGTTATTTTTGAAGGGGTTAGTTTTTTACCACATTTAGTACACAAAGATTTGAATATTCCTTGCATGGTGATAGCTGGAGCAACGCTTGAAGAAGTTGTAGAAAAAAATAAAGATAAACCAATTTGGGAAAATACAGAACTAGAATTACAATCCGCCGCTTTTTTCTTGGGCGACCAGCCATATTTTAAAGCAGAAGCTGAAAAATATAACTATCCCGTATTTACCAATAATGACATAGCTTTCAAGGAAGCTCTTAAAATTTTAGAATAATGGCAACCATAGAAGATTTTGAAAAATTAGACATTCGGGTTGGGAAAATTATTGAGGTAAATGATTACCCAGAAGCCAGAAAACCTGGATATAAGTTGAAAATAGATTTTGGTCCTGATGTTGGAATCAAGAATTCATTTTCTCAAATAGCTATTTTTTATGATAAAGAAGAATTGATAGGGAAGCTTGTCTTGGGTATTTTAAATTTTCCTATTAGAAAAATTGGTCCTTTTGAATCAGAAGTGTTAACTCTCGGTGTGCCTGACGAAGAAGGCAAAGTTGTTTTATTGGTACCAGACAAGAATAATGCAGTTGTTGGCGGAAAGCTGTATTAGTTTTAATTAAAATAAAAAAGAGGCTGTTGGCGAAAAAATCCGCTAACAGCCTCTTGATTTGATTGTGCTACACCTCCTTTCTATTTTTTCCGACAATTCTATCCAGCACGCCAACTGTCGTTGAATCATCAAGAACGTTCTTTAGAACAACAGCATTAGCTCCTATTTTTACGTTAGAGCCAATTTTGATATTACCAAGGATTTTTGCTCCGGCTCCAACTTCAACATTATTGCCAAGAGTAGGATGCCTTTTACCCTTTTCCTTCCCAGTTCCACCAAGGGTCGCTCCTTGATAAAGAAGACAATTATCTCCTATCTCGGCGGTTTCTCCTATGACCACACCCATTCCGTGGTCAATTACAAGCCCAACGCCTATCTTTGCCGCAGGATGAATTTCTATCCCAGTAAAAAATCTAACTAACTGGGACAGAATTCTTGCGCTTAGCTTCCAGTTTTTCATCCAAAGCCAGTGTGCAACGCGATGCCCAAGTATCGCATGTAATCCTGGGTAACATAGCAATACTTCTAAAACCGTCCGAGCTGCTGGATCCCTCTCAAAAATTGCACTTATATCCTTTGGTAATCTCATACTCTTAGTCCTCCCTTTATTTATTTATCAATTTACAAATTATATTTCTTAAAAAGAAACACCAGTCTTTTTAAAAGGCTGGTGTTTGGATTGTAGTTTTTAGAGATTATATTTACAGTTCAAAAATCAGCCTTTTAAATTAAAAGCTGAACAACAACAAACAAACATAGTTGTGGAAGAAAAACTCTTTTGTATTACTTCTTCATTCATGATCAATGTATAGCATTTATCAAATTATATGTAAAGTGTTTCTGTTGGTGTTATAATTAATTTATGGAAAATAATGATTATAATATATGGCTTGAAGGAATAGAACGCGTAAAATATCCGCGAGATGTTTTGCCTGATGAGATAGAGACTTTAATCGTGGGCGGAGGTATTACTGGAATAACTTGCGCATATTTACTGGCCAAAGATGGAAGACAAGTAGTTTTACTAGAAAAAAGAAAATTGGGAGAATGGATAACCTACTGCACTACAGGTTTTTTGACGCAAGTGATAGACACAGATCCAGTTAGATTAATAAAATTATTCGGGGAAGAAAAAGCTCGTCTCATTTTCGCCTCACATCTAGAGGCCATAAATAATATAGAGAATATAATAAAATCTGAAATGATTGAATGCGAATTTAAACGTTGCAGTGATTATGTTTATGCCAACAGTAAAAAAGAAGAGAAAAAGCTTATAAAAATGGCAGAAACCTTCAAAAAGTTGAACGTAAAATGCGAATATAAAAAAGATAATAATTTAAACTTCTCCAAGTTTGGTTATATTGAAATGCCCAACCAGGCAAAATTTCACGTGATGAAATATCTAACTGCTTTGGCTAAAATAGCGAACGAACATGGCGCGATAATAGCTGAAGACACAGAAGTTTTGAGCTTAAATGATAAAAAGGATTTTGTGGAGGTTGTAGTAAAAGATGTCGGAACCATAAAAGCCCGAAAAGTTTTTTCAGCCACCCATAACCCTTTTGGGAAGCCATCTCATCTAATACATAAAATAAATACATATCGCACCTATGTTCTAGAATATAATATTCCGGTAAATTCTATTGTTGAGGCCACCTATGAGGACAGTTTAAAACCATATCATTATTTTAGAATTGACCCGAAAAATGGTTTTGATAGAATGATTATCGGCGGTGCAGATCACTTAAATGTGATTCAGATGAACAGGGAATTAAATTTCGAGACAATGAGAAATTATGTAAAAGAAATATTCAGAAAGACGTTTGAATATTCAGGCCTTGAAGAGATGCGCCATTGGTCCGGAGTTATATTAGAGCCAGTCGATGGAATTGCTTTTCTAGGGGAATTAAAAGATAGTAATATTTTCCAAGCTTTTGCTTTTTCAGGAAATGGGATGACTTATAGTTACATCGCTAGTAAAATCTTTTTTGATAAACTAACTTCACAAAAAAATATTTATACAGAAATTTATGATATCAAACGTAAAATTTCATGGAGAGCAAATATCTTTGGTTAAAATTACGAAACTTGTTGCAGGCGTACTTTTTAGAAAGCCTTGCGCAGGCGGACGCGCCGAGCAGTTCGCTGGCGAAGCTTCGCCAGATAGATTGCTTTATAAAAAGTTATGCCAAGAAAGAGTTTCGTAATTAGATCTGAATTAAGAAACATAAACTTTTCTTCGGTACAGATTTTTTGAAGCTTAAAAAATCCTGCACGCCCCGCCAAAGGCGAGGCTCCGCCCAAAGGCGGGCCGAGGGAAGTTCTCGGCTCGACAGCCTACGAAACCCCGCAAAAAGTTATGTTTCTTAATTCAGGATGTTATACTTAAAAAATGTTTTTCATAGACCCCATTCGTAATTTTTATGGCAGGTTTGAACGGCCCATTTCATCTATATCCCTTGTTGGGGGTTTCGTTTTTGATGCTCTCACGCTCAAGCGCTTGGATACCCTTTGGGAGAATTTATGGGTTTTAGGTCACCTTCTTATTGTTGGAATTTTTATTACTTTAATTCATCTGCACGAAAACGAAGTTGGTGGTGAAAAAAATCCTCAAAAAGCGCATTTCTGGTATGTGAATATTTTACAGTTTTTCTTTGGGGGAATTCTCTCGACTTATTTAGTTTTCTATTTTCGTAGTGCCGATATCTTTGTCACTTGGCCTTTTATTGTTCTCCTTGTTGGTGCTTTTATCGCCAATGAATCTTTAAAACGACATTACATCAGGCTTAGTTTTCAAATAAGCTTATTTTTTCTTTCGATTTACTCATTTGCCATTTTTTTAGTACCTGTAATTTTACACAAGATTGGCACCTGGGTATTTCTACTTTCAGGATTTCTTAGTTTAATTTTTATTGTCCTATTTCTTAAAATCTTATTTCACTTTATCAAAGATAAATTTAAAGAGAGTAAAAGATTGATAATTTCTTTAATTTTGGGGATTTTTATTTTAATTAATTTTCTATATTTTACCAATTTAATTCCTCCGATTCCTTTGTCTTTAAAAGATGCGGGGATGTATCACTCAATCCAAAAAAATACAGAAGGGAACTACGATATTACTTTTGAAGATTATGGCTGGAAAGGATACTTCAATTTATATCCAGGATTTAAACAAGTTTCTGGAGAGCCCGTTTATGCTTTTAGCGCTATTTTCTCTCCAAAAAAACTAAACCTCACAATCATTCACGAATGGCAACATTATGATGAAAATGAAAAGAACTGGGTGACTGAAAGAATAATAAATCTACCCGTCATAGGCGGGCGAGATGGTGGTTTCCGTACTTATTCTATGCGTTACAACTTAGCCCTAGGAAAATGGAGGGTAAATGTAAAAACCCAACAAGGTCAAACTATTGGGGTTTTAAGATTTAAAATTATAGAAGCAGATACAGAACCTATGCTTACTGCTGGGGTAAAATAGAAAAAATTATTTATTGATTTCTTCCAAAAGACTTTCGGTATTTTGTCCTACATAGAGAATCGTTTTAAGATTTGAACATTTTTGAGGATCAAGATTTTCAAAATGACGAGCTACATCATCAATAAAAATTACTTTCTCATTCTTGTTTTCTAAACATATTTTTTCTACAGCATCTTTTTTACTTTCTCCTCTTATGTGAATTTCAGAAAATAAAGAAGCAAGTCCGCTTCTTTCTACTTTGTCTTTTTGATGTTCGTATCCTCCATAAGTTACTAAATAACAATTTTCTTTTCCAAATTTTTGCACAAGATTCACCAATTCAGTATTAATAAAATTAGGACACTCGCTCATTATTTCTTCGTGTAATTCAACAGGATTAATATCTTTCTTATTTTCAAGATTTATTAGTTCAGATATAAAATCTTTTAAAGAAAATTCTCCACCTCGTACTTTTTTATAATATGCTTCTGCTGTGTCATAAGGTATGCCTGCTTTATCTAAGCAGGAATATATCCGCTTTTTTAGTTTTTCACTATTGTAAAATAACACGTCATCAAAATCAAAAATAAATTTCATCCCAGTACTAAAATTTTAATTAATAATCTTTATCCTTATGTCCCATAATCAAAAATTTAGTACGGGACAGGTATATTTAATATAGCACAAAAAAAACAAGCCCACTTACAACAACATAGTCGTGTAAGCAGGCTTGTGATATTAATGATATTTTGAATCTATATTTTACCTTAACTGATGGCGTGAAGGGCCATTCCCTCCGCCTGCCATTGTGATTTTCTTTCCCGCGACTCGTGCCGCGAAATTAATCACCCCCATAAATTGTTTTAACTGAATAGTCAAAACGGATTCTCTAAGCCTAACAAGCTCAGAGATCATTGCTCCGAGGAACCAATCCCCGGCACCTGTCTCAAATCTACCGCCTGAAAAACTGACGGGTTTAAACGAAATACGGTAATTAGAGAAGGAAAATATGCCTCCTTCTTTGTCATGAGTTACCACAACAATCTTGGGGCCACATTTGTGTATTTGTGAGAACCCCATCCCTGTTTCTTCAAACTCGCGCTTATTCAGCACAAGTAGATCCACCAAGGGCAGGATCTTTTTAAACTCTTTGTTTGCACAAAGAGTGTCTTTCGCGTTCAGAACACGAAAGCCTTTCTTTACCTTTGCCTGAGACAGAAGTGCCTTAGCAAATAGTATTTCTACAGCTCTGAGACCGGTAATGACGACGAAGGTCTGCGGACCAATACCTATTTCCGGTCCAGCAAGAATCCGTAATGCCTGAGGCAGCTCAGAGTGTACAATGTCTCCCTTTTTGCCCCAAACCTCGTCATTACTTTCCCCAATAACGGGAATGATGGCGTGGTTGGTCTCACTGAGGATCGGAATTGCGGTGAAAGGCACTTTGCCTTTCAAGACAGCGCTTCTCAAAAGAACATCTGCAACATCTTCTTTTTCATAAGCTGAAACAAGACCAAGAAGATGAGGACATCCGCCTAAACACTTAATTGCTGTAGCTGTGTTGCCCGATGATCCACTCAGGCAACAAGTCATACACTTCAAAACCTTCTTTGGTCCTGGTGTATTTTCAATCACCAGTTCCATCTCGGGATTTACCGAAACCCCAATCACTGCATCAAATTTTTTCATAACCTTTCCTCCTTTATCTTTCAACCACCAAGGGTGGCCGTTTTTATTTTGTACTCAAGCAACAAGTATAGAAATCTAATTCTAGAATAATAAAAATACAATTATCCTGTCAAATATGTAGAAAATTTACTTTAAATTTTAGTATAAAAACCTAATAAATAAAGGTTTTAAGTGATATATTAATAAACTGTAGATGAAAAATTGACAAATTAGTCATAAAAATATAGTATTCAAATATATGCAAATTCAAGTTGTCTTAAAAAATTTTGGTCTTTCAGAAAAAGAAATAGCAGTGTATTTGGCTTTAATAGAGCTCGGGTCTTCTTCAGTGCGAACTATATCCCAAAAAGCAAAAATAAATCGTGGTACTACTTATGATATTTTAAAATCCTTGATCAATCTTGGTATCATTTCCTATTACAATAAAGAATCAAAACAATATTTTATCGCTGAACGGCCGGAGACCTTGCTCGCAGTGATAGATAAAAAACAAGAAGAATTAAAAGAGGTTAAAGAAAATATTGAAGAAAACCTGCCTCTTTTTAAAACCATCTTTGAAAAACAAGGAGGTAAGCCAGTGGTGAAATTGTATGAGGGATTGATAGGTATCAGGCATATCTTGGAGGATGTATTGAAAAGTATGGATAGAGTAAAAGATAAGACTTACTATGTCTATTCTTCTTCAACGGTAAGAAAAAATGTGCATCAGGCGATGAAAGATTTTAGTAAAAAAAGAATAAGGAGAAAAATCAAGGTAAAGACTATTGCTCTAGGTGAAGGAGGCGATACGGTGGGTCTTGATGAAAGAAAATGGATGGAATTACCAAATATGAAAGGGCAAGAAAATTTACGCTCTACGTATGAAATAATTTATGGCGGGAATAAAGTAGCGCATATCAGCCTCGACAATGCAGAAAATCCAGTCGGGGTAGTGATAGAAAATCAAGAAATTTATCATACGCAAAAATTAATCTTTGAATATAATTGGAAAAAGTTGTAAAAAAAAATTAGGGAAAGCAGAGCTCTCCCTAACGAGTATCTTTTTTCTATTATTTTTTATTCTTTTTTTGCATTCTCTTCCATCGAGAAATTGCTCTTTGGGCCGCTGTTTCCTCAGAGAGGTAAACCGACCCCTCTGACTCCTTGTTTGTTTTAGGTACCAGGAAAGAAATCCTGACCCCTTTTATTGTCCTGGTTATTTTTACTCCAGGTAGAACTCTCATAGCCTCCTTGGTTGCAGAACCCAATCTGAATAAATCTGTTTTCATAAAGAACCTCCTTCTAGATTTTTTAAAACCATACAATAACTTTAAATAAAAAGCAATAGCTAATAAATTATTCGTATTTATTTGTATTTGATTTTCCTATAAGGTAATATGTATTTATGATTTCCCGAATATATGTAGCGTCCAAAGGAAAAGCTGACTTTATTAACTCTTACTTAATTTCCCATAAGTTGGGGAATGACAAAATCCTGAAAATCGCGGAAGCTCTAACAAACCCTATCCTTGAAGAATTTTCTATAAATAAATTCCCAGCGACAGCTAAATTTTCTTATGCCATAGAAATAGGTTTCAAGCCAGGAGTCACAGACAATGTCGGGCATACTGTGGAGGAAACTATTATGGACTTATTGCATATTGCTCCGGACGTTGGACGTCGGGGATTCGGACGTCCAACGTCCGGAGCTGATTTAGCAGTTTATACTTCTAAAATTTATTTAGTTTCTAATTCTAAAACAGAAGAGGTTGAGAAGATAGCTCTCTCGCTACATAATCC
This sequence comes from Minisyncoccota bacterium, assembly GCA_041662525.1. GTDB lineage: Bacteria > Patescibacteriota > Minisyncoccia > Phycocordibacterales > UBA9973 > UBA9973. Next base: position 55,757 of record JBAZSF010000001.1, read on the forward strand.
TCTGATTGAGCGTTCACATATCATAAGTATTTCTGATTTAAAAAAGAAAGGTTTACCATTAGAAGTTCCTAAAGTCATTTTGAAAAAGGCTACCCCAGTCATAAATGTCTCTCTTGATGTATCTGACGAAGAACTTATAAAAATCGGTAGTGGAGGAATAATGGATGATAAGACAAAAGAAAGACGCGGTCCTTTGGCTCTTGATTTAGCGTCAATGAAAGTAATCCAAGAACATTTCAAAAAATTGAAAAGGGAGCCGACTGATATTGAGCTAGAATCTTTGGCACAAACTTGGTCTGAGCATTGCAAACATACTATTTTTGCAAATCCTATCGATGACATCAAAGACGGTTTATATAAAACATATATAAAAGGCGCAACGAATTTAATTCGCAAACAAAAAGGAGCAAAAGATTTTTGTGTTTCTGTATTTAGTGATAATTCTGGAGGAATTATTTTTGATAAGGATTATTTAATTACTCATAAAGTAGAAACACACAATAGTCCTTCAGCTCTAGATCCATTTGGTGGAGCCATCACTGGCATCGTAGGTGTAAACCGGGACACAATAGGCTTCGGACTAGGCGCTAAACCGGTAGCTAATCTTTATGGTTTTTGCTTCGGTAACCCTGAAGATAAAAGATCACTCTTTCGTGATAAAAATCTAACTCAAAAAATGCTTTCACCGAAAAGAATTATGGAGGGTGTAGTAAAAGGAATAAATGTTGGTGGAAATTGTTCTGGTATACCGACTCTTTCTGGTTTCGTTCGTTATGATGATAGATATAGAGGAAAGCCTTTGGTTTTTGCTGGTACGGTAGGGTTGATTCCAAGAAATTTACCAGCCTCACCGAGTCTAGGCGGGCCCACCTTGGAAGGAAAAAAAAGGCTTTCACATCTCAAAAAAGCGCAAAACGGAGATTATGTCGTAGTTGTCGGAGGGAGAGTAGGTCTAGATGGTATTCATGGGGCGACTTTTTCTTCAGTGGTGATGGATTCAAGTTCTCCGGCGACTGCAGTGCAAATCGGTGACCCAATAACTCAGAAAAAATTAAGTGATGCATTAATCAAAGAAGCGCGAGATCTGAATTTATATAACAGCATCACAGACAATGGCGCTGGAGGAATTTCTTGTTCAGTTGCTGAAATGGCAAAAGAATGTGGCGGTGCAAAAGTTTCTTTAGAAAAAGTTCCATTAAAATACCCCGATCTTCGTCCATGGGAAATTTGGATTTCAGAATCACAGGAACGTATGACTTTATCTGTGCCAAAGAAAAAATGGAATTTATTTAAAGAATTAATGGAAAAGAGAGGAGTAGAAGCTACTATCATTGGAGAATTCACAAATTCTGGTAAATGTATTGTGGAATATTCTAATAAAAAAATCATGGATATTCCTATGGATTTTTTGCATGATGGTTTGCCGGAACAGCATTTATATACAAAACCCATTCAATTCACCTCTCCCCAAACCCCTCTCCATTATTTAGATAATGGAGAGGGGAAAGCAAGGGGTGAGGATTATACGAAAGCCTTAGAAAAATTACTCGGTAGTAAAAATATCAGTGGATTTTCTTTTATTTCAGAGCAGTATGATCACGAAGTTCAAGGATCTTCTGTTTTAAAACCACTCTCTGGACGAGGTCGTATCAATACCGATGCACAAGTTTTTCAGCCTGTTTTAAATTCAAACAAAGGAGTCATTCTATCTTCGAGCACTTATCCTTCATATGGAGACATTAGTACTTATCATATGGCCGCCTGCGCTATCGATAATGCTATTAGAAATACTCTTTGCGCTGGTGGAACACTTACACACTTAGCAATTTTGGACAATTTCTGCTGGTGTTCATCCTATGATCAAACACGTTTAGCACAGCTCGTAGATTCAGTAAAAGCTTGTTACGACTATGCCGTCGGTTATGGAACACCCTTTATTTCTGGTAAGGATAGTATGTTTAATGACTTTAGGGGTTACGATAGTGACGGTAACCATGTGACTGTTTCTATCCCACCGACACTTCTTATTTCAACGATTAGTGTTATGCCCGATTTAAATAAAACTGTTTCTCCAGAATTTAAAAATATAGGTGATATAATTTATTTATTAGGAGAAACAAATGATGAACTCGGAGGAGGAGAATATCTTAAAATGCTTGGAGCTATTGGCAACATTGTGCCCAAAGTAAATTTAAAAAAGAATATCAAAACTTATCGCGCCCTAGAAAAAGCAATTCAAAAAGAATTAATAGTTTCGGCAATGTCTGTTAATTCTGGCGGGCTGGCTATAGCACTCGCCAAAGCATGCGTAGGAGGAATGGTTGGATGTAATGTTTCCCTTGACCCCATAGGCAAGATCTATGGGGTAGATGTAAAACTTTTCTCTGAAAGTCAGGGAAGGATTTTAGTTTCTGTAAATCCTAAAAATATTTTAGGATTTGAAAAATTAATGAAGAATATTTTTTATGCCAAGTTGGGCAAAGTGGCCAAAGATAGTAAATTTGTTATTACGGATGGAAATAAAAAGATAATTGAAACAAGTGTAAAAAAATTGCACGATGCTTATCATAAATTTTCTAACTCACAAAAATGAAAACAGAAACTAAACCACATTCGACAGGCTCAGTGTCTACAACCTGCCAAAACTGTAAAGAAGACTTCGTTATTGAACCGGAGGATTTTAATTTCTACGAAAAAATGAAAGTTCCAGCTCCGACTTTTTGCCCTCTTTGTCGAGCAGAGAGGAGGTTTGCTTTTAGAAACGAACGTAAACTTTTTAAGGTAAAAGATACTTTTACTGGTAAAGAAATTTTTTCATTATACCCAGAAGAAAGTGGCAGAAAAATTATTACTCAAGAAGAGTGGTATGGGGATGGCTGGGATGCGATGGAATATGCCCGCGAATATGATTTTTCTCGACCGTTTTTCGAGCAATTTTTTGAACTTCAAAGAGAAGTGCCTATTTACAATCTAAATGTACAAAGAATGATTAATAGTCCATATTCTGGAAACGCTACAGCGTTAAAAAACTGTTACCTCTGTTTTCATTCTAATTATACTGAAGATAGTATGTATGGCAGTGCGAATGATCATTGCAAAGATTGCGTGGATAATTCTCACATTCAATATTCAGAACGATGTTATGAATGTTTTTGGTTAGAAAAATGTTATCAATGTTATTTTTCTATAATGTGTGGAGAATCACACAATCTTTTTTTATGTCGTAATTGTTTAGGATGCAATGATTGTTTTGGCTGCGCAAATTTACGCAAATCCTCTTACTGTATTTTCAATAAGCAATATTCTAAAGAAAATTATTTTAAAGAAATAGAAAGTATGAAATTGAATACTATTTTCGGCTTAAAAAAAATGCGAGGTAAAGCTAGAGCCTTTTGGTTAACTCAGCCAACAAAATCTCAACATGGTCTTAAAAATTTAAATTCAACAGGTTCTCATGTTACACATTGTAAAAATGTGAATGATAGTTTTTTGATCAGAGGAAGTGAAAATATGCGTTACTGCCAACATATGCAAGTACCTGCGAATAAAGATTGCTATGATGTTTCTAATTGGGGAGAAAATACAGAACTTTCTTATGAGACTTTAGTGTGTGGTGAAAATGCCTACAACATGAAATTTAGTTTCAATTGCTGGCCGACATGCACGGACAGTGAATACTGCATGGATCTCTTTAGTTGCTCAGATTGTTTTGGCTGTGTGGGTTTAAAGAAAAAACAATATTGTATTTTCAATAAACAATATACTAAAGAAGAATACTATCAGATAATAGAAAAAATTAAAAAACAAATGGATGATATTCCTTATACTGACAAGCAAGGTCTTATTTATAAGTACGGAGAATTTTTCCCAATAGAATTTTCTCAGTCTGGATATAATAATACTGTCGCAATTCAACATTTCCCACTTACGAAAACAGAAGCAGAAAAAAAGGGATACCTATGGGTAGAAGCGCCCCAGAGTGAATATAGAATTACTATTAAATCATCCGAACTTCCGAATTCTATTCCTGAAGAAAATGAAATTTTAAAAGAAATTATAGAATGCGAGAATTGTAAAAAAGCTTATCGGATAATGGAAAATGAATTAATTTTTTTGCGTAAAGAAAATCTGCCTCTGCCTGATTTGTGTCATGATTGCAGATATGATAGAAGAATAAAGGATAGACTATCGATCAGATCGTATGACCAATCTTGCATGTGCGGAGGAACTTTAGACGAAACTGGAATTTATAAAAATACCGTTAAACATCTCCATGCAGATGAACCGTGCGGAGAGAAATTTAAAACTGGACACGCTCCAGAAAATAAAGAGATAGTTTATTGTGAAAAATGTTATCAACAAGAAGTTTACTAGCGTCGCGCTTTGATGGACGATTGCGCGACATGATTTCGTAAAATCAAATGAAAAAAATAAAACCAAAAATAATAATAATGTCGGGATATGGACTTAATTGTGAAGAAGAAACAAAGTTTGCTTTTGAAAAAGTCGGAGGGCTTGCAGACATTGTACACATTAATGACTTAATTACTAAACCTAAAATACTTTCGGAATATAAAATATTAGTTTTCCCAGGGGGATTTTCTTTTGGAGATGATACTGGTAGTGGAAAAGCGTATGCAAATAAATTTAAAAATCATTTAGCGAAAGAATTAACTGAATTTCTATCACGTGATACTCTTACTATTGGAATCTGTAATGGATTTCAAATAATAACTAATCTAGGAATTTTACCCGGAGGGCTTACTTATAATAAAAATGGGCAATATATAGATAGATGGGTTGACTTAGAAGCAAAAGGAAACAGTCCTTGGCTCCAAGGGGTTAAAAAAATATCACTACCTATAGCGCACGGTGAAGGACACTACGTAATTTCTCAAAAAGAATACCTAAAAATGAAACAAAATAAGGAAATTGCTTTTATTTATACAAATGGAGAAATATGTAAGTTTCAAAACCTCGAGAAAAATCCAAACGGATCAGAACATGACATTGCGGGAGTTTTAGCATATAATGGCAGAGTGCTCGGCATGATGCCACATCCAGAAAGAGCCATGTTTTCACATCAAAGTCCTACGTGGCAACTAAATAAAAAGGTTTCAAAAGATGGAGTAGGATTACAGATTTTTAAAAACGGTATTAATTATTTTAAAAAATAAAAATGAGTGAGCTAAAAGAAAAATGTGGGATCGTAGGAATATACGGCAAGAATTTGCCTATTTCCAGATTGGCATTTTTTGCTTTATTTGCACTACAACATAGGGGGCAAGAAGCATCAGGAATTACTACAAATGATGGTAAAAAATTTCGTACCCACAAAGGCGCAGGACTCGTATCTCAGGTGTACACAGAAAAAACAATAAAAAAATTGACGGGACATATCGCTATTGGGCACAACAGATATTCTACTTCAAAAGGCGGAGCCTTAAATCACGCTCAACCAGTTGTAAATAACGATAAATCTTTTGCCCTAGCGCACAATGGTAATTTACCAAGCACAAAAGCATTAGAAAATTTTCTTTCTTCAAAAAAAGTATTGAAAAAAGACCGTAATGATTCGGAACTCATGGCTGATGCGATTGATTTTTATATCAAAGAAGGTAATTCAATTTCAAAATCTGTAGAAAAATCTTTTCCTTTATTTACTGGGGCTTTTTCATTAGTAATGATGACTAAGGATACCTTGGTCGCTGTGCGTGATGCTTATGGAATGCGCCCACTTGCCATAGGCAAGCTGGAAAAAGGTTATGTTGTTGCTTCAGAAACATGCGCTCTACAAACTGTCGGTGCAATATTTTTGAGAGAAGTAAAACCCGGAGAAATGATTGTTATAAATAAGAATGGTCTAAAAAGTATCCAATTAGCACCACCCAATCCGAAGCACGACATATTTGAATATGTTTATTTCGCTAGACCGGACAGTGTACTAAATGGTAAATTGATTTATGAAGTAAGGAGAAATTTTGGGAAAGTTCTCGCTCAAGAATTTAAGAAGAAAGTTGATATTATCGTACCTGTCCCTGATACAGCTATGCCGGTAGCTATAGGATATAGTCAGACTTCAGGTATTCCAATGGAAATGGCTTTAGTGAAAAATCGCTATGTCCATAGAACTTTTATCGAACCTGATCAAAAATCCAGGCGGAATAGTGTGGCGCTCAAACTCATACCTCTACCTCAAATTTTGAAAGGTAAAAAAATAATAGTAATAGATGATTCTATTGTAAGGGGACACACTTGCAGAAAATTAGTTAAAACACTTTTTAAATCAGGCGCCAAAGAAGTGCATCTTTTGATTTCTTCTCCACCAGTCCGCTTTCCAGATTTTTACGGTATGGATACTCCAAATCAAGATGAATTAATTGCGTCTTATAAAACTATAGAAGAAGTTCGTAAATTCATGGGTGCTACATCACTGCACTATCTTTCACTCGATGGATTGATAAAGGCCATTGGTCTACCAAAAGATAAATTATCTACTTCCTGCTTTACAGGTATTTATCCTATAGATTTAAAAGAACGCAGAGAGGAAGTGGATTATAATATTTCAAAGGAATAAAAATAGTATCAGCATGAAAAAAAAATTAGCAATATTAATTTCGAATGCTGGTACCGGCACTAACCTAAAAGCCATTATCGATGGAATTAATTCTGGGGTAATTAATGCCGAAATTTGCGCAGTTATTTCAGATACTGTAAATGCAAAAGGTCTAGAACACGCTAGAGCAAATAATTTAAAAGTCGAAATTTGTGAAAATAAAGAAAACCTATTGCCACTTTTGCAAAAATTAAATCCCAGTGAAGACTTAATGTATATTTGTTTAGCAGGTTGGAAACAAATTATCACAGATGAGGTGATTCTTGCTTTTCCAAATAAGATTTTAAACCTACACCCTGGATTAATCCCTGATACAACTAATGAAAATGTTAAAAATCCAGACGGAACGGAAGCCCTGTGGAATAAAGGCATGATGACCAATAAAGCAATTAAAAATTTCTTTGATCTAAAAGCTACTTTTGCTGGTTCAAGTATTCATTTTTTAACCTTAAATTTTGATTTTGGGCTAGTTTTAGGAAGAACTTTTGAGAAAATTGAAGAGGATGACGATGTTGAGTCATTGTATTCAAGATTAAAGGCAAAAGAGAATCATTTGTATATAGAAGTTTTAGAAAAATTGTGTCAAAATGAATAACATGCAAAAAATATTAATAATTGGGGCTGGAGGAAGAGAGCATGCAATCGGATGGAAAGTAGCACAATCGCGGAACGCTGGGCAGATTTTTTTTGCTCCTGGAAATGGTGGCACAAGTAATATTGGAATTAATGTAGACCTAAAGGCAACTGATATTTCAGGGCTGTTAGAATTTGCCAAAAAAGAAAAAATTGATTTAACCTTGGCTTTACCCGATGATCCGCTTGCTCTTGGTATCGTGGATGAATTTAAAAAAAATAATTTGCGTATTTTCGGTCCGACAAAACAAGCTAGTAAAATCGAATGGTCAAAAGCTTTTTCAAAAGATTTTATGCATCGACATAATTTGCCGACAGCGAAATTTGAAATATTTGATAATTTTGAAAAAGCAAAAGAATATGTTTCAAAACAATCTTTACCTATAGTTATCAAAGCAAGCGGTTTAGCTTTAGGTAAAGGTGTAATAATTTGCCAAAACTTAGAGGAAGCAAATGAGGCCCTAGAAAATATGTTTATAAAAAAAGTTTTTGGGGATGCTGGTAATGAGGTGGTGGTAGAAGAGTTCCTCATTGGTCCAGAAATTTCTATTCATGCATTTTCAGATGAGAAAAATTATAAAATGTTTCCGACTTCTCAGGATCATAAAAAGATAGGGGAAAATGATACTGGACTGAATACTGGCGGAATGGGTACGATAGCCCCACTTCCTTTTGTAACAAATGAACTTTTAGAAAAGATTGAAAAAGATATTGTTGTTCCGACCGTGCATTCAATGGAGAAAGACGGAAATCCTTTTTTAGGTGTGATATACCCAGGACTAATACTCACAAAAGATGGTCCTAAGATTCTTGAATATAATGCGCGTTTTGGTGATCCAGAAACTCAAACTTATATGAGACTTTTAGATACAGATATTTTGGATATTTTCAATTCATGTATTGATGGAAAACTTGATCAAATAGAAATAAATTGGAGCAAAAAATCTGCTTGCACCATAGTATTAGCTTCTGGAGGGTATCCAGAAAATTACGATAAAGGGAAGATAATTTCAGGAATTTCTGAAGCAGAAATGCAACCTGATATCGTTGTTTTTCATGCTGGTACAAAAATAAAAAATGACGAACTTGTCACTAGTGGCGGGCGAGTACTAGGAATTACCGCCACAGGAGATACCCTAGAAGAAGCCCTTGCAAAAGCTTATAAAGCCATAGAAAAAATTTCATTTGAAGGAATGCAATATAGAAAAGACATCGGCCAGGGTGCATTAAAAATAAAAAATATTTAATTATCCCAATTGAAGAATTGCTCTCTGTCTGGGCCGGTGCCGACGGAGATAATTTTTACATTCAGATCAGAGAGTTTATTTTTAATGTATTTTAAATAAGAAACAAGCTCTTTGGAAACTTTCTTTTTGTTATTTACTCCAGAATTTTTTTCTCCCCAACCATGAATATTTTCGGTCATCACATCTGTAACTTCATTTAAGTAAAGTGGAAATTCTTTTAGAATTTTTGTTTTGTTTTTCTCTTTAACTTTATACCCAGTCACTACTTTTATTTTATCACTCAAGCAAATATCAGCTTTATTAATGAAAATTCTATTGGCCCCCGATAGGGTAATAGCGTAACGCAAAGCAAATAAATCAAGCCAACCGCACATTCGTGGTCGTCCAGTCGTCGCTCCAAATTCTTGTCCTGCGTCTTGGAAAAGTTTTTCCAGAGCCGGATCTTTTATTCTAGCAGGAAAGCTTCCACCGCCTACTTTTGTCGTATAAGCTTTTATTACGCCATATATATTCCGTAAATAAGTATGAGGTACACCCAAGCCCAAGCAAACATTGGCTGGTAGGGTATTACTACTGGTGACATTAGGATAATCACCAAAATCAATATCCAGCATCACCGCCTGCGCACCTTCCGCTAAAATGTTTTTTCCTTCTTTTAATCTTTTTTGTATCAAAGATGCTAAGTCACAAATCTTCAATTTTTTAATTTCTTTTACTGCATTCAACCATTTTTCTTTAGCTTCTTTTATTTTTTTTATATCAATTTCAAAACCATATTTTTCTTTATACATATTTAAAAGATTCATATGAAATTCTGACAAAATAAACTCTTTCTTTTCAAAATCTGACAACAATATATCACCGATTAAAAACCCTCTCCTGTTTCGCACATCACCATAAGCAGGACCTATACCCCTAGATGTCGTACCTACCTTGGTCCCCAGCTTGCCTCGGCGATGTTCTTCTGCTTGATCTAAAAAAGGATGTAAGTATGAAACTAACTTTGCCCGATTGGAAATAAAAAGACGGGGGGAGACATTGAACCCTAAATTTTTTAATTGCGATATTTCTGAAACTAAAGACAGGGCATCAACTACGACACCATTGCCAATATATAATTCTATATTTTTATGAAGACAACCAGAAGGGATAATATGTCCGATAAAAGTGGTATTGCCTAATTTTAAAGTATGTCCTGCATTGGCTCCTCCTTGAAAACGTGCAACTCCAGAATAAATACCGTGGGATAAAAGTTGATCTATGTTTTTACCTTTTCCTTCATCTCCCCACTGAAGACCCACGACAACATCAATAAAACCATTTTTTTTATTCATAAAAAAATAAATTACTGTCCAATACTATAGTTAGGGGACTCTTTAGTAATTGCAACATCATGAGGATGGCTTTCTTTTATGCCGGAATTAGTAATTTTAACAAATCTTGCATTATCTTGAAGAGTTTTTATGTTGGGTGTTCCACAATACCCCATACCAGCTCGAAGACCTCCGACGAGCTGATAAATCACTTCTGATAAAACACCCTTAAAAGAAACTCTACCGACTATCCCTTCCGGTACAAGTTTTTTAATATCTTCTTCCATGTCTTGAAAATATCTGTCTTTAGAGCCGAGCTGCATAGCTTCAATAGAACCCATACCACGATAAGTTTTATATTTTCTAGATTCAAAAATAATTATTTCACCAGGAGATTCTTCAACTCCAGCAAAGAGGGAACCAGCCATTACAGAACTAGCTCCGGCGGCTATAGCTTTAGTAATATCTCCCGTATATCTAATACCTCCATCAGCAATAATAGGTACGCCAGAACCTTTTATGGCTTCCGCCACCTCATACACTGCAGAAAATTGAGGATAACCTACGCCAGTGATTATTCGAGTAGTACAAATCGATCCTGGCCCAATACCGACTTTTACGGCATCTGCTCCAGCTTTCACTAAAGCCAAAGCTGCATCTGCTGTAGCAATATTTCCCGCGATTACTTCTAATTGAGGAAATACTTTTTTTATTTTTTTTAACATTTCGATCACCCCTTTTGAATGACCATGAGCAGTATCAATAGCCACCACATCTACTCCATTTTGCACTAATGCTTGGACTCTTTCCAAGGTGTCATTTGATATCCCAACTGCCGCACCCACACGCAGACGACCTAAATTATCTCTAGAAGATTTCGGACGAGATTTTACTTTCATAATATCTTTGTAGGTAATGAGACCGATAAGTTTATTTTTACTATCAACTAGTGGTAATTTTTCAACTTTGTATTCTGTTAATATCTTTTCAGCTTCTTTTAGATCGGTACGAATATTTCCAGTTATTAAATTTTCTTTAGTCATTATTTCACCTACCGAAAGTTCTAAATTTTTCTGAAATCGAAGATCCCGATTAGTTAAAATTCCTTTTAATTCCATATTTTCATCAACAATTGGAATTCCACCGATCTTATTTTCTTCCATAATAGAAAGAGCTTCGCTCAATAAAGATTCTTCTGTTAGGGTTATGGGGTCATGGATCATTCCACTTTCGGAACGCTTAACCTTACGCACCTCGGCTGCCTGTTTTTCAATATTCATATTCTTATGAATAATTCCTATGCCTCCTTCTTGGGCCATCGCTATAGCCATCGCACTTTCAGTGACCATATCCATGGCGGCAGAGACAAGAGGAACACTAAGTGTTATTTTTTTAGTCAGCTTTGAAGAAATATCAACGTCACGAGGTAAAGTTTCGGAGTATTGTGGCACAAGCAAGACATCATCATAAGCCAAACCTTCTTTGAAGTTTTCGTTAAATTTTTTATTTCTATTTATTACTTTATTTATTTTTACTTTCAAAGCCATAATATATCGTGTATACTACCATATTATGAATGATATACAAATACTTGTTGTGGACTATGGGTCGCAATATACACTAGTTATCGGCAGAACTCTACGCGAGCTTGGTGTGCGAAGCATAATATTACCTCCAAATAAAGCAGACCAGTGGCTAAAAAATAATACTCCAAAGGCAGTTATCCTCTCTGGTAGTAATTGGAGCGTACACAACGAAGGAGCACCAAGTATTCCTCAGGCACTCGATACTACTGGTAGAAAATATTTAATTTTAGGAATTTGTTATGGTATGCAACTTCTAGCGCACAAGAATGGTGGCAAAGTAGAACGACCACTCGATCATCGTGAATATGGACCAGCCATGGTTACCTTAAACACCTTGCATCCGCTTTTTAAGGGAATTTCTAAAAAAACCCAAGTCTGGGCAAGTCACGGGGATACTGTAACCAAGCTTCCAAAAGATTTTGTTTCCATAGCTACGTCCGGCGGAAATGCTGCCATGAGCGACAAAACTAATAGTGTTCTAGGAATTCAATTTCATCCAGAAGTTGTGGACACCAATGAAGGTAAAAAAATATTACAGAATTTTTTGAATATGGCTAATTGTAAAAAAGATTGGAATCCCATAAATTTGATTCACGAAATTCAAAAAGAAGTTTTAGAAATTGTAGGAGAAAAACCCGCCTCGACTCGCGGAGGCTCGTCGACGCGAGGCGGGGATAAAGTTATTTTAGGAGTTTCAGGCGGAGTGGATTCTACTACTTTAGCTGCTGTCTTGGCTCCAGTCTTAGGGAGTAGGCTCGTTTGTGTGGCTATAGACACTGGAGGATTAAGACAAAATGAATTAGTAGAATTAAAAAATAATAGTAAAAACGCTGGCATAAAAAATCTTATAATAATTTCTGCTGAAACTGAATTTATAAAAAATATTGAAAAAACTATTGACGGAGAAGAGAAGAGAGCAAAATTTCGTACTGTTTATAAAAAAATATTTGAAGAACAAATAAAAAAAACGGGTGCAAAGTTTATAGTGCAAGGTACTTTGGCAACAGATATCATTGAAAGCGGTAAAGCAGGAGAGTCAGCCATGATAAAAACTCACCACAACGTAGGCCTTAACTGGAAAGTAGAGGATTTACATCCTTTTCGCAACTTATTTAAATATGAAGTTCGAGAACTTGCTCGTGCACTCAAACTTCCAAAAGCTATCTCTGAGCGGAATCCTTTTCCAGGTCCTGGTTTATTTTTAAGAATTGTTGGTACACCGGTCTCAAAAGAAAAACTGGACCTCGTACGAGAAGCAGACAAAACCGTAGCGAATATATTAAAAAAATATGATGTTGCTAAAGACATTTCCCAACTCATCGTCGCCCTTCTCGGTGTCAATTCTGTCGGCGTAAAAGGTGATGAACGGGTTTATGGTCACTCCTTGGCTATCCGTGCCGTACAAACAGTAGATTTTATGACAGCTAAAGGTTATTATTTTTCGGAAGAAATTATAAATGAAATCACCAACTCTCTCACAAAACACAAAAACATAGTTCGTGTATTTTTTGATATGACTCCAAAACCTCCGGCCACAACAGAGTTTGAGTAATATGCTATAATTTCTTTTCAAATATAAATTCATGAATAAAAAAATAACAAAAAAAATTCAAAGTGCACTTATTTCAGTTTTTAATAAAGATGGGCTTGAAGAAATCATTAAACTTCTTGCTAAACATAATGTAAAAATTATTTCTACCGGTGGTACTGCAGAATTTATTCGTAAACTTAACGTATCAGTGACTGAAGTAGAAGAAATCACAAATTACCCTGCTTTATTTGGAGGTAGAGTAAAAACACTTCAACCGCAAATTTTCGGTGGGATTTTAAATCGCCGAGATAATATAAATGATCAGAAAGAAAAAGCAGAACACAAAATAGAAGACATAGATTTAGTAATCGTAGATCTATATCCATTTGAAGAAACCCTTGCAAGTGGTGCAAGTGAAGAAGAAATTATCGAAAAAATAGATATCGGTGGAATATCTTTAATCCGCGCGGCTGCCAAAAATTTTAATGATGTTGTAGTTATTCCTTCAAAGAATCAATATAAGGAGCTTAAGCAGATATTAAAGAATGGTAATGAAACTAGTTTAGAAGAACGCAAAAAATTTGCCGGTGATGCATTTGAAATTACAAGTATTTACGACAAAGCTATTCGCGGATATTTTCAGGGGACAAAATTGCGTTATGGAGAAAATCCACATCAAAAAGCAGAATTTATAGGGATTTTAGAGGAAAGCTTCACCCAACTTCATGGCAAAGAACTTTCTTATAATAATCTCATAGATACAGAATCAGCTATCATGGCCGTATATGATTTTAAAGATCCGGCTTTCGCTATTGTGAAGCATATGAATACTTGCGGTCTGGCTGTTAGAGAAGAAGGCCATTTATTCGAGGCATACGAGGCAGCTTATAATGCAGACCCGCTCTCAGCTTTTGGTGGGATACTCGCAGCCAATAGAATCATCGAAGAAGATATTGCGAAACTTATAAAAGAACAAAAACTTTTTGTAGAAGTGATCATTGCGCCAGACTTTTCAAAAGAAGCTCTAAGTATATTAATGGAGAAAAAAGATTGTAGAATTTTAAAATGGAAAAATCCAATACTTTCACAAAAACAAAACCGCACTTGTTTTACAGGAATTCTTTCACAAGACCGAGACACTCACATAGAAACTGAAACAGATCTTAAAGTAGTCACTAAACGTGAACCAACAGAACAAGAAAAAAAAGATTTACTCATGGCCGCGGTAGTGACTAAGCATTTAAAATCTAATTCTATAGCTTTAGTTAAAGATGAAACACTTATCTCTATGGGTTGCGGGCAAACATCTCGTATTGATGCATTGACACAAGCTGTAGACAAAGCCAAAAAATTTAATTTTTCCTTAAAAGGTGCAGTGATGTCCTCAGAAGCATTTTTTCCTTTTCCTGATTGTATAGAGTTGGCGGGAGAAGAGGGTATAACTGCGGTAATTCATCCTGGAGGTTCAAAAAACGACCAAACTTCGATAGATATGGCTGATAAATATAATATAGCAATGGCAACAACTGGTTTTCGGCATTTTAAACATTAATTATTGTAAGATTGACAGTTTATTCTAGGATATGTATATTGTAAATGAATACATTAAGGGTACATTGCTGGGGTTTGCTAAAACAAATCCTTTTGACAAACAATATTTAACCAGGGAGGTTTCAGATGAAAGATCAGATGGAAAATGAAGGTTATTCTTATTTTAAGCATACCTCAATACGTGAGTTATGCAATTTACTGGCAGTAAACGATGAAATGCCGATTCTCGACAAATCTTTGATGATACTATTTTCTTCAGTATCAACGAGTAGCCTAGATTCGGATTTTGGAATACTCCTTAACCTTCACAAAAAATGCAAAAAGCATTTTGAAAAACTTTTAGGAATGAGAGGATCATTCTTCGAAGGTTTTATTTTGTTTATCAAATCAGAAAAGGAGGGAATGCTCGTCGGCATAGGAACCGATGAGAGGTTCTATGCTATTGCAGCATGGGATAGCTATGAGTGTGATCTCTGGGAACCAGAAGAGATCATACACTATAATTAATAACAGGTGAGACTATCGAAAGGCCAGCATGCTCCGGGAGGAAGTGTGCTGGCCTAATTTGTTTTATATTAAAAAAATGATAAGATAAAATATGGAAAAAAAATCTATTGTCGGCATAGTGATGGGGTCAGACTCAGATTTGGAGGTAATGGCAGAAACAGCGAAAGTTCTCGAAGAATTTAATGTACCCTATGAAATGACTGTGGCTTCTGCACACCGCAGCCCTGAATTAGTGCACAAATACACAACTAGTGCAAAAGCTCGAGGACTCAAAATGATCATAGCTGGAGCAGGAGGGGCAGCACATCTAGCAGGGGTTATTGCATCCCTCACAACCCTGCCTGTTGTTGGTGTACCTATTAAAACAAAAAATTTAGACGGCCTTGATTCAATTCTTTCTACTATCAATATGCCTCCAGGAATTCCAGTCGCAACCGTAGGGATTAATTCTGCCAAAAATGCTGGGTTGTTAGCTGTTACCATCCTTGCCCTAAATGATAAAAATTTAGAAAAGAAATTAGTTACCTATAAAAATAAAATGAAGATTGAGGTTAAAATAAAAGGAGAAAAACTTTTAAAAATTGGATATAAAAAATATTTAAATAAATAAAATGAGTGACTTGTATAAACAAGCTGGTGTAGATATTGAAGCTGGTAATGAAGTCGTAAAACGAATAAAAAAAAGTGTGGCAAGCACTCACACTGATGCAGTGCTTACAAATATTGGGCACTTCGGTGGACTCTATGATTTAGGAGAAATTTTAAAGAATTACAAACACCCAATTTTAGTACAAAGTATTGACGGTGTAGGAACAAAACTCTTGATAGCTAAAATGGCCAATAGATATGACTCCGTAGGGGAAGATATCGTCGGACACAGTTGTGGAGACATCTTAGCTATGGGTGCAAAGCCCATCACATTTTTAGACTATGTTGCTAATGAAAAACTCATTCCTGAAGAAATGGAGCAAATGGTTTCTGGCATGGCAAAAGCTTGCAGAGAAGCTGGAATAGCGATTATCGGCGGCGAAACCGCTGAAATGCCAGGAGTGTATATGAAAGGAGAGCACGATATCGCTGGATGTATTACTGGCATAGTAGAAAAAGATAAAATAATAACTGGAGAAAAAATTAAAGAGGGAAATGTTATTCTCGGTCTTGCTTCATCAGGATTACACACAAATGGATTTTCATTAGCGAGAAAATTAATTTTTGAAAAAGCAGGACATTCTGTAGACGAAAAAATTCCTGAACTTGATATGACAGTAGGAGAGGCGCTTCTGCAAGTTCATACTAACTACACAAAACCAATACTAGAAATACTCGATTCGGGAATTGAAATAAGGGGCATTGCGCACATAACCGGTGGAGGATTCATCGAAAATATTCCCCGCATTCTTCCTAACAGCTTGGACGCAGAAATAAAAAAAGATTCATGGCCCATACTTCCAATTTTCTCTTTTATGCAAAGAATTGATAATATTAGTGAGCAAGAAATGTATACAGCATTCAACATGGGAATCGGAATGGTTTTGGTTTCTCCAATGTTAGAAAAAACAAAAATTGAAGAAATTTTTAAAAAATATCCAGATTTTAAAATTTACGAAATTGGTAAAATTATTAAAGGGGAAGGCAAGGTACAATTAATATAATTATTTTTAATAAAATGAATATTTTAGAAAAAACAGATTTTAAAAATTTAGGTGAAAAATATATTGGCAAAGTCAGAGACGTATATACTCAAGATGATAAGGTTATTTTAATTTCTACTGACAGGTATTCGGCTTTTGATCGCAACTTGGCACTTATACCTTGTAAGGGGCAAGTACTTACACAAGTAAGTAAATTTTGGTTTGAAAATACGAAAGATATTGTGAAAAATCATGTTCTAGATTTCCCTGATCCAAATGTGGTTGTGGGTAAAAAATGTAAAGCAATTCCAGTAGAATTTGTAGTGCGAGGTTATATCACAGGGGTTACAAGTACATCTCTTTGGACGCATTACATGGAAGGTAAAAGAGATTTTGGTAATTTTGTCTTACCTGATGGACTTAAAAAAAATCAAAAGCTAGAAGAACCTGTTTTTACCCCGACAACAAAAGATGAACATGATAGACCGATAACTCCAAAAGAAATTGTAGCTGAAGGGATACTTTCAGAAAAAATGATAGTGGAATTAGAAAGAATTGCTAAAGCTTTATTCAATCGAGGACAAGAAGTTGCTCTTGCTCACGGACTCATTTTAGTAGATACAAAATATGAATTCGGCTTAGATGAAAATAATGAAATAATATTGATAGATGAAATCCATACTCCAGATTCTTCTAGATATTGGCAAGCAGATTCTTATCAAACTAAAATAGACCAAGGATTGGAACCAGAAAATTTTGATAAAGAATTTTTACGATTATGGTTTAAGAAAAATTGCGACCCTTATAAAGACAAAGTCCTACCAGAAGCGCCAATTGATATGGTAAAAGAATTGTCTAGCCGATATATCCGAATTTGCGAACAAATTACTGGTATTCCTTTTAAAGTTGAAATAGGAAACATAGAAAAAAGAATAGAAAATAATATTAAAAAATATAATTATGATAAATAACGCAATAAACCCATTAGACGGAAGATACTTTGATAAAACTCGAGCTATCGCTCAATATTTTTCTGAGGAAGCTTTAATGAAATACAGAGTAATGGTGGAAGTTGAATATTTGATTGCTTTGTCAGAAAAAAAAATATTCCGCAAATTTACCCCAAGTGAAATAAAAATAATAAAAAATCTTTATGAAAAATTTGACGAAGTCTCCTATGGTGAAATTAAAAAAATAGAGACAACAACTAATCATGACGTCAAAGCAGTTGAATATTTTATTAAGGAAAAGTTATCAGAAACATCTCTAAAAGATAGTATTGAGTGGGTGCATTTTGCTTTAACCTCAGAAGATACAAATAATTTGGCTTATGGATTGATTCTAAGTGAAGTTACTGCAAATATTTTGACGCCTAAATTAAAAGAAGTCAATCATGAGCTGAAGCTTTTAGTTAAACGTTATAAGGATTTACCTATGCTCGCACGCACCCACGGACAACCAGCCAGCCCTACGACTTTCGGTAAAGAAATGAATGTGTTTGCTTGTAGACTTGAACGAGGATTAGATCATTTACTCGGACAAAAAATTATGGTTAAACTTAATGGTGCTTCTGGAAATTATAACGCACACATAGTGGCTTTTCCTAAAATTGACTGGTTAAAATTTTCTAAAAATTTTGTTATTAATTTAAATAAAAATTTAATATTCAAATTAGAATTAAATGAAGCAACAACCCAAATCGAACCCCATGACTCTTATATTGAACTCTTTGATCGTTTTAAAAGGATGAATAATATGCTCATTGATCTCAATCAAGACATGTGGAGATATATTTCTGATAATTGGATAACTCAAAAAGCAAAGGAAGGAGAGGTAGGTTCTTCTACTATGCCACATAAAATAAATCCAATCGATTTTGAAAACAGCGAAGGAAACCTTGGTCTAGCAAACGCACTTTTTGAATTTTTTGCTAGAAAATTGCCGATTTCACGTCTTCAACGAGACCTTTCGGATTCTACTGTAGAACGCGCTTTTGGCACGGCTTTCGGACATTCATATCTAGCTTACACTTCACTTCTTAAGGGATTAAGTAAAATTAGTGTGAATGAAATAAAGATAAAAGAAGATTTAAATAATCATCCAGAAGTAATTGCTGAAGCTATCCAAACCATTTTGCGACGAGAAAAAGTAACTATGCCATATGAAAAATTAAAAGAATTGACTCGTGACAAACAAGTAACATTAATAGACATTCACAACTTTATAAAATCTCTAAACGTAGATGACAAAATAAAAAAGGAATTATTGACAATCACTCCAGAAAATTATATCGGTCTTGCTTCAAAACTCGCTTCCAAGTAAGATAGGGGGATGGTATACCGTATATTAGCTTCCGTTTTACTTTTATTTTCAATACTTTTTATGCCTTTATGGGTGTCAGCTATTTTGGCACTTGGAGGTATGGTTTATTTTAATATTTTTTGGGAAGCAGTCCCGCTATTTCTTTTGTCAGACTTACTTTATGGGGTAAAAGAAATAAAATTTAATAATATAATTTTTATTTCTTTTATTGCATCAATTATTATCCTAATAATCATAGAAATTATAAAAAAGAAACTTAAATTTTACCCAAGCCGCGCTTAAAGGACGATTGCGCGGCATGATTTCGCTAAATCAACATGATAACAAGAATAATTAAAAAGAATAAATTAAAACACAAGAATTCCTTTGTAGAGCCCGATGAAATTTTTCTGGATTCAAAAAATTTACAAAATTTTGATCGTCAGCAATTTGAAGGAAGAATCGAACGCCCAATTTTAAAAAAAACTATTCTGATGTTGGGTATTTTGTTTTTATTTTTTACTGGAATTTTCGGGGCTCGTCTTGCTTATCTTCAAATTCAAAAAGGCCAAGCATATTTCAACCGAAGCCAAAATAATATGTTAGAAAAAACTATTATATTTACTGGTAGAGGTATTATTTACGACCGGAATAAAAAAGAACTAGTGTGGAATAAAAAAGAAAACCCAGGAACTGATGTGCTCAGAGAGAGTTCAGTTTCTCGTCCTCCCACTCGTGCATATTTATCACCAGGATTCTCACATCTTTTGGGTTATGTGAGTTATCCATCAAAAGACGATTCAGGTAACTATTGGCAAGGTGAATTCATAGGCAAAGATGGATTAGAGAAAGAATATAATGATTTACTTAAAGGAGAAAACGGAGCAAAAATAATTGAAACAGATGCCTTAAAAAAAATATATTCAGAAAATATTGTAAATGCTCCGAAGCAGGGAAATGATCTAGTGACGACGATTGATGCCCGGGTGCAAGGAGAATTATTTAATCTTATTAAAAATCTTTCAACTGATAGAACTTTTAATGGTGGGGGAGGAGTAATAATGGATGCTACAAATGGAGAGATAATAACTACTACGAGTTTTCCTGAATATAATTCCGAAATTCTTTCATTTGGAAAAGATGTATCGACTATTAATAGCTATCTCACTGACAAAAGAAAAGTTTTTGTAGATAAAAATATTTCAGGACTTTATACTCCTGGATCAATCGTAAAGCCCTTTTTTGCTTTAGGGGCTCTGACAGAAGGTGTAATTGATCCCTATAAAAAAATACTTTCTACAGGTTCTATTTCTATTCCTAACCCTTACTTAAAAGATCAAAAAACTATTTTTAAAGATTGGCAAGTAAATGGCTGGACAAATATGATGGAGGCAATAGCAGTATCTTCAGATATTTATTTTTATGAAATTGGAGGAGGATTTGAAGACCAAAAAGGACTTGGTATAGCAAATATAGAAAAATATGCCAAACTTTTTGGCTTTGGAGATAAAACTGGAGTTGACCTTCCCGACGAAAAAAAGGGAACAATCCCAAGCCCAGAATGGAAAGCGTTAAACTTTAAAAATGATCCTTGGCGTGTTGGGGACACTTATCATACTGCCATCGGACAATATGGTTTCCAAGTAACTCCAATGGAAATGGCTCGAGCGGTAGGAGCTATTGCAAACAATGGAAAATTATTAACTCCACACTTGATATTAAATGATACTGTAAAAGAAAATCAAAATACTATAATAAATTTAAATAAAGAATATTTTGACACTATCCACCTTGGTATGAGAATGGCTGTAACTTCTGGAACTGCTGTCTCACTAAATATACCCTATGTACAAGTCGCTGCTAAAACTGGTACAGCCCAAGTTGGTCTAGCAAAAAATAAAGTGAACTCTTGGGTCATCGGTTTTTTCCCATACGATAATCCTAAATACGCTTTTGCAATAATGATGGAAGCAGGACCATCTTCTACTGGAACTGGTGCAGCTGCTTCTATTATGCGTCAACTTTTAGATTGGATGTTCATCAATACTCCAGAGTACTTTAAATAATTAGATTTTTCATAGTTTATTGTTATAATATAACAATGTTCTCTTGGCTTAAAAAACACTTCATTCCACACGAAGGAAATGAACATCGTCCACATATTTTGCGTAGCGGTAGTATTCGCAATATCGTTATTGTTATTATTTTCTTAGAAATAATAACTTTTCTTTTACCGACATTTACTCATTTAAATACAACTGTAAATATGGCGGCTGTTTTGCCAGCAGTCTTGGCTGATCTTACTAATACTGAACGACAATCCCAAAATCTTCCAACTCTTACCGTTAACCCGGTCTTAAACAAAGCGGCAGAAATGAAAGCGACAGACATGGCAACAAAGAGTTACTTTGCTCACACTAGCCCGGAAGGAAAAACTCCTTGGTATTGGCTCACTCAAGTGGAATATAAATACCAATACGCTGGTGAAAATCTAGCTATTAATTTTAGTGATTCAAAAGATGTGACAAATGCTTGGATGGCAAGTCCTACCCATAAAGCAAATATCGTGAAAGGAAACTATACAGAAATAGGCACCGGTATTGCTAGAGGTATCTATGAAGGTAGGGAAACAATATTTGTAGCACAAGTGTATGCAAATCCTTTACCTGTATCTAACGTAGTAGCGCAAATTGAACCTGAAAAAATAATAACTAAGCCTGTGAATACAACACCCAAGGTCGTCGTCACAAAAGAACCAGAAAATGTTCTTGGAGTAGAGATCACCACCCCTAGCGAAACCCCAGCAAAAACAGGGGAAGTAACTAATACAGAAAATATCCAAAACATTCCTTCTAACCCAATTCAAAATCCTACCTTCTGGCAAAAATTGATTTCTTCTCCTCGAAACAATATGAACATAATTCTTTATATTATTTTTGGAATAGTTTTTATTGCTTTGCTTTTCTATATTCTTCTAAAAATAAAAAATTATCATATTGACCTAATAACAAATGGATTAATAGTTTTGTCTATCATTGGAGTAATTTTTATTTTTAATTATTATTTAACCCATCACAATATGGTCATCACTCAAAGTTTAGATTATTCAAGTGAGTCTTAGAGATTATTGTGATATAATTAATATAAATGAAGAAATATATCATTACATTATTTATTCTTTTTGTTTTACTGGTCTTATCTTTGTTTTTTTACTACAAATTTGACCCATCTTTGTTCACAAGGCTTTCTTTTTATATGAGTCTGGCGAATCCTTCTATGCGCATAGTGAAGGTCCAAGAGGGTCTGCGTAAAGAAGAAGTAGCGCAAGTAATAGCGAACAAGCTCAACTGGGATGTACAAGAAAAAGAGGATTTTATAAATAACGCAAGTGTAGAAGGGTATTATTTTCCAAAAACTTACTTAATTTATAAAGATGATGATCCTTCTGCAGTCAAAGCGACTATGCTTGATGAATTTAACAAACAAGTAAATACAATAAAAAAACCAAAATCAAAACAGATAATAAATGAAGATACTGCTATTAAAATTGCTTCCATTATTCAGCGTGAAGCAGCCGGTAAAAAAGATATGAATTTAATTTCAGGAATAATTTGGAATCGTATTTTTAATGGAATGAAATTGCAAATAGACGCAACTCTTCAATACGCTAAAGGAAGTGAAGAAGATGGTTGGTGGCAACGAGTTAATTCTGAAGATAAAAAAATAGAATCTACTTATAACACTTACCTTTATGCTGGATTACCGCCTGGGCCTATCGCAAACCCCGGACTAGCTGCTATCTCTGCCGCTTATAATCCACAAAAAACAAAGTGCCTTTTTTACTTGCATGACAAAAAAAGAAAGATCCACTGTGCAGCGACCTACGAGGAACACAAAAAAAATATAGAGATTTATCTCAAATAAAAGATAAGGTAACTAAACTTGCATATATCCGTCTTTTATTGATACAATATACCTATGCAAAAAGCACGTATATTTTTAGTTTTGGGTATTTGGATAGCAGTATTGCCATATTTAGGTTTCCCATATTCTTGGAAAGATGTTTTGACAACTCTTTCCGGAATTGGACTTATTTGTGCAAGCTATATGATGTACAAAGAATCTAAACTAAAGGAAGTTCAAAAAGAAAAAACTTTTGATAATTTTAGAGAGAATGATTTCAAAGAAGAACCTGAAGAAGAAAAATATAACACATAATCTAATGCAAAAATTTTCTGATTTTTTAAACACAAAACGTATCGCTGCTACTATTTTGATAGTTTTTTTATTTATTGCTACTTTTATCGGAGGTGTGTACGTTGGTGATTCTAATCGACCCGAGATAGATAAAGTTTTAGGTATTTCAAATAAAGAAACACAAGTTATAACAACAACAGATTTTTCTCCATTTTGGAAAGTTTGGAATACCATTAATGAGAAAAATCCGTCTGCAAGCGGGGTAACTGACCAAGACAGGGTATATGGAGCTATCGAAGGGCTTGTAAGCTCATTAAACGACCCGTATAGCGTATTTTTTAACCCAGACGAGACGAAGTCTTTCGAAGAAGAAATATCCGGCAATTTTGACGGTATTGGTATGGAGGTCGGAATAAAAGACAAAATCCTTACTGTTATCGCTTCACTCAAAGATACTCCGGCTTATCGAGCAAATATAAAATCTGGTGATAAAATTCTTAAAATTGATACTACTGTCACCACAGACTTAAGTATTGAAAAAGCAATTAAGTTAATACGTGGACCAAAAGGAACGACTGTCACACTTACAATTTTTAGAGAGGGAAGTCAAAAGCCAGAAGAAATAAAAATAGTACGAGACACTATAAATATACCGACATTAGATACGGAATTGAGAAAAGATGGAATTTTTGTAATTAAACTCTATAGTTTTTCTGCTAATTCTGCTAATCTTTTTCGTAATGCGATGAAGCAATTTGCAGAATCTGGATCTGATAAACTTTTACTTGATTTGAGAGGGAATCCTGGAGGCTACTTGGATGCATCTGTGGATATGGCAAGCTGGTTCTTACCAGAAGGAAAGACAGTCGTAACTGAAGACTATGGTAATAGTAAAAAAGAAAAAATATTTAGAAGTAAGGGTTATAATATTTTTAATGATAAATTAAAATTTGTCATTTTAATTGATGATGGTTCCGCTTCAGCTTCTGAAATTCTCGCAGGTGCCATGCAAGACAACGAGAAGGCAAAATTAGTAGGAAGCCAAAGTTTCGGTAAAGGATCAGTACAGGAAGTCATCGACATAACTCCAGATACGATTTTAAAAATAACAGTAGCAAAATGGCTAACACCTAACGGAAATTCTATTTCCGAAAAAGGATTAACACCAGATTATCCTGTAGAAATTACTCAAAAAGATTTAGATGCAAAAACAGATCCACAATTAAACAAAGCAGTAGAATTATTACTAGCACCTATCAACTAGAAACTGATTATCTATGAAAGTTATATTTTTAAAAGATGTGCCTAGGGTAGGGAAAAGACACGATACAAAAGAAGTAAACGACGGCTATGCCCTCAATTTTCTAATTCCTAGAAAGTTTGCTGAAATGGCGACTCCAAATGCTCTTGCCTTACTAGAAACAAAAAAGAAAAATATTAAAATAGAAAGAGAAATGCAAGAAGATCTTTTGCTAAAAAATTTGGAAAATATAAAAGAAAAAATCGTCACAATAAAAGCCAAAGCAGATGAAAAAGGACATTTATTCTCTGGGATAAAAAATAAAGAGATTATAAAAGAGATGAAAGCTCAACACAATGCTGAAATCAGTGAAGAATCTATTGTTTTAGAAAAACCAATTAAAGAAATAGGGGAGTTTGAAATCCAAATTTCCATGAAAGACAAAAAATCTTCTTTTAAGCTAAAAGTAGAGAGAGCTTAAATTACTACATTTACAACCTTTTTAACTGCTGTTTTGCCGTTAAAAGATGTTTTTCGTTTAGAGCCGAATTTAACTATGCCGTCTTTGAGAGCAAAAAGAGTGTGGTCTTTACCAGCAGAAACATTTGTACCAGCCATAATAGCTGTGCCACGCTGACGAACGATAATAGAGCCAGATTGAGCCTTTTGGCCGTCAGTAAGCTTTATTCCAAGGTATTGTGGATTAGAATCTCTTAAGTTTTTCGCGGTTCCACCCGCCTTTCTATGTGCCATTTGATGTTATTTTATTTAATGCTAAAATTCATTTGTAATTGAATTACCACAAGTATATATAATTTTATGGAAAAAATCAAGCAATTTATAAATGAAACAATTCAAAGTGAAAAAGGAAAGGATGTTTTAGTAGTTATTATTGTTATTTTAGTTGGCTTGATATCATTTGAACTAGGTAGACTATCTAAGGAAAATGACCAAGGGGGCCTTAAAATCGAATATACAGACCCAAATCTCACTCAAACGGCTAATATAATCTCTACGGTTACTAATAACAAAACAGGAAAAAATTTCTTTGCCTCCAGTAAGGGAAGTAAATATTATTCTCTAGGATGCTCTGCTGGTAAAACTATTAAACAAGAAAACAGAGTTTACTTTGCAACAGGGGAAGAAGCAGAAGTGGCTGGATATACACTTTCTAGCTCGTGTAGGTAATATATATGAGTGTCGCACAATATATGTTTGGGTAGTATTACTTAACACTATTAAAGAGATCCTTGAACCAATTTAATGCTTCCTTAAGCCAATTGATAATTTCAATCCAAGTAAGATTAAAATAACTTAAAATACCAGTTATTGTAAGATTAAAATATCTCATTAAAAGTAAAGCTAAAACAATAAGAATAATAATTTGCAAAAATCCACTTTGTTTATTTTTTATTTCATTTTTCATACTTATATTTTACCACACTAAATTTATTTAAACATACTTGAATTCGTTGGTGGTAAATAATACATCGGGTCAAGATAAGCATTTATAGGTGCTAAGGGTTGAGTCAATGATTTTCCAGGGCAAGACTTGCTAGGAAGGTTCTTTACTTCGGCTGCATTAGGAGCATAAACAGACACATGCAAATGTGGACCTGTGGAATAACCTGTATTGCCACTATAAGCCACTACTGTGCCTCTCTCTACTCTTTCCCCCACTCTCGCTTTAACTAAAGACAAATGCCCAAAAGCACCAGAAAGACCATTATCATATTTAATAAAAACAAATTTTCCAAAAGAAGCACCCGGGCATTGAACATCAGTATCTCCTACGCCAGCCACAATACCAGAAGCCATAGCTTTAACCGGTGTACCTACTGAGGCGCGAAAATCTACTCCACCATGAGAGCCAGATACATAAAGTCTTTTGGAATCCACTGTTTTGCCAAAAAGTTGAGTTATCAATACGTAATCAAGTGGCCAAGAAAATACTCCGGCATCAGGTAATTTCGAGGGATCTAAAATATATTTTAATTGAGATTCATAATCTCGAAGCTCTTTTTCAATTGCATTCTTTTGGGCAAGTCTATCTTTTAAAAGTTTTTGATAATTAGCTTCATTATTTTTTGTTTGTGATAAAAGTTTATTCTTTTCTTTTGTATTTTGCGCCACTATTTTTTGCTGATCAGAAAGTTGTATTTTGAGTTTTGAAAGTTCATTTTTTGTATCGATAGTCACCTTCCTTGTATCCTCTAAAACACCTTTTGTCTGTTTTAGTATAATTATATCTGCCCTCATTCTTTCACGAACAGTAATTATGTTATCTACATCATCCCAAACCACAGCTAAATCATTATTGGATAATATGTTTTCTATTAAACTGGTCTGCTCAATTTCATTCATGTTTTCAATTTCAAGTTTAATAGATTCTATGTTATTTGTTATAGAATCTTCTTTATTGTTTATATCTGAACTTAAATTTTGTATTGTAAAATTTGTTTTATCGATTTTTTTTTGAGTAATAGTGATGTCTGCATCTAATTTTTTTTTAGTTAAATCAAGCGCTTTCAAAGAACCATTTAAGGAACTTTTTTGTTGCCCTAAACTATTAAGCTGTACTTGATAGTTAGCTATTTCTTTTTCTAATTGTAGAATATCAGCATTTTTTTGACTTATTTGGTTTTGAATTTCAGTAGCTGTTTGCGCATAAGAAAAAGCAAAAGGAGCTAAAAGCAAAATTATTAACAACAGTGTACTAAGCTGCTTTTTGTAATCGTGATATGGTTTCATTTTTTCCTAAAATTTCCGCTATGATAAATGGATCTGGTGATTTATCTAATCCTGACAAGGCAAAACGCACAGGGTGCAATAACTCTCCCCTGCTGTCTAATTTATCGGCTATTAACATTAAAGCATTTTTAATATTTTCTATTTTAAAATCTTTTTCAGTCAATCCGTCTAGCGTTTTTATTGCTAGCTGTAAATTTTCAGATATTTTTTCAGGCGAAGTATTTTTAAAAATTAGTTTTTCTTTAGGGTAACTTGGCTGTTTAAAGAATAAATCTAGCTCCCCTCTCGTAGCCATGTCTTTTACATCCCCCCATTTTGAAATTCGTTCTAAAATAATAGGAACGAGTTTTGGATTACGCATTTCTTTAGGTAGCCATTCTAGAATATTTTTTTCTACTTCATCGTAAGAAAGTAATTTTATATGCTCTTTATTTAGCCAATTTAATTTATCATCACTCCATTGCGCTCCAGAACGCTGAATTTTAGTTAGATCAAAGATATTAATTAATTCTTCTCTTGTATACACTTCTTTTTCTCCACCTGGATTAAAACCAAGAAATGCTAAATAATTTATCATTGCATCAGGTAAATATCCTTCTTTTTCATAATCTAAAACATCTTTCGCGCCGTCACGTTTGCCGAGTTTTTTGTTTCCATCCGCACCCATTATCGGAGGAGTCGTCACGAAATATGGAGGGGTAACACCGAGTGCTTCATAAACAGACAAAAACTTCGGGGTTGAAGATATAAATTCTTGTCCTCGTACCACATGAGTCACCTTCATTTCTATGTCATCCACAATATGCGCGAAGTTGTACGTAGGATATCCATCGCTTTTTATTAAAATAAAATCATCTAATGCTTCTGGTCCAGCAGAGAGCTCTCCCCATACAATATCATTCCAAATTGTTTGTTTTAGTTCTACTACCTTGAATCGAAGTGGCGTAGACCCATCCCACACAGATGGATTTTCTGGCCCGCCTAGACTCGCACTAGTCGAGGCTGGTCTATGCTCTCGATACAAAAATGGTTTTTTATCCGCCTCAGCTTCTTGCCTAAATTTTCCTATTTCCTCTTCTGTATAAGGATCTGCATATGCCAAGCCTTTTTTTATTAAAATTTCAGCATATTTTTTATATAATTCTAATCTCTCTGATTGAATATAAGGCGCACAAGGTCCACCGATATCTGGTCCTTGATCCCAATTCAAACCAAGCCATTTTAATGATTTTTGAATATGCTCTATAGAGCCTGCCACTTCCCTTTCCTTATCAGTGTCCTCGATTCGTAAGATAAATTGACCATTGTTTTTTCTAGCCAAAAGCCACGCATAAAGCGCAGTTCTTACTCCCCCCACATGCATAAAACCTGTCGGGCTAGGCGCAAATCTTGTTACTACTTTCTTTTCCATTACTGTATTTTAACATCTATTCCTCATGACTCAAAGCTATATCCACTAGTTCTCGAGCTATTTTTTCAGCAGCGCCTTCTTTGTTGAAAGCTTTTGCATTTTGTGTCATTTTTTCATAACTTACCTTGTCTTCTATTATTCTTTCAATTTCTAAACTTAAAATATTAGCTGTCATATTATCTTCTTCAATAACACTACAAGCTCCAGCTCGTGCATAACTAAAAGCATTTTTTCTTGAGTGATCAGCATTTGAATTCTTAAAAGGAACTAAGATTGACGGCACACCCCAAGAAGCTATTTCAAATAAAGTTGATCCAGCACGAGAAACAATAATAGTAGCAACACCTGCCGTCATTTTCATTTGTAAAGAATTTAAAAATGGAAAAGGTAAATATCTTGCCTTGTTCTTATTCTCTGCTAATATAACTTCCGCTTCTCCAGAAACTGTTTTAAATTTTTGAACTCCAGTTTGGTGAACAATTTGATAATTTTTTATTAATATTGGTAATGCATCCAAAACAACATTATTTATAAGTTCTGCTCCTTGAGAGCCACCAAGTATAACAATAATAGGTATTTCTTCTTCTAATTTTAAATATTTTAATGCTTCTTTTTGTGGTGATTTATGCTCTATTTCAGTCCTTATGGGTTGTCCTGTCCAAGCGACAATTTCCTTTGGAAAAAAAACAGCAGCCTCAGCAAAAGACACAGCAACTTTTTTAGCAAAATGTCCTGCCCAAAGATTCACTCGTCCAGGAGCAGAATCTGATTCATGAATTAAAACAGGGATACGTAAAATTCTAGCTGCGAAAATCGTCGGAAAAGAGGCATATCCTCCTTTGCCAAAAACAACATCTGGATAAATTGAAAATAATTTAAAAATTGCATTAATAATACCAAAAAAAATTTTGAAAATATCAATAAAATTTTGAAATGAAAAATAAGTACGCATTTTCCCAGATACTATTTTTTCATACAAAAGTTCATTTTCAACAAGTATTTTTTTATCATAAGGACTATCAGAAAAATAATAAAGTTTCGCTCCTACGATATGTTCCTGGTCTATTATTTTATTAACTTTTTGGGCAATAGCAATAAGTGGATAAAAATGTCCACCCGTCCCACCACCCGTAAAAACTATTTTCATCCCGTTAGAAGCAGATCGCGATCAACTCGCGTATCTGATGTTTTAAGTTATTAATTTTTTCTATGTTTAATTTCATGTTTTGTTTATTTTTAAATTGCGATCGCGGCTTCTAACGGGATTAATTATTTTTACGCTGAAATCTAGATATATTAAGCACAATACCCATTGCCATCATGAAAACCATAAGTGAAGTACCTCCTTGACTCATGAAAACTAACGGCACTCCTGTCAATGGAAAAACACCAATTACAGAAGCGATATGCATAAATGATTGTGCTGTAATTAGTATAACAATTCCATAAACTAAAAGTCCACTAAAAGCATCTGGAGAGCGATTAGCGATACGAAAACCACGTAAAATAAAAAACAAATAAAGAAATATTGTAATTATTGACCCAACAAAGCCCAATTCTTCACCCAAGACAGCAAAAATAGAGTCACCTTGTGGCTCAGGAAGATAACTAAATTTTTGAATACTTTGACCAAATCCACGTCCAAAAATACCACCTGATCCCAAAGCAATAAGCGATTGTTGAATTTGATAAGAAGACCCTTGCGCA
Source organism: Minisyncoccota bacterium (assembly GCA_041662525.1). GTDB lineage: Bacteria > Patescibacteriota > Minisyncoccia > Phycocordibacterales > UBA9973 > UBA9973. Next base: position 85,979 of record JBAZSF010000001.1, read on the forward strand.
TCTCCCGATGGATTAATAAAAGTTTTTACTCTTTCTTGTAAGTATGGCTTAAAAAAAACTAGAGTTCCGAGTAGTAGAACTACTCCAAAGATTGTACCAAAAATATACTTTAAGGGAACACTAGAAATAAAAAGCATCGAGATTCCAGTAATAGAAATAAGAATAAAACTTTTTGTATCTGGTTGTTTTAATAAAACAAAAGCAATAACTGTAATCATTATTAAAAATGGTAAAATTCCAAATCTAAAATCCTGCACTTTATTTTTTACCCACGACAACCAAGCTGCAAAATAAATAATAAAGCCAAATTTTAAAAATTCTACTGGTTGAAATTGAAAGGTTCCGATTTGTATCCACCTAGACGCTCCTCCATGACTCCATCCAAGAGTTGGAATAAAAACCGCGGCAGTTAATAATATGGACCCTAAAAAAAATAAAAAGGAAAATTTACGCCAAAATTTATAATTTATTTTAGAACAAAAATACATACCTAAAAATCCAAGACCAAGACCGAGGACCAATTGACTAAAAAGCACTGAATAAAATATTTTTTCATTTTTTGCCAAAATTCCCAAAGAGGCCGAAATAAACATAGCCACTCCAAGGGCTAATAAAATAAATATAATTATAAGAAAAAATTTATCTACTTTTTTTTCTTTCATCCCGTTAGAGGTAGGAAATGCTCTGCATTTCCGTAGTTATATTACTTATAATTAAAATTTTCAACATTAATTGTTTTTCTATATTATTTAAAATAATAAACTATACAACCTCTAACGGGATTCATTACCTACTCACTATTGCTAAAATCACACCTACAATAGCAAATACAATTGAAAGAATCCAAAAACGCATTGTCACTTTATAAGATGGCCAACCAAGTGCTTCAAAATGATGATGAATAGGTGCTAATTTAAACAATCGTTTTCCTCCCCTTATTTTTTTTGAACATATCTGTAAAACGACAGAACCAGATGAAATCACAAGAGGTAGGGCAATAATGGGAAGAATTAAAACTGAATCAGTTAAAAATGCAAATGTCGCCAAAGTAATAGTTAGACCCATAATACCAGTCTCTCCCATATAAAATCTAGCAGGCGGAATATTAAACCAAAGAAATGCAAGAATCGCTCCAGTGATAACTCCTGAAAAAGCAGCGAGATCTATTTGATTATTGGCAAAAGCTATCGCCGAATAAGCGGCAAAAATGGACGCAAGTACTCCCCCTGAAAGTCCGTCTATACCATCGATTACTCCGCCAGAAAAAGTCGCTACTGCCACTATTATAAAAAATGGAATTATAAAAATACCTAAGTAAATATTTCCTGCAAACGGGATATGAATCGATGTCATACCTAGTTTATAAAAAAACCAAAACCCTATAAAAAGAGAAATAAGAGTCACAAGAAAAACTTTCCATTTGCGCCATGATTTATCATCCCGAGCAAATTTTCCCGCACCATAAATTTGAATAAGATCATCCCAAAGCCCTAGCAATGAGCCTAAAAGGAGTGTAAAAAAAGGTATTAGAGTTTGGTTACGACTCAAGAAAGTCATTTTTTCTGTACTAATTGATGGAAAAAAATTTGATGCTAGAAAAAAAAGGATTGTAGTAAAAAGAACAGAAACCCAGATTATTATTCCACCAACACGGGGTGTTTTTAATTCTTCTTTTTCATTATGTACTTTATGAAAATCAGATGCAGACGTACCAATATTCCTAGAATATTTTTTCCACATTTTATATTTATAAAAAAAATGAGTAGCAAATGGAGTAAGCAAAAGACCTAAGAAAAAAGCAAATGTTGTCGGCACAAAAATTTTAACTAAATTTAAAAGCATTGATTTATTATAGCAATAAATGCTATCGTTCTCAAATGAACAGAATCAATTTGAAACTTATATTTGCCTTAATTTTATTGGTTTTTGTATCTCTACCAATATTCACCTCCTCTCTCTTAAATTTTGAAAAAGAAAGAATAAAAGAATTAAATTATCAAAAACTTTTACAAGAAGAATTGGTTCGAAAGGAAGCTCAAGAAAAAATAGAAGAAAAAAATTATTTAATGGGTAATTTTGATCCTAGCACTAGAAAAGATTTTGTTTTAATACCCATAGAATACACGACCAATAAAAGTAAGATGTATTTAAGAAAAGAAACCTTGGAAGCCTTTTTAAAAATGCGAGATGCCGCTCTAAAAGATAAGATAGATTTAAAAATAGCTTCCGCGACTAGGAATTTTGATTATCAAAAAGATTTTTGGAATAAAATATGGACTGGGGCCATATTTTTAAATAAAGAAAATTTATCAAAAAGCATACCCAACAATCAAGAAAGATTTAAAAAAATATTAGAGTATGTCGCTGTTCCGGGTACATCTCGTCATCACTTCGGCACAGATATAGACCTAAATGGTGGAAATATTTATTATTTTAATTCTGAAGTAGGTAAAAAAGAATATGCATGGCTTGTAAAAAATGCCCCGCTTTTTGGCTTTTGTCAACCATATAATTTAAAAGAAAATAATAGGATAACAGGTTTTAATGAAGAAAAATGGCATTGGTCTTATCTACCTCTTGCAAAAAAATTTATGGAAGAATATAAAGATCTAGTGAAAAATGAAGATATAGAAGGATTTTTAGGAGATGAAAATGTATCTGGAGAGGATCTAATAAATAATTATGTGCTCAGTATAAATCCTATCTGTCTTTAACTTTTAAAATATTTTTTATAAAGACCATACTCTGACAATACCTCTCGCAAAGTTAAAGTTACTACAATAGAAATAATTATAGCTAAATTTATGTTTACAAACATAAGAAAATAGAACGTAACAGCGCCTGCAAAAACTGCCATAATATAACCAGATTTTTTATGAAAAGCGAAAGGCGCATCCCCCATCACCGCATCCCGAAGAACCCCACCACCAAAACCAGTAATCATCCCCATAAAAATACAAGCGAGAGTAGTCATAATTCCATAACCGTTATTATGAAATAAATAATTATAAGTTATGGAAGTTCCAATAATCGCAAAAGCGGCCAAACCGACTGAATCCAGAAAACGAAAAAAAGTAAACCATCTTTTAAAAACATGCGGTACCAAATAAGTCGCAATTCCACCGGCTATCGCAAGCAAAAGATAATTTGGATCTTTGAGATAAAAAAGTGGTGTACGCCCGATGACTAAATCACGAAAGGTTCCCCCGCCCACCGCCGTAATCACACCCAAAAGCACTACCCCAAAAACATTTAGCTCCCGTCCTCGCGCTTTAAATGCTCCCGCCACCGCAAAAGCTAATGTTCCAATGAGATCAAGAATATACATAAATTTATTTTAACACATTGTATAAATTAATAAACTTCTTGTTGGTAACACTTCTCGCAATAAACAATCTCTGGCCTTTCTGGGGCATAACTGGTCTCAAATTCTACTTCACATTTTTTGGTGCCGTGCGTATGATTTTCTTTATTGCACATACACTCTCTGCGCCAGAGTTTGCTGGGTCCTCTATTTTTAAAACGTTTAAGATGACGGCACTCAGGACAGTTACGTGGTATTGGTATTTGCATTCTTTTATAAAAAGCTAACTCATCTACAATAACTCGATAATTTTTATTGCATTCCATGCATGCAAAAACCTCCTTATTTACATCAAAATCAGAAGATAATTCTAAAATGGAATCTGGGAAAGTTTTCCAATCAATAGTTTCCTTGCCATATGTCCCACGCGGAGTATCTTCCCATTTGAAACCCTGCGCTAATGCTTCTTCTTTTGTTAGTGGAAATTCGTCCATAACCGAAGACTCATTATAGCCAAACGGAGATAATTCTTTTGGAAAAAAATCTCCGTAAATCCCCTCTTGTTTCATTTTTTCTACAATTTCTGCTTGGAGTTTTTCATATTCTTCTTTAGAATACTGTTTATTTAAAATACAATAAGAACCTTTTATTAAACCAACACATCCAAAACAATTATTAGAATTCGGGCAATTTAAACAATATTCCATAAATTGTGAGCCCCAGCAATATTGAGAGCAAGTAACATTTGATGCTTCAAGCCCGGTATTTAGAGTATTATAAATCAATTCTGCCGTGCGCCCTGCAGTATTGCAATCCATACAATCTTTTGCCCCGCGCCAAACATGCATGGAATAAGCATTGTCTTCTGCGTCATAAGAATGAAAACACTGACGATTATTTTTGACGTTCGTCATATAATTTCCCGTAGAATTTACGGCATTAAAAATTTCAGCAAATTTTCTAGGTTTGTCTTTTATAAAATTTTGAAATTCTTTTTTAAAATTTTTCATACCCGAATGTGTGTCTAATTTAAAAGATTTTAATTTATTTTCATATTCTTCTTTGGTGTATGGTTCATCAAAAATACAATACTTTTGTCCCCGTAAATTTATACAACCCAAACAATTTGAGCAATTTCGGCAATCAAGAAGAAAGGAACTGTCAAGACAGCTATGGCATCCTTTGGAAAATCGTAAATTATTACAGTCATAACAATCATCAACTTCGTACGATAGTTCTACTTTATTCGTAAAAGAACAATCGACTAGATCTTTTGAAAGCTGAATCCAATAACAATTGATGCAATTCTCATTATTTGAGCTTTCTATGATCACATAACAGTTTTTATTATCAGCCGTATAATTTAAGTAATAACAATTTACATTTCTTAAGCCAGTCAAAGCTGGTTTTGGAACTTTTTTCCAAAGTTCACTAAACTGCTTAAAGAAAGATTCATTAGAATTATAATTTTGAGCATATTTATTAGCATTTAGGTCATCACCATACCAACAATTAGAACACCAACTAGGGTAAGTTTTATTTGGACTAAAAATTGAAATTGTATCTTTTTTACAATTATCACAAATACGCTTGTAAAAACATCTTTCATTTTTAAAACAAAGTCGAAGTTGCATTCGACATTCTGGACAATTTTTAGGTGGCAATACTCCAATCTTTTCATAAAATCCAAAATCATCCGGCTCAATCGTGAAGTTTTTTTGACAACTTTGGCAAGTAGTAGGCACTGAGTCTTGCGAATGTGTTTTAGTTTGTACTTCCATTTTCTTCTTTTAATTCCCCCACCTCCGCAGATAAATCTTCTAAATTTTTAGCTGCAATATTAATAGAGTTATTAACTTCATCATAGCCTGGCAATTCTTCCACTGATCTTACTCCCATAAAAGATAGCAACTCAAAACTTGGTTTATAAATAAATTTCCGACTATCTTTCATATCTGTTGTTTTCTCTACAAGCCCTCGAATAGACAAAGCGCGTAAAGTGAAACTGGAATTTACCCCTCTTATATAATCAATCTCCGCTCTACTTACGCCATTTTTATAAAGAATAATAGAAAGTGTTTCCAAGCTCGCTTTAGAAAGCTCTTTATTCAACTCTTCTTTTTGCAAGTTTTCTATAAGTTCACTACATTCTGGAGCCGTGCCAAGCATAACATCATCTTCTTTCTCTATCACAACCACACCTCTTTCTTTAAAACTTTCTTTCAATTTTTCTATTGCCTCGTTTATTTCTATCTGTCCCACTTTAAAAACTTCAGAAAGTTTCTTTCGTGACATTGGTTCTCCTTTCCAAAATAATATTGCTTCTATTTTCGATTCTAAATTTTTGTCTAAATTCATAAAATTTGTTTTTCCATAATAATATCCCCTCCATCAGTTTCTTGGATTGCATCAAGTATCCCTTTCCTCACAAGTTCTAGCATAGCAAGAAAACCAACAATGACAATTACTTTTTCTTCACGGGTGACTTGTTTTCCACCACCTGTAAAATCTTTAAAATTCATCTTAATAGAATTTTGTATCCTCTCTGTTAATTTATCTATCATTTCTTCGAGACTAATAACTTTTCGTACTTCTACTTTTGGTAAAAATACCTTTTGAGGCATGGCACCTACAACATCTCGAGCAAAAACCATCATAGAATCCTTAGTGATTTGTTCGTCCGGTAAAAATACTAAAACATTATTTTTCTTCTCTAGTGGCGCGAAAATTATTTTCTGACCAAAATTATCTTTTATATTTCCGCCAAGTTTTGTAAAAAGCTCATAAAGACGAAGTCTCTCTTCTAGATTTTTTATATCTCCCTCTTCTTCATTTGTCAGATCTAAATTTGGCAATAATGATTTTGATTTGATTAAAAGTAAAGTAGATGCCACAACAACAAAACTTGAAATATCTGAATAATGCAATCCACCTAATTTATTCATATAATTCAAATAATCTTCAGTCACTGCAGAAAGAGACACATCACTTATATGGAGTTTTCTTTTTTCGATTAATGTTAAAAGTAAACCAAATGGCCCCTCAAAACCAGTCATTTTTATTGTATAATTTTCTGTTCCCACCTTTATATAATATAACTATTTTTAAATTTTAGCTAATTTAAGCAATTTTAATCGTTAAAAGCATTAAGCCAATAATAATAAAAATAAATGAAATAATTTTGATTAACAAATGCTTCTCGTGAAAATATTTATTTCCTGAAATAATTGCTAATAAAACAGAAAAAGCTCTTTTTCCACTGGTAATTATAGAAGCAGGAGCATAAGCATATGCAATACCTAAAATAGCTCCCCCGGCTGCATTTGAAATCGATTGAATAAAAAAATTTTTCTTCAGAAGATAAATCAGTGGATTTTCTTTAAATTTCCACATAGACATAATAAATAAAAAAATAATTAGAAAAATATGAGTGATGATCTGTTGGGCTTCGACAGAGTTATAATGTGTAATACAGTATTTATAAATAGAGATAGTTGCCACAGCATTAATTGTAGAAAAAATAACATATCCAATTCCTTTTTTATTGATACCATGATTAAAAAGTAAAATAATGAGACCTAAAATTATTACTGAAATTCCAAATAAATTAAAAAAGTTTATCTCATATCCTAGAATAGTGTCTACTACGAGCAAAAGTGGTATTGTGCCGATCATTAAAAATCCAAAAGTACTACGATCAGCCTCAACTATCGCATGTAATGTACTATAAGTTTGCATAATTTCTAAAATTATTAATAAGGAAAGAATTGGTATTGACGCAGGATTAAATATAAAACTATTTTTTATAATAGCGAGAATAATAAATATAAATAAAACCCAAAAAGAATTTAAAAAACCAAAAGTATAAATATTTTCTTTTTTGTTTAAAACTTCCCACTTTCCAAAAGATGAAGATATTTCATTCAAAAAAGTCCCTACAGCAGTTAAAATTATGCCGATCATATTAGGAAATATATTCCTCAATAAATTTATATAAAAGTCTTACTGGGGTACCGAGGGCGCCCGTAGCTAGATTTTCCCCTGCCATAGGTGTCATCCTTGGAGCGATGTCTAAGTGCGCCCATTTTGGTATTTTCCCCTCTTCTTTTTTATTTTTAATAAATTGATATAAGAAAATTGCTCCGTAAATCGCTCCGCCGTAACGAGAATCTTTATTATGAACATTTGTGAAGTCTCCCAAAGATCCCTTTATCTCATTTTCATATTCTTCCCACATAGGTAAACGCCAAACATAATCTCCAGTTTTTTCTCCTGTTTCTTCAAGTTTTTTTGCCAATCCATCATCATTTGTAAAAATAGCTGAAGCTCTCTCTCCGAGCGCTACTGCAGCGGCCCCAGTCAAAGTCGCAATATCTATTATCACTTCTCCATTATATTTCTCAGCATAAGTCAATGCATCTGCGAGAATCACCCTTCCTTCTGCATCAGTATTCAAAACTTCAATTGTAATGCCTGACATTGAACGAATCACATCCCCTGGTCTATAACTTTTTCCTGACGTCATATTTTCTACAGCAGGAATAAGACCAATCACATTCTTTTTTAATTTCATTTTTGCAACTAAAGCAATCGTGTGAATCACCGCACTTCCACCGGACATATCCATATTCATACCAAGAAGTGAAGATGAAGGTTTCAAATTTATTCCCCCCGCATCAAAAGTCACTCCTTTACCGACAAGCACAATCGGCTTTTCACCTTTCTTGCCACCCCAATATTCCATAATAATAAATTTTGATTCTTCGTCTGACCCTCGTCCGACGGAAAGAATGGCTTGCATTTTTAGATGCTCCATTTCTTTTTCCCCTAGCACAGTAACTTTGACGGGAAAATTTTTTACTGCTTCCTTCGCTTCTTTGGCTAAAATTTGTGGAGTCATATCACCGCCAGGCATATTGGAAAGAGAACGTGTTTTATTTACCACTTCAGCTATTACACTGCCTTTTAGAATAGCTTTTTCTGTTTCCTTACTAGCACCAGAAATAATAACTTCTTTTATAAGATTAAATCCTTCTTTTGGTGCCGTCTTGTAATAATTAAATTCATAATTGGCAAAATCAAGCTGAGAACCAATTATTTCTCCTAATTCTACATTAGAAAGTTTTATATTTTTAAATACAAGATCATTAAAATTAAAAGCTATTTTTTCTGTTTTGACGTTTTTTGCCATTACAATTATCTTGCGTACAAGCAAAAAAAGCTTCCGTAAATTCATTTTTTCCTCCTTGTCGCATTTTAAATAAAGAGTTTTTACTCCGTTTTCCTTCACTATTTCATCTTTATTTTTAGAATGAATAGAAACAAAAAGAACCTCCCCTTTTATGTCTTTTACGTTATCTTTAAAAGTAATTTTCATTGATATATTATACACTTTTTACAGAAAAATTCAAAAAACTACTTTACGCCGAGCTTGCTCTAGCATGAAGTTATCCACATCCATATTCTCTACTTTACTTGACTAAAGTACTTTACTTTGATAAAGTAGCTGTATGAGTAAAGGAATGAATAAAAATACATCAATCAATACAGTTAAACTAATCCAAGAAATTGGACCAAAAATGAATTGGGGTGACAAAAAAAATAGGCAATTTGTTGAAGCTATTTTAACTTTAAAAAACACAAATGAAACTGAGCGTTTTCTGCGTGACTTGATGACTGAAAGTGAAATAAAAGAATTTGCTAATCGCCTAGAAGCTGCTCGCCTGCTCTCAATAGATATTCAATATAATGCAATTATTGAGAGCACTGGTCTTTCTTCTGCGACTATCGCTCGAATAGCAAAATGGTTAAAAGGTTCACTAGGTGGATATCGTTTAATTTTATCTCGTTTATCAAATCACCATCACAACTCTTCCAAACTTAGGAAAGGGTTGCTTTTAAGCTGATAATATTTTTGTAAATTATTTTTTGAAACTAACCCCTTCCTAAGTTTGTTTAGGAAGGGGTTTTGCGTTTTCCTTTGAAACGCCATGGTTGCCCTCCATTAGGGGTAAATTTGTTCTTTGAAAGGAGAAAATTATGGATGGTCGTATTTGGTGTCCTAATTGTCGTAAGTTGAATTTCGTTAAAATTTTAAAACGAATGACAACAGAAGAAGGTGAAGAAATTTTTATTTTTAAAACAAAAACAATTAAAACAAAATACAAATGCACTACGTGTAAACACAAATGGACTGACATAGAAAAATTTTAGCATCGCGTCTCATAAGCGCAACAAAAGGGCTGCTCGTAAACGAGCAGCCCTTTACTATTTTTATTAAATTACGTTTTCCTGACTTTCTCGGAGTCTCGCAATTTTATAAATACTAAAGACGAGGATAATGGCAGCGAGCCATTGGGTAAAGGAAAGTACAGTATGGTTTACAATAAAATCCAATAGGATAGCTACGAAAGGAAAAGTTAATTCTAAAATAGTAGAAATATGAACTGGGGTTTTTGCTAATCCTTTATAATAAATAAGCAAGGCAACCATACCCGTAGAAACAGCTATAAGTGCTAAAAGACTGAATTGAGAGAGGGTTGGTACCGCCAAAACGCCACCACTTCGGCCAAACAAAATCAGCAAAGGCAGAGCAATAATTAATGTAAATAAAAATCTATAAAAAGTACTGACTTTAAAGTCTACTTTTCCTAAAAGCATTTTGGAAAATGTGGTAGAAGAGCCCCAAGCGAATGCTGCGCCTAGCGCATATAGTGCAGCAATTATTGTCCCCTCTCCAGTTTGTAAATTTACAACACCATTAGAAAAGGTAACGAAGTATGCAGAAATTATTGCGAGCAATGCCCACTTTATATATCTTTTATCAAATTTTTCTTTCAAGAAAATCGTAGCGGTAGTGATAGCAAATATTGGCTGAAGTTTTTGCAAAAGAAATACTACGGAGATGGTGATGAAATGGACCTTCCCCAGAGCTGTCGTAAACCAAAGCGTGCCTAAGAGTCCACTCAAAAATGCTATTAAAACAATGAGCCACCATTCTCGTGAGGTGAGCTTGGTTTGTAAAATATATTTAAAAACAAATGGAGATAGAATAATCAAACCAATCAAATGCTCGAAGAAAATAATAGTAATCGGTGGCAGAGAATACAAATGCTGGCGGATAAGCCCGTCAAAAGCCCACAAGGTCGCAGCAATAAGAATAAAAACAGGACCGCTATATTTAAAATCTTTTAACATAAATTTATATCTTTTTTTATTTGATTAATTAATTCTTCTTCCGTATCAAAATGTTTATATTCTCTCAAAAATTTTTTAATTATGAGTTTTACCTCTTTCCCATAAGCATCTCCATCATAACCTATTAAATGTGCGTCAATTTTATTATTAGGTCCTATTGCAATGCCAGCTCGGTATAAAACATTATCTAAAAACGCTTCACCAGCATATACCCCAACTGGTGGAAATTCTTTTAATTGTGTTTCTAGGTTCACTGTTGGGAAACCAAGCTTCTTTCCATACCCATCACCTTTGATTACTTTTCCGGAAATTATATATTGCATTAAATTTTATTTTTTAAAATCCTTCTTCGTTCAACCTTTCATCTATTCTATTCATGTCTCTAGGAAACATACATGCTTCACGAATATTTTTAAGTCCCAAAAGTTGCATAGTTATGCGCTCTGCTCCAAAAGAAAATCCTCCTTCTGGTGGAACCCCATATTTAAAAGCTTCAAGAAACATTTTAATTTTATTTGGATCCATTTCCCAAAGTTTTACATGTTCGACAAGTTGTTCATAATTATTTATTCTGCGTCCACCAGAGAGCCATTCCACTCCACGACATATCAGATCCATGCCTTCATTGTATTCTGGTTCGTCTGGATTTGGATAAACATAAAATGGTTTTTTGCGCGTAGGATATCCATAAATAAAAACGAAATCGGAACCTGTCTCTTCTTTAATTATTTCAGAAATTTCTCTTTCATCTTGCGGATTGGTATCTTTTTCTCCTCGAACATCGCGACCAGATTTTTCAAAAATTTTCTGTTGGACTTCTCTCAAAGAGAGAGACGGGGTTTTATCTAACATTATTGGAAGTGTAACATTCAATAATTTCAAATGTTCAGCATTTTTTATCTCTACTTGTTTTAAAATATATTTAAAAGTTTCTTCCGCCACGTCGCGTACATCAGTCCATGATTCTATAAAACCCATTTCAGCGTCTAGGCAAACAATCTCTGTCAAATGTCTGGTGGTCGATGAAGGCTCCGCGCGAAAAACCTTATTTACTGTAAAGCATCTCTCAAAAGCGGACATCACAATTTGCTTATAAAGTTGCGGGGATTGAGACAAATAAGCTTTCTTTCCGAAATAATCAAACTGAAAAACTTCTGCCCCACCCTCAGCCGCCGCCGGAGTGATGGAAGGCGCTTGAAATTCAAAAAACATATTTTGTTTCATAAATTCTCTAAAAGAATCAATAATCGTTTCTTGGATTTTAAAAATTGCTTGCACTTTTGGCTGTCTTAAAACCAATGCTCTATTGTCTAATTCGGTGGTAAGTTCTAAGTTATATCCATCAAGCGACATATCAAAAGGAAGCGCTTCTGCTTTTGCTAATACTTCAATCCCTACCACTTCCATCTCTACTTCCCCATTCAAAACTCCCGCTTTTATATTTTTTTCTGGACGTTTATTTACAATACCGGTAATTTTTAAAACCCATTCAGGACGAATTGTTTTTGCTACTTCTATCGCCTCAATATGGTTTGGTAAAGTAACACACTGCACTCGTCCAGTCATGTCTCGCATATCAAAAAAAACCATCTTCCCTTGATCCCGCCTGACATCTACCCAGCCGGCAATAATTATTTCCTTGCCAATATGATCTTTTAAATCTTTAATATATACTCGATTTTGCATAAAATTATTCTAACATAAATGACTTCTATTTCCCATTATGCCAAAGCTCGGTGACAGAATTGCCATTGTGTAAATTATCTATTACTTGCGCAATTAATTTCGCCGTAGAAATTACTTCCAAATTTTTTATTTTTTTTCGTACCTCTTCTCCTAGACAAGAATCCGTAAACCAAATACCAGAAAAATCTGCTTTGTTTAAATTCTCTATCGCATTACCAGAAAGCACAGCATGAGTGGTTGTAAAATAAACATCTTTTGCTCCGTTTTCTTTTAAAGTTTTGAGGGCTTTGATAGCTGTCCCACAAGTATCAGCCATATCGTCCGGCATGATTATATTATATCCCCTCGGGTCCCCAATCACTTCCATGATTTCATTATGATTAGCTTTTTTAGGATCGCGAAATTTATTTATAATTACAATATTGCCCGGAATTCCGAGTTGTTGCGCTAATCTTCTACAAGAAGGTGCCGCTCCTAAATCAGGCGCAACAATTTTAAATTTCTTCAAATCAAATTTCTTTGAACGAATGTGATTTAAAATAAGCGAATCTGTATTCACGTCCACCATAGGAATGGTTAGGGCGTGAGCGTTGTAGCTCGAAGGATTATGTAATTTCAAAACTACTATTCTGTGTGCCCCCGCCATCTGAAACCGCATTGGAATTTTTTGGGAAAGTACTGGCTCTCTGTGATTAGAAGATTCATCTTGTCTGGCATAAGGCAAACATGGCATGACTACTGTTACTCGAAAAGGTTCGCCTTGTTTTAGAGCGAGAATCAAAGACTCGCATTCATCTAAATCATAAGAAAGTTTTTCTTTCTCGCCAAAACGAGGCTGGGAAATTATATAGACATCTCTATCTCGGACGGACTCTGTGTGATGCACTAAAAATTCTCCATTGCTGAATATTTTGTAAAAAAAGGGGTCTAATTTAGTTTTTAATAATTTAGCGACTTTTAAGGCAAGATCTTGATGGGTACCGCTAGCGTTTCCAAATAATTTTAAAGGGTAAGGGTTAAGGTTTGTCTGTTTTTGATTTTTCATTACAAAAGTATTTTATCATAAGGATAAATAAAACAAAAACTTGCAAAAATACCGACGAGGACTTGACCCCGTCGCTCGCGAGCGATGGGGTTGACTTAAAAAAATTTTCATATATTATATTCTTAATGCAATCAAATATAGGTTTTAACAATTATTTCTTCTTTTTTAGCTTCTGGACCAAAGGTTCCAGAGTTCATTTCTGATATTGTTAAAATCATTCTAAACAAACATAACAATACAAGAAACGAGCCCTGGAACGGGCTCGTTTCTCTTTTCAAGAGGAAATTTTCTTTGAAATCAAAATAAAAACAGCTATCTTTGATAGTTGAAAAGATAGAGAGAAAGGAGAAAGGAAAATGACTCAAAAAGAAAAACAAAAAATAGTTTTTCGTAGTCTTCATGTGAATTTTGGCGACATGGTCGTCACTATTCACGAAATGAGTAGAGGGGGTGTCCTCTACTATTTTTTCAACAATTTCGGAAGGTTTAAAGAAATATCTTTTCCGTCAGAAGAAGAGGTAGAGGAATTTTGTCAGGAACACCCTGATAAATTAGCTCCTAAGCTTTTTTCAACCTTTTTTCTGTGCAAAAGAGAAAAAAGGTTTATCGTTATTAGGGTGGTAGTAAAAGATTTCCAAAAAATTGATCTGGAGGAGATTTCTCTAAGATCAAAGGAAGAATGGAGCCCTTGGCATAGGGTGGTAGTAGTGGTGCCACCAAAGAAATCTACAAAACAACAAACAGCTGTATTAGTAGCTACAAAAAACAAAGGGGGTAGTAAATAAAATGAAGAAAAAAGATAATTTTTATTTTTCAAAGGTAGGGTCGTTACTTGCAGTTAGAAAAAATAGCGTGCTTCGTAAAGCATACGAGAATTTATTCAACAGAAGTCCGCAAGTTATTTTTCGTGACCAGCATGTAGCTGGTTACGAAATGAGAGAAAGAGGCACTCTCGAAAATTTTTTCTCTAGCCTTGATCTCGGAAAAATTGAAAACCTTTGTTTCGAATTACGAAGCGAGATTGACGATTTTTGTCGAGACCACCCCAACAAATTGGCGAGGAATCGTCGTTACACTTTTTTCCTCTGCAAAGAGGGGGGAAGTATAACAGTCATTCGCATCTGCGTGAATGACTACTCAGAACTCATTATTGATGAGTTTCCTATAAATTATGGACTTGAGTGGAGTCCGTTGCATTGGGTGGTTGTTGTATTACCGCCCGAAAAGAAATAGAAATATCGCTTTATCAATCATGCCGCCCAGAGGTCTTCGACCAAAAGGCGGCATTCTTATTTTATAACTTTATACATAAATTTATTAGCCTCTGATACGATTTCAGAATTTTTACTTTTTCTTATAACATCAATTATTGCACTTCCAATAATTCCTATTTCTGAATATCTTTTTATTAATTTTAAATCTTTTGATGAAGAAATACCAAAACCAACAGCAAGTGGAATTGAGGACCCACCTCTTACTCGCTCCAAATATAAACTAATATCTTTTGCAAATTTTTTACCTGTTCCTGTGGTTCCTTGCCTCGATGTGCAATAAATAAAACCACTCGCCAATTTTTTAATTTCTTGAAGTCGATTATCTTCTATTGCCGGAGAAATTACATAAATAAGATGCACTCTTGCTTTTGTGGCATAATTTTGTAATGTTTTACACTCTTCTGTGTCATAAGGAAGGTCGGGAACAATCAGCCCAGAAACTCCAGAATCTTTACAAGCAACACAAAAACGCTCAATACCCATATGAATTAAAATATTTGCGTATGTCATTAAAACTACAGGTGTTTTAAGATTTTTACTCACAAATTTTGCCAACTCAAAACTATCTTTAATTCTTGTACCCGCATCAAGAGATTTCTGGCAAGCCTCAACGATTAATGTGCCGTCAGCCATTGGATCAGAAAAAGGGATTTGAATTTCTATAATATTTGCCCCGCCTTTTACTAAAGCTTTAGCAATTCTTTTTGAAAGTGAAAATGTTGGGTAACCCGTCACCAAATGTGCCATTACTCCAATTCTTTTTCTCTCTTTAATTTTTTCTATAACGATATCAATTTTATTTTTCATATCTTTTTATTTCTTCAACGAGAAACTTTTTAAATTCTTTATTATTAATAAAACGAGTAATGTTAAAAAGATCTTTATCTCCTCTTCCTGACACATTCACAACCACAATTTTCTTTTTTGATAATGTTGGTAAAATTTTAAAAGCAGAAGCAAGTGCATGGGAAGACTCAAGAGCTGGAATAATTCCTTCATATTTAGCCGTTATTTGAAAAGCTTCTATGGCTTCCTTGTCAGATGCAGATTGAAGCTCTATCCTTTTGTTTTTATAAAATTCTACAAGTTCAGGGCCCATCCCTGGATAATCAAGACCAGCTGCAATACTATCTGTCGGAGCAATGTGTCCTTCTTTCGTTTGAAGAAACAATGATTTATATCCTTGAAAAATCCCCAAACTTCCATTTTCTTTTCTTATTGCATTTTCTCCTATCTTTTTCCCAACTCCCCCTGCTTCTACACCAACAAGCCTGACATTTCTATTTTTTATAAAATCATAAAATGCTCCAATCGCATTACTACCACCACCCACACAAGCAAATACAAAATCTGGAAGTTTTTGTTCTTTTTTTTCTAACTGTTTTTTAATTTCTTTTCCAATAATTGACTGAAAAGTTCGATTCATAATAGGATATGGGTGAGGACCAAGCACAGAACCAATCACATAATAACTTTCATCAGAATTTCCCATCCAATATTTAAGCGCCTCATTTACAGCATCTTTTAAAGTCTTACTACCCGAAGAAACACTTATTACTTCAGCTCCCAATTGCTCCATCCAAAAAACATTTGGTCTTTGACGAGCAATGTCTTTTTCGCCCATAAAAATTTTACATTTAAAACCAAATTTTGCTGCAATAGTCGCAGTAGCTACTCCATGTTGGCCAGCACCTGTTTCTGCAATAAGTTCTTTTTTGCCAAGTCTTTTAGCAATAAGCGCCTGTCCAATACAATGAGTAATCTTGTGAGCACCTGTATGATTTGCTCCCTCATTTTTAAAATATAATTTTGCCCCTCCAAAATGTTTTGTAAGATTTTCTGCATAAATCAGAGGGGTGGGGCGCCCACTATATGAATCTAGAAGTTCAAAAAATTCTTTCTGAAATTTTTTATCTTTCATAGCTTTTTTAAATTCAGTTTCTATTTCCTTAAGCGCATGAACAAGCATTTCTGGTATGTAAGCTCCACCATATTGACCAAAGTATCCATTTTTTGTTTTTGTTTTCATATTAAAAATTAGTTATTAATAATTTAAGCCAGCAGTGGTCCTCTCGGGCACTGCTGGCTAACATCGATCACAACCCTATTATGCTACCCCAGCCATCTCTGGGACGCTCTATTGTCATACGAGTCTGTGGTTCTTTGTCCAAAGATTCACGTATGACCAAAGAGATATTGCATGTTTTGCAAAAACCCAACCAAACCTTAGGCATATCCTCAATAAAGACAACTCTGCTCTTACATTTTGGACATATTTTTACCGGAAGTTGAATTCTTTCTTCAAGCAACATAAAGACCTCCTTTCAAAGAACAAAATCAGCGCTTTTTATTGCGCTGTTTAATGGATTGCTTTTTTAGATTATATATAAAAGAAATCAACAGAATAGCGCAAAAACGTTTACCTTTGCGCCCCACCAAGAATTTAATTTATAAATTTCTTGTTTTTTATTTTGTTGATTTTTACTCAATATCATCATACTAGTATGCTAGTATATATAAAAAATAAAAGCAAGTATATAAATAATATAACTGTGGAAAACTTTTATTTCAAAACTTTTAAAGCTCGTCTGAGCCCTCCTTCTTTTTTGCGCATTTCACGAGATCCACGAGTAACTGTTGCTACTCCTAAATGTAAAGCTTCAGCGATAGCCTGATGATGCTCCCCTTCTGCTAGGCGCTTTACTATTTGCCACCTTACTCCAATATTATCGAACTCTCTCGGTGTTAAAATATCTTTCACAAAATCACCCAAAAGAGCTTTATCTTTGGAGATTTTATGAATCACTTCAATTACTTCTTTTTTATATTGTTCTGAATTATTTTTCATACTAGTATACATTCACCCCGATCTTTTCTCGCACTTCGGTCATTTTTTTAGAAGCGACGATTTTTGCTTTTTCGCCACCAGCTTTTAAGATTTCAAGGGCTTTAGGTATATCTTTTTCAAATTCTTTTCTCTTCTCTCGAAGTGGTGCTATAAATTTTTCTAAATCTTCTATCAGCATTTCTTTCAGTTCCTTATACTTACCAGCTTTTTCTGCGTAAATCTTTTTTAGCTCTTCTTCTGAACGAAAGAGTTTGTGAATAGCATAAACATTTTGTGGAATTCCCCCACTAGAATCCGTCACAATGCTCATCACGCATTTTTTTATTTCTTCATATTCTGCAAAAAGCGGAATGGTGTTACCATAACTTTTACTCATCTTTCTGCCATCTGTTCCAGGCACAATTGCTACTTCTTTCATAATCATTGGCTCTGGCAATTTGAAAGTCTGACTTTCTGTCTGATTCCCTTCCCCATAAATATTATTAAATTTCTCGGCTATATCACGAGCAATCTCTACATGCTGTTTTTGATCAGCTCCCACCGGTACAAGATCAGGACTATACATCAAAATATCAGCCGCCATTAAAACCGGATAATTAAAAGTACCTACATCGATTTCTTTATTCTTTGCCTCTGCATCTTTAAAAGCATGCGCTCGCATTAGAAATGGCATGGTGGTAATGGTGTCGAAAATCCAGGCAAGCTCTGTGTGTTCAGAAATATCACTTTGCTTGAAAAATGTCACTTTTTTGGGATCAAGACCAATGGTTAAATAATCAAGCAAAACATTTTTTATATTTTCCTTCATTTCCTTAGGATTACGAAGAGAATGCAAAGCATGATAATCGGCTATAAAAACAAAGCCGTCATGCTCATTTTGCAGGTCCACGAATTGCTTCATCGCCCCAAAATAGTTGCCAATATGTGGCTTTCCTGAAGGCTGAACTCCTGATAAGAATATTTTTTTAGACATATTTATATATTATCATAATTGTCCACATTTTAATAACATCTTTGCTAACTTTTAGGCTTTGCTATTCATTCAATTGTGCTAGAATGACGTAATGGTTAAGGTAATAAAAAATAATAATCTACGCATCCCCCCACAAAGCATCCCTTCTGAACAGGCAGTTCTCGGTTCTATAATGCTCCGCAAAGATGCGATGCATGAAGTAGAAGACATGGTCACACCGGACTCTTTTTATGTTGAAAAACATAAAAAAATTTTTCAGGCGATGCTTGATTTGTCGGCAAAAAATGAACCGATCGACATGCTTTCCCTCTCTACAAAATTAAAAGAACAAAAACTCCTCGAAGGAGTCGGTGGTAACCAATATTTAGCTGAAATTGTAAACGTTGTTCCTTCGAGTACTAACATCAAACATTATGCTGATATTGTCCAAAAAAAATATGTTCTGCGAAGTTTGATAGAGGCAGCAGACTATGTATCTGAACTTGCTTTTGAAGAAGGAGATGACCACATGGATGACATTTTAGATATGGCGGAAAAGAGAATTTTCGGTGTAGTTTCATCTCCGAAAAATCAAAAATATGTGAACTTAAAAGATGCCTTGCCAGAAGCCTATGAGCGTTTGGAAAAATTACACGAAACTAAAGGTATGCTTCGAGGGTTAGCCACTGGATTTAAAGATTTAGACAGCATGCTCTCTGGGTTGCAAAAATCAGACTTGGTTATCTTGGCAGCTAGACCAAGTATGGGTAAGACTACTCTCGCCTTAGACATAGCCCGCATGTCTGGAGTATTACATGAAAAATCTATTTTAATATTTTCCTTAGAAATGTCTTCTCAACAATTAGTGGACAGAATGCTCTCTGCTGAAAGCCGAGTGAATGCTTGGAATCTGCGTACAGGGCATTTGTCTTCTGATCGAGATTTTTCTCAATTGCGAGACTCGTTAGATAAACTCGCTAAAGCAAAAATCTATATTGATGATCAACCTGGAAATTCTATTGTTAAAATGAAAGCTCTTTCTCGCAGACTCAAAGCAGAAAAAGGACTCGATCTCATTGTGGTGGATTATTTACAGCTAATGACTACTTCAAAAAATTATGATTCGATGGTCAATCAAGTTACAGAAATCTCAAGATCCTTAAAAAGCTTAGCTAAAGAATTAGACGTGCCGGTGCTAGCTCTTTCTCAGCTTAGTCGTGCAGTAGAATCCCGCGGTGGCAAACCTCGCCTCTCTGACCTTCGCGACTCTGGTTCTATCGAACAGGATGCAGATGTCGTAATGTTTATTCACCGCGAAGACAAAGGAAAAGATGAATCAGAAAAAACAAACATTGCTGAAATTTTAGTAGAAAAACACCGCAACGGTCCGACTGGAAAAGTCGAACTTTATTTCGATGAAAAAACTACTACCTTCTTGAACCTTGAAAAAAGTAGTCTAAGCGAATTTGCCCCATCTAAAATAGGCGGAGGACTGGATGAATTCTAAAATGGACATTATAGAAAAATTAACTGAAATTTTTAAAGAATTCCCCGGCATTGGAGAGAGACAAGCTAAACGCTTTGTTTATTTTCTGATGTCTAGAAATCCTGCTTATGGTGAAAATTTAGCAGAATTGATAAAAGATTTAAAAAAAGAAACAGCCCAATGTAAAGAGTGTTATAGATTTTTTATTTTAAATTCCAAAAAAGATAACTTATGTAATAATTGCTCCAGTCCCAATACTGATGCTTCCACGTTAATGATTCTAGAAAAAGATTCTGATCTAGAAAGTATCAAAAAAAGTGGTATCTATCATGGAAAATATTTCATCTTGGGCGGGCTAGTGCCAATAGTTGAAAAAACTACCAAAAGCCGAGTACGAATTGAAGAATTAAAAAAGAAAATTTCTTTGGATAATGATTTAAAAGAAATAATTCTAGCTTTCTCTATAAGCCCACAAGGCAACCATACTGACCAATATGTCCGAGAACAATTACAGGATATTACAGAGAAATTAAACCCTTCGACTACACTCAGGGCAGGCATAAAAATATCTTCTTTAGGCAAAGGCCTCTCTACTGGCACCGAACTAGAATACTCTGACAATGACACTCTCAAAAATGCGCTAAAAAATAGACAATAAAAAAAATCACCGCAACTGGTGATTTTTTTTATTTTATAGAAGTAATCTTTACTTTAAAAAATGGTTGGCGGTGGCCGTTGCGTTTTAGATAGCGGGATTTTTGTTTGTATTTTACAACTAGAATTTTTCGGGCACGGCCGATTTCTGCAATTTCTCCTGCAACTGATGCGCCTTTGATATAAGGTGTGCCAATAGTGGTGTCTTTGCCATCGTCCACAAGTAAAACTTTATCAAAAGACAACTTGTCCCCCTTTTTATACTCAACCCCAGTTGTCTTTATTTTCTCAATAGAAACAAGGGTCCCCTCTGAGACTTTGTATTGTTTTCCTCCTGTTTGTATAACTGCAAATTCCATAAATTACATATTATATGAAATTTCACAAAAAAGCAAGACTTTGTTATACTTAATTGCATATGCAACCAAAAACTATAGAAAAGTATTTTTTCTTCGGATTCCTATTTATCATTTTATTTTTCGTTTTTTTAATTTTTCGACCTTTCTGGATTGTACTTGTATTAGGAGCCTCTTTTTCTATAATACTGTTTCCTATATATGAATGGCTCAATAGAAAACTTCAAATTTCTTGGTTTGCTTCTCTTTTAACTTTACTCTTTTTCATCGCCGTACTTTGTGCTCCCCTTTTTGGTATTGGATCTATAGTCTTTAATCAATCTCAAAATCTTTATCATTCTGTGATAAATAATGGAAATGCTATACCTATTATAAATTCTCTTGGAGAAAAAATTAATCAAATATTACCAAGTGGCATAACTTTTGATATAAACGAAAAAATTTCAACTTTCGTTTCTTTTTTAACGAGTAATATTACAAGCATATTCACTTCTACTTTATCTGTTTTATTCTTATTTGTATTATTACTTTTATCTATTTTTTATTTTTTAAAAGATGGGAAAGAATGGAAGAAGGCAGTGATAAGACTAAGCCCACTTTCAGATACCGATGATGAAAAAATAATTAGCAAACTTTCACAAACAATAAATAGCGTAATGAAAGGAACTCTTTTTATTGCTCTTGTCCAAGGTATTTTAATGGGTCTAGGTCTTACTATTTTTGGTGTACAACATGCGGCAATATGGGGTGTAGTGGCAGCTATAACCTCACTGATACCATCTATCGGCACCGCAATGGTTTCTATCCCAGCTATAATTTTTCTTTTTGCCACAGATCACATCATCTCCGCTATTGGTCTTATGATATGGGCGATACTCGTAGTCGGAACAGTTGATAATTTCTTAACTCCATACATAATTGGAAAAAAAATAAACATTCCACCATTTATAATTCTTTTTTCTGTTTTAGGTGGAATTGCTCTCTTGGGTCCTGTTGGTATCTTGATAGGTCCACTTGCGGTGAGTTTACTCTATGTATTAATTGAAATATATCAAAACAAATTTGAGTAACAAGATAAATATAAGATAAATAATGCCATTAAAATTTTACAACACTCTAACACGAGAAAAAGAAATCTTTACTCCGATTGATCAAAAAGAAGTTCGTATGTATTCCTGTGGTCCAACAGTTTACAATTATACCCATATAGGTAATTTGCGTTCTTTCTTTTTTGCTGATCTAATACGTCGTGCTCTTCGATATGAAGGATTTAAAGTAAAGCAAATAATGAATATTACAGATATAGGACATCTCTCTAGTGATGCGGATTCTGGTGAAGATAAAATGACCAAAGGGCTTTTGCGCGAGGGAAAAGAATTAACTCTCGAAAATATGCGTGAGCTTGCCGAATTTTATACTGAAAGTTTTCGAGCAGATTTAAAAGCATTAAATATCGAAATACCTTCGGGAATGTATTTTGCTAGTGATTATGTAAAAGAAGATATCGAACTAATCCAAAAATTAAAAGAAAGAGAATATGCCTATAGCACTAATGATGGTGTATATTTTGATATTTCAAAAATGCCAGACTATGGAGCGCTTTGGGGTGGTAAAAGAGATTGGAACAAAGAAGGTGCGCGGGTAAATGAAAATTCAGAGAAAAGAAATCCGGAAGATTTTGCTCTTTGGAAATTTAGCAACTCCATCGGCTTCGAATCCCCTTTTGGCAAGGGTTTCCCAGGTTGGCACATTGAATGTTCAGCTATGGGATTAAAATTTTTAGGAGAACAATTTGATATTCACACTGGAGGGATCGATTTAGTTCCGACTCATCACACCAACGAAATAGCTCAATCAGAATGCGCAACGGGTAAAAAACCTTTTGTTAAATTTTGGATGCACAGTGAATTTGTTGATACTGGAAATGAAAAAATGTCTAAATCAGCAAATAATTTTTTAAGATTAGATAGCTTGCTTGAAAAAAGCATAAACCCAATAACATATAGATTCTGGCTTTTAATGGCTAGCTACCGCACAAAGGTTAACTTTAGTTGGGAAGCACTAGAAGCATCTGAAACAGCCCTAAAACGCTTATATGGGCTATATTTAGAGTTGGGTGATGAGCATGGGCACATACACAAAGAATACCAGAATAAATTCAAAGAATACCTGGAGGATGATCTAGATACCCCACGGGCATTGTCTTTATTGTGGGATGTTATGAAAGATAAAAACATGTCCGATGGTGATAAAAAAGCTACTATTCTTGATTTTGATAAAGTCCTCGGGCTTGGTTTTGAAAATTTAAAAGAAGAAAAAATTCCTGAAGAAATTAAAAAGCTTGTAGATCTGCGTGAAGAAGCCCGTAATAATAAAGATTTTAAAAAATCTGATGAATTACGAGATAAAATAAATTCTCTTGGTTATGAAGTGAAAGATACTTCTGAAGGTCAAAAAGTTTCCAAGACTTAATTTATTTTGAAAATCTTTTTACGGTAAATACAAAAAGCTATTATTATATTTATTGCTATATTGTAAATTCCAAAAGAATAAATAGTAAAAATCCAATTCTTTATAATGAATAATCCTAAAATATTATTAAAAATGCCCGAAAAATAAACAGTAGACGTTTCGGTTTCCGGAAATTTCCAAGATTTTATAATAGTCGGAACAGCTGCCAAACCATCACTTAATATTGCAAATAAAATTGAAATTCCAAGATTGTGAGTAAAGATATAAAAGACTAAAGCTAAAAAAGAAAGTATCCCACAAACTATGTCCAATCTATTTATTTCCCAAATAGAATTTTTCCTAAAAAGAGAAACGATTATCACTACCACAGGTCCAAACCCAGCTAAAAAAACTGGAAGTACAGAAAGACCAGCTCCGGCTTTAAGCTGAAAAAATACAGCAATAAGTGGAGCTAGTGCCCAAAGAATCCAAGAAACTAAATTCGGTTTAGTATTACCGTAAAATATATTTTTAAAATAAAAAAAGTACGCGATTAAGCTAACGATCACTCCGATATAAATAATATTTTCTGGAAGCATTTTTTTAAATACCTTCTTTTTTAAGTTCTTCTATAATTTCTCTTGATTTGCGAGAAAGTTTTGATGGTAATTTGATGTTTAATTTTATTAATAAATCCCCTCTTTTGTTTTTTGCAAAAGGTACTCCTTTGCCACGCACACGTAAAATTTCATTTATGGAAACTCCTTCTGGAATCGTTACTTCTATTTCTCCATCTAAAGTTTGGATAGGATATTTAACTCCGAGCAAGGCATCAGAAAGTTTTAAATTTAAATTCATTACTAGATCATTTCCCTCTCGTTTAAACACAGGATGCGGAGCTACATTTATTTTTATATAAAGATCTCCTGTGGTTCCTTTTGAAACTGCTTCACCATAACCCGTCATCCGAATCATCTCACCATCACGGATGCCTGCAGGGATAGCAATAGAAACTTCTTCTTCGCGACGAAGCACTCCTTTGCCTTTGCATTTATCACAAATTTCTTTTGGTACTTCACCTGCACCTAAACAAACTTCACAGATTTTTGTACTAGCAATATTGCCAAAAATTGTTCTTTTAGATTCACGAATTTTCCCCTGACCATTGCAATGTTTGCAGGTTTCCATTTTAGTTCCAGCTTTCGCACCAGAGCCTCCACATGTCTGACATGTGGAAGTTTTAGTAATTAAAACTTTTCTAGTTATACCAAAAATAGAATCAGCAAAAGAAATCTGAATCTCGGTGGAAATATCTCTTCCTCGACGTGTTTCTTGTCTTCCTCCTCCCATTCCACCGCCGAAAAAATCACTAAAAATATCATTGAGATTACCCATATCAAAATCTGCCCCACCGTTTTGGAAACCTGAAAAGTCAAAACCTCCGAAACCTCCTTGCTGTTGTCCTCCACCATACCCTCCTTGTTGCCCCATATTTTCAAAACCTGATCCATACTGATCATATTTTGAGCGTTTAGTATCATCAGAAAGTACTTGATAAGCTTCATTTGCTTGTTTAAATTTTGCTTCATTACCATCTTTTTTATCAGGATGATATTTTTGCGCCAACTTATAAAAAGCCTTCTTTATTTCTTCTTTGGAGGCAGTTTTATTTACACCTAAAATGTTATAATAGTCTTTGTTCATATGATTTTGCAAAATCATGCCGCGTAATTGTCCTTTAAAACGTAGCTATTTTGGCTATTATATCATAGGTTCGGCCTCTTGTGAAGTTTTAGTTTTTATTTCAGAATCATCTTCTTTACTCTCTCCTT
Organism: Minisyncoccota bacterium; assembly: GCA_041662525.1. Taxonomy (GTDB): domain Bacteria; phylum Patescibacteriota; class Minisyncoccia; order Phycocordibacterales; family UBA9973; genus UBA9973. The sequence goes on from JBAZSF010000001.1 coordinate 111,064, forward strand.
CCTCACTTGTTTCTTTTGATTTTCTTTTAGCTCTTCCTTCAATAATCGCTTTTTCTTCTGCACTTCGAATAATAGTAGCTTCTTCTTCAGCAATGAGTTTCGCCGCATCACCTTTTGGTATTGAATATTTCCTACGAGACGATGCTATAACCTCCTCTCTATAAGATGGATGTGTGGGTGGTAGAATTCGTAGAGTTTCCGCAGAAAATGGATCATAGGATTCACCATCAATAGTCATTTTAATATAAAATTCTCCAACTGCGAGATTGATCATGTCTTTCACATCAAAAAGTGGCGCAAATTCTGGTTTCATTTTAACTGCATCTTCACCACCAATACGAAAAGTAATAACACTTCCACAATTACCAAGCACGGCTTGATGAATTTTAGGTAAAATTTGCCCGACATACTGATGCGCCATGGTTAAATTCAGCGCATATTTTCTCGCCTCTGATAAAATATTTTCAAAAGTCTGAGTAACTACATTTTGAAACTCATCTACGTATAAATAAAAGTCTGTACGATCTTTTTCTGGGATAGCGGCACGCTCCATGCCGGCTTGTTTTATTTTTGTCAAAAACATGGAACCAAGAAATGAAGAATTCTCTTCCCCCAGACGGCCCTTGGAAAGATTAATTAAAATAATTTTTTGTTCATTCATCAATTTACTAATATCAATCTTATTTTGCTTTTGTCCAAAAATATTTCGAAGCAATGGATCAGATAAAAATTGCCCAAGCTTATTTACAAGCGGAATGATCGCGTCAGTGTCGAATTTCTCAGACCAATCAGCGAATTCAATAGCGAAGAATCTTTTAACCATGTCATCTGTAATATATTCCACCACCTTCTGTCTGTAATTTCTGTCGGTCAACATTGAGATCATTCCTCGCATCGTAGCGTGCGGATAGTCGAGCAGGGCCAAACAAGTAAAACGAAAAACGTGTTCTAGGCGTGGTGTCCAGTTTGCTCCGAATTGTTTTTGAAAAACTTCGATCAATCCCTGTGTTAATTGAAATTTAAATAATGGATCAACATTTGCTAAAGGATTGAAAGAAGCTGGGAAATCTAAATCTGTAGGGTCGATAATGCAAACATCTTCGATACGTTCTTTTGGGATATAATCAAGAATTGCGTTTATTTCATCTCCGTGCGGATCAATCAAACAGATACCATGACCATAGGTAATATCTTGACGCATAAAAAGCTCAAGTAATTTACTTTTTCCAACACCGGACTTTCCAATAATATAAAGATGCCTTCGGCGATCTACTCTTTTAATACCAAAAACAAATTTCTTTTCTTCTAATGAAGCGACATAATTTGTTCGCCCAATAAAAGAAGCGTCCTCAGGGTTAACTTTACCAAAAACTGGTAATTCTGGTGGTGGTGGTCCGTATTTTATTATTTGCACTCGATTCAGCTTGGACATATATTAGTTATTTTAACATAAAATCTAGTAAACCTCTTGCTGATAACATTTTTCGCAATACACTATTTCAGGGCGATCGGGAGCATAGCTCGTCTCAAACTCTATCTCGCACTTACTTGCTCCATGAGAATGATTTGGTTTAGTACACATACAAGACCTATGCCAGAGTTTCATAGGATTACGCATTTTCAACCTATTTTCATGACGACACAAAAAACATAACCTAGGTAAAGGTACTCCAAGTTTTCGATATAAATTTAATTCATCTATAGTAATTTTATAAGCCCCTCTACAATAATTACTGAATTTTCCTTTATTTCCACATCCAATAATTTCTTTTGTAATAGAATTTTTAACATCATCTAAATTATCAGGAAAATTTTTTGATTCAATTGTTGTTTTATATTCATTTCCTGATCTTTCACGCCATCGATATCCCATTTTAAGTGCCTGTTCCTTCTCTATGGGAAAATAATCTTGTGCCTGAGTTTCATTGTAGCAAAAAGTAGAAAGTTCACTGGGAAAAAATTCTCCATATTTGTATATAATTCCTCTCTTGTCCACATAGGGTACTTCATTCATTTGTTCTTTGATTTTTGGAATTAATTTTTCATATTCTTCTTTAAAGTATTGTTTGTTTAAAATACAATATTTTTTATTTCGCACACCAATACAACCAAATAAATTTGAAGACCCGTGGCAATTAAAAGAATACTCAATATCATTTGAACCATAGATCACACTGCCAAAAAGATTGCGAAAACCGCCTATTCCTGTATCAAATACCTCATAAAGCATTTCGCCTTCCCCTACTCCAGGCCCAGAATCATAAGCATCTTTAAGACTTTTTACTGACCAATGTGAATATTTTGAATCTTCAATTTGTCCATTTGCATCAAAACAAATTTTGCAATTTTTTGTACCTTCTAAGTTATCACCTGTTGAATTTACCACCTTTATTTGAACAGCAAAGCGATGCAATGAATTAAGATATAATTCTTTAAACTTATTTTTAAGTTCTAAAATAGTTTTATAATCTTTAAGATTATATTCAGCTAATTTTCTGTGATATTCTTCCCTAGAAAGCTGTTCATTCCACATGCAATATGATTTATTGCGCAAATTAGTACAACCAAAACAATCTGTGCATCCTACGCAATCATAAAGAAAATATGAATCTACGCAACTTTTACAATTCAGAGAATAAAGTAAATGATAACTGTCCGAACAAATTACATCTTCATAACAAAGCTCAGAACGATTGACAACATATAAATCTGCAGAATCTTTTGTCCCGGTAATTCTATTAGAATACAAAGTTCTTTCTATTCTCCATGAACCAGAACACATATAGCAGTCCTTGCTAGCTTCTGCGATATTACAATAATCGCTATTTGTTGCATTTACATTTGAAAGGGCTTGGAGGGGAATATTATTTCTTAAATTTTTCCACTGTTCAAAAAAAGGTTTAGAAAAATCATATTCTTTGCCATAAGAAAGCGGATCCCAGCCATCTCCCCACCAAGCATCAGCACAATACACAGTAAGTTTTTCTTCTGGAGGTAAAAAAGAAATAAGCATTTCGTCATGACCTGGCGCATCACATTTTCTTTTGAACAAAGACATCTCGTTACGCCAAGTTATACGTCTGATAGTTCTGCATTCCGGACAAAAAGTCGGAGGTGGAACTTTCATCTTTTTATAAAAGTTAAAATCCTCTAGTTCGATGACAAAGTCTTGTTTACAATTTTGGCAATTTTTAGTTTCAGAATTCATGCTATTCCAAAATTTTTCTTAAAACATCTTCGGGAACTTCCTTTGTTGCTGGTTTTTGAGGTATAGGAGTTGCCGAAGGTGAAGCCGTAGGTCCTGAGTTTGTCGAAGGAGTGATTTTTTCCTCAATCAAATCTTTTAATTTATTCATATCTTCTGCTGTGGCTGCACGATCTACGCCTATTGGACGAGCAGGTTTTTTTACTTCTTGCATTTTATTTTTTAAAGAATCGAGCGAAATAGGAGTTGGGGTTGAAATAGGTGCTGGGGTAGATTTAGCTTCTACCACTACTTTATTTAAAACATCCTTTAATGCTGAGGTATCCCTATTTATTGGATAAGTTGACTTGGGCCTGACTGGATAAGTAGGTGTAGGTTTAATTGGGGCTGGTTTGGTAAATACTTTTTTAAAAGTCTTAATTATTCCAGCAGGTTTTACAGGGGCGGTAGTTTGTTGAAATTCGATACCTAAATCAGCTAGTGGTTTATAAAATTTAGATTCATCATATTTGATTTGATCTTGTCCCCTTTTTTCCACCTTTACTTCTCCGGATTTTATTTTTGCAATACATTCTTTACAATAAGCTGCTCGGCCCGGCTCAGGTTTAAAGGGCACTGTTTTTTCTAGTTTACAAAGCGAACAAATTACTGGAAATTTTTCTATATTTCCATTGGTAGTATATGTATCACTACCTAATGACATTCCGCTCCATTCATTAATTTCTCGCTCCACTACCTCCCTAGACCTACAATAAATGGCACGGGAAGATTGTATTACTGCTTCTTCTATTTTTTTATCCCCAGACTTTACCATGGGTGGTAAAGTCTTAGCGGAGAATGGACGGGATGTCACACCATCAATCATTAACTTTAAATAAATTTTATAGTTCGGCAAATTAACAATATCTCCCGGAGTAAATTCTGGATCAAATTCTTTTTCCAAAAAGTCTGCATCGTCCGAACCAACTCTAAAAACTATCATTGTACCTACGTTACCAAAGACAGCATCACGCACCGCAGAGCTTTTATCCACCACGAGCTGTGCAGTATACTGATGCGCCACAGTTAGATTTAGTCTGTACTTTCTAGCTTCAGACAAAATACCAGCAAAAGCATCTGTCACAAAGTTTTGGAATTCGTCCACATAGAGATAAAAATCTTTTCGATGTTCTTCGGGAATACGCACGCGTTCCATGGCGGCAAGTTGAATCTTAGTAATGATCATCCCACCCAAAAGCCCAGAATTGTCTTCACCGATGCGTCCTTTGGAAACGTTCACTAGAAATATCTTCCCATCATTCATAATATCAAAAATATTAATAGTACTTTTAGATTGACCGACTACGTTTCGAATAATAGAAGTAGAAAGAAATTGTCCGACTTTATTTTGAATCGGAGCGATAGCTTCATTGCGAAATTTGTCTTGCCAAGCTTCATATTCATGCACCCAAAAAGCTTTGATCACGGGATCTTTTAAATTAGCAATTATTTTTTGACGATAATCCTTGTCCACCAGCATTCTAGGGATTCCCAAAAGCGTCGTCCCGGGAGTATCTAGCAATGCTAAAATACAATTATTCAAAATGTATTCCATTCGAGCACTCCAAGCATTCGCCCAGATTTTAGTAAAAATACCCATGAGTCCAGACGCCACTAAATGTTTATATTGCGGATCAATTAATTCTAAAACATTAAAACCAATATGGTAGTCCACATCTGCGGGATTAAAATAAACTACGTCTTTCATGCGCTCCGGCGGAATAGCAGACAAAACTCCTTCGACGAGTTCCCCGTGCGGATCAACCACACAAACACCTTCACCGTTCTGAATATTCTGAATGATCATATTAAACATCAATACAGATTTACCCGAACCAGATTTTCCAAGAATATAAACATGCTGACGTCTGTCCTTGCGCTTGATACCAAAGAGCTGATTTTTATCACGAAAAGTTGTGAGCCCAAGATAAGTAATTTCTCTATTTATAGGTATTTCTGGAAGTTCCATATAGTATATATTTTACAACAAAATCACAAAAACAAAAAGCCCCTTATGGGGCTTTTCAAAAAATTTAGAAAATAATTTTTTTGAACGGTCTGGCTGGGGTGGGACCCAGAGAACCGAGGACCTGAGAAAAAATTGATTTTCTAAATTTTTTACACCTTTGGTTCTTCGCCTTCGGGACCTTTTTCTTTAAATTCTGCGTCATGAACTTCGGCTGGTTGTTCTTCAGGGGCACTAGCGGGAGGAGTTTCTGCTCCAGCTTTCGCCATCGCTTCCCCTATTTTTGACATTTCGGCAGAAAGCTCTTCGGTGGCTTTTTTAATTCCCTCACCATCAGTGCCATCTTTAACACCTCGCAAAGCAGTTATCTTTGCATTTACTTCATCTTTTAATTCTACAGGGATTTTTGCTTCATTATCCTTAAGAGCTTTTTCAGCAGTATAAATAATCATTTCTGCTGTATTTTTTACTTCTGCGTTCTCTTTTTTCTTCTTATCTTCCTCTGCGTGAAGCTCTGCATCAGCTTGCATTTTTTTGATATCTTCTTCTTTGAGTCCAGAGCTTGCTTCAATTTTAATTGATTGAGTTTTACCTGAGGCTTTATCTTTTGCGGAAACATTTAAGATTCCATTCACATCCACATCAAAAGCAACTTCAATCTGAGGCATCCCGCGAGGTGCTGGTGGAACTCCATCTAAAATAAATCGGCCGAGAGATTTATTGTCGGACGCCATAGGACGTTCTCCTTGCACGATGTGTATTTCAACAGAAGTCTGATTGTCTGCAGCGGTAGAAAATGTTTGAGACTTGCTTGATGGGATAGTGGTATTTCTTTCAATCAATTTTGTAGCCACTCCTCCTAAGGTTTCAATACCTAAAGATAGCGGTATTACATCAAGCAGTAAAACATCTCGCACATCACCTTGTAACACGCCTGCCTGAACAGCTGCACCGAGTGCTACTACTTCGTCAGGATTAATGGACATATTTGGAGCTTTGCCGAAAAGTTCTTGCACTGCAGAAACTATCGCTGGCATTCTAGTCTGACCACCCACCATAATAATTTCATTAATTTCATTAATTTTAAATGGAGATGCGTCTAAAGCTCTTTTGGTAATCTTGATAGAAAGATCAATATACTCTTTGGCTAAAGATTCCAACATCGCTCGAGACATTTTTAGCAATAAATGTTTCGGCCCAGAAGCATCCGAAGTAATAAACGGAATATTTATTTCAGTTTCTGTCGTAGTGGAAAGTTCATGTTTAGCTTTTTCTGCAGCTTCTTTTAATCTTTGATGCGCTAGAGGGTCTTTGATCACATCAATACCAGACTCTTTTTTATACTCTTCAGCGATCCAAGAAATTATTTTTCTATCAATATCTCCTCCACCCATATGACTATCCCCATCAGTAGATTTAACTTCTATCACATCATCGCCTATTTCCAGCACAGACACGTCAAAGGTTCCCCCACCGAAATCGTAGACAACAATCTTTTCATTTTTCTTTTTATTGAATCCATAAGCAAGCGCAGCAGCAGTCGGCTCATTAATAATACGCTTCACATCCAGACCAGCAATTGCTCCTGCATCTTTGGTAGCTTTTCTTTGCGCATCATTAAAATATGCTGGTACGGTTATTATCGCTTCAGTAATTTTTTCTCCCAATTTCGCCTCAACATCAGCTTTTATTTTTTGCAAAGTCATTGCGGAAATTTCTTCTGGTCGATAAAATTTATCTGACATTTTTATTTTTACACCACCTCCTTCTCCTGCTTCAATTTTAAAAGATGCTGTCTCTCGATCTTTTTGCACTTCCGGATCATCAAATCGATGCCCCATATAACGCTTGATTTCAGCAATGGTATTTTCTGGATTTGTGACCGCTTGTCTTTTTGCAAGAAGACCGACAATACGATCTCCATTTTTTGCAGTTGCCACGACAGAAGGTGTCGTACGATTACCTTCCACATTTTCTACTATCTTTGGTGCGCCACCTTCAATGATAGCGACTGCTGAATTTGTTGTACCTAAATCTATACCTATTATTTTTGACATATATTTTATAAGGTTAATTTATAATTTTTAATAATTTTACTAATATTTCGCGACCACTAAAAACTTGTATAAACAGAGTATATATGATAGGATGCTTGCATGTCAAGTAATAAAGATTATTCTAATAAAATACTTAAAATTTTAGGTAGAAAAAATGCTGTTTCTTTGCCAGAACTAAAAGAAAAAATTACTGGAGAAAAATATGCAATCACACGCTGTCTAAAAAATCTTAAAAATTCTGGATTGATAGAACAAATACCCTCCCCACAAAATAATTATGCTCGCCTGACAAAACTTGGAAGAAAAAAAATGCATAGTTTAGAGTTGGATAGTGACACAACTCTTGTAAACACTTCTTGGGATGGATTTTGGAGAATTATTCTACTTGATCTGCCTGAAAACAGAAAAAATGAACGGGAGTCTCTACGTTACCTTCTTAAAAAGGCTGGCTTCGTATGTCTAAAAAATTCCGCTTGGATATCCCCATTCCCCTTTGAACATTTATTTACGAATATTAAAAAAGACCTAGGACTTACCACTGAGATAATGATTATCGTCACCGAAAATATAGATGAGGAAAGCAAAAAAGTTTTATTTGAAACTTTTGGAAAATAATTAATAAACTTCCTGCTGATAACCCCGAACGAAAGCAAAGCTTCGTACAGGGTAGGCATTTTTCTAATAAATTTCTTGTTGATAACAACGTTCACAGTAAACTATTTCTGGTCGATCTGGCGCGTAACTAGTCTCAAATTCTACTTCACATTTTTGTGTGCCATGTATGTGATTTTTTTTATCACACATACATTGCCTACGAAAAAAAAGAGGTAAATTTCGTAAGGTTAAACGTTCATAATGCCGACAATTAATGCAAAAACGCGGTAATGGAAGATTCATTCTTTTTAAAAAATCAAGTTCTGATTTGATTATGCGAAAAGCCCCGGTGCATTCGTGTTCACAAGACTCATCGTGTGCACATTGAATAGCCTGATTAAGTATGTCATCACTTACATCATTGATATTATCTAAGATGTCTTTATTTTTTAAAGTAAATTTATAATTTTGTTTTGTAGTTTCGTACCACGAAAACCCTTTCCTCTTTGCATCTTCTTTACCCAATGGAAAAAATTCGTAAGCAGTAGTTGCTTTGTATGGAAAAAAAGAAAATTCACTTGGGAAAAATTCTCCATATTCTTTTGCTTGTTTCATATGTTCAATTATTTTGGGCACTAATTTTACATATTCTTCTTTTGTGTACTGTTTATTAAAAATACAATATTGCTTATTTCGAAGCGAAACACATCCAAAAAGATCTGATGAATTACTGCAAAAAACACAATAAGTTAAATTTTTTACATTTGTATAACAATAAGCACTAAATTTTATATTTGATCCCCCATTTCCAACAATAAGACTTTCGTAAATAAGTTCTACATTTTCTCCATAATTTGAATAATCATAGCAATCCTTTACAGGTCCCATTAAAATATTTTGGACAAATTTGCTATCTTCCACCATCCTTACACGAAAACAATATTTTGCATTCTTAGACCCATAAACATAATCACCAGAAACATTCACATTTTGACGATCGTGAATATATTTTTGCGGGTAATCAAGCCAATGTTTATATACCTCATCTTTTAATACTCTTAAGGCTTTATTAGAACCTAAATTTAATTCTTTAATATTTTTTAAATAATCTTCTCTAGAATATTGTTTATTAAAAATGCAATATGATTTATTGCGAAGATTAATTGAACCAAAACAACTATTGCATCCAATACAATCTTTACACAAAATCATTTCCTGACAACTCTCACAATCAACAGAAAAAAATGTTTTATAACAAGCTGTAGTATTAATATTTCCATAACTCAATTCACATTGATTTGTCATATGGCTATCAAAGCATTGTTTAGAACCCTTATCCCAAATTAAATATGCAGAATCTTCCGCATAAGAGACTCCTCCTCGAACCAAATAACAATTTTTTACATCATGCACATTAGTGCAATAGTAACAATTCACTAAATTATACATAGAATGCGCAGGTAGTGGCACCCTTAAAAGTAAACTTTTAAACTGTTCGAAAAATGTTTTTGTAAAATCAAAATCACGAGCATACTCAAGTGGATTCCAGGCATCAGAAATCCAATAATCTCGATCATATATTTTATAAGGACTTTCTTCGGGAAAAAGTGAAAAAATTTCTTTTCCACCAAGAGCTTCCTTTTTCTTAAATAAATGCCAATCATTACGCCAGGCCATTCTTCGCTGCATCCTGCATTCCGGACAAAAAGTAGGCGGAGGTACTTTTATCTTTTCATAAAAATTAAAATCCTCCGGCTCTATGACAAATTCTTTCTTACAATTTTGGCAATTTTTTGTTTCAGATTTCATAATCTTACCTTTTCCCCTTCTTCCCCTTCACCAGGTGAAGGGGAAGAAGGGGAAACTTTAATTTATATTTTGCTTGTAACATTCTTCACAGGCGATTTTTTGATATCCCCATTCTGGTAAATAATACGCTTCAATATCTTTTTTACAATAAAAACATTTATATGAATACGCTTGCAAAACAGTTAAATATTTTAAACTATTTTTTATTCTCACATCAAAATGATAACGCGGGAGCGGTATATTATTTTCTTTATAAAAAGAAAGTTCATTTTGGGCAATATTAAAACGCCAACCTGTTTCTGGGCATAAAAGTGCCTGAGTGATAATAGTATCCGAAACATCTTTCACATCATCAGGAAGTTCGTTTGTAGGCATCCCATCTGTCTGACCTTCTGTTGTATCTTCCCAATAACCACCAATCTTTAGCATATCTTCTTTTTTTGTGTTTGGAAAATAAAAAAACCCAGTAGAGAAATTAAATGGTCCAAGACTCATGGAATAAGGCAAAAATTTTCCATACTCACCTCTTTTTTTCATATCAGAAATAATCTCATCCCGTAATTTTTCATATTCCTCTTTAGAATACTGCTTATTTAAAATACAATATTTCTTTTTCCTCAAACCCACACAACCAAAACAATATTCACACTCAATACATAAATCTAAATATTCGGAATATCTAGAAGAAGACCAGCTAGAATATTTGAGAGCATAACCGCTGGGTTGGCAAGAACTACAATTCCCTGATATTTCTAAATCCTGACAGCCGGTAATATCAATACAAGATTCCAATCCTCTACCCCTAATACAATTAGAACAATCTTCGGATTCTGAAATCGTAAAACAATTATGACAATTTTTACAATCCAATAAATAATCTCCAAAAGAATTATGAACTTTTAAATTAAAATTAGGTCTATGCACTACTTCTTCTTGAACTATTTCTTCAAAATGTTTTTTATGCTTTTGGATAGAATCATAGGAACCAAGTTGAAATGATTTGATTTTTTTATCATATTCTTCTTTGGAGTATTGAACATTTTCTATGCAAAAAGATTTATTGCGAAGATTCCAGCACATAAAACAATCCTGACAATTCCGACAGTCATATAAAAAGTAAGAATTTATGCAATCTCGAGAATGTTTAGAGTAAAAAAGTTTATAAGAATGATGGCACTCAGAAGAGTCAAAACATTTTTCACTATTGTAACAAACTATCACATCAATAGAATTTTTTACATTGATGTTTCTATATGAATAAAATAAGTTTTCACAATCCACCATAGAACGTGAAAGATAACTATCTTTACAACTCCAAACATCATCGCACCAATCACATCCTGTGCTTTTACTACCATCTTGATGCGGACGAGGCACTTTTTCTTGGAGATTTTTTAATTGCTCAAAAAATGTTTTTTTCTCATCGTAATCTTCTCCATAATTCATTGCATCCCATTTATCGCTGTACCATTCAGAAAGAGTGTAGATTGGATATCTGCTATTCTCCGGCAAAACTGTAATCAAACTTTCTCCAGAAAGATCAGATTTACCTTTGCGAAATTTTCCAAATACCCAAAAAGACAAGTGCAATTTTACCCGACAGAAAAAACAAAGTGTCGGCAACTCTATATCAACTTTTTTATATAAAGATAATTCTCCTTCTGTAATTAAAAAATTATTTCCACAATGCTCACAAATATTAGTTTGTTGGTTCTTTGTATTCATATACATTGACCCTCGCGGCACGGATTACGCGTTCGCCTAGTTTATAGCCTTTTTGAATCACATTTGCGATAGTATGATCTTGTTCTTTTTTATTTGTTTCTACCATATCAATAGACTGATGAATATTGGGATCAAAACTCTCCCCCGTCTCCCCTATTGTTTTTACTCCGTATTCTTCAAAAATGGTATTCATCTGAGCGTAAATATATTCCACGCCTTTTCGCCAGTTTTCATCCACCTTTTCCCAAGCTTCCTTGTTCGCAAAAGCCATATTAAAACTATCAATCACAGAAAGAAAACGAGTTAAAATTCTCTCTCGCATCGCTTCTGAAAAAAGTGCTTTTCTATCTTCTTCCTGCTTACGATAATTAACAAAATCTGCTCGCTCTTTCTGCCAGCCAGTTAAATATTCTTCTTTTTCGGCTTTGCACACTTTTAGATCAGCTCTAAATTTCTTTAAAGTTTTCTTTAAATCTTCTTCTCCGTCTTCGTTAAATTCAAACTCTAAAACCTCAGACGAGTCAACAGACTCGTCCCGAGCAGCCTCGAGGGAATCTTTTATTTCGGTATCAATTTTCTTTTCTTCATCTGACATATATTTATCTTAGCATAAAAATACCCCTATTTTCAAGGGGTATTTTAGAACTAACGCTTTGACCACTGAGGTGCCTTACGAGCTTTCTTGAGACCGAATTTTCTTCGTTCTTTAGCTCTCGGATCACGCTTTAGAAAACCTAATTTTTTCAAACTATCACGCAAAGTAATGTCTGATTCTATAAGAGCGCGGGCAAGCCCGTGGCGAACTGCTTCTGATTGAGAATGGATTCCACCACCCGAAACATGCGCTTCTACTCCCCATTTTACATCTGACTTAGTTCCGCTAGTTGAAACTCCTTTTATCATTGGATCCAAAATTAAACGACGCTGATCTTCTGTTTTAAAATATTCTTTGGCATCTTTACCATTCACTATAAAATGAGCTTTGGTTACTTCTGTGATTCGCACTCTAGCAGTGGAAGTCTTTCTTCTTCCTACGGCTTCAATATATTTTCCTTTTTTTTCTGTGTCTTTATCCATATTTTTAGTCTTCAATTGTTAAATTTTTCATCATAATTCTACGTAATTTATTTCCTGGAAGCATTTGATATGTGGCAAGCTTGATTAATTCTTTTAATCCTTTTTTCTCAGCTGTTTCTGTACCTTTTAAAATACGAAGTCCACCAGGAATACCTGAATATCTAGTATGATAAATTTCAGCCAATTTTTTTGTGGTGATACGAAGCTTACTTGCATTGATTACTTTTACAGGAAAACCAGAGTAAACATTGCGTTCAAAGGTCGCTTTTGTTTTACCCATCAAAGACATCGCCACTTCTGACGCCACCCTGCCCAGGGTTCTACCGCTAGCATCAATTATTTTTACCTCTCTAACTTTTTTGGTTTCTTTGGTTTTGTTTTTTTCTGTTTTCATTATTTTTTTCAAAATTAATTCAAGATTGACTCTAGACAAATTCTATAATTGCCATCTTAGCGCCATCCGACTTTCTAGCTCCTAATTTTAAAATTCTTGTATAGCCACCTTTTTTATCAGTATATCTTGGAGCTATCACATCAAAAAGTTTCTTAACTTCGGAACTGCGGTTTGAAAGCTTTGCAATTATAAGTCTGCGGGTGGCTAAACTACCTCCCTTTGCTCGAGTGACAAGCTTCTCCATGAAAGGTCGCAACTCACGCGCTTTAGGTTCAGTCGTTTTTATTTTTTCACGCACTATTAAATTGAGCGCTAAAGAATTTAAAAGTGCTTTCTTTTGTGTTTTATTTCTACCAAATTTTCTAACGTTATTGTGGTGTCGCATATAAATTATTCTTTTAAGTTCAGGCCAAATTTATTTAAAACTTTCTTTATCTCTGTGATACCTTTTTCTCCGATCCCCTCGATCTCAAGCAAATCTTCTCTTTTTTTGCGAGCCAATCCTCCTAAAGTTCGAATATTTGCAGAAGTAAGCGCATTCAATGTTCTGGTAGAAAGATCCAGACTATCTGTACGAGTCTTTAAAACATCAACAAAATCACCTCCTTTTTTATCTTCTGTTTCATCTTTTTCTTCTTCTTTGGAAATCTTTTTACTAATCTTCACTTCTTCTTCTGTTTCCTTGAAATCAATAATCGACTTCAATTGATTTATCATAATTTCAATAGAACGGGAGAGAGCTTCTCGAGCTGAAAGTGTACCATCTGTCTCAATGGAAATTCTTAAACGATTGTGGTTTGTTTTATCACCAACACGCATATTTTCAACTTCATAGGCAACTCTGCGAATCGGAGAAAAAATTGCGTCAACAGCAATAGTACCAACATCCACTTTTTCTTTTTGAAAAGCTTCTTTTGAAATAAAACCTAAACCTTTTTCAATCTTCATTTCTATGTTTAAGTTTACTTTCCCAGTAACTTCAACTATATGAAGTTCAGGGTTTAAGATTTCTACTTGTCCACCAGTTTTTGTATCTCCCGCTAAAACATCCTTAGGACCTTTTACGGAGAGCGTAACTGTTTGAGGTTCATCAGAAATCATTTTGAAACGAATTTTTTTCAAGTTCAAAATCATTACAATAACATCTTCTTTGATTCCATCCATAGTCTGAAACTCATGACTTACCCCATCAATCTTTATAGAAGTAATACTAGCACCTGGAAGAGAAGAAAGAATAATTCTTCTTAAGCTGTTCCCTAATGTATGACCATATCCAGGATAGAGACCATCTATTTCAAATATTCCTTTATTGCCTTCCTCTAAAACAACACGAGGTTTTGAAGGCATAATTATTTTATATTCAGGCATAAAAATTTTTATAATTAATTTGTAATAATAATTGTCCACCCTGCCCCATCTAACGAAGCAGAACGGAATAATTTAACGACTATAAAATTCAAGAACGGCATTAATATTAAGAAAAGTTTCAATATTTTTTGGCTTAGCTAAAATGCGTCCTTCCATATTATTTAAATCAAAACTAACCCAAGTTGGCGCCGTATAGTCTTTTAATTTATCTGTAAGATTTTCAAAAATTTTCTTTACTTTACTTCCTTCACGAATCTTTATAATATCTCCGATTTTTACTTCAAAAGAAGGAACAGTTACTTTATGGTTATTTACAATAAAATGCCCATGGGAAACCATTTGTCTAGCTGCACGACGACTAGCACCAAGACCCATTCTGTAAATTACATTATCAAGACGAGATTCAAGTCCTTCGTAAAGCTTATCGGCTGTTCCAGCACCTTTAATATTGGAAACTTTTTTAACATAATTAGAAAGTTGACGTTCTGATATTCCATATGAGAAACGTATTTTTTGCTTTTCAATAAGCTGTACCCCGTACTCAGTAGGAGCTTTTGGACGTTTGCCTCCAGGTAAGGTTTTTGTAGAAGAAGCTGAAAATTTGGTAGTTTGACATTTATCATAAACACCTGGGCCAAGTCTTCTACAAATTTTAAATTTTGGTTTTGATATCATAAATTTTTATTCTTATTTTTTATACTCGTCTTGGCTTCTTAGCTTTTGGTCCATTGTGAGGCACTGGTGTCGCATCTAGTATAGAAGTAATCTCTATACCATGAGCCATAAAAGCTCTGACAGCAGGTTCCCGGCCGGACCCAACTCCCAAGATAACCACATCAGCATCTTTTACCCCAAGAGCTTCTGCTTTACCGCCAATAATATCCCCCACTTTTGATGCTGCGAAAGGAGTTCCCTTTTTTGCTCCTCTAAAACCCAAACTTCCAGCACTTGACCAAAATAATGTATTACCTAATTTATCTGAAAAAAGAACTTTTGTATTATTAAATGTAGCTTCAACGTGTAAAACACCAGAATTGATTTTCTTTTTTGCTGTTTTAGATGAAACTTTTTTTATTTCTTCTGTTCCAGCTTCCTCTTTATTTACTTCTTTTGTTATTTTATCTTTTGCCATTTTTTATTTTAATTATTCTAGAAACTTTTTACTTTATGTCTTACTCTCTTTTCTCTTTCCTGAAGCCATTGTTTTTCTGACGTTACCTCTGATAGTTCTAGAATTCGTTTTGGTGCGCTGTCCGCGAACAGGCAATCTTTTCATATGACGCACTCCTCGATAACTTTTTATGTCTTTTAATCTTTTTATATTGGAAGCTACTTCTCTTTTTAAATTTCCTTCAATTGATATTTTCTCCACAATCAAACGAATATTGTTCTCTTCATCTAAAGTCAAATCTTTTGATTTTTTACCATAGTCAATACCGACTTGATCTAGAATTTTACGAGCAGAAGAAATACCAACACCGTATAGGCAGGTTAAACCAATTTCAAGTCTTTTTTCATTTGGTACTGTAATTCCTAATATTCTCATAAATTATTGTTTTTGTTTATGTTTAGGATTAGAGCAAATTATCCTTAAATGTCTGGCTCTTTTAACCATTTTACAATTGGCACAAATTTTTTTTACTGCTGATTTTATTTTCATAAAAAATTCTTATTCAAAACAAGATAAAAGAAAAACAGGGAAAATACCCTTATTTTTCAATACTATAACTTTCTAAAAACTATAATTGATATAATACACTATTATTAAAAAAATTACAACCTAATTACAATCTTTTGATTATTCTACCCTTTCCACCATACGGATCGAGTACCATTTCGACTGAATCCCCAATCAAAACTTTAATTCTATGCATGCGCATTTTTCCCCCGAGGTATGCTAAAATTTCTTTCTCGCCTTCTGTTTTGTCTTCTATTTTAACTCTGAATAAAGTAGACGGCAAAGCCTCAGTGACCACTCCTCGAGCTGTTGCTATTTTTTCTTTTCTTAAATCACTCATGTATATATTATAACTATAGTAAAATTAGATAAAAGAGTCAATAGAAAATTGTTTAATTTATATCCTGCGTTAATAAATTTATTTTAAATAATCTACAGTCACTTTTATATTTTTAATTTTACTAGGAAGAGATTGAATCCAGGGAGGATTTAATTTTACAAGAGTAGAATCAATGTTAGAATACTGTGACAAAATTTGGTTAAAATCTTTTTTTGGTTTATTTAATAAATCAACAGTAAATTTATCTATATCTAGTTTCCAAACTATTTTAAGAGCACCTGATAAATTAAAATTTATATTCTTCACACTATCAAATAAAATATTTTCTTTATCAGAGAGAGAGAAAGTTAAATCTTTGATATTTGGTATATAAACTTCACTTCCATCATATTTATCAATATTATCTTTTGCAATTTTTTGAGTTAGTTTTTGTTCATTAAAAATGATACCGTAAAGCGTTCCTTTTAGGGTTAAAACTACAGAACCAAGAGGAGATACTGGACCAATTATAAAATCATCAGTTTTTAAGGATGTAGCATTTTTGTATAATAAAAATCCTGGAATTTGATTAGAAATTTCATTAAAAAGTTTATTTTCTAAAATTGTCTTTAATTCACGCTCTATTTCTATTTTTTGTAAGTCACTGACTTGATGAGACTTGCCAATAATTCCACCAGCTATGTCCCCCACTGATCTGCCGTAAAACTTTTCATATTTAGTCGTTCCCTTAAAACCAGATATTTTAAAATCAAGCGGGGTACTATTATAATCCGCTCCCTCTATCGCCGCATAAATACCGACACTGACTTGTCCTGGAGTACCATTTTTCTTCATACCTGGAATCACCACCCTTGTACTCGTTTTGTACATTTTGCCATTAGACCCGTCTAGGCGTGTATCGATCGACAATATTTGAGAAGATGAACTAAATTTATTATAAAGAATAATTGAACCTTTAGCTTTTTCATTAAAATCTTTTTCTTCTAAAGAAATAGTCTTTGATGCATCTCCAGAGATATGAGTGAGCTCAAAAGGCAAAACATCAACACCAGCATCAATACTGGCGGATAAATTTTTATTTAAAACAATGTTTTTTGTTTTTAAAAATACTGAAACTTCAGCTTTTGAAAACAAAAATGAAAAGGCAAAAAAACAAAATATTATAGACACCAATGCTACAAACCAAAGCATGTATCGATATTTATTTTTAGAATGTTTAATTTCTTCATCAACCAAATTAACAGAGCGCTCCATTTTTATTGGTTCTTTTTTAGGGATATACTTTTTATAGTTTTTTACCCTGACCATGTCTTCTAGGAGGTGTTTAGACATAATTATGCTTGCCCCGATATAGTGGGGTAAATTAAAAAACGATTAATGTAAACAGAATCAATAATTAAAAAAGGTTCACGAAATACATTTTCCTTAAATGCTACAATTCCTTCAAGAAATTTTTCATTTAAAAAAATAGTTTCAAACTTTGATTCTGTTAAAGTATATTGACTAAATTGTTCAGTTTTAATTGTTTCAGAGAAAAAATCTACTAAATCTTTATCAATAATTATAAAAATAGTTGATGGAATAGAAATGTCATTCGATAAATTAGCCAAGGAGTCTTGAAATTTCTTCAACCATTCGGTTCTTAATTTATTTAAAATTACTGTGAGTTTTTTAGCCATGGATTCTTCTGCATGTCCATCTCTAAAAAGAGAAATAAGAGATTCAGCCTCACCCAAGGTACAATTTAAATCTAAGGCAACTCCACGTGTTAAAAAATTACACCCAAGAGGAAAAGACACCGACTCACGCAAGGTATCCTTTTTTATCATAGATATATCCGTCACTTCTCCACCTATTTCTAATAAAAGAAAATTTTCTTGTTTTTTATATATATCCCGTACTGTTGTAAAAAAAGACAATAGAAAAGAAGAAAATCTTATTTGTTTAAAATGAAAATATTTACCTATTGTATTCTCTATTTTTTTTAATATTTGTTCTCCACTCATAGAAACAAAAATATTCATTTCTAATTCTTTAATTTTTTTATTAAAGAACTCAGACGTTTCGTAACCATTTAGCATTATTTTAATATTTTTAAGTTCAATCATTCGAATTCTGTTATCAATATTACCATATTTCAATGTATGTTCTTCTTCGAAAAGTTTTATTTCTTTTTGTATTAATTCATCAGCCAATTTTTCAGTAAATAAAAAGGGTGTATTTTTCTTTAAATTAATTATTCTTGTTTGAGAAATACACCAAGGAGAAGATAAAACGCAAAAAGTCTGGGAGGGTGTACCCAAGCCTGCTTTGTAAATTTTTTCAACAACAATATCTAGAGATTTTATTGTAGATAATAAAAAATTATCAATATTAATCTTTTCTTCTATTTTTATAAACTCTTTAGTAGAAAAAATTATTTTAGGAATTCCAGAGCTTTGTGCCTCCAAAAGTGCTCCATCTACAGAAGAGGACCTAATATTAAAAACTAGCACTAACTCACTTTTTTCTTTAAATTTAGAAAAAATACTCATGTAATAATTATAACAACAAACGAGGAGCATAAACAAGTTTATTTGTTTAATGTCCGAGTGCCGTTGTTATATGGTAATCCATATAGCATAAACAAAAACCAAAAAACTACAGAAGCACAGCTTTTATGCGTCGTATTCCATGCGCTACTGCCTCTTCTTTTTGAATTTTAAATATACCCAATTCTGAAGTATTGGAAACATGCGGACCACCGCAAAATTCTCTACTAAAATATCCAGTTTTTTCATCCCCTATGGAATAAACCTTAACCATATCGCCATATTTTTCATTAAAAGAATGTGTGGCTATTTTTTCTGCATCCACTTTAGACATTTCCATAAAACCAACTGGTAATTTTTCAGCGATTTTATCATTTACGATTTCTTCTACTTTTTTCTTTTCCTCTTCAGTCATCTTTTGTGAATGGGTAAAATCAAAACGTAATCGCTCTCCAGTAATATTGCTTCCCTTTTGCATGACATGATTACCGAGCACTTGCCTGAGAGCAGCATTTAATAAATGCGTAGCGGTGTGCAATTTTTTGGCTTCTTCTCCCCCATCTGCCAATCCTCCCTTAAACATTCCGACCGAAGCTGTTTGAGATAATTTTTGATGATCTGCCATTTTTTTATTAAAATCATCTAAATCAATTTCTTTTCCTTTTTCTTTCGCTAATTCTTGAGTAAGCTCTATCGGAAAACCATAAGTAGTAAATAAAATAAATGGATCTATCCCTCTTTCAAATTCTTTTAAACCTTTTGCAAGTGTTTCTCTAAACTTAGTTTCTTCTTTTTCTATTTCTTCTTTGTCATCAAGAATATATACTTCTTTGTAAATTTTTTTTATTTTTTCAATTTCTTGTCTTAAAGAATATTTAGAAAATCTAACCGCTCGTCTAATTAATCTTCGAAGAACATATCCTGCACCAGTGTTAGAGGGAGTAATACCATCTGAAATAATAAAAAGAGCAGCTTTTACATGATCAGCAACAATACGTTCCTCTCTATTTTCTTCATTACTAAAAACGTCAGTACCATAAACACTTTTCTTTTTTTGAACAGTGGCAACTAATCGCTCGAAGCCCATCCCTGTATCTATTCCCAAAATATCTAATTTTTTCAAAGTTGCTTCACCTTTATCTAATTTCTCGCGCGAGCCATCACAAAAATATTCATTAAAAACTATGTTCCAAATTTCAACATCTTGACCGGTATCATTTTTACAATAAATTTCTGTTGTTGGACCACAGGGACCACAATCTCCCGTAGGCCCCCAAAAAACATCACTGCCCTCTTCACGGATGTCTTTCATCCCTAATTCTTTCCAAATTTTTTCAGATTCATTATCTCTCGGAACATTTTCACTTCCTTCATAAATTGTGACATACGAAATTTCCAAATTCATTTCTTTAGTAATAAATTCATAAGCGTATTTAATTGCCTCTTTTCTTCCATAGCCGCCAAAAGAGAAATTTCCAAGCATTTCAAAAAATGTTAAGTGTGTAGAATCACCAACTTCGTCTATATCTCCAGTACGGATACATTTTTGAGCCGTAGTAATATTTCTATTCCCAAAATCTTTATCAGCACTAGCTGGATTAGTATAGTACGGCTTAAACTGTTGCATTCCTGCAGTCGTAAAAAGCACCGATGGATCATTCTCTGGTACCAGTGAAGCTGAAGGAATTATTTTATGTCCTCTGTTCTCAAAAAATTTTAAAAATTTTAATCTAATTTCATCTGATTGCATATATCTTTAATTCTTTATTTGATCTATCCCTTCAGAAATTTTCCTAATAGGTTTTTCAATAATATTTATTAAAATCAATATAAGGAGTACTAATATAGTGACAAAAATAGATAAACTAAAAAATCCAAAACCAGCAGCCATACCAATACCGGCAGTCACCCAAAGCCCACCAGCAGTAGTAAGACCTCTAAGCTGTGAACCATAAAGCATTATGGAACCAGCTCCTAAGAAACCAATACCTACTACGATTTGGGAAGGGATCATTGTAGGACTTAAACCTGGAAAATTTATGTATTTTTGCACCATCGCTTCTGAAATTAATACAAAAACCGCCGAGCCTAAAGAAACAAGGGCATGTGTTTTCATCCCTGCATCCTTATGAACAAAAAATCTTTCTGCCCCTACCAAGAGTCCCAGCCCTACTGCTACCACTAATTTTAAAATTATTTCACTATTTTGTATAAAAAATTGTTCCATAGATTAATCATACAACGACTCCACCACCTAAGCAAATATCACCATCATAAATAACACAAGATTGGCCAGAAGCAACCAAAATCGGTTTTTTAAAAAACACTGTTGCCCTTCGACTACGTTCAGGGCCTTCGGCGACTTTGATTGTACAAGGTAGAAATTCTCCATGATAACGAATTTGCGCTGTGTAAGTTTTATTTGATTCTGGAATCTTGTTAATCCAATTTATATTTTCTAGATTTATTTTAGAATCAAATTCAACCCCCCTTAATCCCCCCTTATCAGGGGGAAGCTGGGACACATATAAAATATTTTTCTTTATATTTTTACCAAATACATAATAAGCCCCATCCGTTGGCATTTTTTTTGTAATGGTAAAACCATGCCTTTCTCCTAGAGTATAAAAAACTACTCCATCATGATAGCCGATTTCTTCCCCTTTTTCGTTTAACACTTTACCTTTTTTTTCTTTTATGTAATGTTTCAAAAATTCTTTTAAATCAACTGCTCCTAAAAAACAAATACCTTGGCTATCTTTTTTTTCTGAAACTGGAAGATTGAATTTTTTAGCAAATTTTCTAACTTCAGTTTTTTTAAAACCTCCAATAGGAAATAAAATTTTCTTTAACTGTTCTTGTTTTAGTGTCCATAAAAAATAACTTTGGTCTTTTGTAGGATCATTACCTTTCATTAAAAAACTCAAAGCAGTGCTTTCTGCGACATTCGCAACCAAAGCTCGGTCAGTCATGTTCAAGATAGAGTGCGAGTCGCAAGAAAGTACCTGATTTGAGTTTTTTGCATAATGTCCTGTAGCCACAAAAATCTCCGCCGAAGGACGGACAAGCGCACCCAGCAAAAGAGCTTTTTTAAGAAAGGCTCCAAATTTCACCTCTTTATTGCACATCACATCTGGATTTGGTGTCCTTCCGAGCTTGTATTCTCGAATCATATAATCAGCCACTTCTTTTTTGTACACGTCCTCAAGATCAAAAGTAAGAAATGGGATGTCTAAAGATGCCGCTACACGCATCGCATCCATCCGTTCTTCTTCTTCATTACAAACTAGAAAATCCGGATGCCAAGTTTTAATAAAAACCCCCACGACTTCATATCCTTGTTTTTTAAGCAAAGTAGCCGAAACAGCGCTATCTACACCACCAGACAAACCTACAAAAACTATTTTTTTCTTAATGTTAGTCATAAGATTTTAAACTATAGAATCAAAAAATTCTCTAAAAAGCCCGCATAATTTTCTGCTGAAAATTTGCTTAGACTTCGGCTCGTCAGCCTCCGTATGACTTTTTATAGAACATTTTGATTCTATAGTTGCATCAGCTTTTTGTAAAGCTCAAAAGTTGCACGCGCATCCGAGAGAGCACTATGAGGGTGCTTATTTTTTATACCAAAATGCAAACACAATTCACGTAAAGAAAAATGTTCAAAATCTTTATCTTGATGAAATCCTGCCCAAGCGATAGAGATAGTATCTAGTTTGTGATAATGCATAGTATTCGCAATTCCTGTTTTATTAAAAACATATTCTAAAAACCCAGCATCAAAAGCAACATTGTGGCCAACCATAATACAACTTTTTACTTTTTTAGAAAAAATTTCTATTGCTTCTTTTAAACTAATTGCATTTTCCCAATCTTGAATATTGAAATGATTCACTTTAATGGCAGCCGGATCAGCATTTTCAATATGTTCTGGCTTAATTTTTAATTCAAATTCTTCAATCACTTCTAAAGAAGGTGACGTGAGTACACAGCCGATCTCAATAATCTCATGCTTAAGCAAATTAAGACCAGTAGTTTCTATATCAATAAAAGCAAAATTGTGTTTTCTCATGATTTTTATTTCAGGTATTTTTTTATATTTTGCTTATGTTCAGAAAAAGTTTTTGCATAATATATATTACCATCTTTATCATGAAGATAATAAAGATAAGGAGAATTTTGTGGATGAATAGCAGAAAGTATAGCTACAAGACCAGGGTTCCCGATTGGACTCTTTGGCAATCCTTTTATTTTATAGGTACTAGGAGCAGCATCTACTTGAAGTGGCATCCCTATTGATATTCTTTTCCATAAAATTCCAGAAATGACTTCTCTGTCTGTATCTCCTTTTGATTCTTTTTCAATAACTGAAGCCATTATAATGATATCTTTTTCAGATTTACCAGATGAAGCAATCTCAGGAAGGACAGGAAGAATTTTTTTCTCAAAATTATTACTCATGGATTTTATTACATCTGTTTCATTTGCATTAGTAAAGAAAAAATAAGTATCTGGAAAAAGATATCCCTCTAAGTCTTTGGCTTTAATCATAAATTCAGTCTTATTAAAATTTTCCAATTTTGAAACAGCAACATCTGCAATTTGATTAATATCAAAACCTTCTGGAATCGTTATCACTACAGGCGCAATATTATGCTCGCCTCCAGTAATACGTCTAGCAATTTCAAAAACAGGTAATTTTTTTTCAAATAAATAATTATTAGATATAATATGCTTTTCTCCCCCATAGATCATCACAAAAGTTTCAAATATCTGTCTTGAATAAATTACATGCTTCTGTTTTAGTTGCAAGGATACTGTTCGTAAATTCATCCCAGTTTCTATTTTTATAGTGCTATTAACTGGAAAATCGAATGGCGCGCTTAAAAATAATAAGTAAAAAAATATTAAAAATATAATAACACTTAATATATAAAAAATATTTTTGTTCTGCATCGTTTATGTTTATATTGGCAAGTTTGTAGGAGGAGAAGCTTCTTTGGATTCAATACGTTCAAGCGTAGGAACTTTCAAGATCTGACCTGGGAAGTGCCAAATAGTCGCAAGCTCTTCAACATTTAAAACATAAGTAAAATGATGAGCATATGCGTTTATAATGCCATCAAAAGGAAATTTCCAAAGATGCTTGGAAAAAAGATGATGGCGAAGAGGTAAATGAAAGAAAGCTCTTTCTTGATACTCATGCAACATTCTATTCGCCAGCATCATTACTGTTTCTGTAGATGCGGAAAAAATACCACTATAAAAATCTGCCTGAGCTGAATTCGTACGGTAAAATTCATTACAGTCCGGCTTTGCATACTGACGAAACAAAAGACGCATGTTTCTTCTATTGCTTAGGTTATAAACTTCTTTTTTTGCTATATACATTATTCGAACACCAGTTTCAAAACCTACCTTTGAAGTCTTGGCAGATATTGCTGTAATTATATTTTTATAAACATCAGGGGTACGAATTTCTATACGTGCTCCATCATCTTTTACGGCAGTAAAAGGCTTTAATATTTTGAATATTTCTTTTTTAGACTCTTCTACCCAACTATGTGGAACATCGTCAGTACTTGGTTTTGGCGTAATAACAATCTGAATCCAGGCCTGCTCCCCTTTCTTGAGCGAGCCAAAAAATTCCACCACCGGAGAGATGGGATCAACTTTAAATTCTTCTTTCGGGTCTTTGTCCAAGCCGAAATCAACGTATGTTTTAATAGGATAAGCCTGATGTTTTGTCAGTTTAAATTCACACCCCCAGCCATTCCAAGCACTTTTAGGACTAATCTCATCCACTCCTAAAGTATAGTCTTCAACCACTTTTACTTGAGCCTGAGGATATTGTGCGTACATTTGAGTCTCAATGAGATCTCTGATACGAGTAGGCGTCCTAATATAAAAATGCACTTGTCCTTCGAGAGAGACAATCTCCAATGAAAACCAAAGCCAAACGGCTCCTTGCCACCACTCTTCCTTGCCACCTTTTATACTCCAGTGATAAAGAGCATTGGTAAAAAATAGCTCCATCGCTTTTGGACTTCGCAACACTTCGCGCGGAGGCACTATTTCAAGCAAGACGTAATCTATGCCGGAGATAAAATCCTGCTGTACATAGTGAAGCCAAAGTTTCCAAGCAAGCCACCCTAAAAATATTGTTCCAGCTAAAGCCAAAACTCCTATTACAAGATTATATTTCCACACAAAATAACCTAGAATTATAACTACAATCCCAATCCAAGATTCTTTTATAAAATTAAAAAATTTTTCCTCAATGCTAGGTTCTGCTTTTACTTCCGCCATCCATATATTTTAATATGTTTACGCTATAGAGTAAAGCCCTTTTTTGTCCTTCTTAAAATATTTTGAATTAGCAAGATTTACCAAAATAGTATTTTTTTTGAAGTATCTTTCTTTCATAACTCTTTTGATTATTTCATCCTTTGACAATGGCTCTCCTTCTTTTTTAAGAATGTCCTGTATTACTTCACGAGCAATACCTGCCTTATATCCCCATTCAGCAAGAGCATATATTCCCCTGCCAACTAAAATGAATCGGGAATCTTTGATGAGTTCGTTGTGACAAGTGGCGTAATGTATTTTCTTACCAAAAGTTTTAGAAATAGAATCTGCCACTTCTTTAAAATGCATTGGGGAACCATGGCGTCTCATCACTAGAAAAGCATAATCTTTCACTCCACGAGTGCGAATGTTTGGCGAAGAAGCCTTACCCCATTCTCCTAATTCATTTTTTGAAATAGTTTTAGAAATAGAAAGCCATCTTTTTGCCATCTCTGTATCTCTATATTTCTCGGAAACATCTTTCATTTGGTCAAAAAATCTCTTAATCATTTCTGTTTCTGGGATAAGATCTTCATCCTTTAAACTTATATAAAGTTTTCGAAGAGCTTCGTGAACTTTTTCAGCCATATCATCATCTACACTATAACGAGTATGAAAATGTTCATCTTCACGATGTTTTTTAAAAACATCAGCTAGTACTAAGAAAAAATTAACATGATTTTGAGTATTTTTATCTTTAGAAATATAAGGCAAAAATTCATGTTCAGCAACAATAGATCCTAGATTGTGCACTATTTGTTTTAATTCATCAAAAACAGCCTGCTCATTTTTGTAGGCATCAGACTTTTTAATAAGATTAATAGCTGCCTCTTCAACTTGACGAACACGTTCTCTTGTAATTTTATATTTTTTCCCAATCTCTTCGAGAGTCTTTTTCTTTCCATCAGCAGTTAGACCAAAACGGTTCATTACGACGTCTAGAGTACGACTAGGTAAATGCGATGTTATTCTTTTAGTTATTTTTTGAGGTTTAAAAGTTATTGTTGCCATATTATTTTCTTACCCCGTAGTGAGCCTTGCTCTACTACTGGGATTATCTCTTTGATTTAGCTCTCTCTATTTCAGTTAAATATCTTTTGCGAAGTCTAACAGATTTTGGTGTAATTTCTAAATATTCATCTCCATTCATAACCTCCAATCCTCGTTCAATACTTAAAATAAAAGTAGGATTCAAAGTTATGGCTTCATCAGTACCAGAAGCTCGCATGTTAGTAAGTTGTTTGCCTTTTGTAGGATTAACAGACATGTCTTCTCCTTTCAAAACATTACCAACAACCATACCTTCATACACATCTGTACCGTGACCTATATACAGTATACCACGTTCTTGTAAGTTTGCAAGAGAAAAAGCGACTGCTTTACCAGAAACCATTGAAGACATAGAACCATATTCCCTCTTTTTTATTTCTCCAGCGTATTCTCTAAAACCAGTAACCCTTGAACTCATTATGCCTTCTCCTTTAGTGTCTATAATAAATTCACTGCGATACCCTAAAAGTCCGCGTGTTGGTATATCAAAAATAATCCTAGCAATACCTTCCTTTTCCACCATATCTTTCATAATGCCACGTCTTTTACCAATTTTTTCAATGACACTTCCAGAAAATTCCATTGGAACATCGATGACTAACTCTTCATATGGTTCTGTCTTCACTCCATCGTGCTCTTTTATAATAACTTCTGGCTGAGAAACTTGCATTTCAAAACCTTCTCTTCTCATATTTTCAAGCAGTATCGCAATATGAAGTTCTCCTCGGCCATATACTTTAAAAAATGAAGGACCTGATTTATCTTCTTGAACTGGGGAAAAATCAACTTTTAATCCAACGTTTATCTCTAATTCTTTTTCCAATCTTTCTTTGATTTGTCTGGAGGTAACAAACTTGCCTTCAAGGCCAGCAAAAGGAGAATCATTTACTAAAAAATTAAGCGAAAGAGTCGGCTCATCAATAGCAATGTGTGGCAATATCTCTACGCTCTCGTCTTCGCAAATTGTTTCTCCGATATAAATATCTGGAATTCCAGCCAAAAGAACGATATCCCCCGAAGAGGCAGAATCTGTTTCTTTTCTGTTTATGCCTTCAAATATAAAAAGCTTTGTAATTTTTCCTTTTCTTGTACCACTCTCGCCTTTTATAAAAACCTGACTACCAGATGTTATTTTTCCAGAATAAATCCTAGCCACTGCCATTCTGCCTAGAAAATTATCATAACCCAAATTAAAAACTTGCGAGGACATTTTTCCTTCCTCATTAATAGAAGCAGGTGGAACTTTTTCTAATATTAAATCCAATAAAGGTGAAAGGCCTGCACTGAGCGAAGTCGAAGTGTCTGTAGACTCATCACCTAAATTTTTAAATGCTTTTCCTTGTCGCCCAATTGCATAGATTGTTTCAAAATTTGCTTGCTCTTCATTTGCGCCTAATTCAAAAAATAATTCCAAAATTTCTTCATGTACTCTATGCGGATCAGCTGCCGGCTTATCAATTTTATTAATGACCACTATTGGTTTAAGACCTAATTCTAAAGATTTTTTCAAAACAAATCTAGTTTGTGGCATTGGCCCTTCTACCGCATCCACCAATAAAAGCACAGAATCTATGGCACGCAAAACACGCTCTACTTCAGAACCGAAATCCGCATGGCCAGGAGTATCCACGATATTTATCTTCGTTGCGGGACGTCCTGAGTCTTTCGAAGGATAGTAAATAGAAGTATTTTTAGAATAAATAGTAATACCACGTTCTTTTTCTAGATCGTTTGAATCCATGGAAAGTCCTTCATCTTGAAGACCACCATTTTGCTTCATTAATGCATCAGTCAAGGTTGTCTTGCCATGATCCACGTGAGCTATTATTGCTATATTTCTAATTTCCATATTTTTTTATTTTTATTTTTGTATTAACGAAACAAAAAAGCCCTAGGGCTTTTTTGTAATCCATTTTATAATAACATAGTTTTTAAAAAACAACAAGTTTAAAGAATTAGATTGGTTATTTTTTAATTTTTTAAATATTAATATTTTTTGTAACTATTTTTACTGTTTTAGCAGTTAGAATATTTGTTGTTTTATCTAAATTCCCAACGACAATTACTTTTTCCCCAACCAAAAGATCGGTGGCTAAAGATGAAATTCCATCTTTTTTATATGCAGTTAATGTATTTGTTACAATATCTACTGAGGAGGTTACTTTAGTTCTTGAATTTTTTATATTTACTGTAAAACCCGTATTAGTTAAAGCATAAACAATTCCCACTACTGTATTATTTTGTTTTTTAGGTTCCTTTTTTCTTTTATCTTTATTTTGTTTTTGGTAAGTTGAATGTACATTTTTAATCCCTAAATCTTGTGGTGTTGAAGCAAAAATACTAGAACCAGACACTAATAATGATATAGTTAACGCCCCAGTTGCTATATGTTTTTTGTATTTCATACTAATAATAATATAAATACTAGATGAATTTATTGTGAAGAAATAGGTAAACCTGTCTGCGCAGGCAGAGAAATTATCACATTTGTGCCTTTATTTTCTTGACTTTTTATAGAAATCGAACCTCCATGATTTTCAATAATCTTTTTTGACAAAGTAAGTCCCAACCCTGCACCACTTGTGCTTCGAGACACATCCCCTCGGAAAAAAGGATCGAATATTTTGTTTAAAACATCTTTTTGAATACCAATACCATTATCACTAATAGTCAATACATAATTATTCAAAATAATTTTATCTGATATTATTATCGTTCCATCTGGTGGAGTATACTTTATAGCATTATCTAAAATATTAAAAAATACACGACTTAATTCTATTTGATTACCTTGTATGATTACTGAAATTTCCCTCGGCTGTAGCTCATCTGTGGGTGAAGCTAATTTTGTTTCAATGTTTATATTTTTTACATTAGCTAAATTTCTATTTTTTTCTACAATAGATTTTACTAACTCATTGATATGTACGGGCTGATATCCTATTTGTATCGATGTTGTATCGTATTTTGATAGATCAAGTAAACTATTGCTAAGTTTTGAAAATTCTATCATCTCATCCAATGTATTTTCTAATGTTTTTTTAGCTCCAAGAAGATCCAATTTTTTATTATTAAGACTAACCTCGAGACCAGAAATAATTACTGCGATAGGAGTACGAAGCTCATGAGACGCATCAGCGATAAATCTTTTTTGTTTTTGCATGTTAGATTTGATCGGTTCCAATGTTTTATAAGTAAGTAAAAATCCTAAAATAATCACAAAAAATATTATGATGGCATCTATCATCAAAAAACGACTGAGTAATATATCCTGGGTTCTGCTGATAATTAATTGAGAAATTTGTGGATCAAGTATCCTTTCTTCTAAGATTGACTGTGAAAAATTTGAAAGAATTACATTATAAAGTACGATACTAGAACTACCTAAAATCACTATTGCTGTGATTGAATAATAAAAAGTAAGTCTAAGTCGGGCTGCAAAAAATCCATCATTTTTGCGATTAGCCTTCCATTTTATAACCAACTCCTCTAATTGTTCGTATGATTTTTCCATTATCTTTAATTTTTTTTCTTAAATTTTTTATATGCACATCGACAGTATTACTAAAAGAAGAATCTGCAAAATCCCAGGCATGAGAGTAAAGTTCATCTCGAGTAATTACTTTATTTTTATTACGTATTAGATACTCGAGCACCATGAATTCTTTGAGCGTAAGAGAAATAATTTTATTTTTATAAGTGACTATTCTACTTGTTGTGTTAATGCTGAGATCTCCTAAAATAAGTATATCAGGAAAAGATTGTTTTGGACGCCGAAGCAGAGCATGGATACGGGCAAGGAGTTCTTTAAAAGCAAAAGGTTTTGATAGATAGTCATCTGCCCCAGCATCAAGACCAGTAACTTTATCATCAATAGTATCAAGAGCGGTAAGCATTAACACAGGGATTACAATACCATTTTCTCGCCAATTATTACAAATTAAAACTCCGTCTTTCCCAGGAAGCATTCTATCTAGAACCACAAGATCATATTCATCACGATTAAACAATATACGATTTTCTGCAACCAAGCCATCTCCTATCACATCAACAACATAACCCTCTTGAGTAAGGCCCTGTTTCAAATTTTCAGCTAATTTTTTATTATCTTCAACGACTAATATCTTCATATATCTCTATGATAACACTTTAAAAGTGAAATCTTCATGAAGCATTCCCCTATCCCAGAAATAAAATTTTACTCTTTACTTTAGACATTATGAAAGATATAGCTTACTGTCTTTACTCAAAAGACGATGTGTTTCATTTATTAAATCTTTAAATTCACTTTCCTCGTTTTCCTTCAGAGAATTAATCTCTTTCACAATTTGATTGAGCCGAGACATTTTTTGAGGATAAGTTTTAAATTCAGTTTGTTTTTGTTTATAATCATCTTTAACTTTAGTGTTTGGATTATTTAAATATTCTTCAGTTGTTATTATTGGATTATGTTTTAAATCCCTTAATACTTCATTGAAATTAATACCATTTTTAAAAGTTAAAGCAAAACCAATAAATTCATTAAAATAATCCTCAAACTTAAAATCATCTGGCACTGAATATATATCTTCTTTTGGAGCTTTTTCGTTCATGTTTTGTATTATAACAGTTCCAACGTCTACTACACCAGCAAGAATAAATCTTTTAAATTAAGGCTCTAAAATTTGTGCGCCGGGAAGGAATTTCTCCCTCGACTAAATTTTTGCCGTCGCAAAAATTTGTCTGGGCACCGACTCATAAAATTTTCTACTAAAAATTTATATTCCGTCGTTCGAATCCTTCCCGCGAGCAAAGCAGTTTGCTCGCTCCTTTACACAAAACAAAAATCCCTTTCGGGATTTGTTTTGTGCGCCGGGAAGGATTCGAACCTTCGTAGCCCGAAGGCGAGGGATTTACAGTCCCTTGTATTTGACCGCTCTACCACCGACGCGTAAATACAAAATATCACAAAATTATATTTTTTGCATCTTTTACCTCCTTACTTTTAAACCGAAGATCGAGATCGCACACGAATTGAGCTTTTTATTTTTCTTGCCCGTCCTCCGGCGGGGCCTTTTTTTGTTTCAACAACAATTTCGTTATTTTTCTCAGAAACAAATACAGTGTCCCCTTTGGATACTTTGTTTGAAATAATATAAGACGCAACTGAATTCAAAATCTTATTCTGAATCAAACGGTTCAGTGGTCTCGCTCCATAATGTGGGTTATATCCTTCTTTTGCTAAATAAGAAAGTGCTCCATCAGAAATCTCAAAATTTATTCCTTTGGCTTTCAGACGATCAACTACAACCTTGATACGCAAATTGACTATTTCTTTTAGAGCAATTTCCGACAAAACATCAAAGACAATAATCTCATCTAAGCGATTCAAAAATTCTGGACGAAAATTATCTTTTAACGCTTCTGTCACTTTTTCTTTCATACTACCATAATCTTGTTTTTGAGAATTATTAGAAAATCCAATTGATTCCATCTTTTCTACAAATTGTGAACCGATATTAGAAGTCAAAATTATAATAGTATTTTTGAAATTTACTACTCTTCCTTTACCATCAGTCAGTCGCCCTTCATCAATAACCTGCAGAAGCATGTTAAAAACTTCTGGATGAGCTTTTTCAATTTCATCAAAGAGAATCACCGCATATGGACGATGCCGAACAGCTTCAGTCAATTGACCAGCCTCATCGTATCCCACATATCCTGGCGGAGACCCAATGAGCTTGGACATAGAATGTCTCTCTGTATATTCAGACATATCCACCCGAATAATCGCACTCTCATCATTAAACATAAATTGCCCAAGTGCCTTTGTGAGTTCAGTCTTACCGACACCTGATGGACCTAGAAAAATAAAAGAACCGATTGGTCGATTTGGATCTCCGATACCAGCACGAGAACGACGAATAACATCAGCCACGCGCCCGATAGCAGCGTCCTGACCCACCACTCTCTTTTTTAGTTCAACCTCCATCTTTTCAAGCTTTTCACGTTCTTCTTCAAGCATCTTTGTGAGTGGTATTCCCGTCCAACGAGCCACCACCTCGGCGATATCTTCAGCAGTGATTTCTTCTTTTAAAATTCTACGAGATTTTTGCAATTTCTTTAATCGTGCGAGTTTTATATCGAGCTCTTTCTGAAGGGTAGGTATTTTCCCATAACGTAATTCAGCAGCTAAAGTAAGATCCGCTTTCATTTCTGCATCTTCGGCTTCCAAACGAATACTTTCGAGTTCTTTCTTAATACCTCTGATTTCTAATACGATTGTTTTTTCGTTCTGCCATTTTAATTCCAATTCTTTTGTCTTCTCAGACAAATTACCTATTTCTTTGTCTATTTCTTTAATTCTATTTTTTATTTCATTATTTTTTCCTTGTACTTTTTCTTTTTGTTTTTCTTCTCCACTCGAAGAACTGATCTCTTTTTTGAGAGCTTCTTTTTCGATTTCTAAACGCATTGTTTTTTTGTTCGCATCTTCTAAAATCGGTGGCTTATTTTCAAGCATTATCTTTAATGAAGAAGAAGCTTCATCAATCAAGTCCACAGCTTTGTCTGGTAAAAATCTGTTTGTAATATAACGAGAAGACAGATTGACCGCAGACACGATAGCATCATCAGTAATTCTGATACCATGGAAAAGTTCATACTTTTCTTTAAGCCCACGAAGAATTGTAATGGTATCTTCTATGCTAGGTTCATCGATATAAACAGGCTGGAAACGGCGTGCTAATGCAGGGTCTTTCTCAATATGTTTTTGATATTCTCGCAAGGTAGTGGCGCCAATAGCTCGAAGTTCTCCACGAGAAAGCGCTGGCTTCAACATATTTGAAGCATCCATTGTGCCTTCGGCTCCGCCTGCACCGACAATAGTGTGGATCTCATCAATAAAAAGAATTATTTTTCCAGCAGATCGTTCGATCTCTTTCATAATGCCTTTCAATCTTTCTTCAAATTCTCCACGGTATTTTGTACCGGCCACAAGCATTCCTAAATCAAGAGAAACAATTTCTTTATCTTTTAAAGATTCAGGAACATTATTTTTTGCAATCAATTGGGCTAGCCCTTCCACTACAGCAGTTTTTCCAGTCCCCGCCTCCCCTATCAAAATAGGATTATTTTTTGTTCGACGTGAGAGAATCTGCATTATGCGAGTGATTTCACTATCCCGACCAATGACTGGATCTAATTTATCTTCTTTAGCCAACTTTGTTAAATTGCGAGTATATTTTACCAATAATTTAAATTTCTTTGGCTCGGAAACATCTGTGATATTTTGACTACGGAGTTCTCCTAAAACTTTCATTACTTGATCTTTGTGAATCCTAAATCTAGCCAAAGTCTCACGTGCTTCACTTGTGACTTCGAGAATTGAGATAAAGAGATGTTCTGTTGAAACAAAATCATCTTTCATAAACTCTGCCAGTTTAGCTGACTGTTCTATAACTTGTGCTAAATCAGGATTGAGATAAATCTGATACGAAGGTGAGATGGTGCTACGTGCTTCTGGTAATTCAATTAATTCTAAAACAGAATCAGTCAAAAGCATTGTATCGATTTCCAATTTATCTAAAATAGAGTTCACCATAGATTCCTCTTGTAGTAAAAGTGCACCGAGCAAATGCAATGAAGAAACATGGTTCATACCACGTTCGATAGCCAGCTCATGGGCTTTTTTAATGGCATCTTTGGCTTTAGTTGTAAATTTATTTAATGGTGGCATATTTTTTTAATTTAAATTATATATTTATATTATAGCAATAAATGAGGAGCAGAAACAAATTTATTTGTTTAATGTCCGAATGTAGTTGCTATATGGTAATCCATATACACTACGTGTCAAGTATATGAAGTTTTACTGAAGTTTAGATGAAGAAATATCTGTCTTTGTAGAATTTCCTGCTCCTAAAACATCATTAATAGTTTTGATTGAAACAAAATTTGTCACATCACTAAAGAGAGCAATACCGAGGGCTTCCCCATTTAAGTTAAGAACTAGTCCTCCAGCATTTGATTTTGTAACATTAATATCAATATTCTTATTTCCTTCATAAATAGAAGAGGAAATGTTACTACCTAAAACTAAAACTTTTTGTCCCTCTTTCATTTTACTTAAATCTCCAAAAACTGGTACCGTAAAAGATAATTTATTCTTCTCATCGAGCGGAGATCCTATTTTAAGAAAAGAAAATCCAGACTTGTCAGTTGATATAAAATCCGCTTTAAATTTTCCACTATCATTTTTTACATAATAAACTTCTTTATCAAGAATAAATGTTGAATCGGTTACAATAATTCCATCAGTAGAAATAGCAAATCCTCGCCCAGCCCCTATTTCAATAGTTTTAAGATCCGCATCTTGTGCTTCCTTCGTTATAGAAAATACAGATGATTTATTTTTAGCAATTGCGTCTACTACTAAATCTTCTTCTTTAATAATTACTGTTTGAACTGTAGTTTTTCCTTCGACTTGCTCTATTTTTTCAATTGTTTGTTGAACAACACGATTAATCGGTGTAGTAAAAGACGCTGGTGCTTGTTGCATCAAAGTCACAGTCGTTATACCTGTAGCTATAGAAGTGACAAAGCTAAGCAAAATAGCGAGTAATATAAGTTGGGTTTTATTTAATTCCTTAATATCCATATTCTAATCATACCATTTTTTTAATTTAGTCAAAATTTTTGATAAAACTTTTACAGTATAGTCTATATCCTTTTTAGTTGTATCTCTACCTAAAGAAAAACGTACTCCGCCCAACTCGTCATTTACCAAGGGTTCCCCTTGGTATTGCACTTGACGAATTGCTTTAATGACATCTGAGCCTCCGCTTTCTCCGCTTTTGCAAGCGCTTTTAGCTGAAGCCATAATTCCCTTATCAGAAAGCTCAATAACCAAAAGATCACTCGGGATATTGGCAAATGTTACGTTTACATTATTCGGCAATCTATTTACTAAATCGCCATTTACTATACAGTTATTCGGACGTTGGACGTCCGAAATTCGGACGTCCAACGTCCGAAAAAAATAATCTCGCAACTTAATCAAACGTTTTACTTCTTTTTCTTTTATTTTTTGTACTGATTTCAATGCTCGAGAAAACTTTAAAATCTCCGGCAAATTTTCTGTCCCTGGACGAATTCCCCCTTCTTGATCTCCCCCACCAAACACCTTCGCAAGATTAACTGTTTTCTTTTTATAAAGAATTCCGACCCTGCCGGCTCCTTCTATTTTTGAACCAGAAAGTGAAAGCAAATCTACCCCTAATTTTTCAACATTCAGACCTAAATAATTTACCGCTTGCACTGCATCAGTATGGAAAATAGGAAAAAGAGTTAAGTTTATTTTTTTATAATATCTAATTATCTTTGCAATTTCCTTTATGGGTTGAATTGTGCCGATTTCATTATTCACATACATTACTGAAACAAGCACAGTATTTTTTTTAATTTCCTTTTTTATTTTTTGGGGATCTACTATTCCATTTGCTTCCACTGGTACGATAGTTATTTCTGCTAGTTTTCTTTTTGCTAATAATTTATAAGTCTCAAGAACGGATGGATGTTCTATGTTCGTCGTTATGATAT
The DNA here is from genome assembly GCA_041662525.1 of Minisyncoccota bacterium. Classification (GTDB taxonomy): domain Bacteria; phylum Patescibacteriota; class Minisyncoccia; order Phycocordibacterales; family UBA9973; genus UBA9973. Next base: position 146,824 of record JBAZSF010000001.1, read on the forward strand.
GTGGTAAAACTTTTCCTTGCCAATTTAAAACCACCCCTTGAATTGCGAGATTATTACTCTCCGTTCCGCCACTGGTAAAAATAATTTCTTCTGGCCTAGCACCTAAAATATCAGAAACTTCTCTCCGCGCAATTTGAAGTTTAATTTTTGCCTCTACTCCAGCAGAATGCACAGAACTAGGGTTTGCTCTCGCGCTAGCGGCATAATCAAAATAGATATATTTATTTGGTTTTTTATTTGAGCTGTTATTTGATTTGGGCATAAAAATAGTATATATTGAAAATACATGAACACAAAGCTTCAAATTGCTTTTTTTATTCTCTATGGAATTGCTATCCTAATTGGCGCTATCTGGATTATTATTACCGAAAAGCGTCTAAAAAAATTTTTTCTTGGTAAAAAAGCCAAAGATCTAGAAGATACTATTATTTCATTAGAAAATAGTATTGTTGAATTAAGTAGAACAAAGAACTCTATGCAAAAAGATATTACCATAATAAATGGTAAACTTAAAAAAAGTATTCGTGGACTTGAGACAATCCGCTTCAATCCTTTTCCTGATCAGGGTAGCAACCAAAGTTTTGCAATTGGAATGCTAAATGAAGAAAATGACGGTTTAGTAATTTCAAGTTTATATTCTCGTGAACGAATGAGCGTCTTTGCTAAACCTATCAAAGGTGGAAAATCTGAATACGAGCTCACTGCTGAAGAAAAAGAGGTTTTGAAAAAAATTCAAATATAATGGAAAAAAATAAACAAAAAGAAAATATAATAAATCGGCCGCCAGTTGTGGTGGTCATGGGTCATATCGATCATGGTAAATCAACCTTACTTGATTACATAAGAAAGACGACTATCACAGAAAAAGAAACTGGAGGAATAACACAAAAAATTTCTGCTTATGAGGTTGTCCATCAAAATAAAAAGATAACCTTCTTGGACACCCCCGGACACGAAGCTTTTTCAAAAATGCGCGAACGTGGTGCCAAGATAGCCGACATTGCTATCTTAGTCGTCTCGGCAGAAGATGGTGTAAAACCACAAACAATTGAAGCTTGGAAAACTATTGTAGAATCAAACACTCCATGCATTGTCGCTATAAATAAAATAGATAAACCAAGCGCTAATATAGAAAAAACAAAAACAGAATTAGCAGAAAATGAAATCTATTTAGAAAATTATGGGGGCAAAATTCCTTTTGTAGAAATTTCTGCAAAAACTGGTATAGGAATAGAGGACCTTCTCTCCCTTATTTTAATCCTAGCAGAGATGGAAAATTTAATTGGAGATAGCTCACTTCTTGCTTCTGGTTTTGTGATTGAAGTAAATCTGGATTCTAAGCGTGGAATACTAGCAACCTTAATTATAAAAAATGGGTCTATAAAAAATGGGATGACCGTCACAGTCGCAAATGCTATGTGCTCCACCCGGATAATAGAAAATTTCTTAGGAAAAACAATAAACGAAGCTACTTTCTCTTCCCCTATCCGCATAGTCGGTTTTGATAAAATGCCTAAAGTGGGTGCGCCATTTAAAACTTTTCAAAACAAAATAGATGCTGTAAAATTTATAGAAAAATTACCCCTTAGTCCTACAGGCACTCTCCCCCACCAAGAAGAAGATTTTGGAATTGGTAAAAAAATTATACCTATAATATTAAAAGCTGATGTCTCCGGCTCAATTGAAGCAATTGAAAAAGAAATTTCTAAAATAAATTCCAAACTCGGCGTCACTTCAAATAAAAATGCAGAATTCAGAATTGTCGGAAAAGGCATCGGACCTATTTCTGAATCTGATATAAAAGGAGTATCCTCTGGCGCAGATGCTATCGTTATAGGATTTAATGTAAAAGCTGACAAAAGTGCTATCAACACCGCCCAAAACAGAGGTATCACAATTTCTTTCTTTGATATTATTTATAAAATGACAGAATGGCTAGAAGTACAGATGGAAGAAAGAAGACCTAGAGTTGAGACCTTGGAAACAACAGGCCGCGCAAAGATCATTCGAGCATTTAGTCGCACCAAAGAACGTCAAATATTGGGAGGCAAAGTTGTAGAAGGACAAATCAATATAAATAGCACCATTAGAATAATGCGCCGAGAATTTGAAATTGGCCGTGCCAAAATAGTTAATCTAGAAAAAAATAAAGTAAAAACTAGTGAGATTTCAGAAGGTTCTGAATTCGGAATGATGATTGAATCAAAAATAGAAGTTGTCGCTGGAGATATATTAGAATCTTTTTCCATAACCCAAAAATGACCGAAAAAAATCAGCGAAATGAAAAAGTCGCGAAGGAAATAAAAGAACTCTCCGCCCAATTTTTAGGACGTGAAAATAATAGAACTTCGCTTATCACCGTCACGGGAGCTAACACCTCCCCTGATCTTAAAAGGGCCACCATCCTCATCACAGTGCTTCCAAACTCTAAAGAAAAGTCTGCCTTGGATTTTGTAAAACGAAGACTTAAAGATTTACGAGAATATTTGAAAAAAAATATGCCCATAAAAATAATCCCTTTCCTTGATGTTGCCATAGATCTAGGAGAAAAAAATAGACAAAAAATTGACGAATTGCTTCGAAATAGTTAGATTGTTTGTATGGCCTGGTAGCCAAGTGGTAAGGCATTCCTCTGCAAAAGGAATATACGGCGGTTCGATTCCGCCCCAGGCCTCAAAAAATTAAATAGTTTTAATTTTTTGCTGATTTGCTGAAAGCAAAATTGCCGATGTGAGACAAAGTCGAACAGGCAATAAGAAAAGAAGTATGTTAAAATATTTTAGGATAAATAAAATTGCCCGAGTGGCGGAACTGGTATACGCGCACGACTTAAAATCGTGTCTCGTAAGGGATGTGGGTTCGATTCCCACCTCGGGCACAATGCGTTAGGCAAGGCCTAACGCAAAAGTTTTGCGCCCTTAGCTCAGCTGGTAGAGCAGATCCCTCTTAAGGATAAGGTCGAAGGTTCGATCCCTTCAGGGCGCACAAAGTGCAAGGGCACTTTGTGCGAGCCGGAGGCTGACGAGCCGAGGCGGGGTCGCGCAAAAATTCAGCAGAATTTTATGTGTGACCACAAGTTTATAAATTTGCCGGGATGGCGGAATTGGTATACGCGCTAGTCTTAGGAACTAGTGGGGCAACCCTTGGGAGTTCGAGTCTCCCTCCCGGCACAAAATATATGGGTATTAGGCACACTTGACATTTATATTGATAAGTGCTATACTACACATGTATGAATAAAACAAACTACAAATCAATATTTTTTGGCTTATCAATGTTAGCTTTTAGTTTATGGGTCACACCCGTAAAAGTTCTTGCTACAGCTGGTTATGTTGATAATCCAACCCCTTATATTACATACATCACCCCAAATTCTAGTAATGGTAATATTGGATCAAACTTAGTCATTGCGATTACAGGAAATGGATTTATTCCAAGCTCAATCGTTAGAGTCAATGGTTCTGATCGCAAAACAACTTTTATAGATTACTCCCATATTCTAGTTAGAATAAATCCAAATGATACCTACAACACTGATGGATTCTACATTAATATTTTCAATGGATTTCCTGGAGGAGGATATTCTAATTCAGCATTATTTACCATAAATAATAACAACAATGACTCCTCTACTATAACCAGAACTAATACGAACACAGGAAACAATACCTATAACTCAAACAGCACTTATTCAAATACAAATCAAACAGATACTACTAATACAAATTCAGACTCTAGCAACCTCGCTTCCGCAGCTATTTTCGGATCAAATAACTTCCTCCCTTCCGGCTTGATCCAGTGGATATTGTTTGCCATAGTAATTCTACTTATCGTCATCCTTGCAAGAAAAGTTTTCGGGGCTACAGCAAAATACAACGAAGCACCGATGAAGACTCCGTAATTCAACCCCCTTCTTTTCCCCCTTATCAGGGGGGAATTAACAAAAAACGGAAGCCTTGCTTTCGTTTTTTGTGCTTGACTTTTTCATATTAGGTGTGGTATAATAAGTGTTGAAAAATTCGTTGAAAAAAGAATAGGAAATAAAGACGAAGGGTTTCTCTTCGTTAAAGAATATAGAGGATTTTTCCTCTAAAAATTTTGAAAGCGCTTCAGCGCAAGGAGAAGAAAAATGATAGAAATAGGATTATTTTTTTTGGTGATATTAATGCTATTCCCATTCACAGCGTATTCACTCTCAACTCTTGATGTTTTTTTTACCCGCCTAGAAAGCGGTAGCATTAAGTTTATTAAAACTGGGGATGGACTCCGGGAGATAATCTATAATACCCCTGGATACAAACTAGTGGATGGAAAATCTGGAATAAAAGAATTCCAGCCCACAGACGAAAAACAAAAACGTCCATGGTTGGGACTATACTGGATTGGGTTGCCACCTTTTGCAAAAGTGCATAAATTCAAAATAACAAAGGAGACCGAAAATCCAACGGGGAAAACACCAGAAGATTGGATTCTGGGAGGCAAAGAAGAGTTCATTGTAGATAGCCTTAGATTTATTTTTCCACGGCCTTATGTATTGAAGGCAGTGGAACTGAAAGACAGAACATCGGTTGATGTTCTGGTATTAGCGAAGTTTGAAGTTGTAAGACCTTTCGTTCCTGTTTTTTATTTCAAAGGCAAATTTTTTGAAAACGCGGGGGCTGACATTAGGGCCACTATAATAGACATTCTCAAGGAATATACTCTTGAGAAGTTTGTTACAGAAGCAAAAAAAGGAGAAGAGGGAGGGGTTCTTGCTGTAATGAAAGAACCTAATGGAATTTTCAATAAAACCCTAATAGAGCAAGTTGGACTTCGTATTACTGGGATTTCGATCCCACAATACGACCCATCTGACAAAGCATTAAGGGAAGCTATGAACGCCCGGACTATTGCTAAAGAGCAGGGTCAGGCAATAATAGCAACAGCGAACGCAAACGCGGAAGCACAAGAGCGTCTTGCGATTGCTCAAAGAATTCAAATTAAAGAAATGGTTGAGGGCTTTGGTGGAGACACCAAAGCTACAGCAGAAGTTATGAGAGCACAAGCGCTCGCAGGAGGGAGTATAACAACACTGGTAGACGGTAAAGCGTCAGCTGTTGTGCCTGTAGGGGGTGAAAAATCATGATTCATCTGATTTGGATCATCCCGATAGGGATGATAATATTTATCATCGCGTCCACTAAGTGGCGCCCACGAATTCCCAATATCCCGCACTTTCATTGGGGATGGCTTGTACCAATTGTGATAGTAGTAGTGGTTGTAGTTGGTTACTACCTCTACTCATCACATAAGGCAACAGCAAAAGTGGATAAAAAGCAAATGAAAAACGTCCTCGTGTGCAAAGACGAGGAGACCGAAAAGTGGGTGAAAATCCCACCAGGTTTTTACAAGGAAGGGGGTTCGGGAGAGTGTGTCGAGGGCACACCTCCGCCGCCTCCGGCACGGGCAACCAGAACTGCAGGAAAACATAAAACACTTTATGTTTTCCTGCCTGATGGGTGTATCACAAAACACCTTTCGGGAAATTGGGAAAGGTATCCCAAGGGAGGAGCAATAAAATTCCTAAACTCCCAAGGGAAAGTAGTCTTGATTGACGAACCAGGTACTTATGTACCCTCGTCATTACCTGCAGGAGAGTACAAGATCTGCAAGGTAAGCCTCGATGCATGGGGCGTCGAGATCTGGGAATAAAAACCGCCTGACCAGCGGAAAAGAGGCAAAAGGAGGTAAGGCCACAATCGCGCTGGCCACGCACAAAGGGCAGTCTCGTTTACGAGACTGCCCTTTCTTAGTTCTTTTTAATTATTTGATTACCTCAATTGCACTTTACTATTCTTTGGATCTATTTGATCTGATATTCCTAAAGTATTCAATACAATACTGAGAATAGTCCAAACTCCCATCATAATAGTAATACCGATAATTCCCCAGATCATATGACTTTTACCAGTTGTCTTTTTCTCTTCATTTTCTTGATTGGAAAGAAATTCAAACATTCCATAAAGAAAATACACAATAGCTAAAGCAAAAAGAAGTCCGATAAGTGGGTTTATGATCATGTTATCAACATTCCGAATAAATTCATTTAAGCTAGTGGCTTGAAACATAAACTATTTTTGTAGACAAAAAATCCATATTATAATTTAATTTATTACTGTTGTATTGTCGGCAAAATAATACTTGAATCATTAGTCCCTGTAAGATTAAAAGTATTAGTTAAAATATTTACAAGCCCCCACAAAGCTACAATAACAGCTAAACCAATAACGCCGTAAATTATTCTGTCTCTACCTTTTGACTTTGCTTCTTCATCATCAGAGATTACATAACTGACAACTCCCCACACAAAGAAAACTACTGCTAAAGCAATTAAAACTGGAACAACAGCATTAAGAAGCTGACCAATTTTACATAATACTCCTCCTAAATTTTCAATTGGTCCTGCATTACAAGTAGCACCAGTAGTAGCTGCTAATGCAGCAATAGGCATAAAGCTTAAAACAAAACCTGACAATACAATTAATTTCTTTTTCATAATTGATTTTACGAAATCATGTCGCGCAATCGTCCATTAAAGCGCGACTTAAACTAATAATAAAAGCGACCTTATAATAATAAACTAATAATGTTCTTTAATTATACCCCCTCCAAAAAATCAAAGCAAATTTATTGAGGAGGAATAACTTTTGGAAGAACGTTCATGCCACTAATACCAAAAGTACTTCCCAATATTCCTACTAATCCCCAGACAGACAACATCACTGCCAAGGCAATAATCCCCCAGATCATAAATTGCTTGCCTTGTTCCCTCTTTGCCTCTTCATCAGCATTAATAATAAAAAATTGCACTACACCCCAAACAAACATCACGGTAGCTAAAGCAAAAATCAAAGGAATAATTGAATCATTGATAATTTTAGTGATATAACACAATACATCTTGAAATTTTGGTTCACCAGCGAGACTGCAAGTGGTGCCATTCCCCCCAGTCACAGCTAAAGTAGAAATAGATGGAGGAGTAGCGCCACTAAGACCGAAAGTATTTACGACAATATTCACTAAACCCCACAAACCAACGACAACCGCAAAGCCGATAATACCGTAAATTATCCTGTCTTTCCCTTTTTCCTTTGCCGCTTCTTCGTCAGAGATGACGTATTGCACTACCCCCCAGACAAAATAAACCACTCCCAAAGCAATCAAAACTGGAAGAATAGAATTTAGAAGTTGCTTTAATTGACATATTATTTTTCCAAGACCAGTTAAAGCATTACAAGATGAAGACAATTGTCCTGATGGTATACATGGTTGATTTGTAGCTATATTAGTTATAGGATCCACGATACAAGATTCATTAGGATTAGGTACAGAAGCGTGAATTCCAAAAATTGGAATAAATAACCCAAAAAGTATAACTAATATAGTAATACCAAAACTAAATTTAAATATTTTTTTCTTCATAAATTTACAATGCAAGCACTGTCGCTGATATCATTTTAGCGATAGCCCATGATCCTAATAATATTCCTGCACCGACTATAGTCCAAGTAAGAGCGTCTTTGGCTTTGGTAATTGCTTCTGGATTACCTCTCGCCGACACAAAAAGAAAACCACAGTAAATAATAGCTAGAGCTATGATAGGTATGCTGATTTTTAGCGCACCTTCTAAGATAGTTTGAATAAGGCCTGGAATTGAAGTAAAACGACCTTCTCCTAATGGATTAACAATTTTGCCTTGAGTAGGATCAGAATTGGGACCATCAGCAAAAGAAATAATAGGAACGATAAACACATAAACAATTAAAACTAATTTCTGCCAATTTTTTTTCATAAAATTTATAATTATATTATATACCATCTGATAAAGGATTAAAACCAAGCCAACTACCTTCATAACCCAAGATTGATAATACTGTCCGAATAATTAAAAAAGCAGCTACCGCGATGATCAACCCAAAGACTGCATTAAAAAAGATACCTTTTGCTTTTGTTCTAGCGCCTGCTACCTCCCCACCTGCTGTTATTAAAAGAAAACCAGCATAAGCAAACATTATAGCTGCTATAGGTATAACCAGATTAAAAAGAATAAAATGAATGACTTTATTTATTAGTGCCATAAAGGCATTAAAGTCACAAAGTTTTTCAGCTGAATTATCACAGGGAACTAAACCATCTGCTAAAGAAAGAGCTGGCACGATAAGAATTAAAAATATTAAGATTGAGATTATAATTTTTTTTGTTTTTTGCATTTGATTTTACGAAATCATGTCGCGCAATCGTCCACTAAAGCGTGACGCTATTTAAATAATAAAAGACTCAATTTGGTGTTTGCATCTTTGATCGCATCTGCTACCGACATATTGTTAGAAATCACTGCATTGATCATTTCACTAAAAATAGTATCAGTATTTTTAGATGCTGGGTCAAGCCAACTCTTTGCATATAGTGCTGAATCGTAAAAAATAGGAGAGTATGCATCTTGTGGTTTAATAGCAAGCAAATCTCTGCGTGCGGGAGGCATACCTGTTACCGTCGAAAATTTTGAAGCAAAATCCCCCGTAGCCATCAAGCTCGCAGCGAGAAAAGCTGTGCTGATATTTTTAGAAAAAGAAGAAATAGCAACTCCGGTCACTCTGGCTCCAGTTACTTTAGCAGTAGAATTCTTAATTTGAGGCATAGGGGCAACAAAGAAATTTTGATTAGGATTTCTTTTTACCATAGATTGAAGTTCAGATGCATATCCAAAGTAGAAAGCTAAATCCTCCCTTGAAAAAGCGTCATTGGAATTTGGGAAAGATCTATTCCAGGAATACACTGCATTGTTTGGATTGGCAAAATCTGTATAGAATTTTAACATTGAAGGAAGGTTAAAGCTTCCAATAGACGAACCTAAAGTCGAACTCAAAACTCCATCTTTTTCTTTTACTATAGGGTTACCTGCCTGCATAAAAAGAGTAGCGAGTATGTCTTTGAAATGAACTATGTTTGAAGAATATCCAAATGCTAATGCGCTTTTTGTTATTTTGTTTGAATCATCTTTTTTGGTAAGAGTAGGCACGATATTTACCATCTCTTCCCAAGAAGATGGAGGATAAATAATTCCATTTGCATCAAGGATGCTCCTATTGTAATACATCATAAGCGGATCAATAGAGATTGGGAAAGCTAAAATACCGCTACCAGTTAGAAACACTTCTCCCGCGCCTGCAAAATTATTCTTAAATGAGGTCAAAGAATAACTCTGATACGGAATAGTAAAAATTTTATTAGTGTAATGAAAAACTAAATCATCAGACAAGAAAAACATATCTGGTCCTGTCCCAGAAGCAGAAGCTTCTAGTAGGTCTTGGTCAAAAGTGTCGGCAGATTTTTGTACATAAGTGACAACAAAAGTAGGATTAGCATTATTAAAATCCCTCATTACGTTAGATATTGTTGCATTTGGTACTGTTCCCCATAAAACTACTTTACCGAGACTCCCTGTACTAGTCTTCCCGACTGGGATTGCGCCAGAAAAAACCAAAACACCCAAAATAGCTGCAGCAATAAATATAACCAAAAAGATTATTTGAAAATTCTTCATTCCTTAATTAATATCATACCATAATGATGCTCTCCTGCATCAATTTCTCTATCCACAACAAAACCTTTTTTCTGAAACATCTCTAAGGATTTATCTTTAGAGATAATAGTAGTGCCACTCATGATCGAAGACTCGGACCAGTCAATCAACAATATTTTCCCTTTTGGTTTCAATATTCTTTTTATCTCTTCAATAAACTTTTCTTTATTTTCCACTTGAAAAAGTATATTTGAAGCGATAACTGCATCTGCTATGCCATCACCGATTTTTGTCCCACCCAGCTTCTCCACATCTCCTAAAATAATTTCAACATTATCTAGATGGAGCTCCGATATTTTTCTTTTAATAGTATCTAAAAAATCTTTTTGTAATTCAACTGCATACACTTTTCCTTTTGGTACAAGCTCTCCCAGTGCAACAGAGTAATACCCAGTCCCCGCTCCTAAATCCGCCACGATACTATCCTCTCTTAATCCAAAAGCTTTTAAATTTTTTACAGGATTAGTGAACATGATTGTATTTTAAACACAAGCCAAAGAAGCAATGCCGTCGCCAGCGCGCAAACGCATTATCGTCACCCCTTGAGTCTGGCGACCAAGAGAGGAAATATCTTTTAAGGCTGTCCTGATAACTTGCCCTTTTTTAGACATGGCGATTAATTCCACTTCTTCTCCCGTTAAAACTTTTGCCACAATGAGTTTACCGGTTTTAGAAGTTACTTTGGCCGTTTTCACACCCGAACCACCACGTTTTTGTACTTTATATTCTTTTAAGCTTGTCTTTTTACCAAAACCATTTGCACTCATTGTAAGAAATGCACCTGTCTCGCCACCTTTTTTCTGACTATTCTTTATGACATCAACCCCTATTACTTCGTCAGCTTTACTAAGTCTAATACCACTGACCCCTCCAGCCGTCCTGCCCATTTCACGTACATCAGACTCTTTAAATCTAATTGATTGGCCATTCGTCGTGGCAATCATGACTTCATCACCTTTCTCTACGGAAAGTGCTGAAATGAGTTGATCGTCTTTATCTAGACGAATAGCTATGATACCGCTCCTACGTACATCTTTGAAACTTTCAGAAGACATTTTTTTTGCTGTACCATTTTTAGTAACCAGCATAAGTGAAGAAGAAGTTTTAGTTAAATCTTTCGGCATGGCAAGAATTGAGGTCACTTTTTCCTCTCCAGAAAGCGCCAAAAAATTCATTATTGATTTCCCCTTAGTTGCTCTACGGCCTTCAGGGATATCATACATTTTCATTTGATAAACTTTACCAAGGTTTGTAAAGAAAAGCAGATTGCTATGAGTAGAACCAGAAACAAGCATCGTGACAAAATCTTCTTCCTTGGTTTCAAGATCAACCACTCCGACTCCTCCTCTTTTTTGAGCGCGATATTCAGATGGGTCTGTGCATTTTACATACCCTCCAGCTGTGAGCACGAGCATTGTCTCTTTTTCTGGAATCAAATCCTCATCAGAAATTTCTTTCACTCCGCCTTTGACTATCCTCGTTCGACGTTCATCTGCATATTTCTCTCGGATTTCTTTTAATTCATCAGCGATCACTTTTAATATTTTTTTTGAACTAGAAAGCAAATCTTTCATTGATGCAATAAATTTTTGTTTTTCGGCAAGCTCGTCTTCCACTGCTTTTCTCTCCAGTCCGGCCAATTTGGCCAATTTCATTTCCAAAATAGCAGTCGCCTGTAAATCTGAAAATTTAAATTCTTTTATTAAATTTAATTTAGCAATTTGAGAATTCTTGGATCCACGGATAATAGTAATAACACGATCTATCTTGTCTAATGCTTTTTTCAAGCCAAGTAAAATATGTTCACGCTCCTCGGCTTTTCTCAGATCATAAGCAGTCCTTCTTTTTACAACCTCTTTTCTATGCTCGATAAATAAAGCTAAGATGGATTTCAAGGACAAAGTTTGCGGTACTCCATCCACCAAAGCAACCATATTAAAATTGAAATTGGATTCGAGTTGAGTATTTTTATAAATATAATTTAAAACTTTTTCAGGATGAGCGCTTGGTTTTAAATCAATCACTACCCTAATATCTTTTGTAGACTCATCCCGAAGCCCCTTGATACCTTCAAGCTTTTTTTCTTGAACTAATTCTGCAATACTGATTATTAAATTAGCTTTATTTACCCTAAAAGGAATAGAAGTAATGATGATAGAAAAATTACCATCTTTTTGTTCTACTATTTCCGCTTCACCTCGACAGACTACTCCACCCCTACCTGATCCGTATGCGTGAAGCATGTCTTTGTATCCATAAGCAATTCCACCAGTCGGAAAATCTGGACCTTTGACAAATTGCATTAGATCTTCAGTCGTCGCATCACTGTTTTCGATTAAATAATTTGTCGCATCTAAAATTTCTGCCAAGTTGTGCGAAGGAATATTTGTCGCCATACCGACAGCGATACCGAGCGTACCGTTCAAAAGTAAAGCCGGAACAGCTGACGGTAAGACTATTGGCTCTTTGCGAGTTTGATCATAGTTTGGACGAAAATCGACAGTTTCTTTTTCTAAATCTCTTAACAATTCGTTTGAAATCTTCATCATCTTTGCCTCCGTATAACGCATAGCAGCTGCATTATCTCCATCGATGGAACCAAAGTTCCCTTGTCCCCAAATCAAAGGGTAACGATAAGAAAATTCTTGCGCCATGCCAACCATCGTATCGTAAACAGCCGTATCTCCGTGTGGATGATATTTTCCGAGCACATCTCCGACAATCGCGGCTGACTTTCTAAAACGTGCCGAGGAAGTAAGCCCCATTTCGTTCATACCAAATAAAATCCTGCGATGCACAGGCTTTAAACCATCTCGGACATCTGGTAAAGCACGGGAAGTAATAACCGTCATAGCATAGGCGATATAAGATTCTTTCATTTCCGCTACGATATCAATGGGCAGAATTGTATCTGTTTTTATTTCTTCATTTGATTCTGATGTAGATTTTTTTGCCATCTTATTGCCCAGTTAGATTATCTTTTAATATAGAAAGTGGTTTTAAATCCTGACTTATTTTTGCTCGAGTGTCTATATTCGTCAAAGTTGTTCCTAGAGAATAAATCCAAAACAAAAATAAAATAACTGCGCAGATGATTATGGCAATATGTAAAATATGTCTCTTGATGTGTTCAGGCTGTTTTCTAATATGATGAATCGCTTTTCTCATGTTGTTTTTAATATTATTACTTCTCCTTCTTTGTTGTCTAAATCTTTTCTCTTTAGGGTTAATTTATCTACTACCTCCGCTTTTTCTTCTCCTATTTCTTTCAAAAATACTTTCAATGTATTCTCATCATAATCCATTGGAATTATTAATTTCGGCTCAAGTGATGATGCTAGCTTGGCTGCAGTTTTAGCGTCTAGTAAACCTGTCTCCTTTCCACCTATTGGAATAAAAAGAATGTCTGGACTACTTAATGCTTCACGTGATTCTTTAGATAATTCTCCTTCAGACAACGCTCCTAAAAATAAAATATCAATATTATCAACCGACAAAGAATAAATAGTATTAATGTGTTTTTTACCGGCAATCAATGAATGCGACAAAAGTCCTTTAATAAAAATTTCTTTTATTTCGTAATCCCCTGGTCCATTAATAACAAAAGGAGCTCGCTCGCCATGGCTCAGTTGTTCAATTCCATTATAATCAGGATGGTTTGTAGTTACTAAAGCAATATCTGCACCAAAGTGTGCTCCCATGCCATTTTTAGAACTCTTGCTCTCTTTGCTTATGGGATTAAAAGCGAGAACCATCTCGCCTTGTTGTATTTTAAAAAATTGTTTACCGAAATATGTGATTATCATTATTTGCATTCTAGCATATTTTTTGTTAGAGTAAAAGTATTAAAAGCAGTATTTAGGGTAACCCTATTGAGTGTAAGTCCCTCCTTAGAACCTAAACCTTATATCCGCTTTAAGGCGGATGTTTTAATTATTATGGAAAATGAAGAAATAAAAGAAAATTTAGTTTTAAGCTCGATAGTAGATAGAAGCACAAATAAACCAGAAATTGATTCTCTGGTAGAAGGTCCAGTAATTTTGATAGAAAAATCTTCCGTATATTTAGACCTAGCACCCTTTGGTATAGGTATTATTTATGGCCGAGAATTTATCAATGCAAAAGATGTCATAAACAATATTAGTCTAGGTGATATCATCAAAGCAAAAATTGTTGAAACAGAAAACGAAGATGGTTATACCGAACTTTCCTTAAAAGAAGCTAGACAAGCTCTCGCTTGGAGTGAAGCTGAGAAAGCAATCAAAGCAAAAACAATTTTAAATTTAGAAGTAAAAGATGCGAACAAAGGAGGCCTCATCTTGGAATGGCAAGGTATCCAAGGATTTCTCCCTGCTTCACAACTCAAATCTGATCATTATCCTCGAGTATTAGATTCAGACAAAGATAAGATATTAAAGGAACTAAAAAAACTTATTGGGGAACACATTTCTGTGATGATTATTTCCACCCTTCCAAAAGAAGGAAAATTAATCTTTTCTGAAAAAGACAATAATCCTGAAGAGAAAAAGGAAATTTTAAGCAAATATAATGTTGGTGACAATCTAGATTGTACTGTTGCAGGCATAGTTGATTTTGGAATATTCTTGAAACTAGAAGACGGATTGGAAGGGCTTGTTCATATTTCTGAGCTTGATTGGGGATTAGTAGAAGACCCAAGAAATATTTTTAAAGTTGGAGATAAAATAAAAGCTAAAGTAATTGAAATAAAAGATGGAAAAATATCTCTTTCCGTTAAAGCCCTCAAAGAAAATCCATGGAAAGAATTTGAAGGAAAATTAAAGAAAGGAGATATCATCAAAGGTGTAGTCATCAAATACAATAAACACGGAGCTCTCGTATCTATCAAAGAAGGTGTGGCTGGACTTGTACACAATTCCACCTTCGCTTCTGAAGCAAAGCTTCGCGAGAAATTAGAGCTTGGAAAGAATTATAATTTCCAGATCACTTTGTTTGAACCAAAAGATCAAAAGATGACATTGATACATTTGGAATAAATAAACTAAACAAAAAAAATCCCGCATAATGCGGGATTTTTTTTGTTTATGTAGTTGAATTTTTAGGAGTCACCGCCAAGTCTGTGTCTACCTCTCCAATGTTATCCATAATAGATATTACCTGTTCTGCATATTTAGGAATAATAGAAGGTGGATTGTAGGCATGGAGAATTCCTTTAGTGGTTTTATCATCATAATGTTTTGCTGTCTTTGGATTATTCCCGCCCAAATTTCTAGCTACAGTTTCGATAGCGCCATCAATTGACTTAAAGCCTATCTTGCATGAACCCCAGCCGAAAGGATTATTTTTTACTCTTTTACAAGCAAATTTCCCTCCAGTGGATTCTCGCACAGCAATAGCTGGCAACAAACGCCAGTCAAGGTCGTTCTTTTCCGCCTCTTCTACCATTTTCATACCAGTTCCTTTAAGTGGCATACCGCGTTCAGAAAAATATGCATCAATAGCATCAGCCTTTGATTTTAGAGTTTGGTCAATTTGCTGATCATCTACTGGGGCAATAAATGAAACTTGTGGTTGATTTACCACATTAAGACCAGTATTCGGAAAAGTTCCGAAAGGGGTCATCATTGTCATTATTGGTAAAATAATAAACGACTCCACGAACCTTATTGTTTTTGTTTTTTTCATAATAAGCGGTTATGCTCCGCCAAACCAAAAACTGTGTAAAAACTAAAAAACCCTTACATAATAAGCTTTCGCCTATACTGTAAGGATGTACTAAAATAGTATCATATTTAATTACAAAAGTCAATAGTTATACAACATTTTTACTATATGTCAAACTAAAAAAAGCTTGTAAAATAAGGTTATTTTAACACATACCTATTGACAACTGAGACTAAAAATAGAATAATAATGAGCTTGGGGATAAATCCTAAACAAGTTTAAATACTTCTTCAGCTACCTTATATGCTTCCCCTGCTCCCATCGTTATAAATACGTCTTTTTCACCTAATTTTAGATTCCTAACATAGTCTTCAGCTGTCTCGAAATCTTTAAAAGCAGTGGCTTCCCCTTTATGATTCCTTATGGCAGTAGCTAATTTATCACTGGAGATATCTGGATCAGGATTTTCACGAGCAAAAAAGATTGGTAATAGAAAAACATTATCCGCATCATCAAAACAAGTCACAAATTCATCAAAAAGAGCTTTGGTTCGGCTATACAGATGTGGCTGAAAAAGAACAGTAATATTTTTATCTCCTTTTGGGTAAAGTTCTCGCAAAGCTTCTAGGCTTGCTTTTACTTCAGTCGGATGATGAGCATAGTCATCATAAACAATAGCCCCCTCTTTGGTAACTCCTTTTTTCTCCAATCTACGCCAAGTGCCAGAAAATTCACTCAGTGCTTTTTGAGCAACTTCTTCTTCGATATTTAAAATATCAGCCACAGCCATAGCACAAGCAGCATCCATTCGGTTATGAACTCCAGGCACAGAAAGCTGTGGAACTTTTTCTAAATATTCTAAATAATTCACAACTTTTGCTCTGTATTTCTCCTTTGATTCTTTTTTTAATATATTAGAAGTCGCAACATCGCTCAAATTGCAAACTATAAAATCATCAGTCTGCATTGCCATATCTCTAAAAGCGGATTCTATGTCAGCTAGGTCTTTGTAATAATCCAAATGATCTGCCTCTATGTTCGTAATAACTAAAATTTTTGGCTTTATGTTTAAAAAAGATCTTTCATATTCGCAAGCTTCAACCACAAAATACTCACTTTTACCAACTATTAAATTTGATTTAGATTCTTTTAATAAAGAACCGACAATTACAGAGGGATCTTTATTTGCTTCAATTAAAACCTTGCCAATCATCGCCGTAGTCGTGGTCTTGCCGTGGGTGCCAGAGACTGCAATAGTATATTTATTTGCTGTTACAATCCCCAAAGTTTCTGGATAACTTAACATCTGAATATTTGAGTTTTGTAATTTTTTAAAAAATTCTGGGTCATATTTAGTAATTGAAATAGAATAAATAACTAGCTCAATATCTTTTGGAATCAATTCCATCGCTTGTCCTAACACTATTTTTGCCCCAAGCTTTTCTAGCTCGTCAGTTATTCCACTCATAGAAATATCGGACCCAAAAACCTCTTTCCCCTCGAGGAGCATCATTCGAGCAATAGCGGAGATACCGATCCCCCCAATTCCGACAAAGAAAACTTTTTTAATTTTTGATAAATCTAGATTCACCATTAAGCTAATATACCACAAAGACTTAATATGCTAAACTACAGAAATGAAAATTGGAATTTTTGATTCAGGATTGGGAGGACTTATTATCACTCAAGCTATCCGTAAAACAATGCCCGAATATGACTATGTATATTTCGGGGATACGAAAAGATTACCTTATGGAAATAAATCACACGAAGCAATATATGAATTCACAGAAAACGCTGTGAATTATCTTTTTCGTAAAGAAAATTGCGCTATTGTAATAATCGCTTGTAATACAGCTTCTGCTAGAGCCTTACGAGAATTACAACAGAAATATTTACCCGCCTTGAATCGCATTGGGCGAGGCAGGCCGAAAAATTTTAAAGACAGGAAAATACTTGGGGTTTTAATTCCAACCGCTGAAATAGCTTCAAATTATAAAAAAGTTGGTATATTAGCAACGTTGGGCACAGTAGCTTCAAACACTTGGGTAGAAGAAATAAAAAAAATAAATAATCAAACAAAAGTTTTCCAAAACCCTGCACCAATGCTCGTACCACTTATAGAAGCAGGAGAAAATACAATGACAAAACCATTTCTTTTAAAATATCTAAGACCTTTGAAAAATAAAAAATTAAATGCGCTAGTTTTAGGATGTACTCACTACCCTATCTTAAAAAATGAAATAAGAAAAATTATTTCTAAAGATATAAAAATAATTTCTCAAGATGAAATAGTTCCTAAAAAGTTAAAAGAATACATGGAAAGGCATCCAGAAATTACTGATAAGTTATCAAAAAATAAAACTATGAAAATATTAGTTACTGATCAGACACAAAATATAAATATAATGGTCAAGAAATGGTTCGGCAAAACCAAAATAAATGTTATTTCAGACTCTTCACTATCTTTGTGAACTTATCTCCTCTGTCATATTCATTAGAAAAATATTTTCCAAAAGAAGAAAATGCTGGACTGTATAAAATAGTTTCCCCTTTTTTTGCCACAGAAAATGCTCTTTTGACAGTATTAGAAAGACCTTCCTCTTCATAAACATCAAGCCCTTTTTTCTTAAATTCAAATACTTTTGCGCGGATAAGATCAGTACCTCTTTCTTTAAACAAAACAACTTTAGAGCAAAATTTAGGAATTTCAAGAAGCAATTTAGACATATCTAAGAATTTTTTATCACCTCCAATTATTAAAACCACATTGCGTTTCTTTGTATTACCTACTGCTTGCAACGCTGCAATAGTAGCCTCGGGAGTTGTCGAACTGTTATCATTATAAATTTTTATTCCATTTATGTTACGTAAAAATTCAAGTCTACCTGATAAAGGAGCAAAGGTTGTTAAAGATTTTTTTATTTTTATATCTGATATAGATAATGCTCTAGCAACTTCGACTGCAAGTTCTGCATTATATTCATTGTGAGCCCCGGGCAAATTGAATTTCCAACGCTTATTTTTTAATTTGGACAGTCTTTCTTCTGGAACAATTATTTTACTTTTTATCTTTTCTTTATTTTCTTTTTGCCATTTTTTAATAAAAAATAATGCTTGCTTACCAATAATCAATATGTCTTCTTTTTTTTGATATTTAAAAATATTAGCTTTATCTGAAAAATATTTCTTCATCGCTTTGCCTGTGGTGAGCGTAGCCGAACCATAGTAATTCATATGATCTCCAAAAAAAGTGGTAAAAACAGAAATATTGGGAGAAATTTTACCATCACCAAATCCTTGAAGTTGCCACGAATCTAATTCTAGGACTGCCACTTCTTTATTCTTTACTTGTTTTAATAGTTGAAGATTGGAAACACCTCGCACGTTTCCTCCTAAAATAACTTTTTTACCAACAAATTCAAGAATATGCGCAATCATATGTGTCACCGAAGATTTTCCACGTGTTCCAGTTACAGCTATTATCGGAACACCAGCAAGTTTAGAAAAAAGTGATGCACTCATTTCAATTGGAATTTTATTTTTTACAGCTTCTTTTACATAGATTGAATCAAGTGATACTCCCGCAGCTTTCAAAATAAAATCACAATTTCTAAAATCTTCTAATCTGTGTTCACCCAAAACATATTCTATATCTTTAAATTTTTTTAATTTATTTAAAGATTCTTTTAATTGTTCTTCGGTTTTTAAATCTGTAATAGTTAGTTTCGCTCCACATTCTGCCAAAAACATAGCATCCCCAACCCCTCTTCCAAGCAAACCAAGCCCCATCACAGTTACCCTCTTATCTTTAAAAATTTCTTTATAATTAACCATAAAACCATACTATCACAAAATCACAAAAAAGCTTTTTGAAATTCTTCCATATCATTAAAATGATGTTTTATGCCTTTTATTTCTTGATAATCTTCGTGTCCTTTGCCGGCGCAAAGAATTATGTCTCCTTTTTGCGCTATTTTAACTGCTTCTAATATCGCTTCATGACGGCTGGTAATAGCTTTTACTTTTTTCAAAACTTCAATAGACAAACCTTCTTTCATTTGATCAATAATTTTATCTGGGTCTTCACTTCGAGGATTATCTGAAGTAAAGATTGCAAAATCAGAAAAAGTCGCGCCAATATGACCCATGATTTTTCTTTTCATAGGATCTCTATCTCCTCCACAACCAAAAACAGAAATTATTTTACTATTTTCTTTTTTTATCTCTTTGATAGCCATCAAGATTTTTTCTAAAGCATCTGGGGTATGAGCATAATCCACAATAACTAAAACTCCATTAGAAGACATAAAATGTTCAAAACGTCCACGAGGAGGCTCAATATTTTCTAAAATATTTTTTACTTTGTCCATATCAAAGCCAAGTAATTCACAAGCGCTCCAGACTGCGAGTAAATTATAAGCATTGAACTTGCCGAGAAGTTTTGAATTAACTTCTATGCCATTAAAATTCAAAACTAATCCTGAAAAATCAAGCCTAATAATTTCGGCATGAAAATCCTCTCCACCATTAAACCCATAAGACACTCTTCCTGTTTTAATTTCTTCAAGCATTTTTCCACCGTATTCATCATCCGTATTAGAAAGCGCGAAAGCATGCAAAGGAAGCATTTTAAAGAATTTCTTTTTCGCTCCAAAATAATTCTCAAAATTTTTATGATAATCCAAGTGATCATGTGTAAGATTCGTAAAAATTCCTCCAGTAAAATTTATTCCCGCCACTCGATTTTGATCCAGGGCATGCGAACTCACTTCCATAAAAACATATTCGCAACCCTTCTCCATCATTTCATTTAATAATTTATACAGATTTATAGGGTCAGGTGTTGTACCTGGAACTGGTCTACCCTCTTTTGTAAGAACCACTTCTCCATTTATTATATTTTCTACAGTGCTTATAAGACCAGCTTTATACCCAAGACCTATCGCAATTTTATAAAGAAGTGTAGCTGTCGTTGTTTTTCCGTTTGTCCCTGTCACCCCGACAATTTTGATTTTTTTTGATGGATTGCCAAAAAAATGCATCCCAGCCAACAACACGATCCCTCGTCTTTTGAGTTTAAGATTTTTAATTATTTTTTGCATTGGGCTTTATTAAAATTTCTTGTTCTACTTTTTTAAATCTTTCTATTTCTTTTCCGTCTAAAATAATACTTTCCAAAAACATATGTTTGGGTCTAACCCAAATACCGCCATCTTCTAAATGCATATAAATAACTAAATGATCTTGAGTCTCGCTATCTTTAGCTTCAAAAAGAACCTTTACCTTAGTCCCTTTATAATGTTTATAAATTTCTCCGATTTCTAAACTTTTCATTTTTTTAAATTTTCTAAATTAGATTTTCACTTTTTTTATTTTCTCTTGGAAGAATATTATAATGTTTATTTATATATAAAAGATCACTCATAACTTTACGGATAGATGTAAGTTGTAATTCTCGCATTTCAGAAGTTACATTTTCATTTTTTATAGTTTCTTCAAAAAAACGTAAAATACTTGTAAGGGTTGTTGTGTAATCTCCGGCCTCTAAATGAAAAATTAGACTCTTGTGATCAGAGGCTTGCTCTAATTCAAGAGAGTATACGTTGGCTGACCCATCTTTTATAAGCAAATATTTAGAGAGATTTACACCATGTGATTGATTTTCCATATTTTTTAATTGTATATTAGACCCTTCGTTTTCTATGTGCATAACTTTTGTTTAATAAATATATTTTAATTCACCAAAGATTTTCTATGCTGAGGTGCGTTGATCATTCCACATTTCTTCCATTTATAGCATTCACCTGTAGCTGGATTGATCGCTCCACAAGGACAAGGATCATTTCTTCCAATCCCTGTTCCATTTACAGATAAATCCTTTTCCCCTGCCTGCGCAGACAGACCTCCAAATTCACCTAGTTCTTCCTGACTAGTAATTAAAGTTTGTTTTGATGTATTTTCTTCTGCTTTTATATTTACAACGTTATCGGTGTTTATGTTATTTATAAGTGAAAAAACCTGCTCTTTAAAAGCTTCTTCCATTTCTTTAAACATCGCTAAGCCATCTTTTTTGTATTCTACGATAGGTTCACGTTGCCCATAAGCTCGCAAATTCACCGATGAACGCAAATAATCCATCGCCTCCAAATGTTCCATCCAAAGCATATCATTTGCGTAAAAAGCAATCCTTCTAGCAGTTTCAAAAAATGCCTCGTCGCCAAGTTTCGTTCTTTTTTCTTCTAAAATTTTATCGAAACCTTCTCTGGTCACTGATATATTTTTGAGCAAAACTTCAATTTCTGTTTTATCTGCTCGTAACATTTTTTGTCTTCTTTCGTAAATTATCTTGCGTTGATGGTTCATCACATCGTCATATTCAAGAGTATTTTTTCTTGCATCAAAATGGAAACCTTCAATTTTAGCTTGGGCTCCTTCTAAGGTCTTACTAATAAAACGATTTTCTATCGGCTGGTCCTCTGCTATACCGAAACGCCCCATCATTGTTTTAATTTTTTCTGAACCGAACACTCGCATTAAATCATCGTCTAGTGAAACATAAAATTGTGTAGCACCCGGATCACCCTGTCTACCAGCACGTCCCCTTAGCTGGTTATCAATTCTTCTTGCTTCATGTCTCTCTGTCCCTAAAACGAAAAGCCCTCCAACACTTTTTACAAATTCATATTCTTCTGCAACTTGTGGATTACCTCCGAGTTTAATATCTATTCCGCGTCCAGCCATATTTGTAGCGATAGTCACTGCTCCCCTGCGACCCGCTTGAGCAATTATTTCACCTTCTTTCTCATGATTCTTTGCATTCAAAATCGTGTGTTGCACACCTTCTTGTTTTAAATACATAGAAAGCAATTCATTTTTCTCGATAGAAATAGTACCGATCAGCACAGGCTCTCCTTTTGAATTTAATTCTTTTACTTTTCTGGCAATTGCTTGAAATTTACCTTTTTCTGTTTGAAAAATTAAATCACTATGATCCATACGAACAACAGGACTATTTGTAGGAATCACAATAACATCTAGTCCGTAAACTTTTAAAAATTCTTCAGCTGAAGTTGCTGCTGTACCAGTCATACCGGAAAGCTTTTTATAAAATCTAAAATAATTTTGAAAAGTAATAGAACCAGATGAGCGAGTTTCTTTTTCAATCTTTACGCCTTCTTTTGCTTCGATTGCTTGATGAATACCTTCACTCCAACGCCTACCTGGCTGTAGACGTCCAGTAAAAGGGTCCACGATGATGACTTCTCCTTCTTTCACGACATAATCCTTGTCACGTTCAAAAATCGCTTGCGCTTTTACTGCTGTTTCTAGATGATGC
The DNA here is from genome assembly GCA_041662525.1 of Minisyncoccota bacterium. Lineage (GTDB taxonomy): Bacteria > Patescibacteriota > Minisyncoccia > Phycocordibacterales > UBA9973 > UBA9973. The sequence goes on from JBAZSF010000001.1 coordinate 169,428, forward strand.
ACATATTTTATACCCTTTTCCGTATAAATATTTTCAATCCCAAGGAGTTGTTCAGCCTTAGTAATACCAGCGTCAGTCAAAGATATCGCTTTTAATTTTTCGTCTACCCCATAATCTAGATCCCTCTTGAGTTGTTTTGCAATTTTGAAAAATTTAATATAAAAATCTTCCGAATCTCCGGAAGCAGAAGAAATAATAAGCGGGGTGCGAGCTTCGTCTATTAAAATAGAATCCACTTCGTCCACAACGGCAAAATTATGTCCTCTTTGCACAAGATCATTTACATTTGTAGCTAAATTATCTCGCAAATAATCAAAACCGTATTCATGATTTGTTCCATAAGTTATATCTGCCGCATACGCCTCTTTGCGGGAACAAGGTTTCAAAAAATCATAAACAATTTTAAATTCTCCCACAATGTCTCTTTCTTGATCCTCTTCTTTGTGGGTCGCATCATATAAATAAGAAACATTTTGTGAATTAATAACACCGACACTTAATCCTAAAAAATTATAAACTTGACCCATCAACACTGCACCAATACGAGAAAGGTAATCATTCACGGTTACGATGTGAACTCCCTCAGATGTAAGCGCATTTAAATATGCTGGAAGAACTGCGACAAAAGTTTTTCCTTCTCCAGTTTTCATCTCAGCAATCTTCCCTTCATGTAATGCCAAACCTCCAATAATTTGAACATCAAAAAGACGCTTGTTGTCTACTCGCTTCATTGCTTCTCTTACAAGAGCAAAAGCTTCTGGCAATATTTCTTTTAGAGTTTCAGTTTTATTGCTGGATTTATTTAATCTATCTTTAAATTCTAATGTTTTTTTAGGGAAATCACTATCTGCCAACTTTGAAATATCTGCCTCCAAAGCATTGATTTTAGACACTATTTTTTCGGTATTTTTAATGAATTTAGAGCTTTCGTCTCCAAATATTTTACTATATAAACTCATAAATATATATTAGCATAAAAAACAAAAAACTTCCGACTTTCGACGGAAGTTTTTTTGAGAAACTAAAAGAAACTATGCTCGCTTCTTTGTAGTCTTTTTTGCTGCCTTCTTTGCTACTTTCTTTTTTGCTGCCATATAATTTTAAAAAAATTAAATTATTAATTTCTAGTTTGCAATAAACCGACCAAAAATATTTATTGCTTCGAACTATATTAATTATCTCGCATATCAAAACATAATACAATACTTTTTTCATAAAACTGTGGATAACTCCCAAATTTTATTTTTGAAAAAAATTAAAATTTGTGGACACTAAGCAAAGTGAAGCGTGGAAATCTGAAAATAAAAAAACACAAAATAATTTTTCTTTTTTAAAACTAAAAATCTATCACTTAGTGATAGATTTTTAGTTTATTTCCATTTGAAGCGGGTGATGGCTAACCTCCAACATATGTGCCTATGTGAGTGCGATCACCCGCTACAGATAAAAATAATTTCTTTTAATAATTGTATCACAAAACTTGTTCTAGTATATGCTCTATCACATGATGTGGCTTGGCACCTACGTATTCACAAACCTGAGAAAAATGTGAGTCTGAATTTAAATCAGGCATTTCATCGATTTGCAGAAGGTAGACTTTACCATGAGGATTTAAGATAAAATCTATTTTTAAATAATGCATACCCCCAATATATATGTTTAAATCTTTAACTAAAGTAAAAATTTTCTCTTTTTCCTCAAAAGAAAAACTACTAAAAGAATTACCCAATGGAAAAACATAAATCTCTTCCCCGCGGAACTTTCGCACAGAATGTACTGAAACTACCTTGCCCGCGATAAATTCTTCTACTATCAGATCATCACTACCAGTTATATTCTTTGCAAGTTCATTAAAAGTTTTTATTATTTTAATTTCATTAGAATTTTTTATAATCCACGGTGAACCAAATTTTTTAAAAACTACTTCCGCATTTTTAGGAGCAATGACAAAACGTGGAGTATTTAAACCGATTTGTTTCATATGTTCCCTTAAAAGTTCTCTATTGTTTTTCAATTTAGAATAAAAAGATGAAATTCTAACGTTTGGAATATCTAAACTATCAAGAATACTTGAAAAACTTGAGTGTGTTGTATTCCAAACTACATCCACTTTATTTACTAAATCACTTGTATTGATAGGTATACCACTCAAATGCCAAATATAATCTTTATCAACCAAAATATCTACTACTTTATACTTGTCTCCTAATTTTTCAGAAATATGCAAAATAATATCTCCACCATTTTTTATAGAAGATAAATAATTTTTCCCTGCCCCACCCCGCAATACTCCAACTCGTTTTTTAAAACCTGTTTCCATGCTTAAATTATATCTCTTTTAAGAAAAATTTACTATGAATTTATTTTTGATCCCACAAATCCCAAATGTATTTAGCTATATTAACCGGCTCACCTTCTAGTGGGAAAAAATGTAAATCAATAAATGGCAAAGAATTACATTCTATTATTCCCCAACGTTGTGTATCTGGATCTTTGGTTGGATCTTCTATAATCAAATCAAAACCTGCTACTGGCATCGAGATGAGCTCATTTGCTTTCTTGAAAATTGAATAAAATTTAGGATGAATCTCTTTGAGCATTTCCTTGGTATAGCCACCATAAAATCTTCCAGTTTTAGCCAAAAGATTAACCTTAACATCAACAGGCAAAACACTATCAATGGTAAGATTTTGTCTTCCTAGAAAATTTATTAACTCTTTACTAATTAAAATATTTGATACTTTTTCATTACGATTTTTATTTTTTTCTGAAATTAATTCTTTCACACTTTTTATGCCATCTCCTAAAATAAAAGGAGGGTCAGCACGAAAAAATCCTACTAATACATTATTCACTACGGTTGCCCGATATACACTACCAAAAAGATGTTCTTGCGCCACCATAACTGGAGTAATTTGTTTAGCAAGTTTAAAAGCTTTTTTTAATTCTTCTATAGTATTAATATTTGTTGTAGTGTGTCTCCCCAGAGAACCCAATTGTGGTTTTATTATTATTGGTTTTTGAAAATTGTTAAAAGCAGAAATGGCATCTTTGAGAAAAATTATCTTTTTAGTTTTCAAGGATGGTATGCCTGCCGCTTGAAATTTTTCAGCAAAAACAAACTTATCATCAACCCAACTATATCCATCATGCGGCATCCATGGAGGGATAGGGAGGCTGTTAAAAAACACAATTTTATTATTTATTTTTGCCCTAAAATAATCAATTGGCTTATTGAAAAACAAAATTTGTTTCATATCTATACCACGACTTTTAGCTTCTTGCCAAACAAGCTTCGAACGGCCATTTGTGGTTTTTTCTATATCGGAATTATATTTAACGATATACAAAAAATGAAGTAAATTGAATATCGATTTTTCAAAAAGATTAATCAACTTTAGGTTGTTGCCTATAAAGGAAAATGGCTTATAGATATAAGCAACCTTACCCATAATCTCATCCATCAACCTCAAACTAAACATCAATTTGTGATTGACTTGGCTTGTACCACAAGCATCACAGTTTTCTTTTTTTTCTTTAATTTCTTTTTTCATTATTTATAAATAAGCACCTAAAAATCAAAAAACAGTGGGATTACTCTCCACTGTTTTTTGATTTTGTGAAATTAATGTCCTCCTGTCATATAAATATATTAATAAAAAAACATTAATAAATCGACTCCACCTTTATTATAGCATCTTTTAAGAAAAGGCAAATACCAAAAACCCTAATGCTAAATTCTTTAAACACCTCACCCCTGCCCCTCTCCAGAGTACTGGCGAGGGGAAATTCTTGATATAATTTATTTAATGGCTAAATTAAAAACAATAATAATCATTGCCAGATGGTTTTGAATTTCTCCTATCTTTGGTATTCAGGAGAGGGGTCAGGGGTGATGTGGTATTAACTAATTTTTTGTCCAAATTTAGAATCAATCAATTTATATACCGTTATAACAAAATAAGGAATTACTAAAGCAAACAAATATTCTTCTAGTGGCATTAACCCGATTGTAATACCAAGTATTTTCCCAGCTGGGAAAGACCAATGTCCTCTAAAAATTGCAAAACTATCCCATATAATTCCAAAAATAAAAAAGAAACCAACGATTTCAAATCTCTCTCTTTTGGATTTATAAAGATGAATATCATGTTTCTTTTCAAGGAACAAAGTAATAAAAAAAATTATTAATAAAATTGTTAAATATTCAAAAGACATAAATAAATTATAGCACAAACGAAAAAATACCAAGGGGTTCCCTTGGTATTTTTTTTGCTGTTGTTTGTTTTGTTTCGTTCTTTTTTTAACTTTTTTATTTTATGTGTCTTTCCACATTGTCCGGCTCATTTTAAGTTTGAGCAAAAACTATTGTGTCGTCAATTGAGCGACACAATACCGACTCAATATATCCAACCTCTCCGAGGTCAGTTTT
>JBAZSF010000002.1:0-160161 GCA_041662525.1 Minisyncoccota bacterium
TCATCATTACTTACGTTTTTATTAAATACACCATCACGAATCTTTGTCGCAACTAGATTTGTTCCTGTAAGGGTACCTTTTACTATAATCTTATCACCTACAAGAATACTGGAAATTGTTCCCGCTATGTTATTTTTTGTAATTTTTGCATTAGTTGCATCTACAGTATATGTAGTGGTGACTGCATTTGCATCAGAACCTCTTTTAACAGTCATTGTTATGGTGTTACCATTTACAGCTGTAACTGTTCCATACAAACCACCTCTCATCATTCCTCTATTATTGTTCCCCCTGTTAAACATTCTTCCTCCCCCGAAACCACCACCGACACCATTGTTAGACTGGTTGTTATCAGCCAAAACAGGAACAGCTGATGTCAGGGTTAAAAATGTTGCTAAAGCTATAAAACTATAAATATATTTTTTATTTTTCATATTTTTTTTATTTTTAATTAATAAACCTAGCGTATAAATCAATAATTAACTAATAAAAACAGAATACGACATCATCTGTATATTAGTTAATACGTTCGGGAAGCTAAAAAAGTTGCAAATTGATTTTGCTTTGACCCTCTTTTGTTGCTACAATTACTCTATGGAAATAATCGAAAGATCAGATGAAAAATTAGTTTGGTCTGCTTTGGAGTATGAAGAGAAAGATAGAACCTCAGATTGGTTTTGGGCGCTCGGGGTCATCGTAGTGACGAGCTCCATCGCAGCCATTATTTTTGAAAATTATTTTTTTGCCGCTTTAATTATCCTCTCTGGAATCCTGCTTGGATTTTTTGCTATTAAAAAACCAGACACCATTACCTACCAATTAAATAGAAAAGGGTTAATTATTAGAAGTCGTCTTTACCCTTATGAAAATATAAAATCTTTTTGGATTCAATTAGACACACATCCGGAAGCAGTCCTTAAACCAATACTTTTTATCCACTCAGAGAGAGCTTTTATGCCAATCCTTTCTATCCCAATAAATGAAACAATAGCAGAGGACATCCACTCCATAATGCTTTCAAAAAACATTGCCGAAGTAGAAATGAAAGAACACGCTTCAGAAAAAATAATGGAAGCTCTTGGGTTTTAATTTAATTCTATATTACTGAATCCTTTTTTAAATTCCTCAAAATCAGTTATTCCTTTGGCAACTTCTTCAGTTTCTTTTTTTTGATTATCTTTCTCTTTTTCTAACTCATCTTCTTCAATTTTACATTGAAAAGCCTCACAATGTTGATTTTGACAAACTTTATCTGAAAGTATTTTTCTACAAGCAGGACAAATATCTCCCCTGCCTTCTGTTTTATGTAAATTTTCCATAAATTCTTTATTTATTGTTTTCTTATTATATAAAATAATAAATTATTATCAATTATTTTCTGTGCCCTCGGCAGGATAATCTTTCTCTACGAGAACAGTATACCTTTTACATTTTTTATAAATAAAAAATAAGTAAAAGCTTTTCGCTTCCTGCAATAAGCCAAGCAGTTGGCTTCACTCGTGCTAGTGCCCTCGGCAGGAATCGAACCTGCATCACAACTTCCGCAAAGTTGCGTCCTGTCCATTGAACGACGAAGGCATTTTTTTCTTTACTTGCTTCAGACTAACAGTTTTTGACCAAAAATTCAAATTAATCTTAAATTTAATAACTTTTTGTAAAGATTAAGAGGAAAAGCTCTGCTCTTTGTAAATCTTCATGCAAACTTCACCATATTGACATTCTGGTGAAGATATGATACAATCCCAAATGAAGAGAAGTTCTCTGTAAAAAATAAAAGGGTCCCTGGGGATCCTAAAAAAATTGAGAAAGGAGGAATAGTCATGAAAAAACTATTCCTGGCCACCTCCTTGGTGGCCGCTATGTTTATGTTTTTGGTCTCCGCGCCAGCGAGCGCGGAGGTGGATCATTGGAAAACAAGAGAGGAGTGTTTGGCGGCTGGTTCATCAGCGCCATTCTACTTCTGGACACTTCACAGCAAACACCCTGTGGAGTGCAAAAAAACCGTCGGACTGCCGTGGGCAGCATGCGTAAAAATGGACCTTCCTGACCGTCTAACTAAAGACGGAAAAGGGTGGGCCCGTCTAGGTGCAGATCGAAGGATGTGCGCCGATGAAAATAACGAGGTGTTAGGTCTTGAGGGGTGCAAAAACAAAATTTATGAGGTTGTTGCACTTCCGCTCCCCAAAGGTACTCCAGGGGAAAATGGAGCACAAGGACCGCAAGGTCCTCAAGGGATTCCAGGGCCTCCAGGACCAGCAGGTCCTGCAGGAAGGGATGGATACGATGGTCGTGACGCAGTTAGTTACGACCAAGAGGAGTATGAGCAACCCTCCCCGATCCCAGCTTTTCTTGGAGGGGTTGTAGGAGGAATAGTTGGGAACTATACAAATTCCAACTACAACGGCTACGCTAACACAGGTGGCCATCGTCGGACTGGTGGTGGCGGTTACTATAGACACCAGCAACGACGGCATGGTGGTTACCAAAGCCACCAGCCTCGGCAGTATCAGCCGAGGCAGCACCATCCGCGGTCGCTTTATCAGCCACGGCAACGTGGTGGTGGCCAAGCACTAGGTGTCCCGCCCAGTGGACGCACTGGGCCCGCCATAAATATTGGCGGGGGTAACAGAGGAGGAGGCGGTTCCGCCCCCGGTGGTAACGCTGGAGGTGGTGGAAGAGGGTCCGGTGGTGGAGGCACCGGAAACGCGTTCTAATTTATCGGTATTCCTCATTTTTATTTTGAGGGGTGCCACACTTGGAGGAGGTTCGTGTGTTTTTATACACTTACCTCCTCTACTTTCCAAAGTTATGAATTAGTGTTAGTTTAAAATTCATGATTCCGGAAAGTAAAAATGTCGAGTTTTTACTTTAAATTAAAAATAGTTAATCTACCTCTTAAGGGAGGTAAAAATAATATGAATAATAAAATAAAATTGTCGATCGGGTTCTTGTTGAGTGTCATCACACTCTTTAGCTTTTTAATAATTCCTACTCCAGCATCTGCTATGACTTGTGGCAGTGCTACTTTGACTGGAGACGTCATCACTGGCACCCCGCCGGCTCGTGCGCGATTCACCTACGGTACAAGCTATAACACTGTGGCAAATGGTGGAGGAACACCGACGACAGTGCAAACTTTTTATACAGACGGATATATTGAACAATATATTTCTGGTCTAGCTGAAAACACTACTTATTATTTTAGACTAGAAGTAACAAATAATTTCGGAACAGCATATTTAAATATTAACAACTTCACCACTCCTCAATGTACCCCTACTCCCCCTGCCCCTACTCCCATCCACGGAGGATGGAGTGATTGGAGTTATAAAAATACTCAATGCGGATTTACCGGCACTCAGACTCGTACTTGTACCAACCCTAGTCCAATGAATGGTGGAACTTATTGTGTTGGACCAGCTACTCAGTCATATACAAATCCAGCGTGTTATGTACCACCACCATATATACCACCTGCTCCCATCCACGGAGGATGGAGTGATTGGAGTTATAAAAATACTCAATGCGGATTTACAGGCACACAGACTCGTACTTGTACCAACCCTAGTCCTGCTCATGGCGGAGCCTATTGTTATGGATCAGCTACCCAGTCATATACAAATCCAGCATGTCCAGTAGTTCAGCAACCCACCGTTAACCTTTACGCTAACCCTACCAATATTCAAGCTGGACAAAACTCTACTTTGACTTGGAATTCCACCAACGCTACTTCTTGTTCCGCTTACTGGACGAACAGTACCGCTACCAATGGATCAGGTGTCGTCAATCCAAATGTTACTACTACTTACAGCATTACTTGTTACGGTAATAGTGGTTTGAGTGCGACTGATTCTGCTACCGTGTATGTGAATCAAATTTATCAGCAAACTTGCCAAGATAGAAATGCTAATAATTATGGAGGAACATTGCCCTGTGTATACAATATACAAACTTGCCAAGATTATAATGCAATGAATTACAGAGGAGCGTTGCCTTGCGTATATAGATCTGTTAATAACCAACCTACGGTAACAGTCTATTCTGACCAAGTCAGTGTACCTTACAATGGAAGTGCTACCGTTCGCTGGATTACCACCAATGCATCTTATTGTAATGCAAGTGGTGGATCTGCTGGCTGGGCGGGAGTAAAAAGTATTGGCCCAGGAAGTTTCTACACTGGATCATTAACAAGCACTAAAACTTATACCCTTACTTGTAGTAACAGTTTCGGATCTGCCAGTGATTCAGAAACAATAACTGTTCGCGCAAAAACTGTTACCATCAATCCAAAACCTACTCCAACTTCGCTCGTACTTATCACTTCTTCTATTAATCGAAATCAGCCAATCGTTCCTACAATTGATAACACCAGACCACGACCAGGAGATGAAATTAATTACACTGTAAGTTATCAAAATATCGGTACTGGCGCTATTACCAATCTTAACCTACAAATAAATCTTCCTTTTGAAGTAGATTATATATCCTCTAATCCAAATAATCCGACTATCTCTGGTAATACTTTAATTTTTAGACTAGGAACACTCAAAGCAAATGGAGAAGGAACAGTAACCATAAGAACTCGAGTAAGAGATAATATTCCTGCTGGAACAAACTTAAATTTCCCTGCAACTTTGAGCTACATTGATCCTTCAGGTCAAACTCAATCAGTAAATGCAAATGTTTCTGCGCAAGTATTAAGTAAAACAGAAAATATAATTGCACCAATAGTACCACTCGGAGCAAATGTATTCTGGGCTGGTTTTCTTCCAACAAATCTATTCGGCTGGCTCTTCCTGCTTGTCCTTATTCTTATTCTAGTATATTTAGCCAAACACCTTTTTGATCAATCTTTTCACAAAAAAACTACGATCATTACTGATCAACCATCAGGGAAAAAGGTTACAACTACCACAGTAGAATAAAAAGTAGTTCAAAAATAGAGTACCACAAAAAACAGCGTAAATTTACGCTGTTTTTTGTGGTATATTTATTAAATGTTACCCAATGAAATAGATGAAGAAATCATTCTTTTGTATAAAAATGGTGACAGAAAAGCGTTTAAAATCTTAATTGATCGCTATACAAAATCACTTTATAATTTCACCGCACGCCTAACTAACAAAAATGATGCGTCTGACATAGTGCAAGAAATTTTTATAAAGGTATGGAAGAATATTGACCATTTTGATGAAGAAAAAGCGAGTTTTAAAACTTGGATTTTTACTATTGCCAAAAATACCGCAACAGATTTTTTAAGAAAAAAAAAGAGTCTTTTGTTTTCTGACTTAGCTAAAATAGAGAATCTCGATCTAAACAATGAAAACGAAAATTCTTTTGCAAAAAATATACCAGATGAAAATTTACTACCAGATGAAGCTATGCAAAAATTACAAGATAGTGAATTTTTAAATAACACACTAAAGAAACTTCGCCCAGATTATCAAGAAATTTTGGTACTCCACTATCAAGAAGAAATGACTTTTGAAGAAATAGGGAAAATTTTAAACAAACCATTAAACACTGTAAAAAGCTCTCATCGTAGATCCATTATGGAATTAAGAAAAATACTGAGATAAAAATGCAACCCCCTCAATCCCCCTTGTCAGGGGGAATACACATCACCACTTCTCCTCGCCCTGATAAGGGAGAGGTTGGGAGAGGGTTGTGTTAATTTGCACCAAAATAATTTCTGTAACGTATATATCCCTAACATGCAAAACAAACTAACGAAAATATTCCAAAAAGCTAAATATGAGGGGAACTCGGATTTAACCCAAGATATATGGCATACGATAATCAAGCGCGAAAAACGTGACACCAAAATCAAATTCTGGGCTTTTGCTTCTATGGGGTTCACTTCTTTTGTGGGGCTAGTGCCGGCTGTAAAAATATTAATAAATGATTTTACTCAGTCCGGTTTTTATGATTATTTTTCTTTGTTATTTTCTAACAGTGAAGTAGTTTTTTCATATTGGAAAGAATTAGGTTTTTCTTTGGCTGAATCTTTGCCGACAATGAGCATAACTCTTACCCTTTCTCTTGTATTTATTTTAATACTGTCACTAAAAAACTTAACAAAACAAATTATTAATAATAACCCTATAGGCAAGACCTATGGGGTGGCTTAAATTGTATGGAAAAAATAAGTAGAGATATAAAAAAAGTTTTTGAGTCAAAAGTTTTTATAAAAATTCTTTATGGAATAGCAATTGCAATAGTATTGTTATTTGTTTTATCAATAGGAATTTCTATTGGATTTAGGAAAGCGTCTTTTGGACGTGCTTGGGGAGAAAATTATACACGCAATTTTGGCATGATGCCAAATCGCCAAATGTTTGGCCGTGACAATTTTCCAAATGCTAATGGGGCAATAGGAAAAATTATAAAAATAGAACTTCCAACATTAATAGTGGAAGACAAAAACAATACCGAAAAATTAATTTTAATAAAAGAAGATACAAAAATACAAAAAATGATGTCTGTGATTAATGCGAGCGATCTTACTGTAGATGATTACGTTGTAGTGATAGGCTCTCCGAACAACCAAGGTCAAATAGAAGCCAAATTTATCAGAATAATGCCAGCCGGTATACCTGTTCCTATAAAATAATATGAAAAACTTTTTAAATAAAATAAAATTATATATTCTTGCCCATAAAATTATCAGCATTATTGTGGTAATAATAATTTTATCATTAGGATATTGGATTTACGACAAGATCACTAGCACGACTGGTGATACACGTTACCTAACAGCCAAAGTGGAAAGAGGGGCAATAATATCTTCTATTTCTGGCAGTGGTCAAGTCTCGTCTTCGAACCAGGTAGACATAAAGGCTAAGGTATCTGGAGATGCTATTTATATAGCAGTCAAAAATGGACAAAAAGTATCTAAAGGCGCCCTAATTGCACAACTTGATAATACAGACGCTCAAAAATCCGTACGTGATGCAGAACTCAGTTTGCAGTCTGCAAAAATTTCTTTAGATAAATTAAAAATTCAAAACTCAAACGATAATTTAAATGCTGACTTGGACAAGGCTTATGACGATGGTTTTAATGTCGTCTCTGATGCTTTTTTAGACTTACCATCAATCGTAACTGGACTTGAAAATCTTTTAGCTCAAAACAATCTTTCGGAGAATGCTGCGCGAATAAGCGGAAAAACTGCACAAAACTATAGAAGTGACGCTGAAACTGCATATTTTAATGCCAAAAAAGCATTTGATAGTAATAGAATATTTTACAGAACACTCAACCATAACTCCCCCACAGAAGATATAGATAAAATAATTAATCAAACCTACGAAACAACTAAGCTTGTAGCTGACGCAATAAAAAAACTCCGTAATTTTGTAGATTTTTTATCAGAAGATACAGGAAGGATTTCTGAATTTACTTCTTACCAAAACACACTTTCTACATACACAAATACAAACAACGGACATCTTGATAACCTTCTCACTACCACCACTAATATAAAAAATTATAAAGATGCTTTTCCTAACACCAGTCTGGATTTACAATCTGCGGAGCTCTCGATTCAACTGAAACAAAATGCTTTACAAGATGCAAAAGATAAACTTACAGATTATTTTATCCGTGCTCCATTTGATGGAATCTTGGCATCAGTAAATATTAAAAAAGCTGATTCTATTAATACAAGCACGGTTGTGGCGACACTTATTACAAAAACACAATTAGCTGAAATTTCTCTGAACGAGGTTGACGTAGCAAAAATAAAAATTGGTCAAAAATCTACTCTTACTTTTGATGCTATACCAGACCTTTCCATTTCTGGAGTGGTGGCAGAGATAGATACTATTGGAACAGTTTCACAAGGAGTTGTAACATACATTGTGAAAATAAGTTTTGACACTCAAGATGAAAGAATAAAATCAGAAATGAGTGTATCCGCTTCAATTATCACAGATATGAAACAAAATGTTTTAGTAGTGCCGAATAGTGCCATAAAATCCCTGCCCGCCAATTCAAGGGTGGGACAAGTTGGAAGAAACTATGTTGAAAGTTTTGATACACCCTTGGCACTACCAACGGATAGATCAATAGGTTACATCTCAAAAATTAAACCGAATAAAATCCCAGTAGAAGTTGGTCTCACTAATGATAGTGATAGTGAAATTATTTCTGGAATTAAAGAAGGTGATGAAATAGTAATCAGAACCATCTTGCCTACAACAGCTACCCCCGCTACTACTGCGCCTAGTCTCTTTGGTGGCACAGGAGGAAATAGAGGGAACACAAATACAAGAATCCAACCCAGATAGAGTCTAAAGCTATATCTAAAAAGATATGATAGAAATAAAAAATATTACAAAAATCTACAAAACAGGAGATGTCGAGTTTAAAGCATTGGATAATGTATCATTTACCGTCAACGACGGAGAATTTGTAGCCATCATGGGTCCATCAGGCAGTGGAAAATCAACCCTGATGCATATGCTGGGAGCGCTAGACATCCCAACTTCTGGAACATATTTATTAGACGACAAAGATGTCTCCACTTTATCGGATGATGAACTTGCAGATATTCGTCGAGATAAAATTGGTTTTGTTTTTCAATCTTTTAATTTATTACCAAGAACAACAGTATTGCGCAATGTAATGCTACCTTTAATCTATGCCGGCGTACATGGTGCAGAAAGAATTGAAAGAGCAAAAAAAGCACTTAGGTCCTCAGGTTTGGATGAAAATCATTTTTATCATATGTCTAATCAAATTTCTGGCGGTCAGATTCAACGTGTAGCGATAGCTAGAGCTTTGGTCAACAATCCATCGCTCATCTTAGCGGATGAACCAACTGGAAATTTAGATTCAAAAACAGGAGAAATAGTAATTGACACTTTCCAAAAATTAAATAAAGAGTTAGGTCGTACCATTATTCTTATTACTCACGAACAAGAAGTAGCTGAACATGCTGATAGAATTCTTTTTATAAAAGATGGGAAATTAATTGAGGATAGAAAAACACACAAATGAAATTAGTTGATATCACAAATGAAACATATAGTTCACTTTCTGCAAACAAAGCACGTTCAGGTCTTACAATGCTCGGTATAGTTATCGGTATTGCTTCTGTAATTGCCATGGTCTCTATCGGGAATGGTGCAAAAGTATCTATCCAATCGAGCATAGAAGGTCTGGGCTCCAATCTTCTAACAATCATTCCCGGAATAGTTCAACCAGGACGCGGAATCGTATCTTCTGGACGTGGCGCAGCTCAAACACTTAAAAATGAAGACATCGATGTTGTAAAATCAATAGATGGAGTGGGAGCTGTTTCCCCCGAAGTTTCGAGTAGATTTCAAGTAGTAGCAAGTGGAAATAATACCAATACTACTATAACGGGGGCTACGCCGGATTATGCAAATGTGCATAATATTGCAGTTGCAAACGGAAGCTTTATCTCTGGTGCAAATCAAAGAAGCATCGGCCGACAAGCGGTGCTCGGTGCGACAGTGGCGACAGATTTATTTCCCGATCAGGACCTCGAAAGTATTTTAGGTAAAACTATTCGAATCAATAAAGTTAATTTTAATATTATTGGGATTTTAGTGGCAAAAGGAGGCGCTGGATTTTCTGGTCCAGATGATATGATCTTTGTCCCCCTTTCGACAATGCAAAAAATTCTTTCCGGATTTGATTATCTTTCCATGATGGTAGTTTCTGTCACAGACAAAAATAAAATGACAGAGGTAAAAGATTTGATAACTAATGCCCTGTTAGACAAACATCGCATAGAAGAAGCCGATTTTTCAATAATTTCTCAAGAAGATATTTTAGGCACCTTAACCACCGTAATAGACACTTTTACACTTTTCCTTGCGGCTATCGCTTCTATATCACTCTTGGTCGGAGGTATAGGAATTATGAATATGATGCTCACGACCGTTACTGAACGTACAAAAGAAATTGGTTTACGAAAAGCTATTGGGGCAAAAAGAAGCGACATCAACACGCAATTTCTCTCGGAGGCTGTAGTGCTCACTTTTATTGGGGGTTTTATAGGAATTATTTTAGGATGGCTGATCTGCTTGATAGTAACGTCAACTGGACTTGTAAAAACTCAAGTCTCAATCTCTTCTGTTCTTTTAGCTTTTGGTGTATCAACAGTTATCGGTATTATCTTTGGATACTACCCTGCCCGCCGAGCAGGCATGCTCAATCCAATTGATGCGTTAAGGTATGAGTAATTGTGAATTATGAAACATAACTTTTCGCGGGGTTTCGAGGCTGACGAGCCGAGAACTTCAGGATTTTTTAAGCTTCAAAAAATCTGTACCGAAGAAAAGTTTATGTTTTGTAATTCAAAATAAAAAAACCAAACAAATTATCTTTCTTTTTTCAGGTCCTCGGTTCTCCGGGTCCCTATCTCGGCCAGACCATGAAAAAATAAAATAATTTGTTTGGTTTTTTTTTATTTTCTAATAGAATAATTACCAGTGGCTATCCATTTATAGGTAGTCATTTCTTTCGGACCCATGGGACCACGAGCGTGGATTTTAGAGGTGGAAATGCCAATCTCTGAGCCAAGTCCAAAGATAGCACCATCGGAGAATCTAGTAGAAGCATTTACGTAAACTACGGCCGCGTCTACTTCATCTAAGAATTTCTGACAATTTTTTTTATCTTCCGAAAGAATTGCTTCAGAGTGTTTGGAAGAATATTTATTAATATGTTTTATTGCTTCATCCACATTAGAAATAATTTTTACGGACATTTTTTGACTTAAAAACTCTCGCCCAAAATCTTCTGCTCTTGCTTTTTTTAAAAGATTAACTGGATAACATTTTTTTAATATTTCAAAACTCCTTAAATCAGCAAAAATCTCTACTTCTTTTTGGATTAACAATTCAGAAACCATAGGAAGAAATTTTTCTGCTATTTCGCTGTGTACTAATAGTGTATCTAAAGAATTACAAACACTTGGACGTTGTGTTTTGGCATTAAAAATAATTTTGGCGGATGCATCAAGTCTAGAAGAAACGTCCACAAAAGTATGACAAACTCCAGCGCCTGTTTCGATCACTGGTACTGTAGCGTTTTCTCTCACAAAATTTATCAAACTAGAGCTTCCTCTTGGGATAATTACATCCACCAAACCATTGGCCGAAATAATATCTAAAACAGCATCTTTTATTTTTGGATCTATAAATTGAACAACTTCAGGATCCACCCCAGAAGACATTAGAACATTTTTTATAATTTTATGAAGAATTATATAACTTTCTCTTGCCTCCTTCCCTCCTTTAAGTATCACCGAATTGCCAGACTTGATACAAATCGCAGATACATCCGTGGTCACATTGGGTCGTGATTCATAGATAACACCGATTAACCCTATTGGCACTCTCTTTTTGCAAATTTTTAATTCTTTATTTTCTTTACTATTTCGACAATCAAAAACCTCACCAATTGGATCTGGCATATTTATCAAACTTTCTATTTCTTTAGCCATACTTTCAATACGTGCATCATTTAAAAGCATACGGTCACGCATCGGATCACTTGGTGGAAGTTTTTTTAAATCTTTAGAATTCGCCATAATAATTAATTTTTTATTTTTACGCAATTCTTTGGCTAAATTTTTCAAAATTAAAATTCTTTTAGCATGAGACAAAAGTCCGAATTTAAGAGATGCTACTTTTGCTTTATTTAATTGTTTTAATATGTTCTTATTCATTATTTATCCTGACTTAATTCTTTTGCTCTTTTGTAGGAAGCTTTAACGGCTTTTGATACAATTCCTTTTAAATTTTCTTTTTGGAAAACATCGAGAGCTGCTTCTGTCGTCCCACCCTTTGAAGCAACTTTTTTTACAAGGGAAGAATAATCATCTTCTTTTGCCAATAGAGCAGAAGCTAAAAAAGTATTTTCAACTAATTTTCTACTTTCATTTTTGTTAAATCCTAAATCACCGCAAACCTGCATTAAACAATCCGCTAAAAGGAAAAAATACGCCGGACCACTGCCAGAGATGGCTGTTACTTTATTTATAGTGTCTTCATTTTTAACTTCAAAATTTTCTGTGATTTTATTTATGAAATTTTTAGCTTTCTTTTTCTCTACTCCAGATATTCCTATTCCCTTCCAAGCAGCTATGCCATAACCCACAGAAAGTCCTAAATTTGGCATCATCCTGATAATTTTTTTGTGACCAGAAAGATGCACGAGTTCTTTGATTGATACACCAGCCATAATTGAAATTATTATTGTTTTCTTGTTTAAATAATTTTTAATTTCCCCAATAGCTTCTTTTGATTCTTGGGGCTTTGTGGCTAAAATCAAAAAATCAGCTTCTTTTACTTTTTGAATGAAATTATTTATATTTGGTTTATCTTTATCAATACTAAAAACACTAATTTTAGGATCTTTTTTAGTAATTGTTTTAGTGATAGCTTTACCCATCGTACCAAAACCAATAATTACAACTTTAGTTCTCATAATGTTTTTGTTTTTTATTTTTAACTAAAAGTCTTGTACCTGAAAAATTCTTACCTATAGCTTCTACTATCGTTCCTGGTTTTTCACCATTACCGATAAGTGTTTCTACTCCTCTTTTGGTTGCATATTCAGCAGAAGAAATTTTTGCGCACATCCCCCCCACCCCCAGCTCAGACTTCCCAACTGAGCACAATGCTTTTATCTTATCATCAACCTTTTCTACATTTTTTATTAATTTTGCATCTTTATTATGATCAGGATTATCTGTAAAAACTCCGTTTTGATTAGTCAAAATCAAAAGCTTGTCCGCCTTTAATCCCACCGCCACCATTGCGCTCAACGTGTCGTTGTCATTGACTCTCAAGTCTTCCCTCTTCATTACATCATTCTCATTTATAATTGGTAAAACTTTATGTGAAAGCATCGCTTCTATGTTTAAAACAAAATTCTTAAAATGTTCTTTATTCGTAAAATCATCACTTAATATCAAAATTTGACCAACAACAATTTTATATTTTTTAGCTACATTGATATAGTTATGCATTAACATGGGCTGTCCAACAGCCGCAGCCACTTTTTTTCGAAGTGGGCTTACAAAATTAACCAACGGTAATCCTGTGCCGATAGCACCAGAAGTCACCAAAATAACTTCATGCCCGAGTTTTAAAAGCTCAGCAATTTCTTTGATGATTTGCCTGATTCGTCCTTTATTTAATCCATTTTTACCAGAAATTACTTGGGTACCTATCTTTATTACTAAACGCATATAAATACTCTAGCTCAATAATTTATTATCTGCAAATACGTAATAATGCTATACTAACTGAAATTTAAAATAAACTGTGAATTATGAAACTTGTCGCAGGCGCAGTTTTCTGGAAGCATTGCGCAGGATGACGATCCGAGCATAGCAAAAAATCAGTAGATTTTTATGTGTGCTGACAGAAAACTTGTGCCAAGAAAGAGTTTCGTAATTCACAGTGAAAAAAATATATGGAAAATAAAACAGCCGAATCATACCCAATGCGGATAAATAAATATCTGGCTCTTAAAAAAATCTCCACTAGACGTGGAGCAGATCTTCTAGTAAAAGACAAAAAAGTCTTTATCAATAAAAAATTGGCAGTCCTCGGCAGTCAAGTAAATGAGACTGATGTAGTAGAAGTAAAAGGTGCAAAACCCGTAGAATATAAATATTTTGCCTACAATAAACCAATAGGAACCGAAACAGATTCTCCTAAAAAAGATCTCTTTCCTTTGGGAAGACTTGATAAAAATTCCCATGGACTTTTGATACTTACTAATGATGGGCGAATAACTGATCAACTCTTAAACCCAAAATATTTTCATGAAAAAGAATACGTCGTTCGCACCAAAGAAAAACTCCGCTCAAACTTCAAACAAAAAATGGAAGAAGGCGTAGATATTGAAGGATATAAAACAAAACCATGCAAAATAAAAATAATGAGTGAAAATACTTTCAAAGTAATTTTAACCGAAGGAAAAAAACATCAAATCCGCCGAATGTGCGCAAACCTTTTCCAAGAAGTCGCTGACCTGAAACGTGAAAGAATCATGAATATAAAATTAGGAAACTTAAAGCCAAAAGCTATAAGAGAAATAAAAGGCGAAGAATTAACTATTTTTCTAAATCAAGTACTTCATCAATCCTAATTTGTTTTACAAATTCAGGTACGTGGGAGACTAAAATCATTGCGCCTTTGTATTTGTCTAATGCTTCCGCGATAATAGGTAAATGGCGAAAATTTATATGATTGGTCGGCTCGTCTAAGATTAAGAGCCCGGGTTTTTGGAGAACTAGTCTAGCAAAAGCAACGAGTCCTTTTTGTCCTTCTGAAAGACTTCCTATTTTTGTACGAATAAATTCTCCAGTAATTAAAAAACCAGCGGCAATAGAACGCATTCGCTCTTCGTCTAACCTTTCTCCCCCTTCACGCATAGCGTCTGCTAAAGATTGGTAAACTGTATCTTCAAAGTTTAAAGTAGAAAAATCTTGTCTGTAATACCCGATCCGTGTTCCTTCTTTTACCTTTTCACCATCAGCATGACCACTCGCTAACCTCTCTAAAAGAGTTGTTTTACCAATACCATTCGGTCCTTGTAATAACAAGTGGTGATTTTTATTTAAAGACACCTTAGCTTTATGTTTTACAATTTTCCCATTTTTCATCGTGGTAAAAGAAGAAATATTTAAAATCTCACCAATTAAATCAGGTTGAAAAGGAATAATAAAAGGCCTGATAGCTTTATCTTCTTTCCGCACATCTACTATCTCTTCTTCAAGCTCTTCTGCTTTTTCCCGCATTCGCTTTGCTACCAAACGCAGTCTTCCTCCTTTGTATGCAAAAACATTAGCCTGGTCTTTTTTCGCTTGGATTTCTTTTTGCAGTTGGGCATTTTTCATATTTTCTTTTTCTACCCGAGCAGTAATATCTTTCACTACATTAAAATAGTTCCCAACATATTGCTCAATCTTTTTTGTATAAACATCTAAATAAAGCACCCCCTGCGTAAAAGCATTTAGAAATTCTGCATCGTGGGAAATAACTAAAACCGTCTTTTTGTAATCAACTAAAAATTTTGTCAGATGCGCAATGCCAGCTTTATCTAAATTATTAGTAGGCTCATCTAAAAGAAGTAGATCTGGATCTTGAATAAGAGCCGAAGCCAAAAGCAAACGAGCTTGTTGTCCACCTGAAAAAGTTTTTATGATTCTGTCATGGACTTTTGTATGCCCTTTCAAATTTACCACCTCTAACACGTCATCAATTCTAGGATCAATATCATACACCTTCGCTGATGTTTTATTTTGAAAACATTTCTCAAAAAATTCTCTGACAGTCAAACCTAACTCTTCTCTTGGAATAACTTGCCTGGATAGAGCAATCGTAACTCCATTTACAATATTAATAATTCCAGATTCTCGAATATTTTTTCCAAAAATAAGTCCAAAAATAGTACTCTTACCAGCACCATTTTGCCCCATTAGAGCAAATTTGGATCCTCGTCGCAAAGTAAAAGACACCTCATCTAAAATAGGTTTATTTACTCCCCACTCAAATGAAACTTTATCAAATCTAACTATAGTTTCTTGAGTTTTTTGGTTATCTTTCGATTCTTTAGACATCCAAATACATTAGCTTATTTTTGATAAAATAGCGAGTAAAAAAGACCAACTGCTTGACAAATTAGGTTATTTTATGATATACTGTACATACAAAGTAGGTGCAAGAAGAGTTTAGAAGAGTCGATTTCTTAAGTATATCTATTTGTCTTTAATAATTTTAACTAAAAAATCAATGACCGGTACAATAAAAAAGATGGTTAGTGAAAAAGGTTTTGGCTTTATAACAGCAGAAGGACTTCAGAAGGATTTATTCTTCCACAGTAATTCTCTTGTTGGCGTAACCTTTGATGAACTAAAAGAAGGTGATACTGTTTCTTTTGAAACAGAAGAATCACCAAAAGGATTGAATGCTACAAACGTACAACGTGCGTAATATCTAATCATAACAAAAAGCCCCCAAATATGGGGGCTTTTTGTTTTTTATTCTATTGATCGAATTCTTCTCCCTTCGCCCACTTCTTTAATATCTCATAATCCGTATCTCCGCAAATAAATTTCTTTGTTTGTGTATTATAGAAAAAAGGAACTCCACCACACAATTCTCCATTATCAATGGATAGTAATTTCTTTTCGTTTTCTTTATTATGCCAGACTTCTAATTTTTCTACTTTTACCCCCTCCTCTTTTTCTAAACGTTCCACTAGCTCGTGCATAGTGACACAATGTGGGCATTCAGTTCCATAAAATTCTAATAAATGATTCATAAAAATGAAAGAAATTTTATTTGTTATTTAGAAAGCCTTGCGACCAGCTCTCGAGCCGAGCAGTTCGCTGGCATAGCAATGCCAGATAGATTGCTTTATAAATAGCAAATCAAATTTCTTAATTAACCAACTTTGATAAGCGAGATTTCTTGCGAGCGGCATTGTTCTTCTTGATCACCCCTTTTTGCGCGGATTTGTCTATCGCCTGAAAAGCAAGTGAGAGCATTTTTCTAGCTTCGGCTTTACCTGTTTCCTTGTTTGTTTTGACAACTTTCTCGATTTTCTTGATTATTTCTTTCATTACCTTCTTGCGTTGGTCATTAAAAGCCTTCTTGCGAAGAGAACCTCGGATTGCTTTTTTAGCTGATTGTGTTATTGGCATTTATGCAATATAGCAAAAAACCCAAAAAAATGCAATTATGCTATCATTAATTTATGATTGGAAGCATTAAAGGAAAAATCATATTAAAAACAGACAAATTCCTGATCGTGGAAACGGGCGGGGTTGGCTATAAAATAAGTGTCTCCCCTGATGTACTAGCCAAGCTTGCCCCTCGACTGCGCTCGGGACAAAATGAAACAGACACTGTTTCATTTTGGATACACACTCATGTACGAGAAGACGCTTTAGACTTGTATGGATTTTTAGAACGTTCAGAATTGGAATTTTTCGAAATGCTAATAAATATATCTGGCATAGGACCAAGGTCTGCCTTAGCAATTTTAGGAATTGCTTCAATTGAAACATTAAGAAAAGCTATTGGGACTGGAGACACTTCATATCTCACAAAAATATCAGGCATTGGTAAAAAAACTGCAGAAAGAATTGTAATTGAACTACGCGACAAAATGGGAACAAATTTAGAAGGAAGTTCCTTGCAGGGAGAATTAGACGCATTAGAAGCGCTTAAGTCTCTCGGCTATTCTCAAAACGAAGCACGTGAAGCATTAAAAAAAGTTACTCCTGATGCCAGCACCAATATAAAAATAAAAGAAGCGCTAAAAATTTTAGGAAATAAGTAAATAAAAACTATGCCTGAGCTTCCAGAAGTTGAAACAACCACAAGGGGCCTAAGAAAAACGGTAGTAGGTCTCACAATAAAAAATGTCTGGACTGATTTAGCAACAAAAGATAAACGCAAGACAGACAGTGTGGCCAATCCTAAATTTTTCAAAATTTTCAAGAAAGAAATTCTAAATAAAAAAATTATATCAGTAGAAAGGCGTGCAAAAAATATTCTCATAAATCTTTCTGGCAAAAAAGAAACACAGCAAACTATTCTTATTCATCTAAAAATGACCGGCTATTTATTTTATGGCAAAGATCCAGAAATTAAATTCGCACATGTAATTTTTACTTTAAGTAATAGTTATTATTTAATTTTTTCGGATATGCGTAAATTCGGAAAGATAACTCTACTGGATACTAAAATTGCGCACGACAGTAAGCATTTAAATAATATCGGACCGGAACCACTTGATAAAAATTTCACTTTACCTAAATTAAAAGAACGTTTAAATAAAAAACCTACAGGTAAAATAAAAACCGTTTTAATGAATCAGGGAATCATAGCTGGTATTGGTAATATTTACTCGGATGAAATCCTCTGGCATGCTAACGTGCATCCAGAGAGAAAAGTTTCTACACTAAAAAATTCAGAAATTAAATTAATATTTAAAGCAATAAAAGAAACTCTCAAAAAAGGTATTGATTTCGGTGGAGATTCAATGTCAGATTATAAAAATATTTATGGCTTGCCTGGTAAATTCCAACTACACCATGAAGCATATAGACGCACTGGAGAAAAATGCAGAAAAAAAAATTGTAAAGGTATAATAATAAGAAAAGTTATAAATAGCCGCAGCGCACACTTTTGTGATACTCATCAAAAATAAGAGAATATAAAATTTAGAAAGCCTTGCGCAGGCTGACGAGCCGAGCAGTTCGCTGGCATAGCAATGCCAGATAGATTGCTTTATAGATTTTGATATTTTCTTATTTTTGAATTCTAAAATTATAGAATCAAAATTTTTGTCGGTACAGATTTTTTGAAGCTTAAAAAATCCTGAAGTTTGCTCGCCGTCGCTCGCAAAACCCCTTAAAAACTTTATTCTATAATTTTAAAATCCTAAAAAGTGCTATCCCTATCGCGACAGAAACATTTAACGATTCTTTTTTGCCTCGCATGGGAATTTCAGCAATTATATCGCATTTTTTTAGATTGCTCTTGGAAATTCCAGCCACTTCTTCCCCAACCAAGAATGCATTTTTATTTTGCAATTTAACCTTTTTATAATCAACAGATTTTTTATCTTGCTCTATCCCGATAATTAAAAATTTTTCTTTCTTTAATTTAGTAAGTAATGTGGAGATACTTTTTTTCTGTTCCCAAGGCACGAACTCTTCTGCACCCAAGGCAGATTTTGCCAGGTCTCCCCTCTTCCTACCAAATCGATCGAGTGGTGTCGGCGTATAACCCGTCAAATAAATTTTATTTATTCCCGCCGCATCAGCCGTACGAAACATCGCTCCGACATTTTCTACGCTTCGAATGTTGTGCAGTATTAAAATATTTTTCTGTATTTTTTTCATTATTTTTTATGTAAAAAATTCTTATTTCGCATATTTTTATGATAATTTATAGCAAATCGATGAGCTTCATTATTTGCTAGTAGAATTTCTCTTTTATATTTTAACCCAAACTCCTTATCCCCCATTATTGCTTTTGGCTTGTGCCTTTCATCTTTTAATACTGAAACTGTAGTGATATTTATGCCCATTTTCTTTAAAACATTTTTTGTAACATTAATTTGTGCCATACCACCGTCCACCACTATTAAATCTGGAAACATCCACTCTTTATGCGCCAACCTTCTTTCTAATACTTCTTTTAATGCACCAATATCGTTGGCATTATCTTGAGTTCTGATTTTAAATTTTTTATATTCACTTTTTACCACTTCTCCATCTTCAACAACCACCATAGAACCAACCATATTTTTACCTCCCATATGAGCTATGTCATAAGCCTCAATTCTAAACACAGGCTTTAGGCTATAGGCACTAGGCTCTAGCTTTAAAAGAGCAATGTCGTTTATGTGTTGGAGTGAAAAAATCCTTCTTTTTGTTTTATTCGCTTGTTCAAATTCCTTATTCTTTGCATACAACATCATTTCCTTTTTAAAATTAGAAACGACTTTCTTTTTCTTACCTTCAAAAAATAATTTGAGATTTTTTATATTTTTGTCGTATGCTATTTTTGCCTCGGTAGTTCCAATATCGGGCGCAAGTCCTATCTGCTGATAAAATTCAAGATGATCTGGCTGTGCAGACTTGGCATCTAGATATGGAAAAATATGCCGAATTATTTTCATTGCTTCTTTGAGCTGAGACCCATTTGTAAATGGTCCATATGTTTTAGTAAAATTCTTTTTAATTAAATTTCTCCCACGAATAACTAAAATTTTAGGAAATTCTTCTTTGGTAATACAAACATAATTAAAACTTTTATCATCCTTTTCTTTTGTATTGTAATAAGGCTGATGTTTTTTAATCAGATTGGCTTCTAAAATAATTGCTTCTAAAACGGAGTCAGTGGCTTCCCATTTTACATTATCTGATTTAAAGGCCATATCTAAAATGAGTGGGCCTCTGGTATTAATCAAGTCCTTACTGAAATAGCTTTTCGTGCGATCTCGAAGAGATGTCGCCTTTCCAATATATAAAATCTTATTATTTTTTAAGAAAAAATATACACCAGGATTGTCTGGTAGTTTTAATTTTTTAAGTATTTCTATTTTCATCCCAGTACTAAAATTTTAATAATAATGTTTATCGTTATGTCCCTATCCAAAAATTTAGTACGGGACAGGTATAATTTTTACTTTTTCAAAACTCTTTTTAAATATTTCCCAGTATAACTTTTTGCATTATTTGCTACTTCTTCTGGTGTCCCCTTAGCAACAATATTACCTCCATTTATCCCGCCTTCCGGGCCGATGTCTATAATATAATCAGAGCTTTTTACTATATCGAGATTGTGTTCAATCAAGACAACAGTATTACCATGAGACACTAGTTTATTTAAAACTTCTAAGAGTTTTTGCACATCATCATAATGAAGCCCCACAGTCGGTTCATCTAAAAGATAGATTGTTTTTTCTAAATGTGGACGATAAAGCTCACTACTGATTTTTACCCGTTGCGCTTCTCCGCCAGAGAGCGTCGTAGCTGATTGGCCAAGCTCTAAATAACCGAGCCCAACTTCAAAGAGAGTTTGTAACCTATCAAAAATTGCTGGAATATCTTTAAAAAATATTAATCCATTTTCTACGGTCATATTCAGCACTTCATAAATATTTTTTTTCTTATATTTTACAGTGAGTGTCTCTTTGTCAAAACGTTTTCCATTACAAACATCACAAGTAACATAAACCGTCGGTAAAAAATGCATTTCTACAGCAATTTCCCCATTCCCTTCACATGCTTCACAACGACCACCCTTCACGTTAAAAGAAAAACGGTTCGCTTTCCAACCTCGCAAACGTGCTTCTTCGGTTGTAGCAAAAAGATCTCGGATATGCGTAAAAGCGCCAGTATAAGTGGCAATATTTGAACGTGGAGTCCTGCCTATGGGTGACTGATCGATCAAAATGACTCTCGACAAATATTCAGTCCCCGAAAATGAAGAGCAATTAAAAATTTTGGCTGTACGATATTTTCGTTCATAGCGAGCTTGAAGATTTTTATAAAGAATCTCATACATCAAAGAACTTTTTCCAGAACCAGAAACTCCAGTAATAGAAGTCATAACACCTAGGGGCACTTCCACATTCAAATTATTTATATTAAAAATTTTTCCACCAGTAATACGAAGTGCTCCCTTGCCCCCTCGACGTTTTTTAGGAATTTCTATTTTTGTTTCACCGCGCAGATAACTAAGCGTTCTAGAATTATTTGTGTTCTTTTTTGCAGTTAATAAATCTTCAAGATAACCAGAAACAATAACTTCTCCACCATGGACTCCTGCTTTAGGACCAATGTCCACTATATAATCCGAAGCATAAATAGTATCTTCATCATGTTCTACTATTAAGATAGTATTTCCTAGATCTCGTAGATTTTGTAATGTTTTTATGAGTCTATCATTATCACGCTGATGAAGCCCAATGGTCGGCTCATCTAATACATAAAGTGCTCCTACGAGTCTCGATCCAAGCTGAGAAGCCAAGCGAATACGTTGTGCTTCTCCGCCAGAGAGAGTGTTTGCTTTACGAGAAAGCTGTAAATAATCCAACCCAACATCCAACATAAATTGAAGTCTGGCTTCTATCTCACGAACAACTGGCACAGATATTTCTTTTTCTTGTTCCGAAAGTTTTAAATTTTTAAAAAAATCATAGGCATCTTTTATAGAAAGAGAAGCAAGGTCTAAAATATTTATGCCTCTAGAGGTCGGACCTCGGACTCCTTTGAGGTCCGACCTCTCTAGGAACACATTCAAGGCTTCCGGACGAAGTCGCGCCCCATGACAAGTCTCACATGGCTCATCTCCCATAAAATATTTTGAACCAAGACCATTACAAGTAGGACAGGCGCCATAAGGAGAATTAAAAGAAAACAATCTCGGTTCTACTTCTGGAAATGAAAAACCATCATTTTTACAAGCAAATTTTGCTGACATAATAAACTCTTCTTCGTTGATTCTTATAGTAACCAATCCGTCCGACTCAAGAAGCGCCCTCTCTAAAGCTTCAGAAAGACGCATTCTACTGCCATCTTTATTATCTACGAACTCATGTACTGCAAAATGATCTACCAAAATATCAATATTATGAGCTTTATTTTTAGAAAGAGTAATTTGTTCGCGTAACTTTTTCATTACCCCATCGAGACGAATCTCTGAAAAACCTTTTCCAAGTAAATCATAAAGTAATTGATAGTATTCACCTTTTCGTCCACGAACTATAGGAGAAAAAATACTTATTTCCGTTTCATCCCATTCTACACCCATAACTTTTTTATTCTTCTTTGAATTTTTACTTAATGTATTTATTTTCTCTAAAACAAAATTTAAAATTTCTTCATTGGAAAGTTTTTTTATTTCTTCTCCACATAAAGGACAATGTGGATGCCCGATGCGCGCATACATCACTCGCAAGTAATCATAAATTTCTGTAATAGTCGCCACCGTCGATCGCGGATTATTAGAACGAGATTTTTGATCAATCGAAATTGCTGGTGAAAGTCCTGTGATTTCATCCACGTCTGGCTTTGGCATTTGATTCAAAAATTGTCGAGCATAAGAAGAAAGGGACTCCACATATCGGCGTTGCCCTTCAGCGAAGATGGTATCAAAAGCCAAAGATGATTTTCCAGAACCAGAAACCCCAGTGATGGCTATCATCTTATTGCGTGGCATTTCCACTGAAATATTCTTCAGGTTATGTGTCCTAGCCCCTTTGACCCTTATTATGTCTATGTTTTTTTCTATTTTCATTGATTTTATTTATATATAACACAACAACACCCCGCCTTGCTCATAGGGGGTGTGTATGACTTTCTTTACAATATTTAAGTAACCGTATTATAACATAAAATCAAAAGAAATCAAAATTATTTTTGATTTGGAGTATATTCTATTTCAAAGCCAAGCTTGGCGGCTTCTAGTTTATATTTATCTTTCAAATCATCAAGCGATTGGGTATTTTTATAATCAGAGCTTGCTCTAGTATAATTACTAATTTTGAAACCAATTTTATTTATACCATCCATCCCCTCAACAATTTTAGTGTATTGTTTATAAATTTTACCAAATTCTACTTCAGAAAATTTTTCCAACTTTTCACCCAATACCCGGGTTTCTTGATTTTGATTTAGAACTTGTGCAATTTTTTCCTGATGAACACCATTTGCATATTTTATAAATAATTTTTTTTCTTCATCAGAAAGAGACTCAGCCATTCGAATGCTAATTTCAAAAATTTTTTCAATCATTTCTCTGTATTTGTTAAACGTATCAATATTTTTATCACTTACTCTATATTCCCAAACCCCAGTTGCGTCAAAAACTTTACCATTAGCTTGGATGTCTTTCTCTCCAAGAGGACTATAAATCTGAGCAATTCCCTGAAAATCAACAATACTGGGAGCCATTGGAGATGGTTTTAATTCACCTGACTGCATTTTTTTTATATCTTCAGAACCATACCCGACACCTGAATAAACAGCGATAGGATGGGTATGGGTAAGAGATATTTCTTTAATTTTTTTCTCGTTGCAAAATTTTTCTATTTCTTCTAAAGAAAGTTTCATATTATCTCCATTATTTTCAATATTGTTGGGTGTAAAATAAGATTCTTCGTTTTTCTTGCTTAAAAAAACTCTCTCATGTGTATCTGAAAATACATAACCTTTTATTGTTTCTGAGTTTACTTGCAGACTTTCTTTACTGTTGACCATGCTAGGTGTTTCAATAGAAATAACAGAAGCAATATTTCCCCTACTATTTTCTCCAGGCTCCTTGGCTGTACCGCTCTCGACTTGTTGACCATATGCCTCACCCAAAGAACCATAAGTCAGCAGAACACTGATCAAACTTGTTCTAAGAAATTTTTTTACAGTTTCTAGTGTACTGGAATTTTCTGGTTTTTTTATTGGTTTTATTGTAGGAAATCCTTCGTTCATTTTAATAAATATATCATAAATTACTATTTCTTTTCTATGCGGATTCTCAAAACCCCAATCTCATCTCTCAAGATCGCCGCAGTTTCAAAGTCTAATTCTTTTACTGCTTTGTTCATTTCACGCTCTTTCATTTTTATTATTTTTTCGTAAATTAAATTACCAATCTCTTCATCTGATAAATAAGACTGTCCCAAACTAGTATTCGGTATTTTTCTATTAATCTTTTTGTCTTTTTTAAATTCTTTAGCATAAGCCCTCTTAAAAACTTCTAAATCAAGTTTGAGTTCTGCGTTCACCACCTTTCCATGCTCACTCTCCATTTCTTCGGTAATATCTTTTATCTTTTTTATAATTGTTTTCGGAGTGATGCCATGCTTTTTATTATAAGAAAGTTGAATATTTCTTCGTCGTGTTGTTTCTCCCAATGCTTTCTCCATAGCATCTGTCATAACGTCCGCATATAGAATTACTTTCCCCTCACTATTGCGAGCCGCACGTCCAATAGTTTGAATTAAAGATGTTTCGGATCGCAAAAATCCAGCTTTATCAGCATCCAAAATTCCAATCAAAGCAACTTCTGGTAGATCAAGCCCTTCGCGCAACAGATTAACTCCAACCAAAACATCAAATTCTCCCTTTCGAAACTGTGTTAAAATTTTAATTCTCTCCATTGTTTTTATATCGCTATGTAAATATTCTGCTTTAATTTTTTTATCTTTTAAGTAATTCGAAAGATCTTCTGCCATCTTTTTCGTCAGAGTCGTCGCTAAAACACGAAAACCTTTTGCAATTGTTTTTTCTGCTTCTGATATAAAATCTTGAATTTGGCCGGGGTAGTGCTGAGGATGATGCCCAGAGGAGTATTCGCTACGAACAGAACTTTCTTGCCCTTCCAAGATAAAGTGCGAACGACGGCGGGCATCATCCTCAGCACTACTTTCCGAAACAGGCCTAACTATTGTTTCAGGATCTACTAATCCTGTGGGACGGATGATTTGTTCTACAATTTGTTCACTTTCCTTTCTTTCCACATCACTTGGTGTCGCGCTTGTGTAAATTACTGGACCAATGCGTTCCTGAAATTCATTGTATTTAAGCGGTCTATTGTCTTTAGCTGAAGGTAAACGAAAACCATATTCCACAAGAGTATTTTTGCGAGAAGCGTCACCAGCATACATTCCATTTAATTGAGGAAGGGTTACATGCGATTCATCAATAATAGTTAAAAATCCTGATTTCGGAAAGTAAGACAATAATGTCTCTGGCGGTTCACCTTCTTTCTTCCCTGATAAATGCCTAGAATAATTTTCTATACCATTACAATATCCGACTTCTTTTATCATTGCGAGATCGTAATTCGTTCTTCTTTTTATGCGCTCCGCTTCTAAAAGTTTTCCTTCCTTTTCAAATTTCTTTAGTTGTTGGGTCAATTCTTTTTTAATTTCCACAAGCGCTTTTTTCTTCTTTACATCTTCGGTAATAAAATGCTTCGCTGGAAAAATAAAAATACCTGCCCGTCCTTTGGCGGGTTTTATTTCTTCAATTATTTGTGAAGAAATTGGATCTATCTTTGTTATCTTTTCTATCTTTGAACCGTCAAGTTCTATTTGATATGTAATCGTTTCCGAAACTGGCATAAATTCTACCCGCGTGCCAATAGAACGAAAAGTTCCAGGATTGAGATCTGCATTAGTGCGTTCAAAATGAATTTCAATTAATTTTTTCATTAAAGTGAGGCGATCCATTTTCATCCCAATCTCGAGTTTTAAATTAACTTTTTCGTATTCTTCCGGAGAACCTAAACCATAAATACAAGAAACTGAAGCAACTATTATCACATCACGCCTTGTTAGGAGCGCCTGCGTGGAAGCATGACGAAGCATATCTATTTCTTTATTAATAGAAGCATCTTTTTCAATATAAGTATCCGAAGCGGGCATATAGGCTTCCGGCTGATAATAATCATAATAAGAAACAAAATAATGCACCGCGGAATCCGGAAAAAATAACCGAAACTCTTGAGCGAGTTGAGCAGCTAAAGTTTTATTATGAGCTATTACTAAGGTTGGTTTGTTGTACTGTGCGATAACATTCGCCATAGTAAAAGTCTTACCGGTACCTGTGGCTCCGAGCAATGTTTGCTTTTTCATTCCCCTTTCTAAGCCCTGCACAAGTGCGGAAATAGCCGCTGGTTGGTCTCCTGCAGGCTGGAAAGGATTATGCAATTTAAAGATACTTCCTTGATTTTTCGACATATTTCTTATACTATCATAAGATATTGATTTTTTAAGAAATTATGCGCCCGTAGCTGTTTTGGTAGGTCGAAAGATCATAAGTAAAATAAATGTTCTTTATTTAAAAAATAAATATATGCGCCCGTAGCTCAGCTGGTAGAGCAGATCCCTTTTAAGGATAAGGTCGTTGGTTCGATCCCAACCGGGCGCACAGTGTTAAAAAAACAAAACCCCGCCTAGACGAGCACAAGGGCTTTGTCTAAAACGGGGTTATAAGATTTTTAAGGCTCCCGGAGGAATTTCTCTATTTCAGCCCAATCTTTTGGATTGGGATTAACCTTGGGTTCGAGGAAGTTTTTAGCTTCCCTCCAACTCAAGATTTTTTCCTCCATGATACATTGCGGAGGTGCGGTGGTAAATTCTTCCATCGCATAACCGCACCCTTTCGCAAGATCCCCGCTAATACGAACGAGGTATACCTTGCGCCGATCGAGAGAACTAATGTCGTCGTTTGGCTCAAAATCAACGAACCAGACGGGACCGTTGAGGGTTTTAAAAACCATGAGTCCACCCTCTAAACTATACATTGTTCCCGGTTTTATCTTATCCCTGTAAACTGAACCAACGACACCGAAATGTCGCCAGTGGCCCAAAATAACGTCAGATACAGTAGTTTCTGGCGTCATTACTATCGCAGGCTTTTGCACGATAGCAGCTGTAGTCTTAGGAGCTGGTACTATGCGGACCTTGTAAATGAACAGGGCACAGAAAATAATTAGAAAAGTTGCTAATAAAAAAACTTGGAAGCGTTGCATGATAACTCTCCTTCTTTTTTTTAAAAAACATTTTTCACCCGCTATTGATAGGGTATATTCCGGTGTGCCGGAAACACTACAGGGAAATCCTGCACATCTATTTATATCATACATATAAACATCATATTTGTCAACCTTACCGCAATATCCCAATACTTTGGAATCACCCCTAAACAACAACTTATTTCTAATTTGCATAGCTTATATAAAAGAGAAAGGACCGGTTTAGGTCGCACCTGCGTCCTTCTCCGGTCCTTGATTGATATTTTTCTTGTCATAATTCTGACAATAATGCCTGGATAGCTTTGTTACTTACCTCCTCTGGTAAATAAAATATTTTTTTGTAGAAAATAGCTATTCCAGTGATAAAAGCTTCATTCTTCGCACTGTGTACAACAGGTTTTCTGTTTAAATAATTACAATAAACGGATACCTTGATTCTTGAGAAACAAAACATAATACCTTCAGCTGCCATACGAGCTTGAAATTTGCTTGAGAAATGATTTGTGAATCCTTGGGGACCTCTTGCCCCAGGATGGAAAAGAAGCAACAACCATTTTGCACCGTCTTGCTTGATTTCAATTTTCATTTTTTCCTCCCTTATCCTTCAGATTCTGTTCCCGCTCTTAAGCGAGCAATATTTTCTAGGTGTAAGAATGTGATAAAAATTAGTGAACTGAAACCTAGAATTTCGATTTCAAATCTTCCGTCCATTTTTACCGCCAGCAAAGCAATAATTGAGCAGGCGGTTAGCGAACGAACAGAAGACATTCTACCAAACCGAGCTAGTGGCATCGAGCGAAATTTTTTCCCATAGCGAGCAATTAACATATAGGTGAGCAACGCCACGAGCGTAATTTTAGGAGCTATTACCAAAAATACTCCCAAAAATGTCGCAACCGCCTTTCCTCCTCTATATCCTAGCAATATATAGAAAGAAGGAAATGCATGACCTGCCATTGCAAGAAAGCCAGATATGGCAACTGCCCAAAGAGGAAAGTGAAAAACAAATGCTCCAGCTACTGCAATGGCTCCCTTGGTGGCATCCAGCAAAATTGTATAAATTTTTCCTTTTGTACCAACAATTCTCCCCACATTTGTTGCCCCTGGAGAGCAACTTCCGTTACGGAACAAATAAAAAAGATCCACTTTTTCTTTGCGTTTATGTTTGATCCACAAGACGACAACAGGTCCCCAGAGAAATGACCCAAGAGCGTAACTCACACACCACCATAAAATAAGTAACCCCGAAGAATCAGAAATCAAACGTAAGTTTTCCATCATTACTCCTTTCTTAATGTTGTGTGCAAATTTGCACGGGTTTATATAAAAAGAACATCCTATATTATGCACAATCTAGCAATTACAGCTTTTATGTCAATAGTGTTCTATACAATTAAAAAGCTTCAAGTAAAAACTGCTCAAAGGCACTCTCAGCATCCTGGCCTTTTTTGCGAGCTTCTGGCAAAAGATAGGAAATACGAGAAGCGAAAGTTTTGAGTTGCTCGGGAGTAAATTTGCTAAAATTATTTTTTAAAAGCATGTCTTTAATTTTCCAAAAAAGAACTCCGATAATTTCCTCCATATTTACCCCCACATCCATCGCCCGCCTAAAATGAAGCCAGGTATTCAATTTATCTTTATTGGCAAAAGCATTCGCCACTAAAAAATTATCATATTTCTCCAGCTTTATTTTTGGTAATTCAAAAATATTAACCTGTGATCTTTTTGCCCCAACTTTTTTAAAAGCATCGAGTATTGGTTTATTTAGTTTTCCTTCTAAGAATATAAAAAGATTATCCGACTCACCCATTTGCTTTAATTTATCTAAAACAAAATCTCTCGTTTCTTCATATTCAAAAATATTTTGAAAGACTATCGCAGATAAAACTGAAAAAAGACTAGATCCAGAATAAAAACTTTCAATCTGCATAGAATTAAAATTATTTCTACTCACCTGAAAAATATCTGTCTCAGGAATGCCAATTTGGACAGGCAAAGATTTTATGAATTTTTCATAATTTAAAATTTTATTTTTAGAGTCATCTCCAGAGAAAAGATACAACATAAATATTTAACAAAAAATTAATCACAACTTAACAGATTTTATGTACTCTAGGTAAGGCTCTCCATATTTTAAAATTAAAATTTTTTCTTCTTTTTCTAAGAAAACAAACTTTACAATAAGAGAAGATAGGAGCGCAAAAAAGATAACAAAAAAAGAATTAGCAATGATGCCGAATCCCACTATCATAGAAAAAATTCCAAGATTGGTTGGGTTTCTAACAAAGTGATAAGGTCCTTTACTGAAAGATTCTTTATTTATATTTTCTTTGTTGAAATGACGCGAAGTATGCTGTGCCCAAAATATTAAAACACTGCCAAGAACTAAGATAACAACACCAACTCCTACTGGAGCAGAATCTGTAAAAAGATTAATATCAAATACAAAATCAAGAAAGACAGCAAATAAAAACAAGACAAGCTGTGTAGCGTGTGAATGCGCTAAAATCTTATGTATATTTTGTTTTTGAATATCATTTTTAATATTATTCTCCATGTTCATATACCTATTGTAACACAATTATGTCATTTTACTTCCTTAAGATTATCTCCAAAACCAAAGTGTACTTCTAGCGGAATATCTGTTTTATAATATAAAAATGATTTCTGGAGTACCCCCTCCATGGCCTCTTTTATTATTTTTTCAGCTTTTTCCAACACACTTTCTTCCACTTCGTAAACCAATTCATCATGAATTTGAAGTATCAGATGAACACTCTCTAATAACCCAGCTTCCTTCAAACCTTCTTCCGTATACCTTATAGCTAATTTAATAATATCAGCCGCTGTCCCCTGAAGGGGGGCATTGGTCGCAGTCCGCTCGGCCATATTTTTCAAAAATGGAATTCTAGAGTTTATGTTTGGAAAATTCCTACGCCGACCAAATAAAGTTTCAGTATAAGAATTCTTTAACACGAACTTTTTTACTTCTTCTAAATAATCCCGCACCCCAGAAAATTGATTGAAATAATTATCATAAAACTTTTGGGCTTCTTCTCTCGTGCCACCGAGATTCTTCCGCAGGGCAGAAACTCCCATACCATAAATAATTCCAAAATTTATCACTTTTGCTTTTCTCCTCATTTCCCTGTCCACTTTTTCTATCGGCACATCGAAAACAAATGAAGCCACTCCAGTATGAATATCTTTTTTCTCTCGGAAAACTTGTGTCATTTTTTTATCACCTGAAAGCATAGCCGCTACCCGTAATTCAATCTGACTATAATCAAAAGCTACCAGCTTGTGACCTTTTGACGCAACAATACCACCTCGGATTCTTCTGCCAAGTTCTGTTTTTATTGGTAAATTTTGCAAGTTGGGATCTTGAGAAGCAAATCTTCCTGTGGTGGTGCCATTTTGTAAAAATTTAGCATGCAAGCGACCATCGGCATCTACCATTTTAGGAATAACATCAATATAAGTAGAAAGTAGTTTCTGCAATTCTCGATAAAATAATATTTCTTTTATGATTGGATTTTCTTCTTCCAATTCTTCTAATACAGAAACCTTGGTAGAAAACCCACCACTTGCATTTTTCTTTACTTTATTTTTTCCTGGTGATTTTATGCCCATTTTATCAAAAAGCACTTCGCCTAATTGTTTTGGTGAATTTATATTAAATTCTACACCCGCCTGAGTGTATATTTTTTTAGTTAAAATATCTAATTCCTTATGATATTCAAGTGATAATTTTTCAAAATATTTTTTATCTATTAAAATTCCATAATCTTCCATTTTTTTCACTATCGGAATAATAGGTTTTTCTATCTCTTCATAAACTTTTTCTAATTTTTTTTCTTTCAGTGTTTTAAAAATCTGTTCATATGCTATTTCAAAAGAACTAGCATGCGTAAAAAACAAAATATCTTCCAAACTTGGATTGGGGATATCGGAATTGATGAGCCAAAGAGCGATACTGGCTTCTTGGAGTTTTTGCGCAGGAGGCAAAATAAGAGAATTTTTGAGCTGGTCTGGTTGAGCCCGCTCTTTTAAAGAATTCTGTGCGGGTGACCCGAGGACCCGAGAAAATTCTGCTGATTTTGCCTCCTGCTTATTCCCATCAAAAAAATTCCTCAGACGTGTAAGTAAACTCCTGAATTCAAAAATTGAAAAAACTTGTTCAATTTTTTTAAAATCGACAATTTCCCAAAAAGTTTTTTCTGGTAAAATGAAATCTATCGGGGTATCGGTTCTAATGGTCGCCAATATTTTGGAAAACAAGGCCTCCTCCTCGTTGTTTTTAAGTAACTCAATCATTCTAGGACTAATGCCTGCTTTCAAAAAATCTTCTTCGCCTTTCTTACCGTTTTCTTTGATTTTTTTATAAATTTCTTCGATGGTTCCAAATTTTGAAATTAAAATTTCAGCTGTTTTTTCGCCAACTCCTTTTATACCAATAATATTATCTGATGGGTCTCCACGTAGTCCTTTGTAATCCGGCAAAAGTCTCGGTTTAAAATGAAATCGGTTTATCATCGCATCTTCGTCGTATAAAATAGTATCGTTAATTCCCTTTTTCAGAGTGTAAACTTGTACTTTTTTATCATCTATTAATTGCATAGTATCCATATCGCCTGAAGCAATAATAATTTTTATATTTTTATCTTTTTTATATTTCTCCACTATTGTTCCCAAGACATCATCCGCTTCAAAGCCAGGTGCATCATACATGGGTATATCAAAAGCATCAAAAATCTGACGGGAATTTTTCAATTGCATTATCAAGGCATCTTCCGTTTTTGCTCGGCCTGCTTTGTATCCATCATGAGCTTCGTGTCTAAAAGTTTTTTGGGGTAAATCATAACAAGCCACAATATAGTCTGGCTTTAACTCAGTAATTATTTTCATCAACATAGTAGAAAGCCCATACAATGCTCCTGTCGGTTCACCCTTTGAAGATAAGAACTCCGGCAAAGCATGATAAGCGCGATGGATGATGGCATGAGCATCTAGTAATACTAAGGTTTTACTATCATTTGTTCTATTATTTATTTTTGTTTTTGGCATTGTATAAATTATACCATTTAGGATATACTTTAATATAATGGCTTTATTTGATGAAGAAAAACAAAATAAACAATTAGACGAATTGCATAAACAAGAAGAAGAGCAATTAGTAGCGACATTGGCAGAATCAAAATACGGTCTCCCTTATATTGATCTTTCTCGTTTAGGAATAGACAATGAAGCGCTTCGCGCAATATCTGAAAAAGATTCTAGAGAATTAAACATAGCACCTTTTAAACTTTTTGGAAAAAATATTTTTGTAGCATTACATTCACCATCTGATGACCTTATAAAAAGATTAAAAGATGATCTAGAAAGACATAACCTCGTCCCAACTTTTTATATGGCATCTACGGCTAGTATAAATAAAGTCTGGGAAAGATATAAAGAACTTTCAATGGCAGAAAATTCAATAATCGGTGGAATAGATATTTCTGGAGAAGTTTTAAGAGAAACATCAAAAAAAATAGAGGAAATGCAGGATATTCAAAAAATGGTTACCGAAGCGTTAGAAGGAAATAAAATTCATAAAATTTCTCGTTTACTTGAAATAATTTTAGCTGGTGCGATTGCCATCAAAGCTTCTGATATTCACATCGAACCAGAACAAGAGAGGGGTAGATTGAGACTACGTCTAGACGGGATACTCCAAGATACAAACTTTTTTGGATTGGATGTTTACCATCTACTTAATTCTCGTATCAAATTATTATCTGGTATGAAACTAACATCTAAAATAGCCCAAGATGGACGTTTTAGTATTGTTGAGGAAAAGGAAGAAATAAATATTCGTGTTTCTCTTATTCCTGGTGCTTATGGAGAATCAATTGTGATGCGTATTCTGGACCCGAAATCTATCCAAGTAAAACTCGACGAGATAGGAATAGAGCCTTTTCTTTTTTCCATAATCCAAGAAGAAATTGCAAAACCAAATGGCCTCATTTTAGTCACGGGACCAACTGGCTCTGGAAAAACCACCACTCTTTACGCCTTCCTTCGTAAAATTTATTCTCCAGAAATAAAAATAATAACTATCGAAGACCCAGTCGAATATCATCTACCAGGAGTAACTCAGACTCAAACAAATGAAGAGAAAGGTTATACCTTTGTTGAGGGATTACGTTCTGCTCTGCGCCAAGACCCAGATGTGGTGATGGTTGGTGAAATTCGTGATAAAGAAACAGCCGAAATTGCAGTCCAATCAGCACTCACTGGCCATATAGTTTTCTCTACTTTACATACCAACAACGCAGCCGGAGTTATCCCCCGTCTGATTGACCTAGGGGTGAATCCTAAAATATTAGTTTCTGCCTTGTCTCTTTCTATTGCCCAACGATTGGTTCGTAAATTGTGCACTTTTTGTAAAAAAGAAAAAATCCCCACTGAAGAAGAATTGAAAACTATAAAATTAGTTATGGATAGTATCAAAAATGAAGGTAAAAATCTTACAAATTATAATATAAATCCCGATGCCCCAATAAAATTATTTGAAGCGGTGGGTTGTGATAAATGTAATATGACTGGATACAAGGGACGAATAGGTATTTTTGAAGCAATCAAAACTGACGAAGCGATTGAAAAAATAATGCCAGAAAATCCAAGCGAAAGAGAGATTAAAAAAGTGTCAGAAACACAAAGAATACTTTCTATGCGCCAAGACGGCCTAGTAAAAATGTTAAATGGTATTACTTCGTTCGAAGAAGTGCAGAGCGTAGTGGATCTAAAAGAAGAATAAAAAATTATGGCCAGCGACACCGAAGCGTCGCTGGCCATTGATGGCAGAGAACTAAGAGCTCTCTGCAGTAGGTTTTTTTATTTTCTTTTTTTTCTTTTTTTTGATTGGTTCGCACATACGAACCACCCCCTTTCTTTTTAACTCTGGATTTCCATACGCCGGGTCATAAAAATATTCCTCGCACATATTTACTCCCTTAAAAAACAAATTTTATTCTTTTAAAGAATACTTGCTTTATTTAATAATGTTAAATTTTTTAACATTAACCTAAGGATTTTGACTTTTTGTAAAATCTGTTAAAATTCTAATATGACCCATTCAATAACTTCAGGCCTTCGCTCTGAGTCTCAGTCTCGAAGAGGTCATGGTGATAAAATAGAACCATGATCAAAATACAACCGATTGTACGAGATATAGTGCTAAAAGAGTTGGAAGCTTCTATTGCCCTATCAAATGGCTATATGAATATGAGCAGTTATGCACATCGCATCCGTCCCAGAGTTGAAGCTCTTACTAAAAAACAAGTGACAATTACCAGCTTGGTGGTTTCCTTGTCACGCGTTCGAAAAGAATTAAAAAAAGAACAACCACTCATCTGGGATGTGCCTATAAAAAATATCACTACCAAACTTCCTTTATCAGAGATAATCTACGAAAACACAGATAAATTAATGGAGGAACTTGAATCACTTTATAAAAACATATCCGTATCGCAGGAAGATTTTTTTACTACTACCATCGGCACGGCTGAGGTTGATATCATTTGTTCATCTAATTTAGAGAAAAAAGTATTGAAGCATTTTAAAATAAAACCAAAAATTATTAACTACAACTTAGCCGCCATTGGCGTTTCGTATGGTCCAGAAGTTTTTGGAATACCAAATGTTTTCTTCTCCCTTCTCTCGGTCACTGCTCGCGCTCGTATCAATATAGAAGAATTAGTTTCAACCCCCACTGAATTAATTTTTATTATTGCCGAAAAAGATTTCGGGCAGACCGTCGCTTTGTTTTCTGAACTACACAGAGAAACAAATAAAAAAAGCATTAATCTCTAAACAATCCTTTCAGAGCTGAGCTCCGAAAGTAATAAAATATTATAGGATGGCCCCAGAAACTAATAAAAGCTCCAAAACGTCCTATGCAAATTCATATAACCGGTGGCTGATTGCTTAGAGATTAATGCCTTATTTAAATATCAACAAAAAAACTTCTAACAATATTATACTACATGCTTAGACAAGCAAATGCTATAATGTTGATAGCTATGTTGATACCCTGTTGATAAATGTACTACATATATAACATAGCATATAATAAAATTAATGTCAAGCTCATTGTTCGCAAGTAAACAGAATCAAGTAAAAAACCCTTATGAAACAAGACAAAAAACAAGAAACAAATGACGACTCCTTTTTAGACCAAACTCTCCGCCCTACGAAGTGGAATGAATATATTGGACAAAAACATATAAAAGATAACGTTAAAATCCTGTTGCGAGCAGCCGAGGAACGTGGACACATCCCTGAACACATTCTTTTTTACGGACCTCCAGGGTTAGGCAAAACCACCCTAGCACACTTAATCGCTAAAGAAACGGGTAGACAAATGAAAATCACTTCTGGACCAGCGATTGAAAAAGTGGGTGACTTGGCTTCCATTCTGACAAATCTAGCTTCTGGCGATATTCTTTTTATAGATGAAATTCATAGACTTAATAAAATGGTGGAAGAAATTCTCTACCCTGCCATGGAGTCTGGGGTTCTAGATATAATCATCGGCAAAGGCCCATCAGCGCGCACCATCCAGCTCGACTTACCACCATTTACTTTGATCGCAGCCACTACGAGAGTCTCTATGGTCTCCTCCCCGCTTCGTTCTCGTTTCTCTGGTGGGGTTTTTCGATTGGAATTTTACTCCAATGAAGAAATTGGGGAAATAGTAAAAAGATCGAGTGGTCTTCTAAAAATAACTTTAGAAGAAGATGCTCTAAAAGAAATCGCTAAGAGAAGCAGGTTCACCCCCCGCACGGCAAATTATTTTTTGAAACGCTGTCGTGATTTTGCGCAGGTAAATAAAAAGAGTTTAGATCAGAAGACCATAAGAGAAGCACTCAACATGCTTGCTATTGATGACATTGGTTTAAATGCTTCAGATAGAAAATTTTTAGAAATATTAATTGAAAAATTTGGGGGTGGGCCAGTAGGATTAAAAACTATCGCTGCGGCGATGTCGGAAGAAGAAGCCACGGTAGAAGAAGTCATCGAACCATATCTAATCCAACTCGGCCTCCTAGAACGCACTGCCCGCGGAAGAATGGCTACCAAGAAAGCATATGAGCATTTAGATTTTGACTTACCAGAAGAAAAACAAAGTAAATTAATTTAATACAAATAGAAAAAGCCGCCAGTGCTTCTTCAAATTAATGAAAATCTTTACGACTTAGAAATTAGGTCTAAAAGACCTAGATAAAAATGGTTGGGGCCTCTCAGGACCCCAATTAACCACGAAAAATACGGGTCTCTCCTTTCTTTAAGGGGCAATTTTGGGAGAACCTTAAGAACTTAAAAGAACAAGTTCACCCAATCTGTTTTTAGAATATAGAAAATAATAAAGAAAAGCAAAAAAGTTATCCCCATGCTAAACTTTAATCATCATGAGAATTTTAGGAATAGATCCTGGATATGAGCGATTAGGAATAGCTGTTTTAGAAAAAACTCCTAAGGTAAGTCCTAGGGAACAAGTGATTTTTTCTGAATGTTTTAAAACTTCAGCTAAATTAGAATTTAATGAAAGATTATTTTTAATCGGTGAAGAAGTAAAAAAAATAATTAAAAAATACAAACCAGAAGTTTTAGCTATAGAAACTTTATTTTTAAATACTAATCACAAAACTGTGATGAAGGTCGCTGAAGTACGCGGAGTGGTGATCTACGAAGCCACCTGCGCTGGATTGAAAGTATTCGAAGCTTCTCCACCCCAAATAAAAATAGCTACTACTGGCTATGGAAAAGCTAACAAAGAACAAATAATGAAAATGGTAAAAATTTTAGTGGATATAGATAATTCTAAAACATCAGATGATGAATTGGACGCTATCGCTATCGCCTTAACTGCATCTGCACACATGAGACTTTAAATATATTAATTTATAAAGGTTTTAATACACAAAATCGTTGTCGCAAAAACAGAAATAATCATTCTTTTATTGATTGTTTTGCCTTTTACCATTAAGCCACTGCTAGTGATCATCAAAAAAGCATTGCATTTTTTACATGGATACTCTTCAAAGTCATGTGGATATGAAATTTTACATTTACTAAAGTGAATCATTTATTTAATATTATTTTTGAATAAAGCAAAAAAAACACCACCTGCTCGGTGGTAGAATCTTGTGAACAATCCAAAACGGAGGCTAAAGATGAAATTCAAGATTCATTTATTATTTTATTTTAACAACTTAACAAAATGAATTAAATATTTATTAATTTTTTCTCATACTCGTAAGTTCTATTTATCTATAATAACAAATTTTTCTAAAAAACAAAAATAATAAAGTTTTTTATTTTTTAATCATATTTTTTCTACTTTATTCACGATTAATTATCGTTCCATCTTAAGTTATCCACACATGCTATTGCCAAGTTTTTTATATTTTGATACAAAGTAGGCATTAGTAGTTTATTTAATAAAAAATAATTTTTTTATGTATGAAGAAGATGAAGAAATAAAGGATAATTTTAAAGGAGGAGTAGATGAAGATGAACCCTTAGATATGCTGGATGAAATAAATGATTTTAGTTTAGACGAAGAAGACCCAGACAGGGATGGATAAGATTGTAAAGTAAAAATCCGCCTTTTATGGCGGATTTTTTATTATTTTATCTTTATAAATCTATGCTTACCGATTTTATAAACAGTTTTTAAAACTTTTGATTCTGAATCGTTGACTTTTTCATTCTTTTCCATATCGGTTATTGCTCCTTCTCCTATTAATCTCCTAAATTCTGTTTTAGAGCTAACTATTTTTCCTGAAATCAATACATCCATAAGTTTTACTCCGTCTTCTGCCTTAACCTCTAAAATATCGTCTGGTATACCTCCTTTTGCAAAAGTATTTACAAAATTTTCCTCAGCTTCTTTTGCTTTTTTTTCTCCGTGGTAAAAAGAAACTATTTCTTTAGCTAATATTTTCTTAAAAATCATAGGGTTTTCCCCAGATTTTACTGCTTGTTTCATTTTTTCTATTTCTTCCATTGACACGCGAGTCACTAATTCAAAATAGTCGAATATAACATCATCAATAATAGACATAATTTGCCCATACATTTCAACAGCATTACCTGAAATAGGTATAAAATTCTTCAAACTCTTTCCCATTGGTCTACCATCAGACCCAAGTAAAAGTTTCATAACCACTGCGCATTGCGGAACAAGCTTAAAAGAAGGCATTAAGTGCCTGCCAGCCAAAAGATTAAAGGTCTGATCGGTACCACCAAGCTCAACATCACAATTGAGTGCTACTGAATCGTATCCTTGCATTAAAGGATACATAAATTCATCTAACCCTATTGGTTTTCCAGACTTAAAACGAATCATAAAAGACTCCCTGTCTAGCATTTGAGCAATTGTAAATTTCTTAGCCAAATTTATCACATCATTAAAATTTAAGTTTTTAAGCCATTCAGAATTATGTCTTACTTTTGTTTGTTTTTTTATTACTGTTTTGAAAAATTGATCCTGATAACTCTTTTCCATCTTTTTTACATCTTTTAGAGTTGTCTCTTCTCTCATATCAACTTTATCTGAATGATCACCAACCAAAGTTGTAAAATCTCCTATAATGAGAGTAACCTTGTGTCCGAGTTCCTGAAAATCTCTAAGTTTTCTATGAATGACCGAATGCCCAAGATGCAAGAAAGACCCAGTGACGTCTGTTCCTAATTTAAAATGTAATTGTTTACCACTTAAAAGTTTTTTCCTAAGTTCTTCTTTGGTAAAAACTTCATGGACCCCACGGCTTAAAATTTCATCTATTTTCTTTTCATCTGTTATAACTTTCATATTCATGGATTCTACCACGTTTTCTGCTATGATTAAAGGAATGCAAAAAATATTAAAGAAATTCAAAAAATTGTTTAAAAATAAAAGGTTCTTGAGGAATATACTGCTATTATCCGCGGGTGTTTCTATACTAATGTTTGGAATACTTGTTATTTTACTATCTTCTTTAAATATTCCTGATTTAAATTCATTTGAGGAGAGAAAAATCATGAACTCTACTCAGATTTATGATCGTACGGGGGAAATTTTACTTTACGACATACATCAAGATATAAAAAGAACAGAGATCCCTTTTGAACAAATGGGTTCAAGCATAAAAAATGCGACTATAGCTATCGAAGACGCTGAATTTTACACTCACAGTGGAGTCAAAATAACTTCTACCATTCGAGCTCTTTTTTCTAATTTATTTCATTTTGGAATAGGAGGCGGTGGCTCGACGATAACTCAACAATTGGTAAAAAATACTCTTTTAACGACAAAAAGAAGTTACGTCAGAAAAATAAAAGAATGGGTTTTGGCAATCAAGATAGACAATTCTATGTCTAAAGATAAAATCTTGGAAGCTTACTTGAACGAAATTCCTTATGGAGGAACTATTTACGGTATAGAAACTGCCAGTAAAACTTATTTTAATAAAACTGCATTTGATTTAACATTAGCAGAAGCTGCATACCTAGCTTCTATCCCCCAGTCGCCGACCACTCTTTCACCTTATGGTAAGAATAGGGCTAAACTGGATGCCAGAAAGAATTTAGTATTATCCAGAATGTTAGAGTTGAAATTTATTACCAAAG
This sequence comes from Minisyncoccota bacterium, assembly GCA_041662525.1. Taxonomy (GTDB): domain Bacteria; phylum Patescibacteriota; class Minisyncoccia; order Phycocordibacterales; family UBA9973; genus UBA9973. The sequence continues at coordinate 39,720 of JBAZSF010000002.1, forward strand.
AACAATACGACCAAGCTAAAAATGAAGTGGTAACTTTTATTCCACAAGCTATATTGGGTATCAAAGCACCACATTTTGTTTTCTGGATTAAAGATTATTTAGAACAAAAATATGGAGTTGATATGGTAGAAAATGGTGGACTCAAAGTTACCACTACCATAGACGCAGATCTACAAGCCAAAGCAGATCAAATCGTAAAAGATGGCGCATTACAAAATGAAAAAGATTGGAATGGAAGCAATGCTGGATTGGTGGCAATAGACCCAAAAACAGGGCAAATTTTAACAATGGTCGGCTCAAGAGATTATTTTGATAAAACCATTGATGGTAATTTCAATATAGCAACAGCTACCAGGCAGCCCGGGTCCTCTTTTAAGCCCTTTATTTACGCTACGGCCTTCAATAAAGGTTTTACCCCAGACACAGTACTGTTTGACCTACCAACAGAATTTCAATCAACCTGCAACGCCTACGGCAAGGCCCTACCTGGATACAACCAACGAGATTGTTACATGCCAAGCAATTATGATGGAAAATTTCGTGGGCCGATGAGTCTACGGAATGCATTAGCACAATCAATCAACATTGTAGCAGTAAAACTTTTCTACTTGGCAGGACTTTCTGATTCATTAAAAAAAGCAAAAGATATGGGGATCAGTTCTCTAAAAGATATCAATCAATACGGTCTCACTCTCGTTATTGGAGGTGGAGAAGTTTCACTTTTGGATATGACTTCAGCCTATGGAGTCTTTGCAAACAATGGGATCAGAAATCCTTATACTGGAATTTTAAAAGTGGAAGATTCCCATCAAAAAATTCTAGAAGAATTTAAACCTACAGCACAAGAAATCTTACCCAAAAACACTACCTTAAATATTTCAAATATTCTTTCTGATGAAGAAGCTCGCCAACCAACTTTTGGAGTACACTCTGTTTTATATATTCCCAATAAAGATGTGGCTGTAAAAACTGGAACAACAAACGACAACAAGGATGCTTGGACCATTGGGTATTCTCCGTCTATTGTTGTGGGTGTTTGGGCTGGTAATAATGACAACAAGCCAATGAAAAAAGGTGGGGCAGCAGTAGCAGGGCCGATTTGGAATAAATTTATAAATGAAGCATTAAAAATACTCCCTTCTGAGAGTTTTGAAAAACCAGACATGGAAACTGATCCGACTAAAATAAAACCAGTTCTCCGTGGATTTTGGCAAGGGAATGAAAACTTCTTTATAGATAAAATTTCTGGTCTCTTGGCAACTGATAATACACCAAAGGAAACCTTGCAAGAAAAAATAATCACCAATGTGCATTCAATTTTGTATTGGGTGGATCGAGATGATATCTTGGGGCAAGCCCCCTTGGGGGGAGGAGACAATAATTCTCAATTTAATCATTGGGAAATACCTGTCCAAAACTGGTGGGCACAAAACAGAGGAAATTATCCGACAACAACTTGGAGCGAAAAACCAATTGCAGTAGACAATGTGCACACTGATTCATCAAAACCAATAGTCTCGATTCTTGAACCAAATAATACAACCACCTATTCCCCTGACCAAAAAATAAATTTAAAAATTTCAAGTTTTGGAATTTTTCCTTTACAAAAAATAGATATTTTTATAAATGGAATATATTTAGAAACTATAACATCTCCTTTTAATTTTTCTTTTACCCCAAAAGATTTAGAATCTATACAAAGTGAAAATGAATTAAAAATAATTTCTTATGATACTGTTTATAACAAAAGTGAAACCAATTTAATTTTTAAAGTAAACCAGTAGGTGTTCTTTTACCAAAAGATTCTTTAAGTTTTAGAAAGATTTTATTTTGCTTAAGGAAAACTTCGTTTTTATAAATTGGTTTAATATTTAAATAAATTATATTATTTTTTATCTGAACATCTTCTGATTTTATTTCTACTTTAATAACTTCAGAGATGGTTTTTCTAATAATTTCTTTTTTCCCTTCGGTAGAAAGAAGAATATTATTAAATCTAGCTAATAAGTCTTTGATTTCAATCATGTGTTAGGCTCTAGGCATCTAGGCTCTAGGCTTTAGCTTTGGTTCAGCTAACGCCTAAGGCCTAAAGCCTAATTTACTATTCATCTATTCATGGGCATGATAAGATAAGTAAAAGATGAATCAGAAATAGGAGAAATAACTATTGGCTTAGATGCTCCAGATAATTTTACAGAAACACTATCAGTATTAATTGATTGAAAACAATCTAAAAAATATTTATAATTAAAACTTAGTTCAACAATTTCTCCTTTAAGAACAGCATCTAAATATGTTTTATTTTCTCCAATATCATTATTGGCAGAAGAAAGTTCAAAAATTTTTTCTTTAGGTGAAATCTTTAGATTAACTTGATTGAATTTATCTGAAAAAACATTAGAAAGTTTTAAAGCATTTAATAAATCTTGTTTGAGTACCACCACATCAGTCAAAGAATCTTTTGGAATGATTTGCCTATAGTCTGGAAAAATACCATCAATAATTCTTGAAGTTAAATAAACATTATCGGAAGAAAAAGAAATTTGATTTTTATTAAAACAAACCTTTATAGTACCTTTAAATTCTCCGAAGACTTTCAATATTTCTCCTATGTTTTTATATGGGATAAGAATTCCCAGAATCTCCTCGAGTCCTTTTACTTTAACTTTTTTTTCAGCCAACCTAAACGAATCTGTAGAAACAAAAATTAAATTATCCTCATTGGTATACATAAAAACACTTGAAATTTCAGGTTTAATGTCTGAAATGGAAGAACTATAGTAAACCGCTTTTATTCCATCAATTAATTTATTTGATTCTATTTCAAAACTACTACCAACAACTTTTGGTATTGTTGGGAAATCTTCGTGGGGCTGACTTTTAAGTTTTATTTGGCTTTTTTTTGTTTTAATTAATAAGTTTCCGTCTGTGTTTTCAAAAAATATATTTTCATTTTGTGAAACATTAGAAAAAACAGCATTTAATATTGATCCAGAAACAGCAAGGGATCCTTCTTTTTCCACCTTGGCTGGAATTTCAATTTCAATTCCAAGATTTAAATTTGTAGATCTAAGTTTTAATGAGTTATTGGAAGTAATTAATAATATTGAACTTAATATTGGTAAAGTTAAATTCTTACCAGTAATTCTTTCTACTTGAGAAATAGCATTTTTTATTTTCTCCACAGAGCATTCTAGTTTCATATGTTTATATATTATATATTTAAATTATTAATAATATTAGGTGTGTTGATAAGTGTATAAGTATTTTTTATATTGGTAAACATTATTGTTTTACTGAATTTATTTTTTAATTTAAGTCTGATAACTTTCTAATAACTATTTTTAATTATTTAAACATAATCCTTATTTGTTCTAATTCTTGGATTAATTGTGGATCATTTTTTAAATCTTCTTTGATTTTTACACATGAATGCATGACTGTTGTATGGTCTTTTCCACCTAATTTTTGTCCTATGAGTGGATAAGAAACACTAAAATCTTCTCGAAGTAAATACATAATAATTTGTCTGGTTTTTACTATTTCCTTTTTTCTAGTTTTTTCATAAATAGACATTTCTTCTAATTTATAATATTCAGCTACAACTTTTACAACATCTTTTATAGCCATATTCTTTTTTGGTTTCATGTTGTTTTTTAGTAGATTTTTAACTTCTATGAGCGAGGGGGCCTTATTTTTTAAGCGATATTGGCAAATAATAAGATTTAAGCTTCCTTCAAGCTCACGAATATTTCCTTGGATGGAAGAAGCAACATAATCAATTACATCCTCTTCTAAGGTTATATTGAGTTCACGAAGCCTTACCTTAATAATTGCGAGACGAGACTCGTATTCTGGCTCAGTGACGTCTACAATCATTCCTGCAGCAAAACGAGACTTTAAACGATCTGCTAGTTCTGGAATATAATTAGGGTGTTTATCGGAAGAAAAAATAATTTGTTTATTGTTTTCATAAAAAGTATTAAATGTATGAAAAAGTTCTTCTTGAATTTTTTCCATTTTACCAATGAATTGGATATCATCTATGATCAAAAGATCATATTTACGATATTTTTCTTTAAAAGAATTTGCTTTATTCCCCTGGAGGGAGTTTATAAAATCTGTTGCAAACTTTTCCAAGGTCATATAGTGCACCTTTTTTTCAGGATGTTTATTTTTTATTGAATTTCCTACAGCTTGAATCAAGTGAGTTTTTCCGAGACCAGTGCCACCATAAATAAAAAATGGATTATATTTAGTTCCAGGTGATTCTATTATTGCTTGGGAAGCCGCATAAGCGAGTTCGTTGAAGGCCCCGACAATAAAAGAATTAAAATGGTAACGTGGATTTAGATTATTCTCTGGATTTATATATAAATCCTTTAAAGGTAATTCTTTTTCTATGGTTTCACTTATTATTGTTTCTTGTTTAGAATTTTCTATTTTTGTAATTACATATTCTACCGCACGCATATTTTCATAATTTTCGGCTATGGTTTTGGTTATGAGTTTATGGTATTTATTTATAAGCCAATCACGAACAAATTCATTTGGTACTCCTACATACACAATCCCATTTTCCTCTTTTGCGATAGATGTATTTTTAAACCATGTACTAAAATTGGCTTTAGACATGTCAGATTCAATTTTTAGTAAACAGTTTTTCCACAATTGGTTTGTGTTCATAGTTTCATATTATACTCTTTATAAAACAGAAGGCATCTTTTAAAGCTTATTAACTCTGTTGATAAGCTGTGGATAAAAATTTTTTCTTAATAATTTTTTACGAGGAAGATTAAATGAATTTGATTTATTCTTAATAATATTGTAAACTTTGATTATGTCAGTTACATATCAACCTAAAAAAAGAAAAAGAGCAAGAGCCCATGGTTTTTTGGTTAGATCCAGGATTAAGACCGGGAAAAAGGTTCTTAAAAGAAGACGCCAAAAGGGTAGAAAAAAACTCAGTGTTTAACTTGGTTTAAATATGCTTCCTAAAAAAAATAGAGTGAGCACCAAAGAAGTAGACAAGATCTTTAAAGAAGGCAGATTCTTTGTTTCCCCTAGTTTTACTTTTAAATACTTAAAAAGTACCAATAAAGGGGTAAAAATTTCCTTTATAGCTCCAAAAAGTGTAGCCAAACTTGCTGTTAAGAGAAATTTGCTAAGACGTCGAGGATATACAGCCCTTGCTAAGCATATAGATCAATTCCCTTCTGGGCTTATGGGTGTTTTTATATTTAAAAAATATCAAGATGATATTTCTGTAATTGAAGATGAAATTAAAAATATACTTACAAAAATTAATTAGTCCCGTTAGAAGCAGGTCTCCCCAAGGTGACCGAAGCACTCGCTTACTAGCGAGGGCGGCTTCTAACGGGATTAGCTTTTATCAAAAACATATTTCTATTTTTTTGAAACCCAGTTGTGTTTTTTACCCTACTTGTTCAGAATACACAAAACAATCGATAGAAAAGTACGGCGCTTTAAAGGGTATTTATTTAGGATTTTTACGTATATTACGTTGCCATCCTTGGCAGAAAAACCACATTGACCCCGTCACTCGCGAGCGACAGGGTTGATCCCGTTGTTTGATTTTCTAGCGTTTTTTTGCTTTTTCATATAGAATGAGGTAATGCTTACAAATATATGGAATACTATTTTATATCAGCCATTATTAAACGCTTTGGCTTTTTTAGTGTCAATTATTCCTGGCGGAGACGTTGGTATTGCAGTTATTGTTCTTACTGTTCTTGTTAAAATTATTCTTTTCCCTTTGTCTCAAAAATCTATTGAAAGTCAGGCAGAGATGAATATTTTGACCCCTGAGATTAATAAAATAAAGACAAGTGGGGCTTCTAAAGAAGAACAAGCACGTCTTACGTTTGAATTATATAAAAAACACAACACCAATCCTTTTTCAGGATGTCTTTTGGTTTTAGTTCAGATTCCTGTTATTTTTGCTTTATATTATGTCTTTTTTAAAGGAATAAATTTTGAAAGTGGACTTCTCTACTCATTTATTAAGGTTCCTTCACAAATTAACATGGTTTTTCTTGGTTTTCTTGATATCACTAAAAAAAGTTTAGTTTTGGCTATTTTGGCTGGTTTATCTCAATATCTACAAGCATATTTTATGCCAAAACCACCTGTCTCTTCAGGGACCGGCTCTTCTTTTGCAGAAAGTTTTACTAAAAATATGAGTATGCAAATGAAATATGTTTTTCCATTTATTGTCGCTTTTATTGCTTATAGTATCTCTGGAGCAGTGGCTCTTTATTGGATTACCAGCAATCTTTTTATGGTTGGTCAACAGATTTATGTTAAAAAAGAGAAAAATTTTAAGATTGTAATTAAATAATATGGAGAAAGAAGAAATCCAAAATTTAATAAAAGAATTAATTGAAAAAACCACAGTAAAATTAAATAAAATTTCAATTATTGATGATAAACCTAAAAATATATGGGTTTCTGTGGAAGTTAGTGAACCACATTTTTTTATTGGGCGTGAAGGTGAAGGTTTGCATGCATTGAGTTATCTTGTTCACAGAATCATAGAATCAAAAAATCCTCGCAATGATGTAAAGACAACGGAACCACAAGGATTAGGTGTTATTATAGATATAAATGGTTTTCAAAAAAAACATGTTGAGAGTATTCGCGCAATAGCTCATATGATGTCAGAAAGAGCGAGATATTTTAAGTCTAATATTGAAATTGATCCAATGTCTGCATTTGAGCGTAGGATCGTGCATGAATTTTTGTCTGAAGCAAATGATTTAAAAACTGAGTCTGTGGGCTTTGGGCGTGATCGCCGAGTGGTGATTAAATATATTGGGGTTATGTAAGAAAAAGAAAATATAAAGTTTAGAAAGCCTTGCGCAGGCTGACGAGCCGAGCAGTTCGCTGGCATAGCAATGCCAGATAGATTGCTTTATAAATTTTGATATTTTCTTTTTCTTTATTTTAAAGCGAGCTCCCAAAGAAAAGAATCTTTTTTATTCACAAAAAATAAATAGTCCTCACTACTATCTAATGCAAGTTTGATACTATCGACGTCTTCCCCACCTAGAGCGACAGGGTCTGCAATCATTGTTGTATTTCCAGTTTTAATATCTATTTTCCAAATTCGATCTCTAAAAAAAGTTTCTCCTTGATACCAGCTATCCGGATATTGGCCGTTAGGAATAGTGGTTGGTACTCCACAATAAACAACATCATTAGTTTTATTCCAAACACATTTTTCCGCCAATGTTCTCACCCCCAACGTATTGGAAACTTTTGTATCTGTATGATAAATATTAAGTGATAAGGTGTCATTGCTATAAAGAACCAGTTTCCCATTAGGACTAGTGAGAGTAGTAAGCCCATTTACAGCACCTAATATTTTGTGAAAATTATAGTTTTTATTATTTGGGTCCATAGCGTACATATATCCAGGGATTCCAAATGAAGGTTTGGTGGTGAAAGTAATCATTTTATTATTTGGAAATAAGGACAACCATTCAGTGAAAGGTGAATCAAAAACCTGAACTTTTTTATTATTTAATAAATTAAGTGTTGTACCAATTATGTTGTCTCCTAAATTATTTCCCAAATTATTCCCACTGCTAAACATATAAAAAATACTATTAGAATCACTTGATAGACTTAAATCTTTTATGTTTTCCGGGAGGAACACCCCTTTTATTTCATTACTACTCGTGGTGTCTGCGCCAAGAAATTCTTTTGGTAAAGTACCGACAAAAGTTATAATCGTTTTAGCATCTGATTTTAAATATCGCATAATTACAGAATTCCCTTTGTTTCCAAAAAATGCTTCATAAACCTTTGGTATTATTGTGGTAGAAAATTTCTTTTCTTCTATTTTGTCTACAAAGGTTTGATATATATTTCCTGTAGCTCTTTCTATATATCTTAAAGCTGGCATAAATTCTGTTGGAGGTGGAGTTGGCTTGGTTGTTTTTGTAGTAGTTGTTGTCTTTGGAGGAATTATTAAACCTGTTGCTGGATCAATTTCTGGCGCTACCACAGGGATTTCTTTCAATCTTTCTTTGGAAAATACGGTAAAACCCGCGATAGGCATGCTCGAAACCTTTTTTAATTTTATGTTTGTCTCTGGTGTTGTAGAAATTTGTCCATCTCCAGAGATATCCACTGGGGGTGTGGTATTCGTGGGGGGCTTTGTTGAATTATTTCCAAATGGATTAAATTGTGAAATAAAATTTGTACCCGTGCTGTCTTCTCCTGGTGTATTTGTATTTGTTCCTGGATTGAAATAAAAATATCCAAATAATGTACTTATTCCGATGACGATGATTATTATTAAAAGTATAAAATTTCTTTTTGACATAAATTAAAGTGTTTTAACGTATTTTATTCTTCCTGCATATGAACTTACGGGTCTTACTGCGACTCCTCCTTGACCTTGTGCATCTATCATCTTACCATCGCCTATATACATCATCACATGGCCAGCCTTCCCTCCTTGTGGAGTCCACCCAATTAAATCACCAGCCTTTAATGGCACACCATTTACTTTCGTTCCATCAGAACTGACACTTGTGGCAACAGTACTTCCTGAACCAAATATTCCAGTAGAAGTTCCTCCAGGATTTGATAATCCTGCACAGACATATACCTGACTTACATAAGAAGAACAATCTATCATTGCCTTGCCTCCCTTAACAGTATTTCTGTCTTGTTGACTATAGCTGGAATTTCCTACATAGGATTTAGCAATCCCAGAAAGAGCATTTGGTCCACCATCCCTAGGACAAATAATACCAACATTAGTTAAATCATTTTTTATTGTTGCGGTATTTAGTTCTCTTGTACCTTCACCGCCTAACTCTACTGTAATCGTCACATCTTTCAAACTTGATAAACTAGAATCGAGCAATTTAGGATTTATTGTATAAAGCAATGTCCAAGCACCGAGGGCTAAGATAAGACCAAAAATTGCATTTACAATCTTGCCTTTGCCGTCGCCTTTTTCCCCAGGAAGTTCGCTCGTCATATATTGAATACCACCCATGAAGATCATGACTACTGCCAAGACAGCACAGATACCAATGAAAATCTTGATCATTAAATTTAAATACGCACTCAAATTATTTTCTTGTGTAGGGTCAAAAGTAGTCAGTGTTTCACCGTCAGGGTTGGGTAGTGGGGCTAAAAGATTGTAATTAGTTGTTGGTGTTGCTGATAAACTATTACATTGTGAGGCATCTCCTCCGTTATTTACAGCATCAATCACACATTGGTCATAAGCACTAATTGCTTCACTAAAATATATAGGAGCTAAAAAACCAAATAATATAAAAGCGAGATATGTTAAGGTTATTATTTTTTTAAATATATTTTTTTTCATTTTTTACTTAAAAGCTTACATTGATTTCTTTGGTGGTACTTTCAAAAATTTTATCTATATTATTAATGTCCAATCTTATTTTAGATGTTCCAGAAATTCCAGCTTGTGCTTTGAGCGGTAGTGTATTTTTTCTATAGATAGGTGCATTGACCGTTTCATTATTTATAAACCAATCCCAGGTAAGAGTCGGAATCCTGATGTCTTTCGGTGAGATAAAATATGGTGCTGCTTCGATGACTTCTTCACCTAATATTTTATACCCATTGGTTAATGCTTGTTCCCAAATTGTTCCTAAATTAGCATCATTTTTATAAAATACAATTTTTGGTTTTGTTATTTTTATATCTATACTTTCTGTTGAAGAATATTTTTGATCAGTGGTTCTCGCTGTTACTTCAATATTATTTGAATTCTCAAGATAGTCATTTATGTAAGTAAAAGAATTCTTTCCATAACCAGAACCATCTTGGTTGTTAGTATAATCTTTTTTCCACACATAAGTCATGTTTTTAGGATTTATAAAATTGGAACCAGACTTTACCTCTGGCAGAGCGACAACTTTTACTAAACTATCAGGCGAAGGTAGGGCTTTGCCTTTGTAAAATGGAGGCACATAAGAATCCAAGGCCTGTGTGAGTAATACCATAGCTAAGGGCTTTATTATTATCTTTGTATTTGTTGCGCCATCAGGTAGAGAGATAGTGGCGATGACAGTTGTTTCCCCTCCTGCATTTGGAGCGTTAAGAGAAAAAGATTTTTTACCGATTCCAGATGAAATATTTTTACCATTTATAGACCAAGAAATTAAAACAATGTCTAGGTTGTTAACATAACTTTTTAAAGTAATATCTACGTTTTCAAGAGGAGCTGGATTTTCTGGGGATACATTAACTAAAATATCAATCGAGGTAGCCCCTACCTTTAAAGGTAAAAAAGTTCCTAATACCGTAATTGTTATAATAAAAAATGAGAATATTAACTTCCAAAATTTCATATATTCTAATTATACTCGGTAGTGAAACTTTTATCAAAGACAAAAGCTTTACTGTCGGGATATATCATACCTACTTCCCTGCTATCTCTCGTGCTTCTTTTTCTTCTCTAGCTTTTTTGTTTAATAATATTTGTGAAGGGTCAGAGGTAATGATCTGATCTTCGGTATAAGAAGAAACTATCTTTATAGCCACATGTTTTAGTCCTGCGAAGAATATACCCTCTCCTAACCCAGATTCCAAAAGTAAATATTTTTCCTCATCAGTGAGATTGAAGGTCTTTTGCAAAATATCAATCGTGGTTGGTGATTGTTTTAAAAGAAGCTGAATAGAGGAATTGGTAATAATCGGTACACCATAGGGAGACTTCATAAAGTCAGCTGCGTCTTGGGTGATAGTAGAAAGACCCAAGTAATATTTTCTACCTCTTTTAGCAATGGAATACAAGAATGATGCGGTATCTTCGGATTTCATCATCCACCAAGCTTCATCTACTACGAGCAAGCGTTTCTTTAAATTCTTGCGAATCGCATTCCAAATGTAATGCATTATGATATACATAGCTACTGGTTTTAATTCGTCTTCCATGTCACGGACAGAAAATACCACAAATTTTTTATTAATGTCTACATTGGATGGTCTATTGAGAAAGGTTGCCCAAGAACCTCTGGTATATTTTGCTAGTCTAGCAATAACTGAATCACTTCCTTCCATTCCAGAGAGCACCATTTCAAAATCTGAAAGAAGAGGAGGCTCTATATTTGAAAAATCCGATTCTGGGGTGATATCTTTTATGGCATAAGTTTCTGAAATAGCTCTATCCACCATTGAATCTTCTTCTGGAGTGAGTCCTCCTAACATCAGTCTGAAAAGTCCCACTAGATTAATAATATTTGAACGCAAGACATCTTCGGCTGTTTCATCTTCACGAGGTATTGGTAAATCAAAAGGATTTAAATGGTGATCTGAAGAAAGAGAGATATTAAAATATCGTCCACCGACAGCTTCAGTCAAGAATTCATATTCTCTTTCTGGATCTATCACGATAACATCTATATCAAACATCAAGGATCGTAGGATTTCTAATTTTGTGGCATAAGATTTTCCAGAACCTGATTTAGCAAAGGTTACAGAATTGTAATTTTCCAAGGAAAATCGGTCGAAGATAACGAGGGACGAGTTATGTCTATTAATACCATAGAGTATTCCTTTGTCGGAAGTAAGGTCAGAAGAAATAAATGGGAAGACACTCGAAAGTGGCTCAGAGTTTAATTTTTGATGGATATTTAATAAGTCTGTTTCTATTGGAATAACACTTTTGAAACCTTCTTCTTGTTGGAAAAGCGCCGGCTTGATATATATAAGCTTTGATTCAAGCATCGATTTTATCTCATTTTCTATTTTAAATAACTCCATTTCGTTATCTGCATAAATCGTAATATAAATTCCCACATCAAACATTTTTTCTTGGGCTTGGATCAAATTATTACGAAGCCCTTCTAGGTCTTCGTAGGCAGTGTCCAGCATCGGATCACGTACCATTCCTTTTGATTCTCGGACATTTATTTGACTCTGAACCTCAGCCACTTTTTTCTGAAATTGTCGAAGCATCAGAGAAGTATCTATAGGGTGAACGAATATTGAAATATCAAAAATTTTATCCAAATTAATTATAGGAGAAAACCAATTGTCTGTTAAAAATCTCGGATAAGATATTATAAAAAAAGTACGGGCTATTTTATTGCCTAAATTTATGGATTTTGGATCAATCTTTAAAGCTGATGGAGCAATTACGTCTTGGAGCTCTAAATTTGCAGATTCATAAATCTTTTCTGGTAAGACAGCCAAAACAGAAGCTCGCATTTCTCCAGCCCCAGTTTCTTTTTTTCCTCCTAATAATTTTTTTATGTTTTCTAAAATACTCATATTAATTCAGGCTTTAGCTTTTAGGCTCTATAGGCTCTAGCTTTTGAATTTGCTAATGCCTAATGCCTAGTTGCCTAGCGCCTACTCTATTTTTATTTTCCCTTCTATCTCTCCTGGATTGAAAACTTTATAAAATACTTCGACTACTTCTTCGGTGCCGAGCTGGGCTGAATTTATACCACAACGAGAAAGGCCTTGCTGAATGACAGCTACCCTCTCTTCCAACTGGGACCTTTTTTCTTCGAAAGCTATTTGTTGGGCGGCTTTTATTTCTTCTTTATTTTTTCTTGAAAATATTCTATCTATTATTCCAGAATCTGATTTAAAGGTAGAGTTGGTGTAAGGCACTACTACAAAAAAGTTTTTGGTCATGATAGCCACGGAATCAGTAAAATTTTTAATAAATTCTATATATTCTCTGGTTTGTAATTTTAAAAGGGGTTCATTTTGTACTTTAATTCTATTTTCTAAAAGTAGGAGATATGGCCTGATGTCTAGTCTTCTAGACTGTATTGATATTTGTACAGAAAAATCTAAAGTATTAAGAAAGTTTTGGAATTGCATTATGGTTGCTTGTTGTTCATCAGAAGACTTTAGAGATAGATTTACAGAATTAGCTAAAACAATAGCTCGTAATTCTTCGTTTTTTAACACGATTATTCCATCACGGACTTCCTTGATCGGGACAAACTCTTGAGTTGCTTTTGCATTTAAGGCCATATTTTTATTGTAAATTGTTTCCTTTTTGTTTACTTAAATCTAATACATCTAAACTCCAAGCTAGATCTCGCAATTTGCTTCCGTTTAATTCTAAATTATTTGAATGCATCATTTGAATTTTATTTTTCTTCCCGTCTGTATCAGCCATATTTGAAGTATTGCGGGCAGATACACTTTTTTTCCAAATATAAAGTTTATTTTGGGTAAAATATTTGAAACTAGATTCAATCATATTGATGAAAGGTTTGTTGTTTGGTTTGTAAAAAGTAAGAGCGAGTGAGAATCCGGCAATAGCCAAAATTGGGATTAATCCTAAAATAAGACCTAGTAATTTATAAAGAATAAAACATAGACCTGCTCCACCTGCCAAGTAAACAAATTCCCTAAAAGTAAAAGGGCCAAATATTTTATCTTCAATGTCTAAAAATTGTGGAACTTTAAATTGCATGGGGCAAGCAACGGCTTAATCTAATTATAACAACAAATGAGGAGCAAAAACAAATTTATTTGTTTATTGTCCGAATGCTGTTGTTATATGGTATTCCATATAATATAGATTTTTTCTAGCACCTAGTGTTTCTGATGTTTTTTGTTGGCATTTATTCCGGAATTTCTCTGTATGGATCGATGGCTGGCTTGCTCACTATGATTTTTGGTGGAGTTGGAATGCTTGCTTTGGTAATATTTTCTATAGAATGTTCAGTTTTTACTATTGGAACCTGAAAAGAACCAGATAGTTTTTGCGCCAAGATCGGAGGTGCTTTTTTTATTTCTTTTTTATTTTCATCTATAATTTCAATCCCTGCAGAATTTAATATTTGCATATCACTTTCCCCTTCCGATGATTTTATCAAGCTTTCTTTTATTTTTACAAAAACTAGCTCATTCATTTCTTTTACCAATTCATTTACTTCATCTCCAGAAAGATGCATTCTGTTTGCTAGTTCTTTTGGGTAATTTTCTGGACCAAGAAGCCCGCAAAGTAATAATTCTGTTTCAGTCTCTAGGTCTCCTAATTGTTCAAAGGTATATCCTTTTGTTTTCCTCATTTCCAAGATAACTGCTTTGTAATCAACAGTGTTGATGGCGTTTCGGGTTTCTTTTGGCAATTCCGCTTTTGCTTTTTCAATTTTTATTTGTAATAAATCTGTTGTGTTTTCTATATTATCCATATATTTATTGTAGTATATATTATTTTTTTATAAAAAAGACTGGTAAGACTGTGTCTGGTGCTTCTTTATTGTTTACATTTTCTTTTTGTTCCAAGAAAGCAGAATAATCTCCACCAGAGAGAATAAAATTAAGATTTTGTTCAGCGGATGCATTTTTTACCTTATCGCTTGTTTTTATTTTTGCTAATATTTTTTCAGAAATTGGTGTAAATATTTTTTGATTTACTTCTTCCGCTATTTTTTCTGCTTCTGTCTTACTGGTGCCGATATTGTTCTCAATATTTTGCGCGAAGAAATTTGGATCTTCTAATCCCGCTAAAACAATCAGAATTTCTGCTTGAAAAAGATTTATTTCATCATCTAAGAGTAAATTTTTTTTACCAATTTCTTCCGCAATATTTTCCCAACCAAAAGTACTTATCACTTCTTGATTTTCTTTTGATAGCTTCGCTACTTCTTCTTTAATTGTTTGTTTTAATTTGTCAGTCATATAACTTTATGTTTTTGTTCCACTGTCTAACTTAACCTCTGTCATTATTTTATGGGCAGCTTCTTTATTAAAACCACGATCATTTCCAAAGCTAAATTTTACTATTCTTTGAGCATAAGCCTGCCTCCTTCTTACATTTTCGGTTTTAATTGTTTGAATTTGTTCTTTCTGTAATTTTTCTAGAGCATCAATATTCTTTCCAGTTCCTTTCCTCTCGTAAGCTTTTCCAGCACTATCTAGAGTCATATAACTTTCTCCTTTCATGAAAGCAGTTTTGTCCTGTTTTGCATTTTTTAATGCATTTGTTTTTGTTTGTAATTCTAATTGTGTAATTGTTCCAGCTTTAAAGTCTCTTTCTGCGTCAACCGCTTCTTGCCTCTTCTTTTCAATTGTTTTATCAAGTGTGCTAATTTCTTGTGCATTTGTGCTCAACAAAGCCTGCAGATCCATTTCAGTTTTATTCAATGCTTGTTTTAATGATTCATCCTCTCTAACTTCAAGTCCTTTTGCTCTCTTTATATTTTTTTCTACTTTTTCTTTTCGTGTTTGTGCGATTCCGCCTTTTTGTGCTTCACCGAGGTTCATTCCTGTAGCCCCTGATAAGTTTTTGCCGGCAATTTTTACTCCCCGTACATCAAAACTACTCTTTTGGGCAAAAGCACCAACGCTTGTTAATCCACTAGCGACTTTGTTCATACCCAGCCTATTTCCCCATTCAGACTCTCCAAATTTATTTGCTCTACTTGCTAATTTATTAGCAAGAGTTCCCCCACCTCCACCTAGAACACTTCGTCCAGCAATAGCTGTTGCTCCCAACCCTGCTCCCAGAGCTAATCCGCCTGCAATCTTTGCGCCTTTCATTACCATTTCACCTATCGCGCCAGAACCCTTTTTAGCATAGTCAGTTGCTTTTAGAAGAAGAACTAAAATTAATAATGCAGGAAGAATAATTCCCAACAACGATTCTATCATTCGAGTGCTCGATGCTGTTTGAAGGCCTTTAAATATGTCTGCATGAATGAGCATAAATATGAAATATAAAAAGAACATAAAAATCGGCGCCATAAAAGAAACTTTGATCAGGCGTGTAAACCAAGCATCCCATCCCAAAGAGTCAATTTTTTTAAAAGAAGGAACTACTGAAGACATAAAAGCAAAAGGAGAAAAAATAATTAAAACAAAAAATTCTATAAGTCGTCCTAAAAAGCTTAAACCAACTATAATAAGACAGTAAGCAGCAAAAAGCATAAGTACTCCAGCGATAAGAAGCATACCAATTAATATTCCAGGTGCTACTTTGGCAGCTGGGGGTACAGGAACTCCGTTTATTGGTTCTTGTTGCTTAGCATTATCTAAATATTCCTGACTTACTAATTTTGTAGGGTCAAAAGCGTTTACTAATCCCCCCGCAACATCTTTTTCTCTATTCCCCGTGCTTGTATACGGCCTGTCATTTCCTTGTGCATCTTTTGTGTTAACGCTTACTTTATTATAAAAAATCAACGCTAAAATATTAGAAGAATCAATAATAACTTGAGTGAAAAACATAGAAAAGTTTATAAGTAGTGCCATTATTACGACACTTCCTATCATTTTTTTAACCTCAGACCCTCCCATTCCTAAAATAACTTTAATAGCTATATAAAGCAATATGAGTATAAAGAAAATATTAGAAAGATCGCGCACTATCCCCCAAGCTTCTCTTACAAAAGGGTTGGAAAGAAATGAACTATATAAAGTTATATTTACCAAGACATTAAAAAAATATGCGGATACATATAGCAACCAACTAGGAATAACATAAAAAATACCATAAAAAAGTTGGATAAAACATCCAGGCCAAAAAGTACCTGAAGCAAGAGGGTTAACAGAACATTTATTGTCAGTAATTTCTTTTTCAAAAGCTGATTGATTTGGATTAGGTGTTGCGGGTGCTGCCGGGTCTGCTGGTGTGTCGTCTATCGTCGGCTGTCCTGCTGTTATAACCCACTGATTGTTAAATGTATCCACACAAGGTGCATTAGTTGGCGGAGTAGTATCACAAGCTTCTTGAGGATCAGATGCAGAGGCATGCACCATCACCATCGGTCCAAAAATACCGATCAAGACAAAAAGCAAAAATCCCAATACTAAAATTTTACTTTTCTTGCCCCGTAGTGAGCTTTGCTCTACTACTGGAGTAGTATAAAATTTATTTTTTCCAGTAACAGAATTTTCTTTTGTTAAATCTTTTGACATTTTTTATAAACTTATTTTGGTATTTATATTTTCTTCTATTGTCCAGATAATCCTAGATTAAATACAGAATTCAATAAGTTGCTTTCGTTTTTTATCATTATCCATATTTTTGGTTTCAAATTATCCTTGTTGAATGTTACTGTCTCTCCTATACCAGCATTATCCATATTTGCGAATGAGACAGGAGCAGATATTGGCCAACTAGCATTCCCTCCCCATACATTGAGTCTTTCATATTGATTTTTTAGCTCCGCATACCACTGATCGATATTGTTGGGATCTGTGGTCACTACCATATTAGTATTGGCTGCTTGGTTGATTTGAGCCATGCCCATAGATATAAATGATTTAGCTGCTGAGGTGTCAGCCACAAAATACACCGCTTGGCCTGGATATAATCTAACACCAAACTCAGGTTTACCGAGCGTAAGATTATTGTAATTGTGATTGGTAGGGTTTTCAGACTGAGATATTGGAATACCTACAGTAATAGGTACAATGACATTTTTGGCGGGACTAGAAGAGTCTTTTATGACAACAGAAGTAACACCATCTGTTACGCCAGACACGATCAAGTTTGTACCAGAGAGGATGGCTATCGCAGTCGATTCATTTAGACCTGTTTGAATAGCATAAGGTTCTACTCCACCAGACATAGAGGCGATGACTTGACCACCAGCAGTAGTGAAAATATTTGCTGGAGTAACCATGATGGCTCCAATAGCACTTACTGTAATAGTGATAGTGACATTCTGAGTTGGGTTAGATGAATCTTGGACTACGATTGAAGTTGTTCCAGGTGCAATTCCAGTGATTGTGAGTTTATTTCCAGAGGAACTAGAAGTATTAATTATAGCAGTAGCTATAGAAAATGTGTCTGTTTGAAATTGAATATCATAATTTCCTGAACCGCCTGATATCGTTGTGCTGGTTGTTTGTCCGACATAAACCGAAACATTATTTGGAATATTCAAAGATCCGATTGTGGGAGTACTACCATCTAAGGTAGTGCCATTATAGCTCCAATTGTCCACTGGAGGTGTGCCACTAACTGCACCTGAGAGAGCATTCAAACCTTTATCTAAAAAGTGATTTAAAAGGGCATCAAAAATTGAAGCCAAACTATTACCTATCGCCCCATCAAGTGCGGTTTGTAGGAATGGAGTACCAACGGCGGTAAATATTTGGTTTGCTGCCACTGAACCAGGAGTAGTGTTTTTTAAACCACCTGGACAAGCATTTGTCAGTGCCCATGTAGCTTTTGCCCCTGCTTCATTTGCATAATAATCATGAACATAGTCATCGTATGCTTGTTGGTCTTCTGGATTTGTTGGTAAGTTGTTACCTTCAGAATCAAGACCCCCTTCTCTTACTACTGGTGGATTAAAGGCGATAGGATTTTGAAAGCTCGGTCTATTAAATTCATTTATGCCATTATTATATTTAGGATTAGACGGACAAGTTTGAGGAGAGAGAAAGCCCATGCCTTGTTGGAGAAGGGATTGGGTTTTTTGCGCGGCATTTTGAGTGGTATTTTGAAGCCCTCTAGCAAGTACGTCAGTCATTTGCATTTGGGATCCTAGATAATTATTTTGGGGGTATTGTGTATTTATTAAAAATCCATTCCATCCACCGGCATTAAAATTATTTCTGTAATTTTCAGCTTGCGCTGAATTCATTACTTTGCTCAAAGTGTATCCCATATTATCGGAAAGTTTGCTTTTGTAACTATTTATCGCACTTAAAGCAAATTGTTTTCCGAAAGGATATAGTAAGCTGTCGTAGCCGAATGTATTTACTACATTTTTTAGCTCTGATTTTGCTATATCTCTAAAGAAAGAGTCAGGATTTTCTAAGAAAAGTGGTGATCCATGAAAATCAGAATTTATCCAATTTATAGTGGCTTGAGTCATTTTTGCCAAGATTCGTTTGGCGGCCATTTTAAGTAATTGATTGCCTATGTATTCTGCCCAATTTTTAATATCAAAACTTTCGCTTAAGAAATCCATAACTGGTACCCCTGGTCCTGGTGCTGGGGCTACAGCTTCAGTTTGTTTTGGCCTAGAAAATAAAACAGCAGGAGTGATAATTGAAATGATTAAAAGAATGGAGATAAATTTTATTGTTTTATTTTTAGTTGAGTTTTTTTTCATTTCCTTATATTTATTATATAATTTTTAACTTAGTTGTTCAATTTTTGTTTGATGGTATTTATAAGGTTGTTGGCTGAAGATGTTAAAGTCGCAGCGTCATTTCCATACTGGACGATGGCGTTTATTGCCACTATCGGATCACCATCATAAAGCTTTATATCACTAATATTTTCCACCATTTTTTCAGAATTATTTATTAATGCTAAATGAAAAAGTGAGAGAGATTGTGGAACTTGTATTTTTAATGACTCACTGATGATTTGATTTGTTTTATTAATGATCAAATCAAGTTCTGATAATTTTTCAATATTTGTTTCATCTGCCACAAATTCTTGCAAGATAGTCGATACTCCTTTTTTGATATGTTGTTTTAAATAAATAGCATTTAAAGCGTCGCTATATTTTTGGATGGCTTGTTTGGTGTCACTGTTTATGATTTTAATATCAGAAATCGTATAGATTTTTCTCTGGGTAGAATTTTCTATTTTTTCTGAGAGAGAATTACTCAAGGCGTCTATGGTTTCTTGGTTCACTTGACCATTTTGGTTTAGAGCGGCCACTGTGGTAAAAAGTTCTCTGGAGAATTTTTCCGTTTGAGTTAAATTCTCTGTTCCTGCGGAAGCAAGGCCTCCGCTTGTCGTTCCCGTGTCTTTTCCTTGTTCAGATCTTAATTTACTTAATGCTGAGCTGTCAGGTGTGCCTGGGTTGGTTTCTTTTTTAGTTGGGTCAAGTCCATATAAACCTTCTTGCCAGTCCGGTATTCCATCACCATCAGTATCTTTGTTCACTAAATCTTCTATGGTTGCATTTTCATCATAAGATAAACCATTTGGATTTATTTCTTGTTTAGATATTTCAGTATTTTTAAAGATAGATGTCTTTTGAAAAAGAAAAAGTACCACTAAAAAAAGCACCGCTAAGATGATTAGAATTATCCTTTTGTGTTTTACCAAAAATATTTTAATAACAAGTTAATTGTAACATCTCTTTTAAAAGGAAACTAGGTTTTTGGGGATATCTAGACACTAGATTATGTTATAATTATGATTATGAGAACGTTTTATTTTTATTTATTTATTATTTTTACTCTCTTTTCTTTTTCACAGACTATTTTTGCAGTTTCTACTGATTGTAGTATTACTCTTAAATTAAGAGTAGGTTCTAAGGGTACTGAAGTAGAATGTCTTCAAAGAAAAATAGGAATAGTGGCAGATGGTAGCTTTGGATCCTTGACCAAGGTTGCAATTTTAACTTTCCAATCAAATAACGGCTTGGTAACTGATGGCATCGTTGGTCCCCTTACCCGTGCAACCTTAAATGCTGTGAAGGTAGGCAATATTTACCCAGAAGGCTGTATTTCAAATGCAGGATTTAGTCCAAAAACTGGTATTAAGTGTGATAATATCGTAAAAAGTGTTGTAAATAAAGGATTAAACCCTACCTCTGCCCCTATCTCTAATTCTACTCCTACACCTACTCCCAAAGTTGCTTCTAATAGTATTAATATGGATCAGTTTATTAAAACAGTAGTGGAAGTGAGCAGAAAATCTGGTTCCAGTGAAGAAGATATTAAAATTATAGCGGATACTCTCAGGGAAACAATTATAAATAGTGATGTTGATTATAATAAAAAATTTGAAGAATTACTTACAAATGAAAGTAAATTAAGCGCTAATTTAAAAACCAAGCCACTTTCATCTTTGTTTGACAAAGTTCTTACCAAAACCTTTTCCTTTTTAGGAATTAAACCTCCTATTGCGCATGCAGCAGTTGGTATACCATTTGGTGGTGCTTTACTTTTTCCTTTTTTCTGCGCATACAATGCTAGCTGGATGATCACTATTTCTCCTTTACCACCGACTTTTGTAAGCCTTCTCACTTATTATCCAGGAACTCAAGGATTTGCAAGCTATAATATACCTTTTACTAGTTGGTTACTTGGGGATTATGTAACACCTGGTGTTTGTATCATACCTGCTCATCATCCTATCGTTATTCCTACCACCGGCACCATTACTCCAATGGTTGGTTCTTCCCCGCTTTAGAAGCTAAGATTATCCAATCTTCGAGAGTTAAATCTTCCGCTCTTTTATTTTTCAAATCTGCCAAAGCAAGGCTTTGGCAGACGTTCTTTAAATTACTCGAGAGCTTTTTTCTTTTGTGTGCGAATCCCGCTTTTACTATTTCCCAAAATTTTTCTTCGAAGATCTGATTGTTCAAAGATTTATTTTGAACAGTCCCGTTGCCTCCCTCTCTTTTATAAGGAGAGGGTTGGGGTGAGGTGAATTTTTCCCTCGAAATATTTTTTATTGAAATAATAGCCGAATCAACTTTTGGTGCGGGTGAAAAATATCTTTTATCAACTTTCATTATCATTTTTGGCTCTCCATAAGCTTTGACAGAAATCGAAAGGATACTTTCTTTTACCCTGAGCGGAGTCGAAGGGTTGCTTCCCTTTCCCACTATTCTTTTGGCAACTTCATGTTGTACCATTAATACCATGAGCTCTGGTTGATGTAATCCCCCTAGAAATTTTTTCAAAATTGCGCCAGTAATATTGTAAGGGATGTTGGCGATGATTTTAAAATCAGGTGATTCAAAGTTTTTGGAATGGTCTGGCCGGGATAGGGACCCGGAGAACCGAGGACCTGAGAAAAACTTTTGAATCACCTGATTTATATTAAAATCAAGGATATCCTCATTTATCAAAATTAATTTATTTTCTAAAATTTCTTTTTCAAATTTCTCTTTTAAAAATTCAAAAAGTTCACGGTCTTTTTCTACCGCGATAACAGTTCCAGATTTTTCTAAAAGTTTTTTTGTTAAAGCCCCCTTCCCTGGTCCTATTTCTAAAATTACATCATCTGATTTGATTTCCCCTGCTTCAATAATTTTTCGTAGAGCCAACTCTGATTTTAAAAAATTTTGCCCTAATGATTTTTTTGCTTTATGATTTTTTATTTGCATTTTTTTTGCTAATGCCTAGAGCCTAAAGCCTAGTGCCTATTTATAAGTAAATTGTTTTTATTCCACTCTCCTCGCCTTCCTTTTCTAATAAATCTGCTGGAATATCTGTAATAAATTCTGATGGGGCATTGATATTGCGAGATCCAAAAATAGTACGGAAATTCGCAAAGGATAAGAATAACTTTCTTCGAGCACGAGTGAGCGCTACATAAAAAAGCCTTCTCTCTTCCTCACTATCTTCATTCACCTTACTCTCTCCTTGTCTTTGATGCGGGAAAAGTCCATCTTCTAACCCTGTGATAAAAACATAATCAAATTCAAGACCTTTTGAGGCATGCACCGTCATTAATTTTACCCCAGTTTTCTCTTTCTTTTTTTCTTCGTTAATCATTAAACTATCTTGATCTGAGGCGAGAGACGCATCTTCTAAAAGCTTTTCTACGCCTCCCCCGTCTGCTAGGTTGTCATATTTGAGCGCTAGGGTGGCGAGTTCTTTGATGTTTTCTAACCTTTCCATATCTTCCTCAGTGCCATTTTGTAATTCCTGTTCTATTCCAGATTTTTTTACTACAAATTTTATTACCTCACTCGTTTTTGAGTTGTTTATTTTTTCTTTTATTTCTTCCAGTGTTTTATAAAAATTATCAATTTTTATTTGTGTTTTTATTGGTAGAGTTTCTTTTTGGTTAGCAAAAATTTTCATCAAAGTTACTTTTCCAATGCCTCTTGCAGGGAAATTCATGATTCTTTTTATGTCAGATAAACTATCTGGATTTAAAGCTGCCCGTAAATATGCGAGAGTGTCTTTAATTTCTTTTCTTTCAAAAAATTTAACTCCTAGAACTTGATAAGGAATATTGTATCTCAGCATTGCTTCTTCGAGTGCTCTCGATTGGAAATTGGCTCGGTAAAGTATTGAGATGCTGGATAAAACATTCTCGGACTCACCACGAAAAAATTCTCCCGAAAATTCTTCCTGCTCCGCGTCGCCACTCCTCCCAAGGGTTCGCTCGAGAACATATTTTCCAGCATCTTGAGCTCTGCCGGATGCGCTTTTTTGGATGGTCTGGCCGGGATAGGGACCCGGAGAACCGAGGACCTCCGAAAAAGCGTCTCCGGCGGAGCTGTCTAGTATCTCCAGAATTTTTGTCGCAACAAATTCAGCTTCGTCGGTTTCGTCTAGGGCTTCGTAAAGACTTATCTTTTCACCTTCAATATTTTTTGTAAATAAATTTTTATCTGGTCTATATTTATTTTTCTTGATTACTTCATTGGCTGCTTCTAAGATATTTTTAGTAGAGCGATAATTTTGTTCCAATAAAATGATTTTTGTATTTGGATAATCTTTTTCGAAATTTAAAATATTTTTTAAATTTGCTCCACGCCAAGAATAAATATTTTGATCTGCATCCCCCACCACGCAAATATTTTTATTTCTTTCAGAAAGTAATTTAGACATCAAATATTGCACTTCATTTGTGTCTTGATATTCATCGACGTGTATATATTCCCATTTTTCTTGATAAATTTTTCTAATTTCTGCGTTTTCTTTTAGTAATTTTGTAGCTTTCAAAAGTAGGTCATCAAAGTCTAAAGAATTTTCTTTCATCTTTTGCTTCTCATACAAATTCCAAACTTGCGCTACTATTTTACCTAAAGAACTTCCTCCGCCTTCTTCCCTTTCCATATAATCTGCCAAATGCACAAATTTTCCTTTTTCTCGTGAGATTATATTTTTTATTTTTTTTGGATCATATTGTTTTGGGTCTACACCGATTTCTTTCAAGATATTTTTAATAAGAGTATTCGCATCTCCTTCATCTAAAATAGTAAAATATCTCGTGAGTCCGAGTAGTCGGGCATTTTCTTTTATGATATAAACTCCAAGAGAATGGAAAGTAGAAACAAAAGGAACTTCGGACAAAATATTCTCGGACTCACCACGAAAATTTTCTGCTGAAAATTTTCTCTGTCCGTCGCCGTCGCTCCTACCAAGGGTTCGCTCGAGAACATATTGCCCTCCATTTTTACTATTCGAAAAAGCATTGCCGATGAAGCTGTCTTTTATTGCGAAATTAATGCGCTCCCGCATTTCTTTGGCAGCTTTGTTGGTGAAGGTTACCGCTAAGATTTTATCTGGGGACACTCCATTTTTTATAAGATTCACAATTCGATGCGTGATTGTTTTTGTTTTTCCAGCTCCTGCTCCGGCAATAATCAAAAGCGGTCCCTTCATATGGAGCGCCGCTTCTTTTTGTTCACTATTTAGACCTTTTAGATGTTTTTCGTCTTTATCCACGCATCTAATATAACATGAATATCTATTTTCTTAGATTTGCTTCAAAGATTTCTAGAGTTATTCCGTCTTTTCCCTTACCAGCAGCTAATGCTTGTAAACAGCGAGCGATAAAATGTTCAGTACTTTCTTCGCCTATTCCAATAAAACCTTTTGGTTTAAGCCCCGCATGGTTTTTAAGTATATTTAAATAACTTGATAAATGGTTAGTTGCTGGATCAGTGCTTGGTTGTTTTTCATATTTTAAAACTTCACTCGCATTCATTTTTAAAGTGCTTGAAAAATTGTTCCAGCTCCATGTGCTTGGTTCTAATTTGGATAAATAATCTACATCATTTTGTCTTGCCCCATAAGCTTGCATTAATTTTTCTTCAGACAGATTATAGGGATTTTCTAAAAATTCTGGATTTAAAGCTAAAATAGGCTTAGCATGGTCTGAAAAACCTTGTAATTTATCTAATGGGTACCCATTTCCTCCACCAGAATACAACACACCACCGCCAGTACTTGCCATTCTTCCTGTATCTGCTGAGTTACCAGTTAATGTGTCACCACCAGTATTTCTTTTCATTCCAGTTTCTTGTGATGTGCCTGTATGTATTGTCCCAGCAGGTTCTTTGGGAGTTAATTGATCATGTATTGTTTTTGTTAGTTCTTCAGGAGTAACTGATTTTGGAGCTGGTTCGTAAGGATGTACGTCAGATTCTAATTTTAGCTCAGGTACTTTAATTTTTGTGTGCAGGTCATCTCCAAGATGGATTTTACTATCTTCCTTGCTTTCAAAAACTTCGTTTCCACTTTCTGTTGAAACTTTTGCACTTCCATCTGAATCAAACATCTTTCCCCCATAACGCTCCACATCCTTTCCTGTCGCTGCGTCATGAAAAATTAAATTTCCTTTGTCATCAAATTTTAAAGTTGAACCCTCTCGAATCAACGCACTTTCTTCTCCATTTGGTTTATAAAATCCAAATTTTTTTGCTTCTTCTACGGCATTATGGTCACTACTCATAAGATCCTGAACACTTTTTGGTGCCTTGGAATAATCCCCATGATATTGTTCTGCAATTTGTTTTTTCAAATCTAAAATCCCTTGTATTCCACCTTTTCCATTTTCAAACTTAATTCCCTCGTTAGTAAATTCAGTAGTTGGTTTAGGCGTTTCTGGAGCAGCTGATGCTTCTGGTTCAGGATCTGCTGGCGCAGGAGAAGTAGGCCCTTGATCTAGAGCAGGTTTAGGCACGGGTGTTGGTGCTTCTGGTTTTTCTATCGTTTTTTCTCTATGCAATATACCTTTTACAAATTTTCCAGCTCCATCAATCGGATGAATGTTGTGTGAGGTTAAAAGATGAGAGACACTTTCAAACATTTTATCTACAGATAAGGCTAGAGTTTCTACTGTTACCACTGCGACGATAGTTTTACCCGCTGTTTGTGCATAGCGACCAGCCATAGCCAGTCCATCCACAGTGCCGTATTGGGTAATAATACGATCACAATCTTCTAAATTTTTCTTTTCTTTTATTAAAAGTTTTTCGATTGCTGCTTCTTTTTGTTCATGTGTAAGCCCCCCATCCCCTTGTATCTTTGTGATTTTTATTTCAAGAAGAGCTAATCCACCTTCGATATCTGTTTTTAATATTTTTTGGATAAAAGAATTTGCTACATCAGGTATTTTTAATCTTTCTTGCAAATCTTTAGGCATTTCCATCAAATAAGCATTTTTTAATGCTTCAGCAGAAACATTTCCTTGCTGTTCTTTTTGTTGTGCTTTTTCATATATTTTCCAAGCTTCTTCTTCTGCACGTTCTACATCTTGAATTCTAGTTTTTTCGATTACCTCTTCATTTTTCAAACGCGCTTCTTTACCAGCTTCAGCCATACGAGCAGTCGCCATGCCTCCCATCATTACATAGCGTAATGGTGAAGCGAGCGACGCTCCAGTTAAATCAGTTACCATTCTTCCATATCTCACAAGATTCCCAAAGAGTAGGCTCGCATTTGAAAGCCGGTGTTTTTCTTTACCACTCGTGGTGTCTTCAGCTTTTTTAAAGGCAACTTTTGCGTCACGTTCGAAACCTTTTTGCATTTCAGTAAAAAATCTTCCAGTAGTTCCCTTCTTATCAATTTTATTCAGTGCTTTATTAAAAGCTCCAGCAAAAAGGTCGTTTTTTGCTTTTTCAACTTTAAAACCAATAGTACTCAATCCCCAACCAATTTTCCCCCTATCTTCCGGTGAAAGATTTTCTATCTCTTTTTCTGTTTCAATTTCTTCCGGAGTTTTTGGATTTGTTTTTTCTTTTTGTTTTTTATTTTCTTCTGCGATACTTTTTTCAATCTTTTGGTTAAGCTTAGTATTAGGCATTAGATTTATTTTTTTCATGATATTTATATTATACAGTTTTCAATTTTTAATACCAAATTTAGGTTGAAATAGTTATCCACATTAATTTACGATTAAATTGACTTTTGACCCTTTTTGAGCTATTTTAGAGGTATAGTTCTGAAGAGAGGCATGGGGCAAGTTGACCGAATTCTAGAGATGGTAGTAATTATCGTGAGAACCTTTTGTTTGCAGTACTATGGTCGTCCTGTGATTCTACCCTTATATTTATTGAATATTTTGGGCTAGAAAAGGAAATCTCGCGACACTTTGTTTGTTTTATAAAACCTAAAAATAAAAAAGTTAGTAAAATATTAAGAGTTATTTCAGCCTTTTCTTTATTGTTTGGGGTTATTTTTATGTCTTTACAACCAGTTGAGGCAGGGCTCATGTCTTCCCTTTCTTCTATCTTTGTCGGTGATCAGGCATATGCGCTTCAAGCCAATGTTTCCTCTATTTCAATCTTAGAGGACAAAAACAGTAAAGATGACGTCAATATTACTGACGATACAAACATAAATATAGATAATATTTCTGAAGACAAAGCACTTTCTCCTAATATTGGTTTAATGGGCGTGTCAGACGAAAAAGATATTTTTGACTCTTCTGGAGAAGATATTAGTGTTTATGTGGTGAGAAAGGGTGATTCTATTTCACAAATAGCTGATATGTTTGAGGTTTCAACTAATACTATCCTTTGGGCTAACAACATGAAAAAAGGTGATAAATTAGTAGAAGGTGATATTTTAATGATTTTGCCTGTTTCTGGAGTAAAGCACACGATCCTTAAAGGACAAAACTTGAAAGGAATTGCTAATAAATACGATGCAGACATCTCAGATATTGCCATTTTTAATGGTATATCTACGGATGCAGAGCTAGCACTTGGTGATGAGCTTATTATCCCAGATGCTGAGATGGTCAACGTTGAAGCTCCTAAAAAATCAAAGACCAATTCATCTTCATCAACAAATAAAATAAAAACAACACTTAAAACCTTGGTTGGGTATTTTATCAATCCTGTTCCTGGGTACAAGAGAGTCAGTCAGAGGTTGCATGGTAATAATGGTGTTGATTTAGCTGCTCCAACTGGGACAAAAATAGTTGCTGCTGCTTCTGGGACTGTCTTGTTGGCACGTAATGGATATAACGGAGGTTATGGCAATATGGTTATCATTAAACACCCAAATGGAACTCAGACCCTTTATGCTCATCAATCAAAAATATCCACTAAAACAGGCGCTCAAGTGTCTCAAGGAGAAACAATAGGTTATGTGGGATCTACGGGGCGCTCAACTGGTCCTCATCTTCATTATGAAATTCGTGGTGCTAGAAATAATACTCTAGATTTGTAAAGTTATTCTAACAAAAGTAAAGCTACCATTGTTAAAATTCCAACAAGAACCGTTATTATTTGTAATAAAGAATATTTTAATTCTTTTGTTTTTTGTAGTTCAGGAATTAAATCAGCCACTGCGATATAAACAAAACCACCAGCGGCAATTGGTAGGACCCATAAAGTAAACGCTTCTGCAAGATTACTAAAAATTAAAGCAATAATAAGTCCAACGATAGCAGCGAGGGCAGAAAGAAAGTTTAACCATAGAGCTTTCTTTTTATCATAGCCAGAATGAATAAGTACCGCAAAATCCCCTATTTCTTGCGGAATTTCGTGCAATACTACTGCAATGGTCGTCGCTATTCCTATTGGAATACTGACTAAAAAACTTACACCAATTATCATTCCATCTATTAAATTATGAAAACCATCAGAAAAGAAGAGTAAGTTTCCTACTGGATGTATATGATTTATTTCTGTGTCATCTTCATGGTGATGCCAATGGAGAAATTTTTCTATTATAAAAAATATAAGAATACCAAATATTATTAAAAGACTCACGATACTAGGATTGGAAGAATTTTTAAAAGCTTCAGGAATTAAATGAATAAATGCATCACCCAAAAGAGCACCTACCGCTAGACTTATAAATAGACTGATATATTTTTTTACAACTTCTTCTTTTATGGAAAGCGTAAAAACTCCAATTAGCGAAACAAAACTTACAATAAAAACACTAACAAATGCATAAATATAAGTTGTTATCATGTGCGGGATAGGCGAATCGAACGCCTGCCCAGAGTTTGGAAAACTCTTATTCTACCACTAAACTAATCCCGCAATGTCGGGCTGCTGGGAATCGAACCCAGTCTAAATGCTCCCAAAGCACTTGTACTACCGGTATACTACAGCCCGCCTTCGCCAAGGCTTCGGCGGGCAAGCCCGCTTTTACCAAAACGTCTATTTAATATATCATAGTTCTATTTTTTTTTCACTATGACCCTGAGTTTTTATCGAATGGGTCATAAAATAATATCGTTTACCACTTTTATCTTTGCTTTTTTATTTTTTATATCCAGAAATACAATTAATAAATCTACTTGCCATTCTTTTTCATCCGATATCTTTTCAGACAAAAG
This sequence comes from Minisyncoccota bacterium, assembly GCA_041662525.1. Classification (GTDB taxonomy): domain Bacteria; phylum Patescibacteriota; class Minisyncoccia; order Phycocordibacterales; family UBA9973; genus UBA9973. The sequence goes on from JBAZSF010000002.1 coordinate 68,908, forward strand.
GTAAGTTTGGATTGTCCGTGATAAACGTTTTAATTTCCATGGATGCATATTGTCTTCAGGTCTGTAGTTAGATGTTTCATTAAAAACATTGTCTAAGGTTTCACGTGCAACAGATTTTACTTCAATAAAGTATAGTTTATTATCTTTTTTAGCTACAATATCGATTTCTCCCCATTTTTTAGTGTAATTTCTGTCTATTATTAGAAAATTATGTTTCATGAGAAACTTTACGGCTATGTTTTCCCCAATTTCTCCTGTTTTTTGAGTTTGTGATGTGAATACTTTTGGCATTTTATTTGTTTAATTAAATAAAAACCTTTATTTTACAAGAAAAAGTTTAGTTTCACATGTAACTCTTCTGTAACTCGTTTCACGTGAAACATACAAAGAAAATCTTTATAATTTTCTGTCTTTTACTAAAATATCCTTATTTAATAAGATATTATAGTCAAAAGTAACATTAAAAGACAATTTTTGGTTATGTCCTTTATAAACAGTACCCACATAGTTATCCACAGTTTTAGTAAAAGGCTTGATTTATAAGGTATTTTATAAGGGACATCTTTTTTCTGTGCGGCCAGAGAGAATCGGACTCTCGTCTCATCCTTGGCAAGGACGTGTTCTACCACTGAACCATGACCGCAATAATATTATTTTTTATAAAAAACTAAATATAATTATAATATTATATTTATATTAATGCAATTTTTTTAAAATAGTGTAAAATATTAGTATTATTAAATCATTTTGCACCCGTAGTGAAATGGATATCACAACAGTCTTCGGAACTGTCGTTGGGGGTTCGAATCCCTCCGGGTGCACAAAGTGCGGGGCACTTTGTGCAAGGCGGAGCGCGATGGCGCGAGCCAGGGTCGTGCAAATTTTCAGTGGAAAATTATGCCTGACCACAACAATGCCATGGAACAAGATACTAAAAATCTAATATCAAAAATTCCTAAAGAGGTTTCACATGTAACTAATACGCTCGAAAAAGCTGGCTTTGAGGCATATTTAGTTGGTGGGTGCGTTCGGGATCTTTTGATGGATAAAGAACCAAATGATTGGGATGTTACAACTAATGCTAGGCCAGAACAAATTATAGGTTTATTTGAAAAAACGGTTTATGAAAATACGTTTGGGACGGTAGGGGTGTGTGTTCCGTGTGAAACACTAAGAACCTCACCCCAACCCTCTCCTTGCAAAGGAGAGGGGGAAATACAAGATGTTATTCGTGAAACACCAGAATATATGATTATAGAAGTTACCCCTTATAGAACTGAAGCAAAATACAGTGATTTTAGGCACCCTGATGAGGTTAAATTTAGTGATAAATTAGAGGATGACCTTAAAAGACGTGATTTTACGATAAATGCCTTGGCCTTAGATTCTAAAGGACATCTGGTTGATTTATTTGATGGCATAAAGGACATAAAAGAAAAAACATTAAAAGCAGTAGGGAATCCAGATGACCGTTTTGCTGAAGATGCCCTAAGAATGTTGCGGGCTGTGCGTTTTGCTTGCCAGCTTAATTTTTCTGTTGGGTTTGAAACCATGGAAAGTATTTTAAAAAATTCAGATTTAATAAAAAAAATATCCTCCGAGCGAATTCGTGATGAGTTTGTGAAAATAATTATGTCAGAAAATTCCGCGAGCGGAATCATGATGTTGCAAAAATTTAATTTATTAAAAAATATAATTCCAGAACTAGAAGAGGGAATAGGTTGTGAACAATCCGGTGAGCATATTTATGATGTTTGGAATCATTTACTTCATGCATTAGAACATGCGACAAATAAGAATTGGTCTTTAGAAATAAGACTCGCAGCACTTTTTCATGATATTGGGAAACCTAGAAGTAGGCGTTTTGCGGAGCGAATTGATAATTTATCAGGTCCTCGGTTCTCTGGGTCCCTATCCCAGCCAGACCATGAAAAATCATCAATTCGCTCCGCAAAAAAGAAATTTACTTTCTATGGTCATGAAGTTGTCGGCACCCGAATGGCAAAAAAAATAATGGAGAGATTAAAATTTCCCAAAAAAGAAATTGAATTGGTAGAAAAATTAGTACGCAATCATATGTTTTTTTCGGACACAGAATTAATTACACTTTCGGCGGTGCGAAGAATTATTGCAAAAGTCGGGAAAGAAAATATTTGGTTATTAATGAATGTCCGTGAGTGTGACAGGGTAGGGATGAAGAAAAAAGAAACCCCGTATCGTTTGAGAAAATATTTTGCCATGATTGAAGAAGCGCTTCGTGATCCAATATCAGTAGGTCAGTTAAAAATTAACGGAGAGTTTATGATAAAAGAACTTAAAATTACCCCCGGACCACGAATGGGGTGGATTTTACATGCCTTGCTTGAAGAAGTACTCGACGCTCCAGAGAAAAACACTGTGGAACATTTGTCGGAGTTGGTTCAATCGCTAAATATGCTGGGTGATGCAGAGCTGAAAACTCTAGGCGATCGTGGAAAAGAAAAAAAAGAAGAATTGGAAGAAGAGGAGGTAAAAAAGTTACACACTAGACATGGAGTGAAATAAAAACAACTAGGTCGCGGACCTAGTCGAAATAAAACTTGTGTGTTTAAAAGATTAAAATTATAATAAAACAAATATGAAAGAAGGTGCACCAGTAAGAGAAATATACGAAAATCCAGAAAAGAAATTTGCTTTAATGGAATCTGTGATGAATGGGTCTTTGGACTCTGTTGACAAGGAATTTATACCAACACCAGTTGATTTTCCAGGACTCCCTACTGATTTAACAAAAGAAGGTTTTTTAAAATGGATTGAGAAAGAAACAGGAATTGATCCTAAAATCATTTTAGAAAATGGAAAATCTCCAGAATCCCGTAATAAATATTTTATTTTAAATTATGCTTTTCAACAAGCAAAGAATTTCTTGAGGGATACATTAAAATATTCCGAAAAGGAGATATTTTTAGAGATAGATTCAATAAAATCAAAAGAAGACATTTTTAACATTTTAGAAAAAACAAAATTGGTTGGCGACAAAGAAGGCCTAAGCCAGTCGATAAAGTATTGTCGTATAGTAAAAACTACGATAGCGACTTATGAAGCATTAAAGAATGATAGTAAATTATTAAGTAAAATTACTGCAGACTTTGAAGGGTCTCTCGTTTCTTCTCCTGCAGAAGGGGATATTGCTATAGACACCCCTCTTGTTTTTTCGGGCAAATACAATGAAGTAGGTAAGGGATTCCGTGCCATAAATGATAGTAAGATAGAAGGTACCATTAATTCACGAGCAAAAGATTTTGAAAAAATAATTCTTAAGTTTCTTACTAGGCCAGATTCAGATGCGAAAACTGCATTGAAAGACGGGATCGCATCTAGAGTAACTGTAGAAAAGGATCAAGCAGTAAAATTATTGCCTATTTTGTATGAGTGGCTCACTAAAACAATCAAAGCGACTGATATAAAAATTGAAAACAAATCTTTTTTTTCAACGGCGCAAATAAAAAAAATGGTTGGGAATATAAAAATATCAAATGGTTCTAAAAATGAAAAATTTCAAGCATTGGTAATCACCGGTAAATTGCATGATGATTCTTATGGTGGGCAGTTTGAGATGCAACTCGTAGATCCAGATAATAAAAACGAAGAAGGGGGAATGCATCATGCTATATATGATGTTAAGAAATTTGTTAATGCTCGCACACGCCTAGACGGTGGGTGCCCTGAAGATGTATTTGAAGAATTTGTTAAGGATGCCCATATTAAATCAGGGATAAGTATAAAGGAAATTAAAAATGAATTAATAGAAGAACATGATGCGCCTATAATTAAAAAAAGAAAAAAGAACGGAAAGTGTATATATATTACTGATAAAGTATATAGGCGTTGGCATAATTTTAAATGGGTAGAAGAATCTCTTTTTAAAGATATTCAAGGAGTGTGTAAATAAAATTAAAAATTTTTTAAAATAAATTTTTAATAAATCTCTTGCTGATAGCAAGTCTCACAATAGACTATTTCTGGGCGGTCAGGGGAGTATGAAGTTTCAAATTCTACTGCGCATTTTTCTGTGCCATGAGTATGGTTTTTTAATTCGCACATACAAGAACGATGCCAAAGCTGGCGTGGGTTTCTTTTTCCCATGCGTTCTTTGTGCCCTGTAATCAAAAATTAGGCGATAGCCATTACGGGACAAGTAAATTTTCTAGTCTGTAAAATGACCCTTGGTATCAGCCCCAAATAAAAGACGGTGGAGTGTTTTTAGAATATTTTCAAAAAGAACGGTGCTGTAAGAAGATAAATTAAAAATAACTACTAGAATAAATAAAACGAGTGCAAATTTTATGCTTAAAAAGCTAAAGGGAATAGCTATAAGGGCAAAAAAAACAGGTACTAAAGTGCGAATCGTACTACCACGAATTTCTCTTTTAGTAATTTCTGGGTTTTTTATATGTGGAGAAAACAAAACATATCTACGCATCCAATATATCGTGAGACTAATTAGAATTGTATGAATACTAAAAATAATAATAGCTAATTCATTTTTATTATATTGGCCAAGAAGATTTGCAGAAAAAGGAATCACGCTTATAAGCATAAAAAATAATGCATTAATGTTAGTGAGCATGGAGTCTATATTTTTTGCATATATAGAAATAAAAAAATGTTGTGCTCGCCAATAAGTAAAGAGTAAAGAAAAACTTAAAATATAAGAAAGGAAAATCGGAAGCAATTGTTTAATTTGGAACCAGAGAGTAAGGTTGTCTATTTGTCCCCAAATAGTGGGTATTCTAATTTCAAACACAAGGATCGTCATAACGATGGCAAAGATGCCATCGGAAAGCTGATCTAATCTACTGTGGTTCATGTGGAAATAATAGCATGAAATTACATTTCTAGCCAAATTGGGCAGTGATCTGATCCTAGGTAATCATTTAGCATTCCGGTACTTTTTATTTTTGGGCCACCTCCGCCTTGCTTCGTCGAGCCAAGCACTATCTTTTCATCGGCAAAAAAATAATCTAGACGCCAGCCGACATTGCGGTCTCGGGCGCTGGTTTTGATATCCCAATAAGTGTAGGCATTTATTTTTTCGGGATAAAACTTTCTAAATACATCAATAAATTTATTTTTTATAACCCTATCAATCCAAGCACGTTCGATAGGCAAGAAACCGGTATTTTCTTCATTGGCTTTTGGGCGAGCGAGATCTATCGGAGTGTGAGCCGTGTTTATGTCTCCACAGAAAATCACATTCTCTCCATTCCTTCGTAACTTTAGGATAAATTTCAAAAAAACTTCATAAAATTCCAATTTATATTTTAGTCTATGTGGTCCTTGGCCACCATTGGGGAAATAGCCAGTTATAATTGTGAAATTTTTTAATTTTATACCCAGCAACCTGCCTTCATCGTCGAGTTCTTTGATTCCCATACCATAAAAAACTTCTAGCGGTTTTTCTTTAGTATAAATGGCTACACCGCTATATCCTTTTTTAGTTTTCGGATGTGAAAAGTAAGAATAATAATTTTTTATATTACGCACATCTTCTGGGAGCTGATCCGGTTCTGCTTTTGTTTCTTGCAAGCATAAAATATCAGGTTTGTATTTCTGAAATAGGGGAGCTAGAAATCCTTGCTTGGCCGTCGCTCTCAATCCATTTGTGTTCCAGCTGATTATTTTCATGTTTTTATTTTTGATTGTGAAATTTCTTATGAATATCACGTAAGTGTTTGTCGGTGACGTGGGTATAGATCTGAGTGGTGTTTATATTGGCATGGCCTAGCATTGCTTGGACAGAACGTAAATCTGCCCCGTTGCTAAGTAGATCAGTAGCAAACATATGTCTCATAACGTGCGGAGTAACCTTTTTAGATATCCCAGCTTTGATGGCAAGCTGTTTTACGACTCTTTCAATTGTTCTCTTTGTGACACCAAGATTTTCTTCTTTTTTGCTCATTGTTTTAGAAATATTTTTTCCAATTTTTATAAACAAAGCATCATCCATATCTTTTCTTTCCGACAAATATTTTTTTAAAACATTTTTAGCTGTGTCAGAAATAAAAACAACTCGCACTTTTCCGCCTTTTCCACGAACAGAAAGCTCATCAGAATGCAGATCGATGTCTCGAGTTAGAGAGCATAGTTCAGATACACGCAGACCAGTAGAAAATAATAATTCTAAGATGGCTTTGTCGCGCAGATCTTTCAAATCACTTCCATTTGGAGAAGCTAAAAGTCTAGAAAGTTCTGCCCCCGTAATTAAATCTAAAGATCTTTCATTGACCTTTGCCAGTTCGATGCGTTCAGGCGACAGCGTTTTTATATCTTGACGGGCTAAATATTTAAGAAATGCGCGAACAGCGATGAGATAATAATTTTGAGTTTTTTTACTCAATGTTTCATTTGGCTTGCCTAAATTTTTCAAAGTTTGTCGGTTGAGCCAAAGACGAAATTCTCGCACCACAGTGTCGTTTATTTTCTCTGGATCATCATTTTTTATAAATTCTAAAAAGCGAGTAAGGTAATGATCATAATTTTCCACCGTTTTTAAAGCTCGCCCTTTTTCTATTTCAACATATTCCAAAAATTGAGTTTTTAACTGTTTTAAGGAGGACATATTGCAATTATAGCAGTTTTGTGGTAATATCGTGAATATGTTAACCACAAAGAAAAAGCAAGCAGTTATAAAGAAAAATCAAGTACATGACAAAGATACAGGATCTTCGGAAGTGCAGGTGGCTGTTTTATCTACTCAGATTTCTGAATTAGCAAAACATCTAAAGAAACATAAAAAAGACAATCATTCTCGTCGAGGGTTGATCAAGATGGTCGCTGATAGACGTACTCATTTGAAATATTTGGAACGCAAAAGCAAGCCTCGTTATACTGCCTTGATGAAGAAAATGGACCTAGCGTAAAGAAGTTTTTTGAAACTTTTTCTTGGTATGCTTTTTATAAAGCACACATAATTTTTTACTAAAAATTTGCTCTGCTCGGGCCGTCGCCCTGCGCAAGGCTTTCTAAAAAGCACACCTGCGACAAGTTTAAAAAATTTGCTATAATATATATATGACAGTTATAAAACATAAAGAACAGAGAGTGGGGGTTTTTATCGATACTCAAAATTTATATCACAGCGCTCGCAATTTATATCAAGCACGAGTTAATTTCGGTGCAGTTTTAAAAGATGCAGTTGCGGGGAGAAAACTCGTGCGAGCAGTGGCTTATGTTATTACCACCGAAGCAGGAGATGAAAAGAATTTTTTTGAAGCACTTTCCAAACTAGGTATTGAAACCAAAACAAAAGATTTACAAATATTTGCTGGTGGCGCAAAGAAAGCGGATTGGGATGTGGGCCTCGCCGTGGATGCTATCAAAATGTCACCACGCCTTGACTCTGTGGTGATAATTTCTGGTGATGGAGACTTTATCCCCTTAGTGGAATATTTACAGACGAATGGTGTACAAGTAGAAGTCGTTTCATTTGGTAAATCAACTTCTAGCAAACTTCGCGAGGTGGTGGATGATTTTGTGGACTTGTCTGAAAATCCTAGAAAATATTTAATGGGAACTAAATAATTTTTTTGAGTTTTTGCTTTTTAACTTTAAAATGCTAGGATAAAAATAGTTCATTAAAATTATTATTAGTTAATCAGGTTCGCGTTTAGACACAAAGTAGTGTTTCCACCTATCGTTTAGTTGTGAAACAACACTGTAGTCTGGACACGAACCCCGCCCGCCTCTGGTGGGTAAAATAAAAGATGCAAAAAAAAGAATATAGTGTAGAGATTGGAGGGAAAACATTAACTGCTATTTTTACTGATTTAGCAGAACAGGCGCATGGTTCCGTAATATTAAAATATGGAGAGACTATTGTCCTCGCTACTGTTTGTATGTCAAAGGATAAACAACAGGGTTTGGGATTTTTTAATTTAACGGTTGATTATGTAGAGAAATTTTATGCCGCTGGGAAAATTTTAGGTTCTCGTTTTGTTCGCAGGGAAGGTAAGCCCTCTGAGGAAGCTATCTTGGCTTGCCGAGTAATAGACCGTACCCTACGACCTCTTTTTGATCAGACAATGCGTCATGCGGTGCAAGTCATCGTGACGGTGCTTTCTGTTGATGATAATGATCCGACTATTTTAGCGGTGAATGCAGCATCACTCGCTCTCTCTGTTTCAAATATTCCATGGAGTGGACCCATCGGTTGTGTGCGTATTGGTAAATACGAAGGAGACGATCAGCTGAAAATTAATCCGGCGCAGAGTTTGCGTCTTAATGAAGACACTCAATATAAATTTGACCTGACTGTTTGCGGTAAAGACGGAAATATAAATATGATTGAAGCTTCTGCGCGTCAGACCAAAGAAGAAGAGATAGAACTCGCTTTGCAAAGAGCTAGTGAGGAAATAACTAAATTGGAAAATTTCCAAAAAGATATTGTTCGAGAAATCGGCAAAGAAAAAAGAATAATAGAAAAAGAAAAAATATCTCCGGAGTCTGTTGCTTTATTTAATGAAAATATTTTACCTCAAATGGAAGGTGCTCTTTTTGCTGGAGTTGGAAAAGAAAAAATAGATGTACTTCATTCCACTTGGAATAAGTTGGTGAAAGATAATTTTAAAGATCGTGTAGATTTTAGCTTAGAAGATAATTTATTTGATGATACTGAAAATGAAATCTTGCATAAAAAAGCAATAGAAGAAAACAAGCGAGCAGATGGCAGGGCGATGGATGAACTTCGTGATCTATATGCACAAGCGGGAGGTCTCTCCTCTCAACTTCATGGATCAGGAATTTTCTATCGTGGAGGTACGCACGTGCTTTCAGTTTTAACTTTAGGAGGACCAGAAGATAGAAATTTGGTTGATGGCTTGCAATTGAAAGTAGAGAAAAGATTTATGCATCATTATAATTTTCCACCATACTCTGCTGGAGAAGTGGGAAGAGCAGGTTTTACTAATCGTCGAGAAGTCGGACATGGAGCGCTCGCCGAAAAAGCACTCGCAATGGTGTTGCCACCTGTAACAGAATTTCCTTATACGATGCGTTTGGTTTCTGAATCTATGGCTTCAAATGGTTCAACATCCCAAGCTTCTATCTGTGCTTCTGTTCTTGCTTTGATGGACGGTGGAGTGCCGATCTTGGCTCCTGTCGCCGGTATCGCTATGGGACTCATGTCGAGAGTAGCGAGATCCCGAGGAACCGAGGGATATGAGAATTCCTTACCCCTCGCTGATGCTCGGGGTCAAAATCTTGAGTACAAGATTTTGACAGATATCCAAGGCCCTGAAGATCATCATGGGGATATGGATTTTAAAATTGCAGGAACAAAAGAAGGAGTGACTGCTATCCAGCTCGATGTGAAAGTGGAAGGCGTACCCATAAAAATATTGGGTGAAGCAATGATGCAATCTAAAAAAGCACGAGTGGCCATTATCGATAGAATTGAAAAAGAAATTCCAAAGCCACGTGCAGATATTTCTCCAAATGCACCAAAAATTTTGATAATTAAAATTGATCCAAATAAAATTGGTTTAGTAATCGGTGGCGGAGGAAAAACCATAAAAGAAATTAAAGAAAAATCTGGTGCAGAAATAACCATAGAAGACGATGGAACAGTTTATTTGACTGGAAAAGATGGAGCAGCCGAAAAAGCGAAAGAGATCGTAGAAGAAATGACACATGAATTTAAAATTGGCGAAATATTAAAAGGGGAAGTTGTAAAGATAGCTGATTTTGGAGTCTTTGTGGCCTTGAATCCTTTTACTGATGGTATGGTGCATATTTCTGAAATGGCACCATTTCGTGTAGAAAAAATATCAGATATAATAAAAGAAGGGACTATTGTGCCAGTAAAGGTAATAAAGATTGATAATGAGAGAGGGAAAATCAGTTTATCTATCAAAGAAGCAGATAAAGATTTCTTCAATGGAAAAAAATGAAATAAAAAATAAAATTGTTGAGACCTACGCTGGAGACATGGTGGAGGTACTTGAAAATGATAGAGAAGGGCTGGTCAAAAAAATAATCCATAAAGAGAAAGAATTTGAAGAAGAAAAGAAAAATTTATCTCCAGAATCAAAGAAAAATAGATTTTTTATGTTTGCTAGTTTTTTGTTTATATCTCTTGCTTTGATAATTTTATATTTTTTTCTTTTTAAAAAAGAAAATAATGTACTTTCAGTTGAAAAGCAGTTTGTTCCAATTATTTTTAATGATCAAAGAACCATTTTAGAAGTTTTTGGATTAAAAAAAGAAGAGATAGTCAGTATTGTTTTAAATGAAATTAATACTACTAAATTAAAAGTAGGAGGAGTAGAAGGAATATATCTTACAGAAAATAAACAAGTTATAGGACTCAGAAGATTTCTCACTTTAATTAAGAGCAATTTTGTTCCAGGTGATAATACGCTTTTTGTTAATGATAATTTTTTACTAGGTGTTGCAAATATTGAATCTAAACCTGCCCGCCCTACGGGAGCAGGCGGGAACTTTTTTATAATACTCAAAATACGTTCTATCACTGATATTTTTGATGCTTTACATTTGTGGGAAGGGAAAATGTTTTCTGATTTAAATGGATTTTTTGGATTGAGTCTTTCAGCTGATACGAACTATCTTTTGACGAAAGAATTTCAAGATGGGATTGTTGAAAACAAAAATGCTCGTATTCTTTATGATAAAGACGATCAGATAGTCTTGATGTATGTCTTTGGAGACGATAATTCTGTTATCATCTCCAATTCACAAAATACTGTGCACGAAATTATCCTTCGTCTCTCTTCTAGTCAAAAAAAGCAGTAATTGATTTAATCAAATATTATATCTAGTTATATTTTTTTGATTTTTTCCCAAGGGAGATTTTTTTTGCCGAAATGCCCATAAGTGGCAGTTTGCTCATAGATTGGTTTTTGGAGGCCCAGTTTTTTTATTATAGCCAGTGGTTTAAAATCAAAATTTTGACGGACGATTTTTGATAGATCTTCCCCTTTTTCATTTATGGCTTCTATCATTAAAGGTTCAGCCATACCGATAGCATAAGCGACAGATACCAATATTTCTTTACCATATCCGGAAGCCACTAAATTTTTAGCAACAAAGCGCGCCATATAAGCACCAGAGCGATCTACTTTTGTGGCATCTTTGCCAGAAAAACATCCGCCACCGTGGGGAACGAGTCCGCCATAAGTATCTATCATTATTTTACGTCCTGTTAGACCTGTATCTGCTTCAAAACCACCCTGCACAAAATGCCCTGTAGGGTTTACTAAAATTTTAACCGTTTTTCGCTCGTCGTGAGACAAAAGGGGATTAATTATTTTTTTTGTGATTTCCTTTTTAATTTCTTCCAATGTGACACCGGATGAATGTTGAGTACTCACTAATACTGTGTGTAGTTTTCTATTAGTATAAGTTACTTGTGTTTTTCCGTCTGGTTTTAACCATTTTATTTTTTTATTTTTTCGCATTTCTTCTAAGCGTTTAGCAAGCTTGTGCGCCAATACTACTCCTTTTGGTAAAAATTCTGGTGTTTCATCTGTGGCATATCCATACATGATACCCTGATCTCCCGCACCACCAGTATCTACTCCTAGAGCAATGTCAGGAGATTGAGAGACTATGTGTGCAGATATATCAAGCTTATCTGTGTAGCCAATTTTCTTATAAACATTTCGGGCGATTTTAACGTAGTCTACTTTTCCAGTTGATGTTATTTCTCCACCAATAACAAGCTTGCCATGCCCACCAAAAGTTTCTATAGCCACTCGGCTTTTTGGATCTATCTTTAAATATGCATCTAAAATAGCATCTGATATTTGATCACAGATTTTATCTGGATGACCCGAGGTCACGCTCTCGACGGTATAGTTATTGCTGTGTTTATAAAACATGGATTGAGTATAGCACTAGACATCAAAAATTAAAATGTTATCATTGGGGCATGTTAGACAAGAAAAAAATTAAAGAAAAATTAGAAAAAGAAAGAGATGTTTTGCTTGAGCAGATGAAAGATTGGGGTAAATTAAATGGAGAAACAGGAGAGTGGGAAGCGACTCCGGAAGAGTTGGCATTTCCAGAAACTGATGAAAATGATAAAGCTGATAGGTTTGAGAATTTTGAAGCTAGAAGTTCTATGATCAGAACCTTGGAGCCAAGATTAAATATTATTTTAAAATCTTTAAAAGGAATAAATAGAGAGTCTTTTGGCAAGTGTGTAGTTTGTGGAAAATATATTGAGACGGATCGTTTGGAAGCAAATCCTGCTGCTCAAACTTGTAAGAAACATTTAGAAAATTAATTATGTCTTTTGCGAAAGTTTATTCCGCACAAGTTAATCTACTCAAGGGTTCCATCGTGACTATTGAAGTGGATCTCTCTAAAGGGCTTCATTCTTTTAGCTTGGTTGGTCTGCCTGATAAAGCGGTAGATGAATCCAAAGATAGAGTAAGCGGAGCCATAAAAAATTCTGGTTTTAAATCTCCAAAAGCAAAAAATCAAAAAATAATAGTTTCACTTTCACCGGCTGATTTGAAAAAAGAAGGCCCTTTTTTTGATTTAGGCATTGCGCTTTCTTATATGCTCGCTGCGGGTGATGTTAAATTTAATTCAGAGAAAAAGATTTTCTTAGGAGAGCTCGGGCTTGATGGCACATTGCGGAAAATCCGTGGCGCATTGCCACTCGCGCAAGAAGCGCGTAGGCTCGGCTTTGAAGAAATATATTTACCGAAAGAAAATGCAGTCGAAGCGGCACTAGTAGAAGGCATTAAAATTTTTGGAGCAAATAGTTTAAAAGAGGTGGTGGAACATCTCAGTTTCAGCGAGTCCAGCAAAATTTTTTCGGGTCCTCGGCCTGGATCCAGACCAGCTCAAAAATCTTCTGGCCTCACTGAAACTGGGGGCTTAATTACTGCTCAACCCCAAACTAAAATAAATTATAAAAAAGAAATAGCACGAACTGATTTTTCAGATATTCGAGGGCAAGAAGGCGCCAAAAGAGGGTTGGAAATTGCGGCAGCCGGCGGACACAATATCGCTATGTACGGTCCACCGGGGACAGGGAAGACGATGTTGGCCAGGGCTTTTTCTCAACTGTTGCCAGATTTAGATCTTGATGAAGTTTTAGAGATTACTGGTATTCACTCAGTAGCAGGAAATACAAATGGAGAGCTTGTTTGTTTTCCTCCTTTTCGTGCTCCGCATCATACGGCATCTTATGTTTCTATTATCGGTGGCGGAGCATATCCAAAGCCTGGAGAGGTGACACTCGCCCACCGCGGAGTTTTATTTTTGGATGAGTTTCCAGAATTTGAAAAAAGAGTTATCGAATCTTTGCGCCAACCACTTGAAGACAACGTTGTGTCTATTTCACGGGCCAAAGGAAATGCTTGTTTTCCATCAAATTTTATTCTGGTCGCAGCCATGAATCCTTGTCCATGTGGAAATGCTACTTCTAAACAAAAAGCATGCATTTGTAAACCATCCGATTTAGATCGATATAAAAGAAAATTATCTGGACCGATTGTAGATCGTATCGATCTTTGGGTTTCTGTCGGGAATGTTGATTATAAAAAATTAGGAGGAGAAGGAAATGGAGAGAAGAGTGAAAAAATAAAAGAAAGAGTAATCAAAGCGCGAGAAAATCAAAAAGCTCGTTTTGAAAAATTTCAGAAAGATACGAAGAAAAAAATAACCACTAATAGTGAAATGAATGTAAAAGATTTGGGTGTGATGGTAAACCTCGGTGGCAAAGTGCGAGACCTGCTCGATGACAGCGCGGAGCGTTTGAGCTTGTCTGCTCGTGCATATCATAGAGTAATTAAAATCGCTCGCACGATAGCAGACCTTGAAAATTCTCCTGAAGTAGAAGAACATCATATCTTGGAGGCGATACAATACCGGCCGAAGGTGAATAACTAGTTATCCACAGTAAGATTGTTGACAAGTGAACGCTCGTTCACTTATACTAATTACATAGCCAAGTCGGGCTAGATTAGTAAAAATAAATAATTAAATTTTATGTCACATTCACAATATTTAAAAATGTTAGAGAGAGAAATACAAAAGATTAATAAAAAAATAGATCTAAAAATTCTCCAAGGACAAGATTATAGGAAGGAAGCAAGAGACCATAAATTGCTTTTGAAAAAAGTTCGTTACAATTCTAGGGTAAGTTTTACAAACAAATTGGTTACTCTATTTTTCAGAACCAACATTTATGCGTAATTTGTATCAGGAAAAAATTGAATCTTTTTATACTGAGCACAAAAGGATGCCCTCATACTCTGAGATGATGAGGTTATTCAGTTTTAAATCTAAGAATGCGGTGTTTCGAGTGGTAGAGAAGTTGATTAACGCTGGTGTAGTTTCGAAAGACCATATTGGAAGATTAATTCCGTCTGAAACTTTTGCAGAAGATATTACCAGTGTCCCGATGCTGGGTTTTGTTACTGCTGGATTTCCGGCAACTGTAGAAGAAGAATTGGCTGATACTGTAAACTTGGATGATCTTTTAATAAAAAATAAACCGCTGACATATATGCTCGAAGTTGATGGAGGCTCTATGATCGACGCGCACATAGAGCCGGGGGATATGGTGCTCGTGGAAAAAACTAATACAGCTCGCGACGGGCAGATAATTATCGCCGAGGTGGATGGAGAATTCACAATGAAATATTTTCGTAAAGCTGGCGCCAAAGTCTGGCTCGAACCAGCAAATAAAAACTATAAACCGATTTATCCGAAACATAGTTTAAATATTAATGCAGTCTTGAAGGCGGTGATAAGGAGGTATTAAATCATAAAATAAAAAATCCCCTTACTGGGGATTTTTTATTTTATCTCGAGATAAAATTTAGGCAACCATGTCTTTCAAACCTTTTGCAGGTCGGAATTTTGGAACCTTTTTTGCAGCTACTTTAACTTGCTCTCCAGTTTTTGGATTGCGAGCCATTCTAGCAGCTCTTGCCTTTACGGAAAAGATTCCGAATCCAGCTATTGAAACTTCACCACCCTTTTTCAAGGTCTGGATGATAGCATCAAACATTGAGTCAACTATTTCCTCAGCTTGTACTTTTGTACCACCAAGCTTTCCATGTACTAATTCAGCTAATGCTTGTTTATTCATATATTTTATAAGATAAAATTTGTAATATTTCGACCATTTGACCTATATATTTACTACCCATCTATTATATATCAAGGGTTTTTTTAGGCAAGCTATCTAGCATATTCAATAATTCGGGTCTCGCGAATCATAGTAACCTTGATTTCTCCAGGATATTTGAGTTCTTGTTCTATTTTAATAGCAATATCACGAGCCATAAGTTTTGCTTCAGCATCAGATATCTTTTCTGGTGTTACAAAGATGCGGATTTCACGTCCAGCTTGTAACGCATATGATTTTTCAACAGCTGGAAAAGCGTTTACTAAAGCTTCGAGTTCTTGAAGTCTCTTTAGGTAATTTTCTACTGAATCTCGGCGCGCACCAGGACGTCCACCTGAAATCGAGTCTGCTGTTTGCACAATGATAGATTCAATAGTTTCATAAGGATAATCTTCATGGTGGCTTTTCATTGCATTGATAATACGTTCATCTGCTCCGAATTTTTGTAAAATACGTATACCTATTTCAACATGAGTTCCCTGTACTTCGTGATCTAAGGCTTTACCGATATCGTGCACCAAGGCTCCAGCTTTTGCTATCGCTACATCCGCACCTAATTCTTCTGCGAGCATACCAGCGATATGTGCCATTTCAATAGAATGTTGAAGAACGTTCTGTCCATAACTTGTACGGAAATATAGTCGCCCGATGATAGCAATAATACGTGGATCAAAGTTGAATATGCCACATTCATAGACCGCTTGTTCTCCTTTTTCTTTTATAATTTTATTTATTTCTTCTTTTGCTTTTTCTACTAACTCTTCAATCTTGGCTGGTTGGATACGTCCGTCCAATATTAGATTTTCCAACGCAAGCCTAGCGACTTGTCTTCTGATGGGGTCAAATGAAGAAATTACTATTGAACCAGGGGTATCATCTACAATAAGCTCTACCCCAGAGGCTCTTTCAAAGGCTCGTATATTTCTGCCTTCTTTACCTATTATTTTACCCTTTATTTCGTTGTTTGGAATGGAGACGACGGTGGTCATCAATTCAGACGCGGTGCTAGAAGATAGGCGTTGAATAGAAGTAGCCAGGATATCTTTGGCTCTGCGGTCCAGCTTTTCCTCATTATTATTTTCTAGTTTTTGTATTTTGACCAAGATATCTTCTTCATATTTTTTTTCAACATCTTTTAAAAGTTCATCTTTGGCCTCAATTTCGGTTAATTTTGCCACTCTTTCTAATTCTATTATTTTTTCTGCTTCTATTTTTGATACCTTTTCTTGTATTTTTTTTATTTCTTCTACTTTAACTTTAATATTTTCTACTTCTTTATTTACTTCAACTTGTCGCGCATCTAAAAACTCGTCTTTTTTGATAAGTCTTTTTTCTGTTTCTTTAAATTCAACTTCTTTCTTTTTTTCTTCTTCCTTTAGATATGCGAGCTGTTCCTCAGACTTCTTTTTTGCTTCTTCAGTTATTTTCTGCGCTTCTTCTTTTGCGCCGACCATCATTTGTTTGATGTCTATTTCTATAGACCTCCTTTTCCCTAGGGCAATGATCAGACGAAGATAATACCCTATACCAACACCCAAAAAGAGCGCTATGGCTCCGATTAGAATTATTATTGTTATACTCATAAGCTTTGAGTGAGCTTACAAGAACAAACCATTATATTTTTGGTTTTATTTCCTTGCTGGAAAAAATTCTAGTAAGAATTTGCAAATTTTTCTTTAAAAACTTCATAATATATGGGATATTCCTGCGAACCAACTATAGATTAAACTAAATAAATTTTTAAAATTCAACATATTTAATATACCAAACTAAAAGAGATATGTCTAGTCGTTGTTTTGCTTAGCAGTAGGGATTTTTGATTTAGTGATTATCTCGTCTATGATGCCATATTTTTTAGCTTCATCTGCATCCATAAAGAAATCACGCTCTACATCCTTTTCTATTTGAGCGAGTGATTTCCCACTGTTTTTTGCTAAAAGTTTGTTTAAGTTATCTCTTGTCTTTAAAATGTGCTTGGCAGTAATAGCTATGTCTGTCGCTTGGCCCTCTACTCCGCCCATCGGTTGATGAATCATGACTTCAGCATTTGGTAAAATAAAACGCTTGCCTTTTTTGCCAGCTGATAGCACTATGGCTGCGCCTGAAGCGGCGAGTCCGACACAAAAAGTGGAAATATCTGGACGCACATGATTCATCGTGTCTACGATAGCCATAGTAGAGGTGACTGATCCGCCTGGAGAATTTATATAAAGGAAGACATCTTTTTTAGCGTCTTCGGATTCGAGAAAAAGAAGCTGGGCAATCACAATGTTTGCTACATTGTCATCAATAGGACCTGCTAAAAAGACAATTCTTTCGCGTAAAAGACGTGAATATATATCATAAGCTCTTTCTCCAAATTGTGATTTTTCAATAACTGTTGGGATTAACATCCTTTGATAATACACCCGTTTTATACTAGAATCAAGATATGATTCTCGAGCCATTTTATGACCCTGAAAAATCTTATGAAGAAAATTACGAAAAGGGACCATTTGGGGCTTTTGCTGATGGGAAGATAGAAAATAAGGGCGGAGGCAACGCCTCCGCCCTAGAACCTAAATATGATTTTTTAGGTTTTAAAGTAAATTCTCCTTTTGGGATTCCAGCAGGGCCACTTATCAATGGAAAATTTATAAAAGCGGCATTAGATAAAGGTTTTGATATCGTTGTTTACAAAACAGTTCGTAGCGAGAAATATCCTTGTCATCCCTGGCCAAATGTTGTTCCTCTAAAAATATATGGAGATCTAACTTTAGAAAAAATGAGAAATGGCGTAATTGTAGACAAAAACAGCAAAGAAGTACCAAAACTTATCACTAATTCATTCGGTGTGCCATCATCAGAGCCCGAATTTTGGCAAAAAGATTTAAAGAATTTATTAAATAATATAAATTCAGGCCAAATTATTGTTGGAAGTTTTCAGGGAACAAAAAAGGAAGGACAAAATACAGAAGAATACATAAATGATTATCGAATTACAGCTAAATTACTCAAAGATGTTGGCGTAAAAGTGATAGAGGTAAATTTGAGTTGTCCTAATGAAGGTTCAAATAATTTACTTTGTTATGATATAGAGCGAAGCGTGAAAGTGGTTGAGGCGATAAAAGAAGTTATTGGAGAAATTCCTCTAATTATTAAAATTGCCTATTTTGAAGATGAAGAAGCATTGAGAAATTTAGTACAAGAGATTGGGAATATGGTAGAAGGCATTTCTGCTATTAATACGATGCCGGCTAGGGTATTAGATGAAAATGGTAAACAAGCTCTCCCTGGTGAGGGCAGATTAACGAGTGGTCTTTGTGGTAGCGCCATTAAATGGGCTGGACTTGATATGGTTAAAAGATTAAAAAAGTTGCGAGAAAAGATGCGGTATAAATTTACCATTATCGGTGTCGGTGGGGTAACTACGGCGGATGATTTTTTTGAATATAGAAATGCTGGAGCGGATGTCGTGATGTCGGCGACGGGTGCGATGTGGAATCCATATCTTGCACAAGAGATAAAAGAAAGGTTAAGATAAAAAATATGAACGTAGAACAAAGAGTTGCTCAAGAATTAATAAAAATTGGAGCTGTTAAATTTGTACTTGAAAACCCTATTACTTTTAAGTCTGGAATAGTTGCACCAATTTATATAGACAATAGAGAATTTCCTTTTCATCCATCTTCTTGGAAGGTGGTCATTGAAAGTTTTCAAGAATTGATAAAAAAAAATAATATAAATTTTGATATTATTGCTGGAGTGGCGGTTGGCGGTATTCCCCATAGCGCTGCTTTAGGTTTTTCTTTAAATAAACCTTCTATTTTTATTAGAAAAGAAGCAAAAGATCACGGCACAAAAAGTCTTGTAGAGGGAGGTAATATAAAAGGGAAGAAAGTTATTTTAATTGAAGATCTAGTTTCAACCGGCGGGAGTAGTTTAAATGCAGTAAAAGAAATTCGTAACGCTGAAGGTATTGTTAATGAATGTTTAGTAATTGTTGGTTATGATTTTATGGAAGCTAAGGAAAATTTTAAAAATAATGATGTGAAGCTTTTTACTTTGACTTCAGTTCCAGTAATTCTAGAAGAAGCTTTTAAACTTGGCCAATTAAAAGAAGAACAAATGAAAAAAATCAAAGAATGGTTTTTAGATCCACATAAATTAAGTAATAAATAATGATTATCGATAAATATAACAAAAGAGCCAAGAAAATAAATTCACTTTTGTGTGTTGGGTTAGATGCAGATTTTAATAAAATCCCAAAAAGATTTTTAAAAAAGAAATTTCCACAGTTTGAATTTAATAAATGGATTATAGAGGAAACACATGAATATACTGCTGCCTATAAACCAAATAGCGCGTTTTATGAAGCGCGGGGTGACAAAGGAATACGAGAATTAAAAATGACGATGGATTATTTGATAAAAAATTATCCTGATATTTTTACGATTTTAGATGCAAAGAGAGGGGATATAGGTAATACGAATAATGGTTATATTGCTTCAATTTTTGATTGGCTTGGTTTTGATGCGATGACCTTACATCCATATTTAGGAGGAGAATCTCTTGCTCCTTTTCTTAATAGAAAAAATAAGGGATGTATTATTATGTGTAAAAATTCAAATCCTGGGGCTGGAGAATTGCAGGATTTAAAAGTCGCAGGGAAACCTCTTTGGCAAATTGTGGCAGAGAAAGTTTCAAAAAATTGGAATAAAAATAAAAATTGCATGCTCGTTGTCGGGGCGACTTATCCAAAAGAAATGAAAAAAATAAGAGCATTAGTTGGTGACATGACTTTTTTAGTTCCCGGTGTGGGGGCTCAGGGAGGGGATTTAAAAGCGACTATAAAAGCTGGATTAAATAAAAAAGGGCTTGGTTTAATAATAAATTCTTCTAGAGGGATAATATTTTCTTATAATCCAAAAATTGAAGCACAAAAACTTCGAGATGAGATTAGAAAGTTTTCCACTTTTAGCTAACTTGCTTCTATTCTTAGAAATGTTACTATCTTCTCTAATGTATCAAGCGAGATTAAAAGAGAAAAAGACCGAAGAATTAGTTCCGCGTTTTTCCTTTTTCGATCTTTATTATAAATATTTTTGTTTAAATAACTCCTAAATGGGGTTATTTTTTTATTAGTTAATTAAAAATTAAAGTTATGACCCATTCGAGGAGACTCAGGGTCATGGTGATAAAATAGAACCATGAAAAAATCAGGAAAAACAATAGATCAAAAAACAACATATATAAAGACATCTTCTTATGAAGCAAAAAATGGAGAAATTGATAAAGTTTTGCTTTTATATTCTGGTGGGTTAGATACATCTGTGATGCTGAAATGGATCCAAGATAACTACAATGCCAAAGTAGTAACCCTGACTATGAACCTCGGACAACAACATGACGATTTGAAAGCTATAGAGAAAAAAGCCAAAAATCTTGGCGCGCTAAAAACTTATACTTTAGATGTGAGAGAAGAGTTTGCAACTAAATATATTGCGAAGGGCATAAAAGCGAACGCTCATTATCAGGGCGAGTACCGTCTTTCCACACCTATTGGTCGCGCTATCGTGGCTCAAAAAGCAGTAGAAATTGCTCAAAAAGAAGGAATTAAATGTATTGCTCATGGCTGTACAGGAAAAGGAAATGATCAAGTGCGACTTGATGGTTATATTCTTGCACTTGATAAAAACATGAAAGTTATTGCGCCAGTTCGAGAATGGGGGATGGATCGAGAAGAGGAAATCAGATATGCTGAAGAAAATAAAATTCCTGTACCAGCTACGATTGATTTTCCTTATAGTGATGATGACAACATGTGGGGGATTACTTGGGAAGGTGGAGAAATTACAGATCCGAAACTTATCGTGCCGGTAGAAAAGTTCTTAACTACTTACACTCTTCCTAAAGATGCTCCAGACAAAGCTGAATTGGTTAAATTATCTTTTAAAGAGGGACTTCCGACGGCTATTAATGGCAAGAAATTAAAGCTTTCCGAACTCATAATTAATCTAAATAAAATTGCTGGAAAGCATGGAGTTGGAACAGTCCAGCTTCTCGAAGATCGCTTGGTTGGTTTAAAAAATAGAGGCATTTATGAGCATCCGGGAGCACATACGATTATCGAAGCGCATAGAAATCTTGAGAAATATGTTTCTACAAGAGCGCTCAATGAACTAAAAGAAATGATGGATATAAAATGGGGATATATGTGTTATGGCGCTTTGTGGTTTGATCAAACCATGGAAGCTATTAATGCGTTCAATGATTCGGTAAATGAAAGAGTGACTGGAGAGGTGACAGTAAGACTCTATAAAGGAAATCTAGAAGTGGTGGCCATTACTTCTCCTTACGCGCTTTCTTATACTTCTTTTAACAACAGCGAGGGATATGATTTTAATGTAAACAATAGTGCAGGATTTACAGAAGTGTATACATTGCAGATGAGATTGGCTAAAGAAATAGACGATAAGAAAAATAAACTTGCCCGCCGTGATGGTGGGAACAAAAAAAGTTAATTTAAAAAAATATTTATGAAAAAATTGTGGGACAAAAAAGGAACAAAAAATACTGATAGTAAAATAAGTCAAACCATTGAGGACTACACTGTCGGAGTGGATTATTTGCTTGATTTAGAACTTTTACCTTATGACATAGAGGGCACAATGGCTCATGCCAAAATGCTTCATAAAATAAAAATACTAAATAAAAAGGAGCTTGATACTTTGATTATCGGCCTAAATAAAATTTTAGCTCTTTGGAAAGCTGGAAAATTTAAAATTGATAAGATTCAAGAAGATGGACATACGGCAATTGAAGCGTTTCTGACAGAAAATTATGGGGAAGTCGGGAAAAAAGTCCATGCTGGACGATCTAGAAATGATCAATCCTTAGTGATGACTCGTCTTTTTAGTAAAGAAAAACTTTCGGAAATTAAAAAAGGAGTGGAGGTTTTAATTAAAGAATTAGGGAAGCAGATTAAAAAACAGGGAAAAATAAAAATGCCCGGCTATACTCACACCCAAAGAGCGATGCCGAGCTCTGTGGGGATGTGGCTTGGTTCTTTTTCCGATAGTTTAAAAGATGATCTAATTTTAATAGAGGCAGTTATGAAAATTATAGATCAAAATCCACTCGGCTCAGCGGCTGGTTATGGGGAAAATGTTTTAGGGTTGGATAAAAAATTTACTACGGAAGTTTTAGGTTTCAAAAAGGTACAGGAGAACCCAATGTATTGTGCTATGTCTCGCGGGAAATTTGAAAATATTGTTTTGCAAGCTGTCTCGAGCGTACTGTTCGATCTCGGTAAAATATCAAACGACCTTATTCTTTTCACTACTAAAGAATTTGATTTCTTTACTCTGCCAGACTCATTTAAAACAGGTTCAAGCATTATGCCCCAAAAGAAAAATTATGATGTCTTGGAATTAGTGAGAGGCAACGTTGCCATTTTTAATGGCTATCAACATCAAATAGAAAACATTATCAAGAATTTATTTTCTGGATACAATAGAGATTTTCAGCTGACGAAAGAGCCGTACATAAAAGGCATTAAGCTTGCTGTGGATACTATTCGTGTGATGGTTCTTGTTATAGAAAACCTTGAAGCAAAAAAAATAAATCTGGAAAATGCTTGCAGTACTGAACTTTATGCTACCGATGAAGCTTTCAAATTGGTGAAGGCGGGGAAAAGTTTTAGGGAAGCTTATCAAGAAGTAAAAGAAAAATATCAGTAAAATATGGAAGACATAAATCCTTGGAATTTAAAAAAACAAATGCTTAGAGCCATAAATGAACATGGCGGATTTGTGAGCTGTCATGCGCATTTTGATAAAGCTTATTTTATAACCAGGGAAGGCCTAGACAAAGCCATGATTGATATGGAAGTAAAATGGTTTATGAGTGATGGCATAAAAAGGAATAGCACTGTGGAAGATATCAAAGTAAGAATAAGACGAGCTTTGGATTTTCAAATTAAGCAGGGATGTGAAATAACTTGTACTTTTGTAGATGCTTATGATGCTGTCGGACATAAAGCCATCGATGCGGCCCTAGCCGTGAAAGAAGAATATAAAGATAGAATAACTTTGTTGATTGCTACTCAGCCCCTAGGTGGACTGATAGACGATAACGCTCGTGCGCTTTATGAAGAAATCACTGCGAAGGCAGATATCGCTGGTGGGCTACCTTCCAAAGATCGTCCAGATGATGAGAAAAGTTTAGATTATCTTTTTGAAATTGCTAAGAAATTAAACAAGCCAGTGCATGTGCACATCGATCAAGAAAATAATCCAAATGAGCGTGATATGGAAAAATTAATTGCTGCGGTGAAGCGACATCATTATGAGGGGAGGACTGTCGCCATTCATGGTATTTCTGTTTCTGCGCAACCAAAAGAATATCGGATGAAAATTTATAAAGAAATGGCAGAGCTCGGTATCGCTGTAGTAGTGTGTCCGTCTGCGGCGCTTTCTATGCGACAGCTTGATCAATACTCTGCTCCGGTCCATAACTCCATAGCGAATGTGCCGGAAATGCTAGAAGCCGGAGTACTAGTAGGCCTCGGCGTGGATAACATTGCGGACTTCTATGAACCTTTCGTGGATGGAGATATGTGGGTTGAATTGCGTTTGATGCAAGAAGCTTGCCGATACTACAACCTTGATGAATTAGTGAAAGTCGCTTCCACCAATGGAACTAAAATTCTTTGGTATAAATAAAAAAATACCTTATTCAGGTAAAAGTGAGACAGGCAGAGCGGGTGTAAATCCTGCTCTGCCTGTTTGATATCAAACTATAAAAAAATACTAAAACTAGTGCTTAAGCCGGCTGTTTTATGCCAGATCTCTTCCTTTTGCTTCCCTTAAGAACTTAAGCGGATGCTGCCGTTGGGGGTGTCAGCCGGGCCGTGGCCTCGTTCCTTGCCATCTTCTGTCCCGTGTCTATGTATGCCAGGTCGAGGGCTTTCTGTCCGGGATCCATTTTCGCCAGGTCGAGCGCCTTATATTCAACGGCTGCTACGTCCCACGTTTGTCCAGTGTCAGTCTTCGCCACATCGGGAAGGGCCATCTCTTTTGTGTCAAGCGTCGCAGGTGTAATCGTTGCCACAGAAGGGCATATCACCGTAGGCTCAGAAGCCACAGCCATCGTTGTTCCAACGCCCGGAACCAACATCAGGCTTACCATAGTCATGCAGCCGAACAGCATCAAAAACAGAAACTTCTTCATGTTGTCCTCCTTATGAAGAAAAAAGTTTTACTCTAAATTTTATCAACAAGTTCTCTAGCTTGTCGACACGGGTTTCGAGTGTTCCCGTTTAGTGATTCAAAGAGCCTCCTCTAATTAGATACTATCAAATAACGATTTTTCGTCAATTATGAAGAATCGTTATTGTGGATAACTATAAAAGTGTTAGTTTACTGACTCTCTAAAAACTGAAATATTTTTTCGTTAGTGAGGACATTTTCGGCGTGCATGCGGGCGCGTTCAGGGTCTGCGTCTTTGTAGTGTTCTAAGATTGCTGCGACTTCGTTGGCTACTTGCTCGTCGTCGGCGACTATCTTTTCTACTTTCGCTATTTCATTTAATATGAGAGCAAGCTTGGCTTTTTTCTCGGCATCAGTTCTGAATTCTTTTCTTAAATCTTCTTTTGTTTTATTTAAATGTTTTAGATAATCCTCAAACTTTAAGCCCATTTGGGTGATGTCGGACTCCATGCGATATAAAATCTTATCCAATTCAATTTCCACTAAAATTTCAGGCAAGTCCACTTGACTACCCTCCACTATTTCTTCAATGATTTTTAAGCGAGTTTTTTCTTTTTGCTGATTCTCTTTTTCTAGTTTTATATTTTCCTTAAGCTTGATTTTAAAATCTTCTACATCTTTAAAGGGACCAAGGCCTTTCACAAAGTTATCGTTAAGTTCAGGTATTTCTGGTTCTGGATGAACATGTTCCTCTCCCTCCTTGTGTTCATGCTCTGCCATATGCACTTTGGGAGCGCGAGATTTCCGGATGTCCATGATGGTATTATCTAAATCTTCATCAGAGACAACGATGTTTTTCTCAGTCTCAGTAACATCCCCGATTATTTTTTTAGAGATATTTTTATATTCAGGGAGTTTTATTTCCGGCAAAATAGCAGTTTTAATTTTAAAACCTAGAGGGTTTTTGCGCGCTAATTTTATAATAGAAATTTCTGGCCTGCCTATAACATCTATTTTCTCATCTTCAATAATTTTTGGATAATGTTCGCTCAAAGCCATCTCTGCCATTTCTTCCAAAATAGCAATTTCTGGTATATTGGAAAGCAAAACATTCTCTGGTACTTTGCCTTTTCGGAAACCGTCTAATTTTACATTTTCACCGAGCTTTTTTAAAGCTTTTGCGTAATAAGACTCAAATATTTCAGAATCAATTTCACCTTCTATTTCTACTTCACTTTGCGGGAGTTTTTTAATTGTTGTTTTCATAGTTTTTTTAGTCTATATTTTTTTATGTTTTTTGTCAAAATAAAAATCCCCGGAATATCCGGGGATTTTTATTTTGTGATTTTTAATTTACACTATTCAAATCTACACCAGTGTTAGTATCTGTCGTTTGTAGATCTGCTTCTAAGGTATTTAGATCAGCAGAATCCTCAATGGTGATATTTTCAGATGTGGTCAAATTTTTATTTGACTTCCAGATAAATATTCCACCAATAATAAGAATAAGAACAATCACTACTATTCCAATTGATACCCCGTTTGATTTTTTTTCTATTTCCATAGTTTTCCTCGACTAGCGAGGTAAGTTAAATTTGATTAATAATTTATTGATTATTATTTTCTTATGAATTATCTAGTTCCATTTTTATCTTTACTGCATCTTTTAATGACTTTACTGCATCTTTTAGTGCTTGGTGAGCATCTTTTATAAGAGTTTGAGTATCTCTTGCAAGAATCACTAAATTAGCTTTTTGTGTTGCAGAAAGAGCATTAATTGAAGTTGCTAAAATTGCGTTCATTTCTGTTATTTTTGCGTTAGCGGCATTTAGTTTTGTTTCAGCAGTTGCTACAAAAATTTTAGCATTAGAGACGTCTACCCCCTTTATTGTTAATTTAGCTATTTGATCATTAACTCTATTTTTTAAATCGTTTATTCTTAGAACCGCTGCATTAAATCTCTCTAAAGCATTTTCTCGTCCAACGATTCTTGCTTCTTTAATCTTTGCTTTTGCAGCATCTTTTTCATTTTTAATTAGATTTCTTAGATCTTCCAATTTATTTTTGACTGTTTCTCTTTGCACTTGATTGGCGCGTAGTACATTATCGTTGCTGGAATTATCAATACGTACCCCAGCTGCGTTAAAATCTCCACTACCTTGATCTGGAGTTCCGTCGTCATCACTACTGTTGGAAGAATTATCAATACGTACCCCAGCTGCGTTGAAATCTCCGCTACCTTGATCTGGAGTCCCATCATCATCACTGCTATTACTGGAATTATCAATACGTACTCCGGCTGCGTTGAAATCTCCGCTACCTTGATCTGGAGTCCCATCGTCATTACTACTAATACCACTGTTAGAGTTTCCAGAACCTGACACCCCATCTTTTGCTTGAGAATTAGTTACACCCACAATAAACGCTAACATTAAAAAAACAACAAATAAACCAAAATATTTTTTTATCATATATATTTTTTATAGAGATTACTAATTAATAATAGTACTTATTGTAAAACAATAACATTAATTTAGTATTAACTTGATTATTCGAAATTCTTTAGATAAATATCTTTATATCTTTCTTCGCATTCCTTTGTTATTTTTAGAGCTTCAGTTTTGTCAAAAAAACCTTTTGTTATTCCTGTGCTAGGTTTTTTAAGATGTTTATAATATTCCCAGAAATGAGTAGTTTCTTTTTTAAACTGTTCTCCTAAATCATCAATTGATTTAATGTGGTCACTTCTTCTATCCTCAGACAACACAGCAATTATTTTATCATCAATTTCTCCTCCATCTTCAAACTTCATTACACCGATAATACGAGCTTCAACCAAACAGCCAGGTACAAGTGGTTCGGTCACATTGGCTATACAAATATCAAGAGGATCATTGTCATAGTCCCAAGTTTGAGGTATTGCTCCATATGAAAAAGGATAAGCGAGAGACGAATAACCGACTCGGTCAAGTTTGAGTTGTCCAGATTCTGTGATTATTTCATATTTACTGATAGCGCCAGAATTTATTTCAATTATTGCGTTCACGACATCAATCTTTTCTTCTACAAAAGGAGAAAGAGCATGCAATAAATTTAGCATGTATTTCGAGGGTTTTTGATTTATGTTTGCCATGTGTTTATTCTACTTCTATTCCTCACTTTTTTCAACTACAGAGGAATCTTCTGTGGAAACATTTGTATCGTCTCCTTTGATGTCTATTCTCCATCCAGTGAGCTTGGCAGCTAGGCGTACATTTTGTCCACCTTTACCGATAGCGAGGGAAAGTTGGTCATTTGCTACTTCTACGATGGCTTTATGTTCTTTTTCATCTATCTCAATAGAAATAACTTTTGCTGGAGAAAGGGAATTGGATACGAATTGTATAGGGTTTTCGGACCAAGGAATGATGTCAATTTTCTCTCCTGAAAGTTCTGTCGTAATAGTATTTACTCGAGTTCCTTTTTGTCCGACACAAGAGCCGACTGGGTCGATATGTTCATCGTTTGAATAAACTGCAATTTTTGAACGAGCGCCTGCTTCACGAGCAACGGATTTTATTTCCACTATGCCTTTCTCTATTTCTGGCGCTTCGATGGCAAAAAGTTTTTCAACAAATTTAGGGTGAGTCCGAGAAAGACGCAAGTTTATACCTCGATGAGTGTCTTCTACACTATAAAGATAAGCTCGTATTCTTTGTCCTCGAGCCCAATATTCTCCTGGGATTTGTTCTTCGGTGGGCAATATCCCTGTCGCTCTATTGAAATCAACATAGACATTTCCACGTTCTACTTTTTGAACTATACCAGAGATAACTTCGCCTTCCTTGGTGCCATATTCGTCTATGATAGAAGTACGTTCTGCTTCACGGATTTTCTGGATGATGACTTGCTTGGCAGTCTGTGCAGCAATACGCCCATAATCATCTTTTTGTTCCAATGGAAAAATGATTTCATCGTTGAGCTCTGCTCCTTTCTTTATTTTTTTTGCATCTTCGAGAAGGATGTGGTGTTCAGAATTAAAATGTACTCGTTCATCAGTATTGTCTTTGAGAGAATATTCATCATCATGTTTTTTTTCTCCATCCATAATAGCAATAGTTTCATCTACCACGATTTTTACTTGGAAGAAATCTGTTTTACCAGTCTCCATATCAAAACGAGCCCGGATGATTTGTCCTTTTTTGCCGTAATCTTTTTTATAAGCAGCAGCCATTGCTTGTTCTATAGCTTCTAATATTTTTGCTTTTGGAATTTTCTTTTCTTCTTCTAATTGTTCTAAAGCAGATTTGAATGTTTTTATATCTAACATTGATTTTGCGAAATCACGTCGCGCAACCGTCCGATTAGCGTGACGCAATTTTTATTAAATTTTATTAAAAAAAGCCCTGTTGCTACAGGACTCATATATAAGAATAGTATCATAGGAGCTATTTTAATGCAATCCCGTGAATAGTTATCCACACCCCTGATTCACCCTTTTTATTTTTTGTTCTATACTTGAATTAACTTATGAATAAAAATCAAAAGATCGCAATAATTATTTTGATTATCATCCTTTTAGGTTTGTTTATCTTTTATTTTATCTTTAAACCGAAATCACCTCCACCTCTTACAGAAATGGAAGCAAAACAAGCTCTCATTGATTCCATTACTATCCCCACTACTGCACCAATATCAATGAATGAAAAAGAATCAAAGCAACTCATTGATTCCATTACCATACCAAAAAAAACAACAACTATTATTAATAACAAAAAAATTAAATTTAATGAAAACTAAAATAATCCAAAACATAAAATCAATAATCCTAGCGTTAATGTTGGTAGCCGGAGTTAGTTATGTTTCTGCTGTTGGTACGTGGAGTGGTCCAACAGCGACTGCACCTGGTAATAATACTGATACACCACTGAATGTAGGTAGTACACTTCAATCAAAAAGTGGTTGGCTTGGAGTGGGGGGGATCTTTACGCCTTCAGTTTCAATGGATATACGGAATACCGGTGGGTTATTGGGTGGTCTAACTACAACAGGAGGGGCAGTGTTAAATACAGGTGGAGCTACTAATGGCCTTATTGTACAAAATGGTAAAGTTGGAATTGGGACAGCGACTCCAAACTCCGCGTTGGCTTTTGGCAATACTTTAAACCCTTTAAATATAGCAAGCGGAGCCGCTCGGACAGATTCAAAAATTTTGCTTTACGATCTCGGGGCTTCTAATTGGGCGGGTATTGGCGCTGATCAGGCCGGAGCACTTTGGTTACGAAATGGAACGTCTGCTTCTAATTATTTAGTAATGTTACCAAGCAACGGTAATGTCGGGATTGGAACAACGAATCCGGTAGCGAGGCTGGATGTGAATGGAGAGATTAATGCGTATATGAAAATAATATTTGTTGGCTTACAAAAGACTCCAAATCCTGTAAGTGATTACGTGTTTTCTTTTAATGTTCCAGCTCAATATACCATAGCTATGGCACAAAAAATTGCAGCTAGATTTTGTAGTCAAGCATTTCCCGTTTACGGAGATGATATATGTTGGTTTGGAATCGGCTGTGCAGGACCGAATCATTATTCTGATATTGGAGCTTTTAAAATAAATAAAAATTATCAAGCTAATTTCCCGACGGGTAGTTGGAAAGAATCTGATAATATAACCACGCCTACATATATTTTTAAGGATGAGAATAACGTTACTACGACGAATAAATGTAATTGGAACTAGTCTAATTAAGATTAAATTTTTACAGAAAATACAAAAAACCGGGAATCGTCTCGGTTTTTTGTATTTTGGAGTGCTCTTGATTTTTATTTGTTGGTATGTTAGAATAAAAATTGAAAAAAGAGGGCCTTGGGCTCTTTGAAAGTACAATAAATAAAAAAAACTAAAAGGGGGTCGAAAAAAATGAAAATAAAAGGGATTGTTTTTTTATTTTTATTTACGTTATTGGTCGGTTGTGGGGGAGGCGGGTCCTCCGAAATAGTTAGCGTCACCGTAGGCCAGCCTGCGGTGAAAAAAATATGCACAGTTGGCGACAGTAACGACTGTCGCCTGACTGAGGTTGTATCTGAAACCCAGTCAGGATACGAATACTTAAATTTGGGAGTGGGTGGTTATACCACTGCCCAGATGTTGCAAAAACTGAGGAGTGACACCTCAGTTAATGGCGAATTTGGCTCCGCTTGGGTCTGGGGAGGAACGAACGATCTCATAACCGGAGTTTCGGTTGATGAGATTAAAAAAAATTTGCAGGATATTTACAACATCCTGCATTATAGGGGTATAACAGTTGTTGCTTTGACTGTCATGCCCTTCGGAAATTGGAAAGGCGACCCAGCTTTTCCACTCTGGGGTCCGTGGACTCCAGAGAAACAGGTTCAGCTTGAGGAGCTGAATCATTGGATTATCAATGAAGCTCAGGTTGACCATGTGGTTAATCTGAGCTGGGTGGCAGATCCAAACAATCCCTTTATTATCAATCCTAGACGGGATCGAGGTGATGGGGTTCATGTTACGGACGAAACCTACAGAGATGTAGGCACGTTCGTTTTAAATAAAATGCAAAATAAGCCATCGCCAACACTGGCGATGAGATAAAAGATAAAAAGGATGTATCACAATGCCGGTCAGGTTTACCTGACCGGCATCTTTTATTTAAAAAACAAAAAATATTAGAATATTTTGAAGTTCAGGGTTCTGTGGATAAGTAATTTTGTAGTATTTTTTAATTGGGGATATAATATAAAAATGAAAATTTCTTTTTTAAAAATCTTTTTTGTTTTAATGTTTGGAATCTTTTGTTTTTCTCCTTTGATGGTTTCAGCAAGTTCTACAGACAGCATGTCTGGTTGGGCTTGGTCGTCAAATATCGGCTGGATTAGTTTTAATTGTACGAATGATAGCAGTTGCGCGACTTCAGACTATGGTGTAAATAAAAATGCCGATGGCACTCTCACAGGCTATGCTTGGTCATCAAATATCGGCTGGATAAAATTTGGTGGATTTATTATTTCTGATTTTCCAACAAACGGGACTGGAACACAACAAATAAATGCAAAGATAAATGGTAATAATTTGCAAGGTTGGGCAAAAGCTCTGTCTGGAGGAGATGGTAGTAGTGGTTGGGATGGATGGATTTCTTTTTCAGGCACTACTCCAAATTATGGAGTGAGTCTAACTGGTGATAATTTTTCTGGGTATGCTTGGGGAAGTGAAGTAGTGGGTTGGGTTGATTTTAGTGGGGTGATCATTGGTGCTGCTGTGCCTGCGATGTCTGGTACCCTGACTCCAGCAATTTCTTCTTGTATCATTGCATCAGGAACCAGTAGTTGTCCCATAAATCTATCTTGGAGTATTATAAATCCTGTTGGAACTCCGACTGCTATCACAGCTTCTGGAATGACTAATGTAAATGTAACAAATACTTTAACTACCCCTCAGTCAGGTGGTCCTACAGCTTTTACTGTTCCTTGGGGAGGTAGAACATTTTATCTCTATAACAATGGGATTTTGCTTGCTGAAAGTGTTGTTTCTGCGTCTTCTGTGACTTGCGCAATAGGAACTAGTTGGAATGGAACAATATGTACAGCGACACTTGTAAATGGTTCTTGTTCTTCTCCGGCTACTCACTATACTTGTAACTCAGGGACAAGTGAGAATAATTTAGATAATGGTTCTGTTTACACTTGGGATTGTATGGGTTCTAATGGTGGAATGGATGAATTAGGGTGTTCTGAAGACAAGTCTTTTTCTGGAGTCGGATGTTCTTCTCCAATGATACATTATAAATGTGCTGATAATAGTGATGGCGCAAATCAAAAAGCTAGCCCTTCTAAGTGGACGTGGACTTGTGGAAATGGGTTTGCGACTTCATTTTGTTCAGAAAAGAAAAGTCCGGGGTATATTGAAAATTAACTCTTCGAATTTACTTAGGGCAAATTAATAAAATAAAATTAACAAAAAATTCCCTTATTAGGGAATTTTTTGTTATAATACAAGTAATGCAAATCAATGAAGAACAGTTAAAGAAATTTATTTTAGACGAAGGACTAGCGTCTAAAACGGACATAGAGGATGCATTTAAAAAAGCCGAAACTAAAAAGCAAAAAATCGGTGATGTTTTATTTTCAGAGGGGAAAATATCTGAAACAGATTTAAAACGCATAGAAGCTTTTGTTTTAGGAATACCATTCGTTAGTTTAAACAATCAGAAAATAGATTTTTCTGTACTTTCTTTTGTTCCTGAACCAATTGCGCGTAACTATAATATTGTTGCTTATAAAAAAAGTGAAAATAGTTTAGAGGTGGCAATGCTTGATGTCGATGACCTGCCGGTAATCGATTTTATTAAAAAACGCTCTGGTTTAAAAATCTTACCTCGATTAACAGACACAGCTTCTATCAGGTCTGTTTTGGTTCAATATCGACAAAGTTTAGCATCTGAATTTCAAGATATTATTCAAAAAGAAACTGCCACCTTTAATGCTTCAGGAGGAGAGGACAGCGAAAATTCTATTGAAAAATCTTCAGAAAAAACTGGTGAAAAGTCTGAATTGGAATTAAAAAAAATGGCGGAAGATCTGCCTGTGGTAAAAATAGTTGATTCTTTGATTTTTCACGCAATTTTACAAAATGCATCTGATATTCACATTGAGCCCGGAGAACGTGAACTCACTGTGCGTTATAGGATAGACGGTATTTTGCATGATGCCATGGTCTTGGAGAAAAATGCTGGTTCGGGGATAACGGCACGCATAAAAGTATTGTCTAATTTAAAATTAGATGAAAAAAGATTACCCCAAGATGGTAGATTTAAAATAGAACAAAATGGAGAAAAAATTTCTTTTCGTGTTTCCACTTTGCCTACTTTTTTTGGAGAAAAGACAGTGATTAGAATTTTAAAAGAAAATACCCATGGTTTTTCTTTGGAGGTACTTGGTTTTCATGGTGAAGGATTGGAGCGAATACATAATTCATTAAAACAAAAAACGGGCATGGTGCTAGCTACTGGTCCGACTGGAAGCGGGAAAACGACTACTCTTTACACCATGCTTGATATTTTAAATAGGCCTGAAGTCAATATTTCAACAGTAGAAGATCCTATCGAATATCAAATGCCGAGAGTTAACCAAACACAAGTCAAACCAGAGATTGGCCTAACTTTTGCCAATGGGCTTCGTTCATTATTACGTCAAGATCCAGATATAGTGATGGTAGGAGAAATTCGTGATGGAGAAACAGCCGGACTAGCAATCAATGCTTCTCTTACCGGTCACTTGGTTCTTTCTACTATTCATACTAATTCGGCCTCTGGCGCGATCCCTAGACTGATAGACATGGGAGTTGAGCCTTTTTTGATAACGGCAACAGTGAAGACAATCATTGCACAAAGATTGGTGCGCAAACTTACAGCCAATAAAGAAAAATATTTCTTGTCTTCTGCAGAGATAGAGAATCTAGAAAAGATCGTTGATTTGGATAGAGTGCTCACTTTTTTAAAAATTGAAAACATTGTAAACGAAAAAGACACTTGGGATAAGATTCCTTTTTATAAAGCAGTAAAGAGCACCGAATTTGAAGATGGATATTCGGGTCGTGCTGGGATGCATGAAGTATTAAAAATCACACCTACCATCAAAGAAATGATTGTTAAAGGAAGCTCTCAGGATGATATAGAGGCACAAGCTAAAAAAGAAGGGATGATGACAATGATTGAAGATGGAGTTTTCCAAGCAGTCCTTGGTGTGACTACATTAGAAGAAGTGTTTCGAGTTGTTTCGGAATAGGATTAAAATTATAAATAAAACTTTTTTCGGTACGGATTTTTTGAAGCTTAAAAAATCCTGAAGTTCTTGGCTCGTCAGCCTCGAAACCCCTTCAAAAGTTTATTTTTAATTTATAAATTAAAAATATTATGCTTTTTTCATACAGCGCAAAATTAAAAACAGGGGAGATGCTCGAAGGTATTCTGGATGCCACTGATCGATATGCTCTCTCTAGAGAGTTGCGTTTTCGTGGCTATGTTCCATTGTCAATAACAGAAAAAAAAGAAAGTTTTGTTAATAAATTTTTAACATTATCTAATGTTTTTGTAAAAGTGAAGATCGGAGAAAAAATTATTTTGACTAAAAATTTAAGTGGAATGATTAAAGCCGGACTCTCACTTTCTAGAGCCTTGTCAGTTTTAAAAAAGCAAACAAAAAATTCTAAACTCAGTATAATATTAACTTCTATAACAAATGATATAGATTCTGGAGAAACTTTTTCCTTTGCGCTCTCAAAGTTTCCTGATGTTTTTTCAAAACTTTTTATTTCAATGACTCGCGCTGGAGAAGAGTCTGGCAACCTTGCTGGAGCACTAACTGACATTGGATTAAATCTGGAAAAGTCTAATTCTTTAAATAAGAAAATAAAAGGAGCGCTTATTTATCCTGGAGTAATAATGTCGGCAATGGTCGTCATTGGTGTTTTGATGTTTGCTTTCGTGGTACCAACTTTAGCAAACACCTTCAAAGAGCTTGGTGTTAAATTACCCCTATCTACTCAAATTATTATTTTTATTGGTAATTTTTTCTCTCATAATTTAATACTAACTTTTATAATCATATTTTGTGCAGCCTTTTGTCTCTTTTCTATTTTTCGCGCTAAATTTATGGCGCCGTATATTGATTTTATTATTATGA
The DNA here is from genome assembly GCA_041662525.1 of Minisyncoccota bacterium. Taxonomy (GTDB): domain Bacteria; phylum Patescibacteriota; class Minisyncoccia; order Phycocordibacterales; family UBA9973; genus UBA9973. Next base: position 103,930 of record JBAZSF010000002.1, read on the forward strand.
AAATCCCAGTCGTTAATAATCTAACAAGAGAATTGAATACTGCTCGTACTGCGCGTACTGTTTCATCACTTTTGTCTTCTGGTGTTTCTTTAACACGAGCGATTGAAATAACTGAAGATGTAGTACAAAATATTTATTATAAAAAAGTTTTAAATGAAGCGAAATTGAATATAGAAAAAGGAGAACCATTTTCTAAAGCATTTGAGGCTCATCTTAATTTATACCCTGTAATGATGTCAGAGATGATCCAGGTAGGAGAAGAAACAGGAAAATTGTCTGATATGTTGCTGGAGATTGCTTTATTTTATGAAGGAGAGGTAGAAAATAAAACCAAAAATCTTTCTACTATTATTGAGCCAGTACTTATGATTTTTATTGGGTCGGCGGTAGGATTTTTTGCTATCTCTATGATTTCTCCAATGTATTCAATTTTAGGTAGCATAAATTAATGTCAATGATAAATTTTTTTAAAATCAAAAAAGCCTGCCCGCCAATGAGGCAGGGAATATCGGTGATAGAAATGTTAATTGTGATTACTGTGCTCGGCATCATCTTTTCAATTGTTATTCCACAATTTTCAAAATCAAGAGAGATGCAAGTACTTAGAAGTGGAGTGGCTGATATCTTGTCTTCTATGGATAAGGCCCGCGGGGAAACACTTTCATCCTTTAATTCATCTTCTTATGGAGTGCATTTTCAATCTGATAAGATTATAATTTTTAAAGGCACAGTTTTTTCCGCTTTGGATGTGAATAACGAAACAATAAATATTGTAACACCAGCAAGTATTTCTAATATTGCATTAGTTGGCGGAGGAAGTGATTTTTATTTTAATCGTCTTTCAGGCTCGCCAAGTACCACTGGCATGGTAACAATTTCTACCCCTTCTTATTCAAAAACAATTACAATTTATGCTACTGGAGTTATTAGTTCAAATTAAATAATGAAAAAAATTATTAAAAACAGAGGGTTTGTGGTGGTGGAAGTGCTAGTAGCTGCTTCTATTATCACTGTTTCTATTTTATCTGCCATGATGGTTGCTCAAAAGTCTATTTATGTTTCTCGTCAAGCTTTTCATACAACTCAGGCAGGATTCTTATTAGAAGAAGGGGCAGAAGCGGTTCGAATACTTCGAGATAATGCCTGGAGTAATATTTCTAGTTTAACTATTGGCACAAATTATTACCCGACTTTTTCTTCAAATACTTGGATTTTATCGCCCACAGCTAGCATTATAGGAATTTTTACTCGTACAGTCGTTATTGCAAACGTGAATCGTGACAATACCACTAAAGATATTTCTATTGTTGGTGCCGATGATCCTGGCACAAAATTAATTACAGTGACTGTGTCTTGGATGGAAGGAGGAGCAACAATTACTAAAACTTTACAATTTTATATATCTGATATATTTTCATGACCCATTCGATAAAAACTCAGGGTCATAGTGAGCGAAGTAGAACTATGATAAAAATTAATAAACAGAAAAATGGTTATGCTGTTCTAGAACTACTTTTTTATATTGCCTTTTTTACTGTTCTTTCCTCAGTAGTAATTAATGCGATGATTACAATGACTAGATCATTTAAGGAAACCACAATACAGGCGGAGCTGGTGCAAAGTGGAAATATAATAGAAAGAATGTCTCGGGAAATCAGGCAAGCCAGTGATATTACCTCAATTAGTTCTACTGATTTAAAACTAAATGCAGTAGAATTTAAACTTTCAGGTTCAGATATTCAACTTTTTGAAAATGATATTTTTGTTGGGAATTTAAACACACCAAATATTATAGTGACTGCTCTTGCTTTTACCCAAATAACTACAGCAAAAGGTAAAGCTGTTAAAATAGAATTAACCTTAAAATCAGCCAACGACACATCAGACAATACTAAAGATTTTTATGACACAATTGTATTAAGGGGTAATTATTAATAATGAAAAAAGATTTCAAAAAAATTAAGAAGAATAGTGGTGCAGCGATGTTGATATCTGTAATTTTCTTCCTTTTTATTTCTTTGGCAATAATTTCAGGACTGGTAGGGGGAACGGTGCGGGAATTTAAAATAGCTAATGATTTAATAAAGTCTCGCCAGAGTTTATTTTTATCTGAATCTTCTATGGAAGATGCGTATTTTCGTCTCAAAACTGCTAAAACCATAGGATCCAGTGAAACTATTGCTTTGGGAGGTAATTCAGCTACGTCTACAATAACAGATTCTGGTTACAATGAAAAAACTATTTCTTCTTTAGGTGATGTTAATTCTCGTCAAAGAAAAAATAAACTTATATTAAATACTGGTGCGGGAGTTTCTTTTAGTTATGGTATTCAGTCTGGTATAGGTGGGTTTGTTATTGGTAATGCGATAGTGCATGGTAATGTTTATTCAAACGGGACCATTGCAGGATCTAATGGTGCTACTATTACAGGTTCTGCTTTTTCGGCTGGACCTTCTGGTTCTATTAATAATGTAGATATTGGGCAGGATGGCGCAGGAGATGCTAGAGCTAATACTGTTTCTAATTCTACAATTGCCGGTAATCTTTATTGTCAAACTGGAATGAGTAATGGTGGTAAAAGTTGTGATACAGGAGAACCCAACCCAAGTATAATTGATATGCCTATTACTCAATCTATGATCGATAAATGGAAAGCTGATGCTGAATTAGGGGAACCTGCTATTGTTGGTAATTTAACAATATCATCCCCAAGAACACTGGGACCCCAAAAAATTACTGGTGATTTAGATATCAATGCCAATCTTACTATTACTGGAACTATTTATGTGATGGGCAATATTACTACTTCTAACGGCGCTCAAATTTCTTTAAGTAGTTCTTATGGTTCCACTGGTGGCATCATTGTTTCAGACGGACGAGTAGTCTTATCCAATAATGTTGAGTTTTTTGGTTCTGGTAGTGAGGGTAGTTATATCTTATTAACAACGACGAGTATTTGTCCCATTGGATGTTCTGGATTGAATGCTATAGAGATTTTAAATAATGTTGGTGCTATACTTGTAAATGCTCAGAATGGAACAGCTCATCTTAATAATAATGTTGAATTAAATGAAGTGGTGGGGAATAAGATTATTGTAGATAATGGTGCAGAAATTCGTTATCTTTCAGGTCTTGCAAACTCTAATTTTTCTTCTGGTCCATCTGGTGGTTGGAATATAAAAAGTTGGGAAGAGGTGCAATAAATTGTGTTATACTTTGTAAATTATGCAAAATAAAAAAATAATTGTTGGTAATTGGAAAATGAACCCACCTACTTCTAAAGAAGCTGAAAAGCTATTTTCTGATGTGGTAAAAGGAATTTCTGCAATAAAAAAAACAGTTAAAAAAACTGAAGTGGTGATTTGCCCACCTTTTATTTATCTAGAGAAATTAAAAAAAATTAGAACTACTAAAATAAATTTAGGCGCACAGAATGCTTTTGAAGGTGAAGTAGGTGCATTTACTGGAGAAGTTTCGCCTTATATGCTGTCTAGTATTGGTGTCAAATATGTAATATTGGGTCATTCGGAGAGACGCGCTTTTGGGGAGAGCAATAGTGACATAAATAAAAAAATAAAATCTTCACTTGGCGCGGGGCTTAATCCGATATTGTGTGTTGGAGAAAATACTCGTGACGAGAGTCATGGTTATTTTAATTTAGTTAAAACACAAATAGAAGAATGCTTGGCGGGAGTTTCTAGAAACTCAATTTTAAAAATTATCATTGCTTATGAACCAGTTTGGGCGCTCTCTAGTACTGTTAATCGCAAGGACGCCACCGCTTTTGATTCTAGAGAAATGACTCTTTTTATTCGCAAAATTCTTTCTGATAAATTTGGTAAAGATGCAGCCATAATGAGGATTATTTATGGTGGTTCTGCTAATGAAAAAGATGCGGAAGATTTTCTCAAAAATGGAGGAGTAGACGGGTTACTCCCTGGTCGTGCTAGTTTGAATGCAAAAAAGTTTATAGAAATTGTAAAAATATGCGAAGCATCAAGTCAATAAAAAACCTGCCTCGACTAGGCAAGGCGGGTTTAAAAGGGAAGAGGGTGATACTGCGCGTTGATTTTAATGTGCCTATTAAAAATGGGAAAGTAGAAGATGATTTTCGTATAAAAAGAGCGTTGCCGACAATTAACTTTTTGCTTAAAAAAGGCGCAAAAATAATTTTAATCACGCATCTTGGTAAAGATGGCAAGGCAAGCTTAGAACCTGTAATAAAATATTTTTTTGCAATTTCAAAAATAGATCCAAATAAAGTTACCTTTTTTGATAATGTTAGAAAATTTCCTGGTGAAATGAAAAATGATCCTGCTTTTGCCAAAAAACTTTCAACCATGGGGGATATTTATGTAAATGATGCTTTTTCGGTTTCTCACAGGGAACATGCTTCATTGGTAATGCTACCTAAGTATTTACCAAGTTTTGCTGGATTGGAGTTTGAGAAAGAAATAGAAAATTTATCGCATACTTTTAAAAAACCTAAACATCCGTTTTTATTTATTTTAGGTGGGGCTAAGTTTTCTACCAAGATGCCTCTTGTAAAAAAATATTTAAAATTAGCTGACTATGTTTTTGTTGGTGGGGCCCTAGCCCATGATTTTTTGAAAGCAAAAGGTTACAAGATCGGAAAGTCTTTAATTAGTAATGATAATTATGGGATTACAGAATTATTAAAAAATAAAAAATTGATTTTGCCTACTGATTTTGTAATGAAAGATGGAGTTATCGTGGACATTGGAGAAGAAACAGTAAAAAATTTAGCATCCTTGATAAAGAAATCAAAACTCATCCTTTGGAATGGACCACTCGGCAGATATGAAGATGGAGGCGCCGAAGCTACAAAAAAAATATTGAAATTAGTCGCGAATGCTAAGGCTGAAAGTATCGTCGGCGGAGGAGATACTGTGGCTTTAGTAGATGAAATGAACATGAGAAATAAATTTTCTTTTGTGTCTACTGGAGGCGGTGCCATGCTTGATTTTTTATCAAATGGAACCTTGCCTGGAATTAAAGCTCTGAAATAATTTTATTAGCAGTCTCTATTGATTCTCGGTCTTTATATTTTTTTGTTGGGAACATCGGCAAATTATCTTTAAAATATCTCGGAATTAAGTGAACATGAAAATGCGGAACATCTTTGCCGACGATGGATAATTGTACGTAATCGCATCCGACTCCTTTTTTAATCGCAAGCATTAATTTTTTAGCTAATTTAAAAATTTCTGAAATTGTTTCATCATCTGCGTCTTGCATCCAAACTATGTGTTTTTTTGGAATTATTAAAAGATGCCCATCGGAGACTGGCTGGATATCTAAAAAAGATAAAAAACTTTCGTCTTCATAGATTTGGGTGCAAGGAATTTCTTTTTTTATTATTTTGCAAAAAATGCAGTCTGTCATATAGAAAGTTTTATAAAATCAAAGTTTTCTCAGGTCCTCGGTTCTCCGGGTCCCTATCCCGGCCAGACCATTCAAAAACTTTATTTTATAAAACTTTCTATATTGTATGCTAAAATTGCATTTATGCAAAGATATGGAGAATTATTGAGAGCACTTCTAGAAAAAAGGGGAGTTGTTAATGAAGCACAAACGGAAATCTTCCTTAATCCAGATTATGAACGAGATTTTCATGATCCTCTTTTAATGCGAGATATGGAAAAAGCTTGCGTCAGGATATATGAAGCGATAGAGAATAATGAAAAAATAATTATTTATGCAGATTATGATTGTGATGGGATTCCAGGAGCTGTTATTCTCACTGATTTGTTTGTCTTATTGGGATATAAAAATTATGAAATTTACATACCTCAAAGAAATTCTGAAGGTTATGGACTTAATCTTGAAGCGATTAAACAATTTGTAAAATCCAATGTTAAACTTTTAATTACTGTTGACCTTGGTATCACTGCAATCAAGGAAGTAGCTCAAGCAGAAGTAGATGGAATTGATGTGATAATAATTGACCATCATTTACCTAAAGAAACATTACCCCGTGCTTATGCAATTTTAAATCCAAAGATAGATGAATATCCAGAAAAAATGCTTTGTGGGGCGGGTGTTGTTTTTAAATTTGTACAGGGGTTCATTGCTAAATATGGCAAAGGAAATAAGAATTTTGATATAAAAGATGGGCAGGAAAAATGGATGCTCGATATGGCGGGATTGGCGACACTTTCTGATATGGTGCCACTCGTGGGGGAGAATAGAGCTATCGCATATTTTGGAATGAAGGTATTAAAGAAGTCTCCTCGCCCAGGGTTGCAAAAACTTTTAGCAAAAATGAAGATTGAACAAAAGTATTTATCGGTTGATGATATCGGCTTTATGGTAACACCTAGATTGAATGCTGCCTCCCGAATGGATGACCCTATGCGAGCTTATGAGCTTCTTTCTACGAGAGATGAAGCGGAAGCAGGTGCGCTCTCAGACCATTTATCAAAAATAAATGATGAGAGAAAAAATATTGTGAAAAGTATTATGCGCGACGTAAACAAACATTTGGATAAAAAATTTGAAAGTGGGAAAGAAGTAAATGTGATAGTGATAGGTAATCCAGAATGGAAGGTGGGAGTTTTGGGATTAGTGGCAGGAAAAATATCAGATAAATATAAAAAATCTGTTTTTGTGTGGGCGAAAGATGAGAATGATTGTATTAAAGGTTCTTGCCGAAGTGATGGATCTATCTCTGTCGTGGAGCTTATGAGTGAAAATAGTGAATCATTTGTAGATTTTGGTGGGCATGAACTCGCAGGAGGATTTACTGTGCATGATGATAAAATTCATTTTTTAGAAGAAGTTTTGTCTCTTTCTTTTCATAAAGTAAAAAGAGATAAAAAAGAAGACGTTGTAAATTATGATATCAAATCCGATTTGGGTATTGTGAATATAAAAAATTGGAAGGAAATAGAAAAGCTCGCGCCTTTTGGAATAGGAAATCCAAAACCAGTTTTTCTCTTTCCTGACGTCAAGATAGAAAAAATAAAAAAATTTGGCAAGAATGGATCTGGAGAACATTTAGAAATCATTTTTTCTGATTTGTCTAGCAATGCTACAGCTATTTCATTCTTTTCTGATTATGATTCTTTTGATGTGCCTCTCGCAGAAGACAAAAAGGTGAATCTTCTAGCTACTTTTGACTTATCTAGATTTAGAGGGAGAGAAGAGTTAAGATTAAGGATAGAGAATATATATGAGGGATGAAATTATGAAAATTTACACAGATGGGGCGGCGAAGGGGAATCCTGGAAGGGCTGGGTGGGGAGCTGTTTTTATCATAATGGATAAAGTTTTTGAGATTGGTGGAGGGGTAGACCATGCAACAAACAATCAAATGGAATTAACTGGACCTATTGAGGCGTTGAAGTTTCTAGCTAGGCAAGGCCTAGCTGGGGATGATGTGGAAATTGTCTCTGATTCTAAATATGTAATTTTAGGAATTACAGAGTGGATTTTTAATTGGCAGAAAAATAATTGGCGAAATGCTAAAAAAGAGCCAGTTTTAAATCGTGTTCTTTGGGAGGAATTATATAAACTTGTCCAAGAGTTTACTTGTTTGCCAAATAGGAAGGAAATAAAATGGACTTATGTGAAAGGACATAACGGAGATAAATACAACGAAAGAGCAGATGAAATAGCTACCAGTTTTGCGGAAGGGAATCCTGTAAAATTGAAAAAATAATTATTTTTAATGCGCGATAGAGTTTTTTATACAATTTGTTTTGGTTTTTTATTTGGAGTGCTTTTGCGCTCTTTTGTTTTTATAGATTTATATTTAATTATTTTATTTAGTGTAATTGCTAGCGCTTTATTTTTGTTTTTTACATTGATTGCAAAAAGTGATTGGGCCTACCTGCGCAGGCAGGGAATTTTATTTTCAATTTTTGTTTTAACTTTTTGTTTGGGTGTTTTTAGATTTAATATGGTTGATGTTTTTAATCCTGTTGTTTTTGAATCTCAAGTAAATCAAAAAGTAACTTTTTCAGGGGAAATTATTGATGAACCGAGCATTAAAGAAAATAATCAGCAATTAATAGTAGAAATACAAATCCCCGCCAAAACGAAAATTATTTTATCGACAAGATTAGATGCTGATTATAAATACGGAGATGAAATAAAGTTTTCTGGAAAATTAGAAAAGCCGGAGAATTTTATCACTAATCAAGGAAAAGAATTTGATTATATAAATTATTTGCGTAAAGACGGAATTTTGTATGTGATGAGTTATCCAAAAATTGAAATTATTTCACACGGGAACGGTAATGCAATTCAAAGCATATTATTTGATGTTAAAGATAAATTTTTAGAAAAAATTAATTTTGCTATTCCTGCTCCTGAGAATCTACTGATGGGTGGGCTTATTTTGGGTGAAAAATCTTCTTTTAGTCAAGAGTTGAGAGAGAGTTTTGTGAATACTGGTACGATACATATCGTGGCCCTTTCTGGATACAACGTGACGATAATTGCTGAATGGATTATGAAATTATTTGGATTTTTACCGAAAACTTTCGGTATTGGGATAGGAATTTTGGCAATATTTTTATTTATCATTATGACTGGTGGTAGCTCGACGGCTATTCGAGCGGGGATAATGGCGATTTTAGTATTGATAGCCCGCGCGACTGGAAGAAATTATGATGTCGCGCGGGCCCTTGTGCTTGCAGGGGTAGGGATGATTTTATTTAATCCTTTTCTGCTTGTTTATGATGTTTCTTTTCAGCTTTCTTTTCTGGCAACAATTGCTGTGATATTTATCGCGCCAAGAATTGAAAAATATTTTCTATGGGTACCGAAAACTTTTGAATTGCGAGACATAGTATCTGTCACTTGCGCTGCTTATTTTTTTGTTTTTCCATTTATTCTTTACAAAATGGGTAATTTTTCACTCGTGGCTTTGCCAGCTAATTTTTTAATTTTGCCTTTTATTCCTTTCACAATGATGCTCGGATTTATTACTGGTTTTCTAGGCCTTATTTATTATATATTGGCGGTACCAGTGGGGTATCTTTCCTATTTATTTTTGCATTATGAGCTCGGAGTAGTAAGTTTTTTCTCACATCTACCGTTTGCCGCTTTTGCTTTTCCTGATTTTTCATTTTGGCTAATAGTTCTAATTTACACCTATTTTATTTATAGACTTTTTGGCAGAAATATAAAAAGTTTTTTTAGAGAAAATTAAAAAACTCGTTGAAGTCGTAACTTTTAAGAAACATTGCGCAGGCGGGTAGCCGAGCATAGCAAAAAATCAGCAGATTTTTATGCGTGTTGAGTAAAAGTTATGACGAGAAAGAGTTTTCTCTATTGAGCCTTTTTAAAATTTTCTTCAATCACTTCCCAATTTAGATTTTCAAAAAATGCTTCTACGTATTTTTTCTTTTCGGAAGTTGGGTAATCATAAATGAAAGCATGTTCCCACATATCAATACCGAGAATCCAGTCGAGTCCATTTAATTGTCCTAAATGATGTTCATCTATCCAGGTGCTAATTAATTGTTTTGTTTCTTTATCATAATAAACTACTGCCCAGCCGACCCCGCGAGTCATCGCTAGGTTTTTAAAGTCATCAAGCCACAAATTAAAAGATGGTGAATCTTTTTCGATGAATTTTTTTAATAAAGAATCCGAAGACAGTGTCTTTGCTCCGCCTTCTAGAGATCTGAAATAATATTCATGGTTGCGCATACCATTAAATTCAAAACCGAACCTTCTGTGCAATTCTCCTATCACATAAACAACTCCTGGGATTAAGGGTTCCCCAATTTCGGATAATTTGGTATATTCTTCAAGTTTTTCTATAATCAGATTTGTGTTTTTTACATAACCAGCATAAAGTTTTAGATGTTCCTCAGTGTTTTTCAAAGAGATACCTTTCAAGGTTTCGATATTAAATTTTTTTTCTTCAAATTTCATGTGTGTTAGTATTGTAACATGTCTAGAAATATCAAGCAGTATTGGCTGTTAATTTTTACATTTTTTCTTTTATTTACAACAGTTTTTCTATTTTATTTAGATTGGCAAAATACTTATCGTAGTTTTACTTTTGCTATGTTGGATGTCGGTCAAGGTGACGCGCTTTTTATAGAATCTCCGACAGGGACGCAGGTGATGTTTGATGGTGGTCCATCACGTAAAGTTTTAGGTCCACTCGCTCGGGTGATATCTCCATTTGATAAAACTATTGATGCGTTGATAATTACTAATCCAGACGCTGACCACATCGGTGGGTTTATAGATATTTTAAAAAATTATAAAGTGGGTGCCGTCTTTGAGTCGGGTACTTTGACTGATTCTAAAATTTATCAGAATTTGACAGAAGAAATGAAGAGACAAAACATACCCGATGTTTTAGCTAGAAGGGGAATGAAGTTAGACCTTGGGGGCGGAGTAGTGATTGATATTTTATTTCCAGATAGAGATGTTTCTGAGTGGGCGACCAATGATGGGGGAGTAGTAGCACGACTTTCTCATGATAAAACATCCATAATGCTTACTGGCGATGCGAGCACAAAAACAGAACAAATAATTCTTTCAGAAAATTCTGAAGTGCAATTAAAAAGTACTATTTTAAAAATCGGACATCATGGTTCGCGGACCTCTTCCTCTCTAAGTTTTGTAAAAGCTGTTTCTCCAGAATACGCGCTTATTTCAAACAGTAAAGACAATAACTATGGTCATCCACATCAAGAAACTTTAGATACATTAGTCAAATTTGGCGCAAATATTTTCCGTACTGATTTATTAGGTACAATAGTCATGAAATCTGATGGTCAGAATGTCAATTTTTTATTCCACAAGTAGACAAAAATAAATATGATATACTCATTTTATGAAAGATAAAAAAATTGAGAGTCTTATTAAAAATGAAACGAAGAGGCAAAAAAGTGTAATTAATCTTATACCTTCAGAGAATTATGTTTCCAAAGACGTTTTGACGGCTCTTGGTTCTATTTTTGATAACAAATATGCTGAAGGATATCCGTATGCTCGATATTATGGAGGACAGAGATATACAGATGAGCTGGAGACTCTTTGCCAAGATCGAGCCCGAAAACTTTTCAAATTAAAAAAAGATTTATGGCATGTGAATGTTCAGCCACTTTCAGGATCACCAGCAAATTTAGCTGTGTATTTAGCGCTTGTACCACAAGGTGGCAAGATTATGGGACTACCTCTTTCTTCTGGCGGACATTTGACTCATGGTCAGAAAGTTTCTATCACTGGTAAGGTGTGGGAGCAAGTGCCTATTAGTTTAGATTTAAAAACTGAACTTATTGATTATAAAAAAATGAAAGAGGATGCGATTAGAGAAAAGCCGAAGCTAATAATTGTTGGTTTTACTGCATATCCTAGAATTGTTGATTTTAAAAAATGTCGTGAAGCAGCTGATGCTTGCGGAGCGTACCTTATGGTGGACATGTCTCATTTTGCCGGATTGGTAGCGGGTGAAGCTTATCCAACACCTTTTGAATATGCAGACGTTGTGACCACCACTACCCACAAGACTCTTCGTGGTCCCCGAGGTGCAATTATCTTTTCTAGAAAAGATAGAAAAGTAGGAGATAAAGATATTTCAGTTTTGATTGATAAGGCCATCTTTCCAGGCATACAGGGAGGTCCGCATATGGGGCAGATTGCAGGTATTGCTGTCGCGCTCAAAGAAGATGATTCACCTGCGTTTAAAAAATATGCAAAACAAATTCTCAATAATGCGAAAGCACTAGCTCTTGAACTTAGCCATTTGGGTTGGAGGATTGTTTCTGGCGGGACAGAGTCGCATCTTATTTTGGTGGATACTTGGATGGATGGAAAAGGTATCTCCGGAAAAGAAGCCGAGGCCAAGCTAGAAAAAGCTGGGATTATTTGTAATAAAAATACTATTCCGGGTGAGACTCGTTCACCATTTGACCCTTCTGGTATTCGCATAGGCACACCAGCTGAGACTACTTTAGGTAAAAAGGAAAAAGACATGATAGCGATTGCGAGAAAAATAGACAAGGTTTTGAAAGGGAAGAAATAAAATAATATTTTTCAAACAATTTTTCATTTTGCCCTTTTTCTGTTATATTTTCTATATGGTCAAGAAGAAACAGAAAGGAAAACTCATAGTAATAGATGGCACGGATGGGAGCGGGAAAGCGACGCAAGTCGAGCTTTTAGCGAAGACCCTAAAAAAAGAAGGATACATTGTTAAAATAGTTGATTTTCCAGAGTATTACAAGAATTTTTTTGGAGCTTTTTTAGGTCATTGTCTTTCCGAGCAATATTATAATTTTTTAAATGTGCATCCAAAGATTGCTTCTGTGTTGTATGCAGCTGATCGTTTTGAGTCGAGTGAGGAGATGAGGAGTTGGCTCCAAAAAGGATATATCGTGATTGCTAATCGTTATGTTTCTGCTAGTCAAATTCACCAAGGTGGGAAAATTAAAGATACTAAAAAACGCAATAATTTTATAAAATGGCTGGATGAAATGGAATACGGAGTCTTTAAAATTCCTCGTCCAGACATTACTTTGTATTTGAGTTTGCCTATCAATATCGTTTCACAGCTTTTAAAACATCGAGACAGTAGTAAAATGAAAAGAGCTTATTTAAAAAAGAAAAAAGACGTGCATGAGGCAGATATAAATTTCCTTAAAAATTCCATAAAAAGTGCTTTAAAATTAGAAAAAGAAGTTCCTAATTTTATAAAAATTGATTGTGCACCAGAAGGGGAAATCTTATCGAGAGAAATTATTCACGAAAAAATTTATGAAAAGATTAAAAAAGTTTTAAAATAAAATGATAATCAAAGTTAAAAAACTTAGAGAAGATGCGAAGTTGCCGACCCACGGACATCCAGGGGATGCAGGGATGGATTTTTATTGTGTGGAAGATGTGCGTTTTCCACCCGGCAAGCAAGAGATAGTACGTACTGGTGTGGCTATTGAAATTCCAGAAGGCTATGTCGGCCTTATTTGGGATAAATCAAGCATTTCTTTTAATTTAGGGTTAAAAGTTATGGGGGGTGTTATAGACTCTGGTTTTAGGGGTGAAATCACAATGAATTTTTTAAACGTTTCAAATAAAGAAGTATTGATAACAAAAGATCATAAAATTGCTCAAATGATAATTCAAAAATTTGAACATTGTGATATTGTAGAAACGGACGAGCTTTCGGAAACTGTGCGAGGAGAAGGGAGGGAGGGGAGCACAGGCAAAAAATAGCGCCACGCTTTAGTGGACGATTGCGCGGCATGATTTCGTAAAATCATATGGAAAAAGAGATAAAAAATTTAATCAAAGATGCGCTTAAAAATCTAAATATAGAGGTTAGTAATATTGTTCTTGAACATCCGGAAAATCTAAGTAATGGAGATTATTCTACAAATGTGGCTTTAGCTATAGCAAAAAGTGTTGAGAGAAATCCTAAAGAATTAGCAGAAAAAATAATCGTAGAAATTTTAAGATTAAATGTTGATAAAAATATAGAAAAAGTAGAAGTTGCAGGCAGTGGGTTTATAAATTTCTACCTATCAAGAAAATATTTTTCTAAAAGTGTTGAAGAAATTTTAAATAATCCGGAAAATTTCGGGAAAAATGACTCATTAGAAGGAAAAAAAATAATGGTGGAGTATACAGATCCTAATCCTTTCAAGCCTTTTCATATCGGGCACTTAATGAGTAATGCCATTGGAGAATCAATCTCGCGCCTTGTGGAGTTTTCTGGGGCAGAGATTGCGCGAGCAAATTATCAGGGAGATGTCGGGCTTCATGTGGCCAAAGCTATCTATGGACTTTTAGATAATGAAAAGTTACAAAACAAAAATGGAACTCATAATTTTCAAGCAGGAAATATCGGACAAGCATATGTAGCTGGAGCAGGAGCTTATGAAAATAATCCTGAGGCTAAAAAAGAAATAGATGAAATAAATAAAAAACTTTATGATAAGAACGACCAGAAAATAAATGAAATATATGATTGGGGTTTTAAAGTGACGATGGAAGCTTTTGAAGATTTATATAAAATGCTCGGCACAAAATTTGATTTTTATTTTTTAGAAAGCATGATGGCGGATATTGGGCGCGAAATTGTAAATGAAAATATGGGTAAGGCCGTAGGTCCTGAGAATAATCGAAGGATTTTTGAAGAATCCGATGGTGCTATTGTCTTTAAAGCTGAAAAATATGATCCTAAATTACACACTCGAGTTTTTATTACTTCAAAAAATTTACCAGCATATGAAACTAAGGAGCTTGGCTTAGCGGTAGAAAAATTCAAAACTTATCCAGGTATGGATTTATCGATTGTGGTAACTGCTAACGAACAGATGGATTATATGCGTGTCGTAGCAAAAGCGATATCGCTTATTCATCCAGATTTTGAAAATAAGATGAAGCATGTCACACATGGGATGATGCGTCTCACTACTGGCAAGATGGGGTCTCGAAAAGGGAATGTCATTACTGGTGAATCATTGATAAATGAAGTTCGCGATACTATTTTAGACAAAATGACCGATAGAGATTTTTCTAATGAAGAGAGGGAAAAGATTGCAACGGAAGTTGGAATTTCTGCGTTAAAATATTCTATATTGAAACAAGGAATTGGTGGAGATATTATATTTGATTTTGAAAAATCTATTTCTTTTGAAGGGGATTCAGGGCCATATTTGCAATATTCTTATGCTCGCGCAAATTCAATTTTAGAAAAAGCGCAAAAAGAAAATATTTTGCCAGATCCACATGCTTTTCCGCCTGAAATTTTTGAAGTGGAAAAATTATTATACAAATTTCCAGAAGTTGTGTTACGTTCTTCTTCTTTATATGAACCGCACCATGTTGCGAATTATCTAATAGAAGTCGCTCGTGCTTATAGCAGTTTTTATGGGAATAATATTATTGTAAATAGAGAAGACCCTAGTTCGTCTTATAAAATTGCTTTAACTTATGCGTTTTCTTTTGTAATGAAAAATGGTTTGCACCTCTTAGGCATCGTGGCTCCAAAGAAAATGTAGTAGAATAAAGCGTGACTCAAAGTGAAGCTTTAAATATTTTAAAAACTGGCGTGAATGTTTTTTTGACGGGGGAGCCGGGGGCGGGGAAGACGCACACTATAAATAATTTTGTAAATTATTTGCGCACTTGTGATATAGATCCTGCTATTACCGCTTCGACTGGTATCGCTGCCACGCATATCGGAGGGATGACGATTCATTCTTGGAGCGGTATTGGTATTAGAACTAAATTAGATAAATATGAATTAGATAAAATCGCGAGCAGTGAATATATTTGCAAACGTGTCCGTAAAACACGAGTACTTCTTATTGATGAAATTTCTATGCTCTCTCCTAATATGCTCGATATGGTGGACTTGGTTTGTCGGGAAATAAAACAAAATGATGAACCATTTGGTGGCATCCAAATTATTTTCGTAGGTGATTTTTTTCAATTACCACCGATTGTGAGAATGGATAATATTAAAAATAAACAAAGCTCACTTATCCCACAAGTCGGACATGTGGGAATTTTTGCTTATGATAGCGGATCATGGGATAGAGCAGGATTGGTTGTTTGTTATTTGACTGAACAGCATCGCCAAGATGATAAAGATTTTCTTTCATTGCTTTCTGGTATCCGCGCGAATAATTTTTCGGAAGTGCATCGAAAATTTATAAATGCTCGGCAGATTGATCACGATGATATTTCGGAAGAGACTATGAAGATTACCAAACTTTTCTCGCACAATGTGGATGTAGATCGGGTAAATAATATAGAGCTTGCGAAATTAGAGGAAGAAGCAAAATTATTTAAAATGTCTGGAAGTGGAAATGATAAAGTGGTGGAAACACTCAAGAAGGGATGTTTGTCACCAGAGAATCTTGAGCTTAAAATCGGTGCGGTGGTAATGTGTACAAAAAATAATCAAAAGGAAAGATTTGTGAATGGCACTCTCGGGGTGGTGACAGATTTTGAAGAATTTAGCGGGCATCCTGTTATTAAAACTAAAAATGGAAGAAAGATAACAGTTTCTCCTATGGATTGGATGGTGGAAGAGAATGGAAAAGTCCGCGCGCAAATAACTCAGATTCCTC
This sequence comes from Minisyncoccota bacterium, assembly GCA_041662525.1. Lineage (GTDB taxonomy): Bacteria > Patescibacteriota > Minisyncoccia > Phycocordibacterales > UBA9973 > UBA9973. Next base: position 120,003 of record JBAZSF010000002.1, read on the forward strand.
TTCGACTAGCTTGGGCCATTACAGTACACAAAAGTCAGGGGATGAGCATGGACGCCGCAGTGATGGACTTGTCGCAAGTATTTGAATTTGGACAAGGTTATGTGGCACTCTCTCGAGTACGCAGACTCTCGGGTCTTTATTTGCTTGGCATTAATGAGCATGCGCTAAAAGTACATCCAGAAGTTTTAGAAAAAGATATTTCTTTTAAGAAAAAATCAGATGAAGCAGTTAAAGTTTTCGGAGAACTTTCAGAAAACGATCTCAAAAAAATGCATAATGATTTTGTAATTGCTTGCGGTGGAAAGATAAAAAAAGAGAAAACAAAAGGCGCACCGAGTACGGTGCGCCCAAATACTTTTTCCGAAATCAGAGAAAAACATCCAAATGCATATCGTCCATGGAATAAAGAGCAAGATGAAGAATTAAAAAAGTTATTTACGTCAGGCGTTAAAGTAGCTGACTTAATGAAAAGTTTTGGCAGAAAAAGAGGCGGGATTACAGCTAGGCTAGAAAAACTTGGGTTAGGATAGTATAATTATATAAATAAATTTATGGGAAATAGATGTGAGAGAATTACAACAAAAAAAGATAGTGGAAAACAGATTCCTTTTTCTGGTCATGATCCAGCAGAAGTTTATGATTTTGCTAGAATGGAATTCATAGATATGCTTAAGAAAATTACTCAGGAAATGAATTCCGGTGATAATTTTGATATTATTGATTTTATCGTCGGAAAAGATGGGGCGTCGGTTGAGCTTGCTGATGATATAGAATATTTTATAAAAAAATTAGGAAATAAAAATATTGTAGTTAATAGCAGTTCTGTGGATTTCATCCGGAATGTTTCTTCCAATATGATGGCTTTGGTTGGTAAAATAATAAGAAAAGCCCACGAAGGTGGTCTTCCACATGAAAAATTTGAAGAGTATGCCAAAGATATAAAAGATGATTATGATGCTTTAAAAAAATATTTCAATCTTATGGAAAAAGATAAAGATTTTCAATCTTTAGAAATAGGGAGTCGCAAAGGTTATATCGCTCATATAAATCCAAAAAATATTGATATAACATCAAAAGATAGAAAGAAGTATGTGGATTGGCTTGAAAATTATTTATCTAAAAATAAAAATTAACTTAAATATAAGGGATTTTTATTTGTAAAAAAACGGCTCAATTCGTGGTAATTGAGCCGTTCAGGTTTTTGTGTTAAAATCAGCCAATAATGGCCAAAGAAATTCAGGAAGAAGAAAATAAAAGCGAAGCGGCTTTGCGGGAAGAGCGGATTTTAGAATTTTGGAAAGAAAATAAAACTTTTGAAAAAACTTTAAAACAAACGGAGGGCAAAAAAGAATTTATTTTTTACGAAGGTCCGCCGACAGCGAATGGCAAGCCAGGCATTCATCATTTAGAAGCGCGAGCATTCAAAGACGCAATTCCTAGGTATAAAACAATGCAGGGTTTCCATGTTCGTCGAAAGGGTGGATGGGATACACATGGGCTTCCCGTTGAGCTTCAGGTAGAAAAAAAGCTAGGGCTTAATTCTAAAAAAGCTATCGAAGAATATGGTATTGCGAAATTTAATCAAGAATGCAAAGAAAGCGTCTGGGAGTATTTAGATATTTGGAATAAATTTACTCATCGTATTGGATATTGGGTGGATCAAGAGAACCCGTATGTGACATATCACAACGATTATATTGAATCTGTTTGGAATGTTGTTAAAGCAATAAATAAACAAAATTTACTTTATAAAGATTATAAAGTGGTGCCTTGGTGTCCTAGGTGTGGTACAGCTTTGTCCTCTCATGAACTTGCGCAGGGTTATGAAGATGTGAAAGATTTGTCTGTGTATGTGAAGTTTAAGGTTCGTTCTGTCCCCGAAAGATTTTCTCAGGTCCTCGGAACTCCCTCTCCCTATCCCGGCCAGACCATTCAAAAACCTTCCGGGGACTTTACTTATATTCTTGCTTGGACGACAACTCCGTGGACACTTCCTGGGAATGTAGCATTGGCAGTAGGAGAAAATATTATTTATGTAAAAATAGAAAAACCTGCCTCGACGCAAGGCGGGGGAAAAGAATTTTTAATTTTAGCAAAAGAAAGACTTTCTATTTTAGAAGGGGAATATAAAATAATTGAAGAATTTATAGGCAAAGATTTAATTGGATTGGAATACGAGCCTCTTTATCCATATCTTGCTGACACAATTTCTGAAAGTGAAAAACCTAAATTAGAAAAAGCTTTCAAGGTTTATGGAGCGGATTTTGTAACGACAGAAGACGGTACAGGGGTAGTGCATACGGCAGTGATGTACGGACAGGATGACTTTGAGCTTGGTACAAAGGTTGGTTTGCCAAAGCATCATATTGTCGGTCTAGATGGAAAATTTTTACCGGGTACTGGAATATTTGAAGGTAGATTTGTGAGAGATGAAGACGTGGCGGTAGATGTGATAAAAGATTTAGCGCATAGAGGAAATGGAGGGCTTTTATTTAAAAAAGAAAAATACGAGCATTCCTATCCGCATTGTTGGAGATGCAAAACGGCACTTATTTATTACGCTCGAGATTCTTGGTATATAAAAGTCTCTGATCCTAAAATAAAAGAAAGAATGATAGCCGAGAACAAAGAAGTAAATTGGGAACCAGCACATATTCGGGATGGGCGTTTTGGTGAATGGTTAAGGGAGATAAAAGATTGGGCGATTTCTCGTGAGCGATATTGGGGTACACCTTTGCCTGTTTGGATTTGTGAATCTTGCAAGAAGATTGACGTCATCGGGAGCATTGAAGATTTAAAAAATAAAACTAAAAAATTTGGCAATAAATATTTTGTAATGAGACATGGTGAAGCAGAAAATAATGCTCTTTGTATTTATTCTTCCAATCAAAAAATAAATCATTTGACAAAGCTCGGACAAACGGAAGTTGAAAAGACATCCCAAGTTCTTTTGAACAAAAAAATTACCAAGATTTATTGCTCGCCCTTTTTAAGAACACGAGAAACTGCCGAAATCGTTGCAGAGCAGATAAATTTCCCTAAAGATAGAATTATTTACGATGATAGAATTCGAGAATTAGAATTTGGAGATTTTTCTGATTGTAGAGAGGAGGATTTTTGGGATTTTATAAAAAATAAAGATTGGGGATTTGATACAGTTGTCCCTGGAGGGGAGAGCCACCAAAATGCAAAGAATCGAATGGGAGATTTTCTTTATGAAATTGATCAAAAAAATAAAGATGAAACGATTTTAATTATTTCGCATGGATTAGCAATAGAAATGATTCCAGCTATTATTGAAGGAGCAGATAAAAAGCGTTCACTCGAAATTTTCCATTCACATATATGCGACAAACCAGCTTCATTGCACAAAGAACATGAATTTGTTTTTCTTCCCCATAACGCAGACTATGAACTTGATTTACATAAACCTTTTATAGATGAAGTTAATCTGATGTGCACCCATTCTACTGGCAGAGGGCAAGTATGTGGGGGAAAATTAACTCGCACTCGCGAGGTGATGGATGTCTGGTTTGATTCTGGATGTATGCCATTTGCGCAAGATCATTATCCCTTCGATTTCTCTCAGGGCAAGCCTTTTGAGGAGACCGAAATTTTATACCCTGCAGATTTTATTTCGGAAGCAATAGATCAGACTCGTGGATGGTTTTATACTTTGCATGCTGTTGGAATACTTATGGGGCGAGGGAAAGCATATAAAAATGTAATTTGTCTTGGACATTTACTCGATTCCAAAGGTAAAAAAATGTCTAAATCTCTTGGTAATATTGTCGACCCTTGGGAGATGATAGAAAAATACGGAGTGGATACATTGAGACTCTGGATGTATTCAGTCAATCAACCTGGAGAATCTAAAAATTTTGATGAAAAAACTGTCGCTCTTCTCCACCAACAAGTTTTTGGTTTGCTTTATAATGTGCTCGCTTTCTATGAGCTTTATCGAGATAATTCTATCAATGCCCATTCGACAAGCTCAGGACAAATATCAAGTACTAACGTTCTTGATATTTGGATTTTAGCACGGCTAGATGAATTGATTAGCGAATCCACAAAAAAAATGGATAATTATAAATTGCTTGAACCAGTGCGAGCGATAAAGGATTTTATTGGGGACCTTTCTACTTGGTATTTGCGTCGTTCACGTGAGCGGATAAAGAATGGAGATAGGCAAGCGAAAGAAACTCTGTATTATGTATTAAAAACTCTTGTAAAACTTCTAGCACCTTTTGCCCCCTTTACAGCTGAAGATATTTGGATGAAATTAAAAACAGAAAAAGATGAAGAAAGTGTGCATTTGGCTGAGTGGCCCCTCGCTTCTGCTCGGGGCCTTCAGCCCAAGATTTTAGAGAATATGCAAAAAACAAGAGATATTGTGACTTTAGGACTTGAAGCTCGTCAAAAGGCTGGAATAAAAATCAGGCAACCTTTGCAATCTTTTTCTTTTGAATCAACAGATTTAGACGAATACAGCAATCTTATCAAAGATGAGCTTAATGTAAAAGAGATCATACATGGTGACCTTATGCTTGATACAAATATTACTTCAGAATTAAAACAAGAAGGGGATTGTCGTGAGCTTATACGTGCCTTACAAGATATGCGTAAAAATCAGGGACTAACACCGAGCGATGCTATTTCAATTGTTTTTGAAACAAATGATAATGGTAAAAAATTAATTGAAAAATTTGAAAATGATTTGAAAAAAACTGTGCTAGTTTCTGAAATAAAATATCGTGAAAATGATGGACAGGAAATAAGAATAGACGAATTTGCTTTTAAAGTGAAAATTAGTAAAATATAAACATGAAAATAAAAAAATTTGGGCATTGTTGTTTATTAATAGAGACAAACGGTAAAAAAATAATGGTTGATCCTGGTTACCATACTGCGGAGGAACAAGAAAAAGAACTTAATCTAGATTTAATTTTAATAACGCACGAGCATTCAGATCATTTTAGTATTGAATCTTTAAAAGAAATTATAAAAAATAATCCGAATGCTCTTATTATTACAAATGATGGAGTAGGAAAAATACTAACCAAGGAGGGTATAAAATATGAGGTTTTGAAAGACAAGAGCCCTAAAGATTTTTCTGGGGTAGAGATAGAGTCTCATGACTGTAGGCATGAAGAAATTTTTCAAGATTTTGGACAAGTTTTAAATACAGCTTTTTTTATAGATAAAAGATTATTTATTGGAGGAGATTCTTTTTATAACCCCGGTAAACCTGTTGAAATTTTAGCATTACCTGTTGCTGGTTCGTGGGCTACGATAAAAGATTCAATAAAATATGCTTTAGAAATGAGGCCCAATACTTGTTTTCCTGTGCATGATGCAGATTTAAAATCTTTTGGTAGTTCACACAAACTTCCTGAAATATACTTAACAAGCATAGCAAACATAGCGTTTAAAAATTTCGAAGAAAAGGAAGAAGAGGAATTTTAATGCATCACATTTATCATACTGAGGGTTTAATATTAGGAAGTAAGAATTCTGGTGAAGCAGGAAAGTATTATTATATCTTTACTCGTGACCTAGGCATGGTTTACGCTACAGCTCAAGGAGTACGCAAGATGTCCTCTAAATTACGTTTTGTTTTGCAGGATTTTGCTTATATAAAAATCGATCTAGTGCAGGGGGTAAATTTATGGAGAATCACTAGTGCTTCAAAAACAAATATGCTGGGACAGCTCACAAAAAATTCTGGAACTTTTGAAGTTTTTTCTAATATCACTAAATTATTAAAACGGTTACTTGCCGGCATTGAACCAAATGAAGCTTTGTTTGTTGATTTGATAAATGGTCTAACTATTTTAGAAAAAGCGAAAAAGGAAGACCTACGAAACATTGAAGCCATTATTGTTTTGCGTATACTAAATAATCTAGGATATGTTGGAGAAAGTGAAACATTACAAAATCTTACCAAATCTCCATTTGAAGAAAATTTAGTATTTGAAATATCTAAATCAAGACCTGAGGTACTGCATCAAATAAACAAAGCCCTGAAAGAGACGCATTTATAGAAAATTTTTACAATTTATTCTTTTTCTCTATTATTCGTATTTCTTTTATAAGTTTTTCAATTTTTTCAGCTATTATCTTCACATCTTGCACTCTCTTTTCTAAGTGTTCGTTTTTTTCTATTTTAGTATTTATTTTCCCAGCTTCAATAACCCAAGATTCTAAATCTGCAACATTTTTATCATATTCTTTTATAAGTTTAGCGTGCTCTTCTCCATAATCTTTACTTTTGTCTATTGAGTAATGTACCCCATCTTTTCTGTATACAAAATCTTTTTTTTCCATAATTGTATTTTTACGACTTAGTATTTTTGTTTCTGATAATAATCAAATTATACCTAATTCAAATTTATTGTAAATGTTTCCCCCTCCTTCTAATTTTTATCCTTAGATGTTACAATTATGTGTATGTCATCAGATGATATGAATAAGCTTAATAGACTTGAAGATTTAAAAAGTAAGCTTTTTAGTAAGAATTATCAGACTAAAATAGAGCATCGAGATGTATTTTCTAATTTGTATAAAAATGAAGCATCAGATTCCTGGAAGACAAAAGAAGAATTTGAATCTAAGGATGAAGATGATTTTTTTATGAAAACATCTAGATTTAAGAAATTTTTTATTTTTTCAATAATTTTTTTTGTTTTAACTTTAGGTTATGCCGCCTATATTTTTTTTGTTGGAGGAAATACTGTTTCTAATGATAATATTGATATTTCTATACTTGGAAACAATTTTACAGCTGGAGGGGAGGAGCTTTCTCTTGTTGTTGGGATTATCAACAAAAATAATTCTGCCTTAGATTTAGTAGATCTTGTTGTAGAATATCCGAAAGGGGGAGGAGTGGATCTTTCTTTTGATACCGAACATTTTCGTACTTCCTTGGGAACAATTCCAGCTGGAGCAACTCGTAATGAGAATTTAAAATTAATACTCTTTGGAGAACAGGGTAGTGTTCGTCCGATAAAAATAACTCTTGAATATCGAGTAGCAGGGTCTAATGCTATTTTTTTGAAAGAAAAACTTTTTCAAGTGAATATAACTTCCACGCCGATAAATCTTTTAGTAGATGCCCCTCCTTCTATAAGTCCAAATCAAGACATTACTTTAAACGTAAAAGCTACCTTAAATGCTACAAAAGTAATTCCTAAAATCCTCGTCAAAGCTGATTATCCTTTTGGGTTTATTTTTAAAAATTCTATACCGGCGCCTTCTTTTGGTAATAATGTTTGGGACTTGGGGGATATAGCTCCTGGGGCAGAACACAATATTGTGATAACTGGTAAGATGGTTGGTGTTTTTGATGGGGAAGAAAAAACTTTTAATATTTCAAGCGGTTCGCAGTCTGATGCAGACAAGTCCATCATTAATGTTATTTTCAATTCTATAAAGAATGTTGTGTTGATTAAAAAACCTTTTATTGAGGCGAATCTTTTTATCAATGGCGTATCTCAAATAGAATATGCCGTAGATGCCAAGACACCAATAAGAGCAGAAATTCGTTATTTAAATAATTTAGAGACGAGGGTGGATGATTTGCAGATAAAAGCAAAGATTTCTGGAAATGCCTTTAACCGCAGTTCAATAATAGCGCAACAAGGTTTTTATGATTCATCCAAGGATACAATTACTTGGGATAAAAATTCTAAAAATCAGTTAAAAGAATTAAACCCAGGGGACTCCGGTTCTGTTTCTTTTTCTGTTTCTCCTCTTTCTTTGTTTTCTGCTTCTGGTGGAATATTAACTAACCCAAAGATCAACATAGAATTAAGTATCTCTGGTAACCAGGCGATTGAAGGATCCGATCTAAATGAACTTAATAATTCAAATGGAGCAATTATTCATATCATCTCAGATGTTGGTTTTTCTGGAAAGGCACTTTATTATTCTGGACCTTTTACCAATACTGGTCCAATACCTCCAAAAGCTGAACAGTCGACGACTTATACCATCATGTGGACTCTTTCTAACACCGCTAATAGTATTTCAAAAGCGCAAATAAAAGCCACCATTCCTTCATGGATAAATTTTGTTGGACCAATTTCTCCTGTTGGTGAGGGTTTGACGTACAATGATTCTACAAGGGAAATTATTTGGAATGCAGATAGAATACCGAAAGGTTCTGGGATTACCGGTCCCGCGCGAAGTGCTTCTTTTCAAGTTTCTTTTAAGCCTTCACTTTCTCAAGTTAATACAAATCCATTAATCATAAATGAGGCAGTTTTGACTGGGCATGATGATTTTGCTAATGTAGATATTGTAGTAAAAAAAGCAAGTCTCAATACTAGACTCGACAGTGATGTGGCATTTCCTTCTGGTGGAGGGACAGTCGTAAAGTAGATGAATTAATTAAATGAAAGAAGAAAATAAAAAAGACCCTTCGATGGGCTCAGGGCAAGATAAAAAGAATAATTTGATGGAAAAAATAGTTTCGCTATGTAAGAGGCGAGGGTTTGTGTATCCGAGTTCTGAGATTTATGGGGGGATGGCTGGTATTTATGATTATGGACACTATGGGATTTTGTTCAAAGAGAATATAAAAAATGCATGGCTTAAACATATGATTCAGCTTCGGGATGATGTTTATGGTTTAGACAGCGCTATTTTTATGCATCCACAAACCTGGGTAGCTTCTGGCCATGTCGGGGGGTTTAATGATCCGCAAGTAGATTGCAAAAATTGTAAATCTAGATTTCGAGCAGACCATCTATTAGAAAGTTTTGGAATTATTATTGACGACAAGACACCTGTTGAAACAATGAATGCTGAACTTGATAAACTACGTACAGAAAAGAAGCTTGTTTGTCCAAATTGTAAATCAATAGATCTGACTCCCGCAAAAATATTTTCCCTGATGGTTAAATCTAATCTTGGTTCTCCAGTCGATGTTTTAACTGAAGAAAATGTTACATATTTGAGGCCTGAAACTTGTGGTGGTATTTATTTGGAATATAAAAATACTCTTGATTCTCTACATCCCAAACTTCCTTTTGGTATTGCGCAAGTAGGCAAGGCTTTTAGGAATGAAATCGCAGCTCGTCAATATATTTTTCGCACGCGTGAATTTGAACAAATGGAAATGCAGTATTTTCATCATAAATCGCAGACGAAAGATTTGTATGAGAACTGGAAAAAAACAAGATGGACTTGGTATTTAGAATATGGTATCCCAGAGGAAAAAATAAGATGGTATAAACATGAGAAGTTAGCGCACTATGCGAGTGAAGCGTATGACATTGAATATGCTTTTGATTTTTTTGGAGGTAGTTTTAAAGAGGTAGAGGGTATTCATGCGCGCGGAGACTGGGATTTATCACAGCATTCAAAATTTTCTGGTGTTACGCTTGATTATTATGATGAAGAAACAAAAGAAAGATTTATCCCGCATATTATGGAAACTTCTGTTGGTTTAGCTAGATTATTTTTAATGTTTTTAGATAATGCTTATACTGAAGAAGTTAAAGATGGAGAGACACGAGTTTTTTTGAAACTTGATCCACGACTTTCTCCGATAAAATGCGCTGTTTTTCCACTTTTAAAAAATAAGCCGGAACTTGTATCGAAAGCTCGCGCGGTTTTTGAAACACTTCGTGAAGAAATTATTTGCGAATTTGATGACAATGGCAACATAGGCAAACGCTATAGAAGACAAGATGAAATCGGCACGCCATTTTGTATTGTGATTGATTTTGATACTTTGACAGATGATGCTGTGACTGTCCGTGATCGTGATACAGGGAAACAAGAGAGAGTGAAAGTGGTAGATTTGAAAAATTATATAAAAGAAAAGATTCAATAAGTGTCTAAAAAGTAAGAAAGCCCTTCCGTAAGAAGGGCTTTTATGATGAACGGGATAAATATTATCCCGATTTTTTGCTCTCCCCAGGCGGAGGAGGCATACGCCAACCATTTTTAGTGGATTTGCACTTCCAACCCTATGCGCACTTGGGTTGATTAGACATCCACTTGTGAACAAAGTTCACTTATAAGCCTGGCTCAAAGCCAAACTATCCGTTTCCACGGATGGTCTGCTCTCGTAGAAGAGCATGGGAAGATAAGAAAACAACATCTAAATAAAAAATTAGCATATTGAAGACAAAAGTCAAGAAAGCGTTATTTTTATAAATAATTTTTTGTGTTAGAATAGATTTTATGAAATTCTCCAAAAAAGTTTTAAAGAATGGTCTTCGGGTTATTACGATACCGATGAAGGATAACCCTACTGCTACAGTGCTCGTACTTGTCGAGGCAGGCAGTAAATATGAAACAAAAAAAGTTAATGGCATTTCGCACTTTTTGGAACATATGTGTTTCAAGGGCACCATCAAGAGACCAAAAGCTATTGATATTTCAAAAGAATTAGATGCGCTTGGCAGTCAGTATAATGCTTTTACAGCTCAAGAATATACTGGATACTATGCTAAGTCTGATGCGAAACACTTCAGTCAGATTTTTGATATTGTATCAGATATTTATCTCAATTCCACTTTTCCAGAAGTTGAAATGCAAAAAGAAAAGGGTGTGATTATCGAGGAAATAAATATGTATGAAGATATGCCTCAGAGACATGTGCAAGATTTGATGATGCAATTGCTCTATGGTGATCAGCCAGCGGGTTGGAATATTGCTGGCGAGAAGAAAAATATTTTAGAAATGAAACGAGATGATTTTGTAAAATATAAAAAAGAGCATTATTTGCCAGAAGCTACAGTCTTGGTAGTATCCGGAGCGGTGACAGAGAAACAAGTGATGAATGAAGCAAATAGAATTTTTGGGAAAGTATCCAGAGGAAAGAAAATAAATAAAATAAAAGTAAAAGAAATACAAACAAAACCAGAAGTATTAATTAATTTTAAAAAAACGGATCAGACACATTTTGTTTTAGGAGTGCGGAGCTTGAATTTATTTAGCAATAAAAATGCTCTCATTTCCGTCCTTGGAGGGGTACTCGGTGGGGGAATGAGCTCTAGACTTTTTCAAAAGCTTCGCGAGGAGATGGGTGTCGGTTATTATGTTCGAGCCTACAATGATGCTTATACCGATCATGGATTTTTCCAAATTTCTGCTGGAGTGGATAATAAAAGAATTGAAGAAGTGCTCAAGGCTGTTTTAGAAGAATGTAATAAATTAAAAAATTCTAAAGTGAGCGAAGAAGAATTAAATAAAGTAAAAGAATGTTTAGTAGGGAACATGAAGCTCTCATTAGAATCAAGCGATGATATTGCGAATTTTCACGGCGGACAAGAACTCCTAAAACGTGAAATAATTTCAGCCGAAGAAAGAGCTAAAGAAATCCGTAAAGTGACCTCAGAACAAATCCAATCCTTAGCCAAAGATATTTTTCAAAACAATAAATTAAACCTAGCCCTCATCGGTCCGTTTAAAGAAAAAGCAAAATTTTCCAAAATATTGAAATTTTAGGCAGTTTTTTAAATTGATTGACTATTTTAAAGAATAGAGTAGATTAAAAAAAGAGAAAAAAATTGAAACTTGAAAAGGGGGTAAAAAAATGATTCCAAAAGAATTATTCGTGAAAGTATCGGGTAGTGTATTCTTACTGCCTGAGTTCATTAATTGGGTAGCCGAAATTTCTATCGGCTACAAAATAGTTATCTGTGTTGGTGGAGGAACACAGATAAAACACGAATTTATGCGTCGTGGGTGGGACACGGGAAAGTTCGGCCCCTTGGGTCGTGAGACTCAACAAAATTCTGAACAATACTGGATTGCTCGAGAGATCCTCGAGGATAATAAGAAAAAACTCGAGGAACTGCTTAGGATAGCGGGGGTAGATAACTTCGTAGTAGAGATCCCAATGATCAACATTGGGAAATCTTATCGCCATATCAATGGTGATCAATACATTTTGGCGGCCTATTTGGGCTTCCATGTATTGTACATTGCTACTCTCGTAAAAAGGGTAGAGGCAAAAAAACAACAATTTGCTCATTTATCCAAGATCAGGGTTAAGGCCTTCTAGGGCCGAAGGAAGAGCTGAAGCTCCTCCTTCGGCCCTTTCTTATTTTTATAAATTTTATGCTATGATATTTTTATGCCAGAAAAAAGTGATTTGACTCATATTTCCATATCCACCAGCACGATATTTAAGTTTTTTCTAGTACCTATTTTTATATTCCTATTATATTTTTTGAGGGATTTAGTTTTAGTGGTTTTGACGGCCATCGTAATAGCTTCTTTTATTGACTCATCTGTTCCACACTTTAAAAAAATAGGAATTAAGAATAGAATTTTTGGGATTGTTATTTTTTATACTATCTCTCTTCTCCTTTTGGGTGGCGTGTTTTATCTTTTTGCTCCGCTTTTAATAACAGAAATTTATAATTTCTCCACTTTTCTTTCAACCTATACTCAAGATGTTTCATTCTTTAATTTTTTCAAGAACGAAGCATTCTCTGGCGCAAAAGACATAGTCGGGACTCTTTCAGGAAATTTTTCGCTCACTACACTTTTATCTGTATCAAAAGCTTTTGTTTTGAATCTTTCTGGAGGATTTGTACAAATTCTTTTTATTGCTTTTGGTGGTCTTTTCAATTTTGTTTTAATTATTCTTTTATCTTTCTATCTTTCAGTTCAAGAAAAAGGAATAGAGAATTTTCTTTATATTATTACTCCTCCTAAATATGATAATTATGTTGTAGATTTATGGACGCGCTCAAGTCGTAAAATAGGTCTTTGGGTGAAAGGACAAATGCTTTTAGGTCTTGTGGTCGGAGTTCTTGTTTATTTAATTCTTTCTTTGTTAGGTATCGAATATGCATTACTTTTAGCTATTATTACAGGAATAATGGAAATGGTTCCTTATGGTATTTTAGTAGCGATGATTCCTGTTTTTGCCTTTTCTTACATTTCAAACGGTATAGGCAGTGCCTTTATGGTGGCAGGAGCTTATATCATTGTTCATGAATTTGATGTATTTCTTTTTACTCCACTACTTATAAAAAAGATTGTTGGGCTTTCCCCGATTGTTATTATTCTCTCTGTAGTTATCGGCTTTGAATTAGGAGGAATTTGGGGAGCGATCTTAGCGATTCCACTCGCGATAATTTTAATGGAATTCTTAAATGATATTGAGAAAGATAAGATTTCGTCCAAAATAAACCAAGACAAACAATGAACAAAAATAGTTTTTACATCACGACGACGATACCCTATGTGAATGCTGATCCTCACATTGGTTTTGCACTCGAACTTGTGCAAGCTGATGCTGTTGCGAGATGTCAGCGTCTCATTGGTAGGGATGTTTTTTTTAGCACTGGTACTGATGAATATGGTCAGAAAATTTGGGAAGCAAGTGAAAAACAAGGTAAAAAAGTTCAAGACTACGTAGATTATTACGCGCAGAAATTTTTAGATTTAAAAAATACTCTCAATCTTTCCTATGATAATTTTATTCGAACTACTAGTAAAGAAAATATCACAGCCGCACAAGAATTTTGGCTCCTATGCGATAAAAAGGGAGATATTTATAAAGCAAAATATATAGGACTTTACTGTGTGGGGTGTGAGACTTTTTATACCGAAAAAGATTTAGTAGAAGAAAAGTGCCCGATACATTTGACTGTGCCAGAGAAAATAGAAGAAGAAAATTATTTTTTTAAATTGAGTAATTACAAAAAACAACTTCTTTTATATTTATCTAATGAAAAAGCGATCTTGCCAGAATGGAGACGCAAAGAAGCAATTTTTTTTGTAGAAAATGCAATGGAAGATTTTTCTATTTCTCGCAGTAAAAAGCGTGTTTCGTGGGGGATACCTATTCCCGGGGATGATGAACAAGTCATGTATGTTTGGTTTGGTGCTTTTGTAAATTATATTTCAACCTTAGGCTGGCCCTTCGCTTCTACTCAGGATCTCCGACCAGAAACAAAAGAAAATTTATTTGAAAAATTTTGGGAAAAAGGGGAAAAGATCCAAATGGCTGGTAAAGATATGGTGAAGTTTCAATCAGTAATGTGGCAAGGCATGCTCATGTCCGCAGGACTCCCCAATACAGATACTATTGTTTATCATGGGTTTATAACTGGCGATGGAGGAATTAAAATGTCTAAGTCTTTGGGTAATGTGATTAACCCAAATGATATTGTAAAAGAATATAGCGCAGATGCGTTACGTTATTTTCTTTTGCGTGAGATTTCTCCTTTTGAAGACAGTCCGTTTACCATGGAAAGGTTTAAGGAAGCATACAATGCGGGTCTAGCAAATGGATTAGGAAATTTAGCTTCAAGAATATTAACTCTTTCAGAAAAATATTTACCCGAGTGTCCGGAAATAAGAGAGGAAATGGATCTAACAGAATTTTTTAGTTTTTTTGAAAAATTTGATGTTAAACAAGCTGTTGATTTCATTTGGAACGAGATAGGTGAATTAGATAAATTTATTCAGGAAACAGAACCATTTAAGGTGGTAAAAGTTGATGAAGAAAAAGGAAAAGAATTAATTTCTAATATGGTTGTTCGTCTGTATAAAATTGCCAGGATGTTAAATCCAATAATGCCAGAAACAAACATTATTCTCAAAAAATTAATTAAAGAAAACAAAAAACCAGACCAGCCATTATTTTTAAGAAAAGAATAAAATGACTCCCAAATACATAGACATACATTCACATTTAAATTTTAAGGCTTTTAATGATGATAGAGATGAGGTTATTAAACATGCCTTAGATAATGATACTTGGGTGATAAATGTAGGAAGCCAGTTTAGCACTTCAAAAAGAGCAGTGGAAATTGCTAATAAATATTCCGAGGGAGTTTTTGCTATCGTTGGTCTACATCCGATTCATCTTGAAGAATCTTATCACGATGATGAAGAATTTAGTGGTTTAGGTTTTAAAACAAGAGTTGAAGAATTTGATAAAGATGTTTATAGAGAACTTTTGAAAGATCCAAAGGTAGTAGCGATAGGGGAATGTGGTTTGGATTATTTTCATTGTAGTTTAGAGACAATAGAAAAACAGAAAAAAACTTTTAGAGAGCACGTTTCTTTGTCTCAAGAAACTGGGAAGCCACTCATGTTGCATGTTAGAAATGGTTCGACAAGCTCACCACAAGTAATTCCAAAACTAAACGCGTATCAAGATGTTTTAGAAATTTTAAAAGAATTTACTGGGGTAAGGGGAAATGTACATTTTTTTGCTGGAACCTGGGAAGACGCCAAAGCATTTTTAGATTTTGGTTTTACCTTATCTTTTACTGGAGTTATTACTTTTACGCATGATTATGATGAAGTTATTAGAAATATACCACTTGATATGATCATGTCGGAGACTGATTCTCCTTATGTAGCGCCCATTCCGCACAGAGGAAAGCGCAATGAACCTGTCTACGTAAGAGAAATAGTTAAAAAAATCGCTGAAATTAAAAATTTACCAGAACAGGAAGTGGCAGAGGCAATTGTCGCAAATGCCAAGCGAGTCTTTACTTTTTAAAGAGTTTTTGATAGTATGAAACCTATGCAAGAAGTAGAAAATGAAATATTAGAAGAAGGAAATTCTAAGGTTTATGAGCTTGGTTACCATTTGGTGCCGACACTTTCCGAAGAAGACGTACCAGTTACTTTTGGTAATTTAAAAGAGCTTATTTCATCATTGGATGGCATCTTCATTTCTGAAGAAATGCCTAAAATGATGACACTTGCTTACCCTATGGTTAAAGTTATAGCCAATTTACGTAATAAATTTAAAAGTGCATATTTTGGTTGGATCAAGTTTACAATGGATTCAGATAAAGTTCTTAAATTAAAAAAGAAGCTTGATCTTGATCCTAATTTTGTTCGATTTTTGATATTGAAAACAGTTAAAGAAAATACTGTCAACACAAAAAGATTTACTCGTGGAGAATTTACAAATAGAAAAACAAAGATAGATAAGAGTAGGGAAGATGAAGCATCTGCTCCTATAAATAAAGAAGAAATTGATAAAGAGATAGATGCATTAATTTCGGTTTAATAAAAAATATATGTATTTAAATAAAGCAATATTAATAGGAAATCTTACACGTGATCCAGAACTCCGTTCACTACCTTCAGGTATAAAAGTTTGCACATTTTCTATTGCCACTAATCGTGTTTGGAAAGATAAAAATGGCGCACGTCAGGAATCAGCTGATTATCACAATATAGTAGTTTTTGGACGCCAAGCAGAGACAGTTGCTCAATATATGAAAAAAGGAAGTTCTATATTGATTGAAGGTAGGATGCAGACCAGAAGTTGGGAAGATAAAACAAGTGGGGAGAAAAAATATCGTACGGAAATAGTCGCTGATCGTACACAATTTGGTCCTAAGGGAGGAAATACAGGTGGAGGAATGAGCACAACGAGTACTGGTTCAAAGGCTCCAGCATCAGAAGGGGGTGGAGAAATTGATTCTATAGAATATCCAGAAGAAGACATTAATCCAGAAGACATACCATTTTAATAATTTAACACAGGCGCTAGGCGCTAGGCATTAGCAATTAAAAAAGCTAGAGCCTAAAGCCTAAGGCCTAAAGCCTAGAATATGAAACAAGATTATTTTTCAACTAATAATATAAAATACATAGATTACAAGGATATTGAAATTCTAAAGAAATTTTTAAATCCTAATGGTAAGATAATGAACCACAAGCGGACTGGAGTTACCGCTAAGAATCAACGCCAATTAACCACAGCCATCAAGCGTGCTAGATTTATGGGTTTGCTTCCGTTTGTAATTAAATAAAAAAGATAAAATAAAAAATCCCCGAAAGGGGATTTTTTATTTTAAACTCTCTCTACATATTCTCCTGTTTCCGTATTTACTCGGATAATGTCTCCCTCGTTGATGAACATCGGAGTAGTGAGGGTGGCACCGTTTTCTAAAGTGATAACTTTATTGCCTCCTTTAGAAGTGTCTCCACGGACAGCTGGAGGGGCTTCTTTAACTTTAAATTCCATTTTGATAGGTAAGGTTATTTTTATTATTACTTCTTCATCATCATTGTCCCAGATTAAGGCAGTTACATTTCCATTTTGTTTAAAGAATTTGGCAGTATTTCCAACAAGGTTCTCATCTAATTTAAATCTATTGCTTTTATCATTTGGGTCACAGAACCAATATTCGCCTTTATTATGATAAAGAAAAGTAATGTCTCTCTTAATAATATCCGCTTCCTCGGCTGATTCAGCTGCATGAAAAGTAGCAGGGAAGACCTTGCCAGATATTAAACTTCTTAGTTTAACCTGATTTTGTGGTTTGCGTTGTTGGGTACGAGCAACGTGAGATTCTATCACTTCGCAGGGTTCATCATTATGTATAATTATTTTCTTTTCGCGAATGTCGCTGTATTCTAATTTAGCCATAGGTAATATACTAGCAGAAAAATTTATTAAATCAAATTAAAAAACCTTGGATATAACTTTTCGAAAGGGTTTCGAGGCTGTCGAGCCGAGAATTTCAGGAATTTTTAAGCTTCAAAAATTCCGTACTGGAGAAAAGTTTATATCCAAAGTTTTTTTTAATTATGCTTCCTCTGCAAACTTCTTCTTAATCTCTTTCAAAATTTGTTCAGAAATTTTCTTTTCTTCTTTCAAGAATTTTCGAGTAGAATCATAACCAACACCAAGCTTTACTTTTTCCTTTGCCTCGCCAGAGCCTTTGGCGGAGGCGGGTGCTTTTTCATTAGCTGATGTATAAAAATATGAATTCCCACTTTTTTCTATAATTTTAAATTTCTCTCCGAGTGCCATTATTTCACCTTCTTTAGAAATTCCTTCATTGTAAATGATGTCAAATTCCGTTTGTTTGAATGGAGCAGCTACTTTATTTTTGACAACTTTGACACGAGTACGGGAACCCACCACTTCTTCTCCCTTTTTTATTTGAGCGATTTTTCGAATATCAAGTCGAATAGAGGTATAAAATTTCAAGGCTTTTCCTCCAGGGGTAGTTTCTGGATTACCAAACATTACGCCGATTTGCATGCGAATTTGATTTATAAAGATAACAACAGTTTTGGATCTAGAAACTATAGCAGTCAGCTTACGGAGGGCTTGAGACATTAGGCGTGCTTGTTTACCGACATGGTATGCTCCCATATCACCTTCGATTTCGTCTTTCGGGGTGAGGGCAGCTACGGAGTCTATTACGATAACATCAATCTTTCCGGTTCGTACCAAGCTCTCTACGATTTCTAGCGCTTGCTCTCCATTGTCTGGTTGAGAAATAAGCAAGTCATTTATATTTACGCCAA
This sequence comes from Minisyncoccota bacterium, assembly GCA_041662525.1. Taxonomy (GTDB): domain Bacteria; phylum Patescibacteriota; class Minisyncoccia; order Phycocordibacterales; family UBA9973; genus UBA9973. Next base: position 138,273 of record JBAZSF010000002.1, read on the forward strand.
GTTTTTTTGTATAATCTGGATCCATCGCGTGTTCGGCATCAATATAGGCACACACTCCTCCTTTTTTTTGTGCTTCAGCGACGATATGGAGAGAGAGGGTAGTCTTGCCCGAAGATTCTGGACCAAAGATTTCTATAATTCTTCCACGTGGTATTCCACCCACACCGAGCGCCATATCAAGGCCGATAGAACCAGTCGGTATGACATTGATATCTACTTTGGGTGAATTACCAAATTTCATTATTGAACCTTCTCCAAATTTTGTTTGAATAGCTTTTAAGGTATCTTCCAATACCGCTTCTCCCACTGTTTTATCTTCCTTTTTTTCTTTTTTCTTAATCATTTTTTTTCATTTACTTAAATAATTTTACTTTTTGAAATGGTCTGGCTGGGATAGGGACCCAGAGAACCGAGGACCTTTCAAAAAGAAAAATTATTTTGGTAAATACATTATTTTATAATTTTTCTCATCAATATAGCCAAATTTATCTTTTGCTTTGATATTGATTATATTATACCCTAAAAGAAGCGCAATTGTTTCAGTAAAGTTACCTTGCTCGTCTACTGAAATATCTCGTCCGTTCAAGGTTAAATTTATTGCATTTTTTGCCTTACCGGTCAGTTTTATTGTATTGGATGTTACCGTAATGCCATCTTCTAGATTCACATTTTTAATTTTTACACCGAATATTAAATCTTTAGACCCAAAAATTGCATAAATAATAATTAAAATAAAAAAAATAGAAATACCAATTATTTTAATTATTTTTTTAGATAATATTTTCTCCATCGGATGTACGTTCTATTTTTTCCAATACTTCTCTGGGCTTAGCACCGTCTCCAGGGCCGATGACTCCACGTTCTTCCAGTTTATCCATTAATCGTGCTGCACGCGCATACCCTAATTTTAATTTTCTTTGAAGATAAGAAGTTGAAGCTTTACCAGCTTCCATCACACAAATACGAGCCTCTTCATACATTTCATCATCGTCATCATTATTTTCATCTTCGAGAGAACTTTCAAAGATACTTTTATCTGCTGAGATGGATCCGGCGGTTAAGGTTATTTCTTCAGAGACTTCATCTCTATATGCATCAGCTAGATATTTTACAACTTTTTTAACTTCACTTTCGGAAATAAAGGCGCTTTGTAGTCGCTCTGGTTGAGCTTCGCCTGAAGAATACAGCATATCACCAGCACCTAAAAGTTTCTCCGCACCACCAGCATCCAATATCGTGCGTGAATCTATCTGTGAAGATACTTTGAGGGCTACACGGGCGGGGATGTTAGCTTTAATTAAACCAGTAATGACGTTTACTTCAGGGCGTTGAGTAGAGAGTATTAAATGTATTCCGACTGCTCGTGACATTTGTGCCAAGCGTACGATTGCAGCTTCGAGTTCTCTAGGATAAGTACTCATTATGTCTGCTAGTTCGTCTATGATAATAACGATATAAGGTAGACGGTCGGCGCTTATTTCTTCTTCTGTCCCATCAATATTTGTTTTTTTCCTTTTTTGATTCTTGTTGAAAACATTATTATGATAGGATTCTATATCTCGTACGGATTCTGTTTCTAGGATATCATAACGACGATCCATTTCTTTTGCTGCCCATTTCAAGGCGAGAATTGTCTTTTTAGCTTCCGTAATCACAGGCGTAAGTAAATGTGGAATATTATTATAAAGAGTAAGTTCTACCCGTTTTGGGTCTATCAATATGAGTTTCAAATCTTCTGGTCCGTTCCTGTACAAGAGGGAAGTGATGATGGAGTGTATAGTTACTGATTTTCCTGAGCCGGTTGTTCCTGCTACGAGAGCATGTGGCATTTTAGCCAAGTTTCCAAAAGTTGCTTTACCAGAAATATTTCTACCTAAAGCTATAGTCAAAGGTTTTGCAGAATTTTGGAATTTTTCGTCAGAAAGGAGAGTCGCAAGCCCGACGATAGATTTTGATTTATTTGGAATTTCAATACCAACTAAAGATTTGCCAGGAATCGGTGCTTCGATACGGATCGGATGAGCGGCGAGAGAAAGAGAGAGATCATTTTGGAGGCCCACGATACGAGAAAGCTTTACTCCCTCGGCTGGCTTTAATGCATAACGTGTCACTGTCGGTCCGATAGTTATTTCATCCATCTCTACCTCGATGCCAAAGTTTGCAAGTGTGCGTTTGATAATATTTGCATTTGCTTTTATGTCGCCAGTATTTGGTTTACCTTTATCTTCTTCCAAGAGCGAGAGTGGGGGAGGGACATAAGAACTTAACCCGCTTTTTATTTTTTTAATTGGAATTTCTTCTTCCTCTTCACTTTTTTTAATACCCAAAGCTTTTTTGACTTTTTCACTAGCAGTTTCTTTTTCTTCTTCATCTACATCAGGCATAGATTTCTCCACTTCTTTTATCTCTTCTTCATTTAAAGTACCTTGAACATCTTCTGGAGTTTTTTTCTTTGAAAAGAAAGACCAAATTTTTGTGAAAAATGGAGCAAAGTTGGGCTTTGCATCGAGCATCATTAGAATTGAAATTATTAAAATTGCTCCGAGTAAAACAAGACTCGCGTATATATCAAAAAGAGAAACGAACGGTGTCGATAATATTTCTCCGAGTAGTCCACCGGAATGAACGCTCGCTTCGGGATCACCAGTACCCCCTGCTATGTTTATTATTCCTAAACCCGAAAGTAAAAACATTATTCCACTCACTGTGCGTGTCCATCCTATGTCTGGCACTTCTGATTTTATAAATGAATATCCAAGCAAGAGAAATAAAGTTGGCAGAAGAAAATATCCGACAGTACCGAGAAGCATTTGAAAAATATCGTAAATAAATACACCGGCCTTTCCTGCGATATTTGCATAAGACATTAAAAAAAATAATGCCAGAACAAAAAAAATTATTGCTATGATTCCGTGTTTGGTATGAGTTTGTAATCCCATTGTTGGTGTTGAAACTTTTTTATCATTCTTAACATTTCTACCATTCTTTTTTCCATTTTCATTTTTCGCCATTTAGATATTTTAGCATAAAATAAAAAAATTAGAGTAGTCTTTTAAATGCCTTGCGCAGGAACTTAGAAAATAAAAATGGTAATCCATTTATTATTTTCTTGAGTGACGAGCAGAGCAAATTTTCAGCAGGAAATTATGTGTGCATTTTAAAGACTACTCTAATTTTTTATTAGTATTTTACCTTGCTTTTTTGGATGTCTTATATATAATGGACAGATGTTTAAGGAAGAAAAAAACATCAAAGACTCCATAAAAGACACTTCTTCTTCTCCTGTTCCATATCGAGCCTCAGGTTTTGGCATGATGTCCTATACAAAAACAAATAAGCTTATTACTGCACTTTATATGGTTACGGACATTATAGACAAAGATGAACCACTTAGGAATAAATTAAGGACATTGGGAGTAGAAGTTATATCAGACATGAATTCTACTTCTCTGAATGTTTGCAGTAAAATATCAGAGATAGTGTCCTTTTTAGACATTGCTTCTGCTGTAAATATTATTTCTGAGATGAATCATTCTATTCTTAAAAAAGAGTTTTTTGAATTAAATCAATCTGTAAAAAAGTCTGTGGGTGAAGTTAAAACTATAGATAAGCAAATAGATCTTTCTGAATTTTTTAGAGAGGAATTGCCTCCAGCTAGACAAAGTTTAAGCGAAGAGGGGGAGAAAGGAAATTATATAGGACATCATAACGGACATCAATATTCTACTAGAGTTGGGGTCCAGAAAGGAAGCACTTTGATGAAAGCCTTGTCCGATAAGATTAATAATAAAAGACTCCAAGATTTACATAATTCTTATGCCCAAAATTTTGACATATTTAAAAAACAAAGACGTGAAGATATAATAAATATTATTAAAGCTATTAGTGGAAACGGCACAATAAAGGACATAAAGGACAGAGCAAAGAGTTCCCCTAACGAATTTAAATCGCTCGTTTCTTCAAGTGAAAAGACGCTTCAAAGAGAGCTCGTTTCTATGGTAAAAGATGGTGTCCTTAAAAAAACAGGGGAGAAGCGTTGGAGTAAATATTTTTTAAAATAAATTTTATTCAACCCCTTCAACCTCCCTTGTTAGGGGAGGCGTGAATATTCCCCCTGACAAGGGGGATAAAGGGGGTTGCGTTTTTATTTTCTGTTCTTGCTTTTTCTCTAAAAATAAGATAAGATGAACTAGTGGATATTGGTTTCATATGGTTTATTTGACCCAGTTATCCACATAATATATTGCTATATTTTTTAGAGATATATTATAATGTTGTTATGTTCATGAGTTACACATTCTTTGTGTAGTTTGTGTTCGAAAGTTATTTATTTTTTATTCAAGATTTCGTCGAAAAAATCTTGGAAGAAAATAGATCCCTGCTAAACATCCTGAAGTTTTACTAAAGGATTTTGGTTGGGTAAAGAAAGGTCATTGAAAACCGAATAGCTATGTTTTCAATGTTAGTTTATCTCTGTTCATTATTTATTTGTCCACCCCATTATTAGCAATTATTAATTTATTGGTGGATAAGAAATAATGATAGGAAAAAATACGCTTTTAGTTTTGTCGAAACTAATTAAATGGCGTAAAGTTTTGTAGTTTAATTTTAAAAAGAATTTTATTACAAAACAAAAATTAGAAAAAATTTATGAGTAAATTATTAAAATCAAAATTTCTTCTTGGAGTTATGGCTGTAGCAGTTATGTTTGTTGGTGTCGTTGCAATTTCTGCAGAGACAGCTTCAGCTGATACTTGCTCAACAGGTACAACTACATTAAGAGTAGGTTCAAGAGGTGCTGCAGTAACTTGTCTTCAAGCTACTTTGGATGCTGGAATCGCCGCTGATGGTGTTTTCGGTCCAAAGACTCAAGCTAGAGTTATGGCTTGGCAGTCAGATCATGGTCTAGTAGCTGATGGAGTATTCGGTCCTAAATCAAGAGCTGTATTTGTTGCTGGTGGTGCCGTAGTAGTTGTTCCTGGTCTTCCAGCAGGTTGTACATCAACCGCAGGATTCAGTTCAACAACTGGCGCATCATGTGCAACAGGAGCAACTGGTCCTTGTACTGGTGGAGCATTATTTAATTCTGTAACAGGAGCTTCATGTTCAAGTACTCTTCCAGCAGGTTGTACAACAACCGCAGGATTCAGTCCAACAACAGGAGTTTCATGTTCTTCAACAACACCAGTTATAAGTGCAAGTGGTGAAGGTTCAATTGCAGTAACCTACAATCCAACTCCTACAAATAGCCTTGCTATTAATAAAGGAGAGGAAAAAGAAGCCTTTGGTATAAAAATCAAAGCTTCAGGTTCTGATATGACAGTCAATCGTGTTTGGATCAACCTTACTGATGGAACAAGTGCTAGCCCACGTATATGGCTATCTGCTGACAAGGCAACCTTGTTAGACGGTTCAACTGTTCTAGGAGAAATTGCGCTTTCATCTTCAACAGTAACAGAAATTACTGCAGGAGCTGAATATCAACTTCAATTCAATGGTTTGAATGTTACAGTTCCAAAAGATGGTACAAAAGTATTGTCAGTTAAATTCCGTCGCCCAACTCTTACTTCAGACAGTGGAACAATCTTAATCGCTGCAAACGGAGTTTCTGTAAGAGCAACTGATGGTGCTGGTCTTTCAGATGCATATACAATTGCAGCAACACGTACTTTGAATTTTGCTAACGTTGCAGGAGCAACAGGTACATTGACAGCTACATTGGCTTCAACCTCACCAGCAAATCGAGCAGTTAATGGTCTTAGTACTACTTCTGGTGTTACCACTGATGTTAAATTGATGGATTTCAATCTTAAGGCAACAGATGGAGCAATCAATGTTTCTGCTCTTTCTGGTACTATTACTAACGCTGGTACATGTGCTGATACAGGTACAACATCAGAGTGTCTCTCTTCAATAGAGCTTCGAGATGGTTCAACTGTTCTTGATTCAGTTACAGGAGCTAACGTTTTTGCTTTCGCTGACTTGAGTGTTGATATCTCAGCAGACACAACAAAGATGTTGTCAGTCTGGGCTAAAGTAAATCCTGTATTGGCAAGTAACGTTGTTGCAGGTGATTCAGTTTACGCAGTTGTTAACTCAATTACCGCTACAACTGGTACTGACTTTACCGCTATCGTTGATTCCTTTAGTGTAACTGGAAACGCTCAAGTTTTCTATGCTGATGGTATAAATGTAAGCTTAGTATCAAAGAGCGCAACAAAGACAGTTTCACCTGATACAGCAACTACAACTGATTCTGGTTCATATGTCATCAATTTTGACGTAACCGCAGTCGGTGCAGACATGTATCTTGATAAATCATCAACACTTAATATTGTTGCTGGTGGCGTAGATGCTGCTGCGGGACAAGGTGTATTGTTTGAAATCTATAAGAATGGGGTAGCTGTAGATCAAGCTGTAGCAAACTTTGCAGCTGGTCCAGCATCTGTTCTTAGTGTTGATGGTTCTACAGTTGGAACCGTAGACAACCTTACCAACAAGTTCAAGATTACTGAAGGAGAGACTCGTCATTTTCATTTGACAGTTGCCGTCGGTCTTGATACTACAGGTACAAATGGTGATGGATTCTACCGAGTAGGTATGCCTTCTATCAACTGGACAAGTGTAACAACAGATAATGACCTAGCAGCTAACTACTACACATTTGGTCTTAGTGATTTCGTAACACCTGACTTGACTCTTAGTGACTACGCTCTTTAATTAGAAGCTAGTTTACTTAGATAAATCAGTTCTGGTTAATACGCCTTAAAAAGTATTCAAAAAACCACTCTTAATTGAGTGGTTTTTTGTTTGTGTTTTTTAAATAATTTTTTTATTGGAAAATAAGTTATCCACAGTACATGATGATGTGATTATTTCTATTTGATTGTATAATTATAATGTTAATTCTAAATTAAGGTTGTGTTTTTTATTATTAATGTCGATTATTATTATTAATTTATTTTTATTATGAAATTTAATTTAAAAAATGTTTTTCTATCAATCGGAGTTCTTGTTTTATCTTTTGTGATGTTCGCAGGCAAAGCAGATGCCGTAGCGATATCTTCTAATGGTACAGGTGGTGGTGCTTTCGGGAGTACTAGTACATGGGCGGGGGGTGTCGTTCCTTCTGCAGCCGACGATATAACAATCGTTTCGGGTGATACTGTGACCGTGGCAGATGATACTACTGATACCACAGGATCAATAACCATTGATGATGGAGGTGCTCTTACAGTTAGTGGTACTCTTACAGTTACTGACCCAGCCTTTGTGGCCAACAACGGTACCCTTACTGTTACGACTTCTTTAACAGGGGACGGTACAGTCACAAATGGTGCTACTGGTGTATTGAACATCGGGGGAGCAGTTGACGTAACGACTCTTACTGCCACAGTATCTGGTAACATCGTAAATTACACAGGGGCTGGACAAACTTGTAAGGCAACGACTTATTACAACTTGAGATTTACTGGAAGTGGTTCAGTGACTTGTGCTCCAGTAGCTACAACTAATATTCTAACAAGTGGTACTCCATCTTGGACTTTGTCATCAGCTTTCACTAATGCTGGGACTTTGACTGTTGGATCAGGAACTACTATCATTACTGCTGGTTTTGCTTTTACAGTATCTGGTGTTACTACTATTAATGGTGGTACTTTGACTTTAACGAACAACACTGGAGCAAAAACATTTACTGGTCTTGTTACAGTAAACAGTGGAACTTTAAATGGTGCAAGTACTAACATTATTACTTCAGCAGGTATTGCCAACGTTGCCGGAACAGTTTCTATTACAGGAACAGATACTATAGGTACAGCTGGAGCTACATTTAGTGGTACTAACGCTATTGCGAACTTGATTATTTCTACAGGAACAACTACTAACTCTGGAACTATGACTATTAGTGGTGCTTTGACTGTTAATGGAGCAATGACCAACAGTGGTACTTTGACTGCTGCTGCTGTCGCTGCAAGTAGTAATACACTTACAAACAGTGGAACTGCTACTATCACCACTTTTTCTGGCACATTAGTCGGACTTACAAACACTGGTACTTTAAATCTTGCGGGAGCAACTACCGCTGCCGCTGACATTACAACTTTGACTGCAGGAACAGCAGGTACAGTTAATTATAATTTAGCAGGAAATCAAACTATTAAAACTGGAACTTATTATGATCTTACTCTAAGTGGTGGTGGTTCTGCAGTAAAAACCATTTTAGCTACTACGACTGTTGTTCATGATTTAAGCATAGCTGCTTCAACAATAGCTAGTTTAACAAATGGTGGTTCTTCTACTGCTAATGGTTTGAAATTTGCTGGAAATTATCAACATGGAGGTTCATGGGGTGGTGCTGATTCTGCCGCAACACAAAAAAGTGCTACTTATTTTGCAGGAACTGTGACTGGTATTGTAACTGTTGCTGTAAGTCATACTGGTGGTAACCCAAATGAAGAAACTATAATAGTTATTCCAGCTACTCCAGCCGTTGCGCAAAGTACTGTACCTGTAACCATTCAAATTACTCCAGAAATTACTATGGTTACGACATCTCCAGGTTGTTCTGGTGGAAATTTGTTTAATACTTCTACTGGTGCAGCTTGTGTAAATAATCCTGCAGTCCCAGAAGGATGTGGGGGAGGGAAGGCTTTTAGTCCTGTCACCGGTCAAGCTTGTCCAGCAAGTTCAACTACGACTGTCACCACTACTACAACAACAACCACAACTTACAATTTCGGTACCACAACTCTTAAAAATGGAAGTAGAGGAGAAGCGGTGAAGGAACTTCAGAGATTCTTGAATGCTAAATTGAGTCTTGGTTTGGTAGTTGATGGAATATTAGGTCCAAAAACTATTAAAGTGATCAAACAATGGCAAAAAGATCGTGGTCTAGTAGCTGACGGTCTCATCGGTGCAAAAACAAAAGCAAAGATGAATGCAGAAGCTAACTAACTAAACTTAATTTCTAAAGTTTATTGAAAACCCCGTCGCTCACGAGCGACGGGGTTTTGTTTTTGTGGCTTTATTTTGATATGATATTAAATATGTTTGAACTTTTTTTTAAAATTTGGTGGATGATCGCAATCCTACCAGTTCTTATCTTTTTTGAAGCTACTAAAAAGTTTTCAGATTTCTTAAAGAAAAGAAACATCTATTCACACTGGGATTCCTGGCATTCTGGTGTCATTGTTCTAATCATTTTAATCATTATTCTCCTCCTAAACGGGTATTAATTAACATTTCCCCTAAGCTGTTTCGGACGTCCAACGTCCGAATAAGAATATCCACAGAAATGCGGGTATTCTTATTATTTTATGAGATAATAGATAAATTATATTTATATTTTAAAACTTTCGGACGTCCAACGTCCGAAAAAAAGTTTATTATTTTGTATGAGAAAAGATCCACTTATAACCAACCAATATTATCATATCTATAATAGGGGAGTTGATAAAAGAGATATTTTTATGAATGAAGCTGATCTTAATAGGTTTGTTTTAAGTGTTAAGAAATTCAATGATATTGATCCTATAGGTAGTATAAAAGATTTAATGCTGAAAAAACCAGAGGATTCGGACGTTGGACGTCCGAATCCTCTGGTTTCGATAGTTTGTTATTGTTTTAATCCAAATCATTTTCATTTTATTATAAAACAGGAGGTGGACGGTGGTATTTCTGAATTTTTAAAGCGTTTGCTTGGTGGATATACAAAATATTTTAATTTGACCCACAAAAGAAGTGGTGCATTGTTTCAAGGAAGGTTTAAATCAAACTTAATAGACGATAATGCATATTTTTTAAAAATTCGACCGTATGTTCATTTAAATTATTTAGTGCACGATATTCCAAAGGAAAAAATGCACTTAGTTTTATCAAGTGAAAAAGAATACAATATGGGTGATTTCGTTATTGTTGAAGAAAAAGAGGCAAAAGAACTTTTAGATTTTTATAATGGTAACGAAAATTTTAAGAAAGAGTGTTTAGATGTAATTTCTTTTATTAAAGAAGAAAGAAAATTAAATTTTTCTTTAGAAGAGGATCTATTTATATAAAATTCGGACGTCCAACGTCCGAAAGAAAAGTTTTCCACAATTTTTTTTGTAATTTATTTTATTTTTTATATAATTTAAAAATGGAAAAAATAAAAATGTTGTTCGCCCACAGAATTTTTAAAATATTTTGGTGGGTTTTTTTAATTTTGGCTGGTTTATTTATTATTTTAGTTATTGTGCGTGCTTTTCATTTTTATAATTTAGATAAGACAAATGCGCAGGTGGAGAAAATTCATGCGACGAAACTCACACTCGATGACGTAATGGGTAAAAATCTTCCACCAGATCCGGGTGCTGAAGCAGATAAAACTGTGGCGGGTATTGATGCAAACAATAACGGTATTCGGGATGATGTAGAGCTTGCGGTCTTTAAAGAATACCCAAACTCTGCGAAAACCAGAGCGGTGCTTTTGCAGTATGCATTGGCTTTGCAGATGGAGGTGATACAGCCGATGATAAATACAACTATAGTAGATAAGGTGATAGGAGAACAAAGCAGGGGAAGTTCTTGTGTTGCTGATATTCTTGTGCCAAGGGAAAGCCCTGAATCTAGTAGAAATGATAAAGATATGGAAAAAATTGATACATATATTAATTTTATTGAAAATAAACAATTCAATACTGAAATTCGAATTAAAGCACGGGAAGATTTTTATAAAAATCTTGGAAATTTTGCTAATTCAACAAAAGATGAAGATTGTGATCTAGATGTTTTTTAATTACAAAATTAAAGTTTCATAATTTTTTTATATGAAAAATAGAATATGGTTTATTTTTGTTCTGGTTTTGTTCTTTTTATTTTGTTTTAAAGATGTTTCAGCGAGCGAACTATGTTCACCAAAAGGATATAGTATTTTTACTGTAAATGGAATATTGAATAGTGAAATTGATGCTATAAAAAATAAAGATAAATTAAAAAGTAAATTTCCGCCCACTTACAATAACGAACCTTTGATTATTGACTACCTCTACAACCCCACCCATCTTGCTGGAGCAGGGGATTTGATTGATGCAGTAAAACAAGGGCTTTTTGATCAAAAATCCGATTATGATTTAGTAGAAATGTTGAATGATGCAAGTCAAAAAGTTACCACTCAAAAAGTATTACTCGTTGCTCATTCGCAGGGTAATTTTTATGCAAACAATTTTTATGACAAAGTTGCCGACCAAGAAGGGGGAGTCCCTGGTCAGTCTATAGGTATATATGGCGTAGCAAGTCCCGCAAACCGTGTCGCTGGCGGAGGAAAATATTTAACTTCTAATACCGATAATGTTATTGCTACTATGGTAGCACGTTATATTAAAATTTTATCACCCAATATTCACATATCACTTTCAAGTAATGATGATAGAAATGGTCATGATTTTTCTGGCGTGTATTTAAAATATCAAGGAGACAGAATCGTTTCTGATATTAAATCCTCACTTAATAAATTAAAAGATAATGATGAGCAAGATTCCAGAGAACCTTGCATATCTCCGCCAGAACTTTCTACGCTTCACAAAGTGCAAGGTCTAGCTTTTGCTGTGGCTGATCCAACAGCCAATTTTACTAAAACAGTTGCTGTTAAAACTGCCCTTGGTTCATATAAAATTGCTTCAGCCATTGGAAATGGTGTGTTAGGAGGGGTGAATTTAGTTGCTAATTCTATTTCTTCATTTACCAAAAATACAAAAGGATTGGTACCTAACAACGACGCGGGAGTAGTTTTATCTAATGGCGAGACATCTTCAAATACTAATAGTGCAAATCCAACGAACAGTACCCCAAAAAGTTCTATTGTTTCACAGATTACAAATAAAATAAAAACATTAGCGATGGGGATAGTTGATCCAAATTCTGTATCAGCTGAGAATAACGAAGATTCTTCTTTGCCTGCGCCTGTATCTATTCCTGAGAATATTGATAGCATTGATTCTATAAGTAGTGAAAATAATACAAGCGGGAGTAATGGCGGTGGTAGTGGAGGGGAAGTTGTTTTACCTGTTGAGCCTACTTTAGACACTATTCCTCCCGTCGTAATTGAACCCGAGATTATTCCTCCAGTTGTAGAACCCACACTAGTTGTAGATATTATTTCACCCGTCATCACTATTCTCGGAAATAATCCCACAGAAATTATAAAAGATACTATTTACACTGATGCTGGAGCGACTGCGCTGGATGATATTGATGGAGTACGAGATGTCGTTGCTACAGGATTTGTAGATGTTGCTGTTGTTGGCACTTATATTATAACTTACACCGCGACTGATTTGTCTCAAAATATTGCGACCGTGACACGAACTGTAAATGTTGTTGCCCTTCCAGTGGTTGAAGAAGAAATTATTCCAATTATTCCACCGGTTCCAGAGGAAGAAGTTTTGCCTCCGCTTCCACCAACTCCTCCTCCGCTCAATACTGTTACGATAAATGAAAACACTACATTAGCTCCAGGCGAATACAATTATGATAATTTAATTATCACTAACAATGCAGTTTTAACCCTCGAAGGAGACCCAACTTCTTTAAACGATTTTAAAGGAGTAAAAATAAATGCTGTGAATATTACCATTGATGCTGGTTCATTAATTTCTGCTGATGGAAAAGGATATGGTCCCAATCAGGGTCCGGGTGCCGGGGAAGATGTATCTGCTATTTCAAACCCTGGCGCAAGTTATGGAGGAGCTAGTTCTGGTAATTCTAATGAAACAATTTATGGTTCAGCCACTCATCCAATTGATTTAGGTAGTGGTGGAATTACATATGGTGGCGGAGCTATCCGTATTATGGTCTCTGATACTTTTACAAATAATGGAATTGTTTCTGTTAATGGAAATACCTCAAGTAGTGGTGGCAGTATTTATGTGACAGCGAAAGACATAGGAGGTAGTGGAGTATTTCGATCTAATGGTGGAGGTCTTTATGCGGGGAATTATTGGAAAAGCCCGGGCGCAGGAGGACGAGTCGCTATTTATTATCAGACTTCATCTTTTGGTGGAACTGCCGAAGCAAAAGGAGGATGTGGTAGTTATGATGGATGGAGCATGTCTTGCTCGCAAAATGGCACTGTAGGTCTTTTTGATGAATCGGCAAATAATCTTTATATTAATAATTATTGGAATTTCCAAAAAAATGATAGTCCATTTAATTTCAATAATATTATTTTAACAGGAGCGAAAGTAATAATTGATGATGGTACAGAAATTAATGCGAGTGGTATTATTCTCGACAAAGCTTCAACATTTACTCTTTCTGGCGAAGAAATTATTAACGTAGGAACCCTTTCTCTTTTAGGAAATTCAGATATTACTATAATTCCTGAAAAGATACTTTCTTTGAAAGTTTCAAATCTTAATATTGAAAAAGGTTCGACAATCTTTGCTGATGACAAAGGGTACGTTAATGGACCCGGAACTTCCGAAATATATGGTGAAGCTGGGGCGAGCTACGGAGGTAAAGGAGGTGGCGCAACAGCCAAACCAGCTTATGGTTCTGATGTAGCACCGGCAGACTTCGGTAGTGGGACGGAGGGTCGTCGTGGTGGCGGGGCTATTCGCTTAATAGTGGATAATAATTTTAAAAATGATGGTATCGTTTCAGCTAGTGGAATTTCAGAGCGTGTTAGCGGAGGCAGTATTTATGTAACAGCAAATAATATAAGCGGTAACGGTGTTTTTAAAGCAAATGGTGGAAGTAGTTCTTGGCCTTATGGACCTATCGGGGGTGGGGGTGGAAGAATAGCAATTCATTATAAAACTTCTGATTTTTCTGGAACGACAAATGTTTTGTCTGGTATTTATTGTTTTTATGGTTGTGCTCCAGCGGGAGAGGCAGGCACTGTTAAAATGATAGATGATTCAATTCCAATTCTACCTCCGCCGGCTTCTCCGATTCTTAGTTCTGCAAAAATTATCACAACATTTAATTTTTCAAACTTAACACTGAACGTTATTGGAGTTCTAGATGAAACTAATCACAATGTTTCTTTAACTGTTCCTTTTAGTACTGATGTAAAAACTCTTGTTCCTACTATTACAATTTCAGAAAAAGCTTCAATCAATCCAAACACAGAGGTAGCGCAAGACTTTACTAGTCCAGTTACTTATACAGTTACTGCCGAAGATGGCTCTACACAGAATTATGTTGTGGCGGTTTTGATTACTCCTGCTCCTGAACCTGAGCCTGAACCAGAACCTACTCCAGACATCACTCCGCCTTCAATTACGAGTTATACGTTCAATGGCGTAGCGGGTAACATTACGACTGATCCGTTAACAAATCCTGTGTCTATTGTTTTAACTGCCAATGAAAAAGTAAATTGGACTTCTATAAAAATTGAAAATCAAGATAATCCAAGCATTCATAAATATTTTTATGACGGTGCAAATTGTGTTAACGGTACTGATACTTGTACTAAAATTTGGAACGGAGAAACTTTTGGCGGAACTTTGCAAAATGGCATATATAAAATTAAAATAAAAATGAAAGATTTAGCTGGCAATGATTTCAATGATTATCTTTTCCCTTATGTAATTACAATAAACACCCATATTTAGTTTCCCCTAAGCCGGGCTTAGGGGAAACCTGTCGGGTGTTGGACACCCGACAGCTGTTCTTGCTTCAAATATTTGAATTATAGTATAATTAAACCATGGTTACCAAACATTTCTTTAAGGTTCTGACGATTTTTGCATCAATGATAATTCTAGGATTAATTGTGCTTTTAGCTACAGAATATTTTGGTGAGCAGGCAGTACAGGCAACGAATACAGATAGTCAAAATCAGGTTGCAAAGTAAAGGGAATATGGTATATTAATGATACCGCAGAGAAAGCAGGCAAACCTTAAGTCCTGTTTAGTGGGTCGATAAAGCGGTTTTTACCGTTTTTTTAATTTTATATTTAAAAAAAATGCTATTAAAAACAAAAAAAGAAGAAATGATCAAGGACTTGGAAGGAGTAATTAAAAACTCTGAATCTTTAGTCTTTGTTAATTTTCATGGTTTAAAAGTAAGCGATGAAACGATGCTTCGAAAGAATCTTCGAGATCAAGGCGTGAATTATAAAGTTTCCAGAAAAACATTACTGGCCCGTGCGCTCAAAGGTAAAGCAGAGGGAGAGATCCCAGAGCTTGCCGGAGAAGTTGCTATTGCATATTCCAAAGATGCTATTTCTTCACCACGAGAAGTGTATAATTTCCAAAAAACTCACAAAGGGGCTCTTAGTATTTTGGGTGGTATTTTTGGAGGTAAATTTGTGGATGGTGCTTATATGATGGAAATGGCAACGATCCCAAGTAGGGAAGTCTTGCTTTCCAAGATTGCATTCTTGCTCAAGTCTCCTATGCAACGTTTGGCTCTCGCAGTAAACGAAGTAGCGAAGCAAAAGAAATAATCAGAATAATATTAATAGTTAATTATATAAAAATATATGTCAAAATTTGATTCATTTATGAAAGACCTCGAGAGCGCATCAGTCTTGGAACTCAATGACTTGGTGAAAGCAATCGAAGAAAAGTTCGGAGTATCAGCTGCCGCTGTCGCTGTGGCTGGTCCGGCTGCTGCTGCCGAAGCAGTGGAAGAGAAAGATTCATTTAGTGTTGTTCTTACATCTGCTGGTGAGCAGAAGATCGCGGTAATGAAAGTTGTCAAAGAAGCACTCGGTCTCGGTCTTAAAGATGCTAAAGATCTAGTGGATGCTGCTCCTTCAAATCTAAAAGATGGAATGAAGAAAGCTGAAGCTGAAGATCTAAAGAAAAAGATTGAAGAAGCAGGAGGAAAAGTCGAGTTAAAATAGCAAAGCTATTTTAACGAGATACTGAACGAAGTGAATGTATAAGAGTTGAAATTTAAAAAAAACGGAAGCATTGCTTCCGTTTTTTTTGTGCCTGCAGGGTAGTGAGCTTCACTCTACTACCTTGTGGATAACTTGTTTTACAACTCTGTTCTGGAATATTATATACTGAATATATGAAAAAATATTTATTATTTTTGTTTGTTATTACTTTATTAAGTTTTAACATAAACACTACCAGTGCCGTTAACTGTGCACCGGGTGATTTGTTCAATACAGCGACAGGTCAAGCTTGTAACACAACCACCATGACAGCTGAATGTAAATCCGGTGATTTGTTTAGTTCAATCACAGGCAAACCTTGTGGAACAAAGATATCTACTCTTTCATCCACCCCCGTTCTTTCTTGCCCACAATTTAGTATTGGTACAAAGGGTGAAAATGTAAAAGTATTTCAAATTCAACTTAATTCACAAGGGGCAAGTCTTAAAGTGGATGGTTCTTATGGACCACTAACCCAAGTAACAGCAGAGAAATATTGCAAAACTCCTACTACCTCCTCTTTAGTTATTAACGGAGCCAACATTCCGCAAACAAGCGTGAACACTACCACAAAGAAAGTAAACCAACCAGCCTTAAGTTGTTCCACTCTCAAACAGACCCAGCAACTTTACTTTACTATTTGCAAAGACAGTAATTATGAGAATGTTTGTTTCAGTAAAGAGTCTTATTATCAAGGATGTTTTAATGGTACTACTAATGCCTGCACGACTAATAGTGTGAATGGGGCTACGAATATTCTTTGTTCTACTGGGGGAATACAAACGCCAGTCACGCCAACTGATACCGCGTCAGGATCAGCGGTTGATTGGAGTAAGGTGAGTGGCAGATTGCAAAACGGTTTCAACTTTACAGGCTTTATTGAAGCGAATAAAGAACAAGTTTTTCAGATCTATTTGCCTGAGGATAGAAAAGATTTAATGACAGGTATCTACAAAGGAATGCAGGTGGCTTCAAGAGTCGATGTACTCTTGAAAGATGGTGGCGTCAACTGTGACAAACCATTGCCGACCGGGGCGGATCTGGAAATGATTCGAAAAAAATGGCTGGAAAAAAATCCTCAATTCAAACAATATGAAATGAATTTAACAATGTCAAATCTTGGCGGGAAGGACAAGGTTGGCGAGGGAGACGGATATTTTTATGATTTTTGGCATGGTGGAACGTACGGGAGCCTGATGTCTTCGATTGGTCAGGGGGCGAGATTCCATAAAGGCTGTTATTGGCTGCTGGTTTACAATAAATATGAGGGAGCCAAAGAGACTGTATATGATTTAGCTCCACCGGGAGGACAAGGGCAAATGTACGATGGTCGTTCATGGTATCCATGCAATAAACAGCGAGTAAATCCAACCTATCAAAATTGCATAGCGTTGGATCCACCGAGTCCCAGACCTTATGTTTTTAATCTTAATAATTCGAATTATGGTGAGCCCACTAATCATAATCCAGTAACACTGACTTGGTCAGCGGATGAGAATTATATTTCTTGCCAAGCTTCCGGATATGATTGGACGGGAGCAAAGGAAAGAAGTGGTTCAACTTCAGTCTTGCCGCCATTGATTCCGGCGATTGATCAAACAGTGAGCGGTTTCAATGCTCCTCCTAAACCAGGAACTCCATATACACTTTCTTGTCTTGGGAAAGACGGTATTGAAAGGAAGAGGACTAAATATCTGTATAATTTTGCGGATGTCGTGCCGAAAGCACACGATCCGGCTGCAGTCATTAATTCTTTTGAAGCTAGTGCGACAACCATTAAGGCGGGCGGGTCAGTTAATTTTTCTTGGTCTTCATCTGGTGCAACTAAATGTGCGATTAATTCAGCCCCTCTTCTGACGTCTGCATGTGGGGTGTATAATTCTGGTGCCTTGGGGACGCAGGGAGCGCGATCAGTCACGCCCGGTTGTGGCGCTGGTACGAGTGTTAGATATCAGTTGAATTGCTCTAATGCGACGGATGATCCTACGTATAAATATATTACGGTGAACATCACAACCCCAACAGCTTCTATTTCCTCAGCTCCAACTTGTTCAATTACTCTTTCTCCAAAACCCGTTGTCGTTGGACAGAATGCAAATGTTTCCTGGACAAGCACTGGCCTTGAAGGAAATTGGCGTCCAAGCGTGACAGTTAATTGTACAGGAGTAATTCCTTTTGTAAATAATGCTATTCCTCAAAAAGGCTCTACTCCATTTATTTTTCCATTTGCTGGTTCAGAAACTTGTTCTTTAGTTGTTAAAAATGATGCTGGATTAACTGGTACTTGTAGTGATAGTGTAAATGTGACATCTGTCCTCGGTGCAACATCATTTAAATTCACTCAATTTCTAGAGGAAGGTGCGTATGGAAACGAAGTTGTAGAACTTCAAAAGTATTTGAATGGAATTGGATATGATGTAGGAAGTATTGATGGAATTTTTGGAGTTAAAGTTAAGATGGCCGTTTTTAAATTTCAAATTGCAAATAACTTAAAAAGTGATGGAATTGTAGGATCTGAAGTTCGCGCACTTCTTAATAAATAAAATAAACTTAAAACAAAAAAACGGAAGACGTGCTTCCGTTTTTTTGTTTTGGATAAATTAATAGTAAATTTAAGTTAGAGGTTTATAATTAAGGTGTGAAGAAGTATACATTATTTTTATTTATTTTATCTCTTATCGTTAGTTTTAATATTAATGTGAGTTTTGCTGGTGCAACAACATGCACTATTGGTAATACTTTACAAGTAGGCTCTAGAGGATCCCAAGTTGTTTGTCTTCAGACATTTCTAGGTGGTCTTGTTGCAGATGGTATCTTTGGTCAAAAAACAAAAACAAAAGTTGTCGCTTGGCAGTCTGCTAATGGTTTAGTTGCCGATGGAATATTCGGTCCTAAATCACGAGCCGTTTGGATTGGTAGTAATTTTCCACCTGGCTGTACTTCATTTTTTGGGTATAGCATAACTACAGGTTTGCCTTGTAGTATAATACCGAATCCATCTACTAGTCTTGTAATTAACCCAAACAATGCAGTAGTTAAAATTGGAGGAACAGCAACATTTCAGGCAATTTATCAACCACCCATGCCTCAATGTTTAGTTGGTATGTTTTGTATTCAATCTATACCCAGTCCTTTTCCTATTCAAGCAACATGGGTTTCTAGCAATCCTAACGTGGTCACAGTGCAATATAAAAATGCTTGTCCTCCTAATGCTTATTGTTTTGCTGCTGCTGATTATCTTACTGCGGTGGTTACTGGTGTTTCGCAAGGTACTGCCACAATTACTGCCACTTATCAAGATTCTTCAGGGAATACGTTGAAAGCAAATGCCACAGTAATAGTAAACAATTCCCAACTTCCAATAATTTATTCACTTTCTTCAAGTTCTGGTGTCGTCGGTACTCAAGTTGTGATCTATGGTGCTAATTTTACAGCGACTGGTAATAAAATTAAATTTGGTAACCTCGGTGTTGAAAATAATCCAAGCTACAGTCTAAATTCAAATGGCACAAGCATTACTTTTATAGTTCCTTCAAGTAATTATCTTTCTTGTTGGGACTCTTTTCCTCCATGCTTGGCCCCAGTTTCTTTGACTCAACCAGGTACATATGCAATTTCTGTGATCAACGCAAATGGTATGAGTAATGCTGTAAATTTTACCGTAACTAGCTCATAATAAGTATGCTAAATATATTTATGTTAATAAAAAGCTGTAACTTGCAGTTTTTACTTGTTTTTTATTGAAAAAGCATTACAATAACCTAATGGAAATTCTAGGAAAGATATTAGGTAGTGGGGCGCGTGTAAAAATCATGCGACTTTTTTTATTAAATAGGGGAAAGGGTTTTAGTAGTAAGGAAGTGATAAAAAGAAGTCGGGTGAGTCCGTTAATTGTTCGCAAGGAACTCAAGCTCCTCTCTTCTATTGGTTTTATTAAAAAACGCTCTGCTGTTTCTGTAGATTGGTATTTTAATTCTCTTTTTAAATACGGTGAAGAATTTGAAAATTTATTACTGAGCTCAGACACTTTAAGCAAGCAGACTATTTTAAATAATTTTAAAAAAGTTGGGAAAGTTAAGCTGGTTATAATTTCTGGTATTTTTATAAAAAATCATGATAGTCGAGTAGATTTACTTATCGTCGGAGATAAAATGAAACGACATAAAATAGAAGAGGGGATTAAAAAAATTGAAGCAGAGATGGGTATAGAGCTCATTTACGCTATTTTTGAGACGAAAGATTTTATTTATAGACTAAATATGTATGATAAATTAATCCGAGACATTTTAGATTACCCACATCAGGTGGTTTTGCAAGCCAAAGAGTTATCCACACAGTTGATTTGTAAGGCTTAATGAAAATTTTAAAACTGTTATATGGATTACCATATAACAATGGCGTTCGGACATTAGGCAAAAAAGTGGATAACTTTTTTGCCTATGCTCCTCACTTATTGTTATAATATAAACAGAACTTTAATAGGGTCGAAACTTAGTAAAGTATTTTATTAGTAATTTCAGCTATACGCTGATCCGCTTTTTGCGGAAATTATAAATTTATGAGTAATATTTGGCTTTCATGGGGTGATGTTTTTAATGCATCCCTTCAAGGTTTGTGGTTTGGTTTTGTGCAGTTTGCTCCAAGACTTATTATCGCAATTGTATTTTTTATAATCGGTTGGTTTCTGGGTTCTTTGATTGCTAAAGCTATTGAACAAGTATTTAGTACTCTTAAGATAGACAATCTTTTTAAATCTATCGGAGCAGATGGTTTTTTTAGAAAAGCTGGAATAAATCTCAATACCGGATATTTTGTTGGGCAAGTAGTAAGATGGTTTGTCATAATCGTTTTCCTTCTTCCTTCTCTTAATTTAGTCGGCTTGAGTGATGTTTCT
The DNA here is from genome assembly GCA_041662525.1 of Minisyncoccota bacterium. Lineage (GTDB taxonomy): Bacteria > Patescibacteriota > Minisyncoccia > Phycocordibacterales > UBA9973 > UBA9973. The sequence continues at coordinate 159,039 of JBAZSF010000002.1, forward strand.
GCTTTCTTGGGAAGTAGTGTGCTTGGTTTCTTGCCTCAGGTTGTAGTTGCCGCTTTTGTTTTGATTATTGCTGCAGTTGTTTCTGAAGGTCTTTCAAAAGCAGTATTGGCTACAGCAAAAGCTATGGATTTGAAGGCAGCTAGTATGTTTGCAACTGTTACAAAGTATGCTGTCTGGGTATTCGCAATCATTATTGCACTTGGCAAGCTAGGACTAGGTGACTATATGAGTATTCTTTTCTCAGGAATAATTGCAATGTTGGCTTTGGCTGGCGCTTTGGCTTTTGGTCTAGGTGCTAAAGATGCAGCTGGACGATTCATCAGCAAACTCGGTGAAGAAGTTCGTAACTAATAATTTTGAACTAAAAAACAAATAAGTTTTGCAAAAAAGATGCCCTCAGTTTACTCTGGTTGGCATCTTTTTTGGCTATTTTGATATTTTTTATGTAAGGTTTATAATTGATTTAATAAAAAAAATAGTTAAAAAGGAGGTTCGAAATTATTATTAAAATTAGAATTTAAATAAATTATATGCCAAGCGATAAATTTGCATTAAATAATGATTCTCTAGAAGTAAAAACATTAGAAATGAGAAAAACAGGGTTAAAAGAAAAGGTTAATGAGATGACCACTACCCTTTTTACTTTGAGAAAGAATTTGGAAAAGGTTGCTCCAAATTTAGATGAGCAGTCTATACTTAAAACAGAGGAGGTATTAAAAAAATTAGACACTTTTATAAATACTTCTTTGTTGGAATTACCATTTGATAGTCAAGGATTGCGACTTAAATAATCTTTATTTTGATCTAAAAAAGATGTCCCCAGTTTGCTTTGGTTGACATCTTTTTTGGTTTAGACTATACTCTTTTAATCAGTATGAATATCACAAGAAACAGTTTAAAAAGGCGGCGCTAACAAGCAGACTTTCTTTTGTCTGTTAGCCGCTCAAAAGGCGGTTTTTTTGTTGGAAAATCAGGGTGGAACGAAAATTGAAAATTTAAAATCTGTCGGGCATTATAGAGGGGTCTTTTACGCCCAGACAGAAAAAAGCCAGAAAAATATTCTAGTAGCGAGCGGTCGTGAAAAAATATTCTGTTTAATTTTGGCTTTGGTTTTCCGCTGAGA
>JBAZSF010000003.1:0-121058 GCA_041662525.1 Minisyncoccota bacterium
TTCAAATTTGAAAGGATATTATTACAAACCTCGAATAGACAAAGAAATACTCAGACTATATTCAGAAGGAATAATTGCTCTTTCAGGATGTCTCGGTGGAGAACTGGCTCAATCATTAATGAATAAAGACGAGGAAAAAGCAGAGAAAATAATAAAGGAACATCAAGAAATTTTTGGGAAAGAAAATTATTTTCTAGAAATCCAAAGACATCCAAAATCACCTAATGATGAAGAAGTTCACGGAAAAATTATTGCTCTTGGAAAAAAATTTAATATTCCACTAGTGGGGACAATTGATTCACACTATCCTTGCTATGATGATCGCAAAGCGCATGAAACCTTGCTCGCTATCCAAACAAATTCTGATATAAAAGATGAAAATAAATTTTCTTTTGGTGAAGATGATTACTTTTTTGTAAATACTGAACAAGCAAAAGAACTTTTCAAAGAAACACCAGAAGCGGTGACTAATACAATGAAAATAGCTGAAATGTGTAACGTAGAATTAGATTTAGGTCGTTGGGTATTTCCTGATTTTAAAATACCCGATGGAAAAACTGCTGATGAAAAATTGCGTGAGCTTGCTTATGCTGGATTTGAAAGACTAAACTTAAAAGAAACTCCGGAAATAAAGGAACGAGTAGAATATGAGTTAAAAGTTATTCGTGATAAAGGATATTCCCCATATTTCTTGGTGGTCGGTGATCTACTAAGCTACGCTAAAGAAAATGGTATCTTGAGTGCTATTCGAGGATCGGTCGCAGGATCGATGGTTACTTATCTTTTAGGTATTACTAATATAAATCCTATTGAATATAAACTTCCTTTTGAAAGATTTTTGAATCCATTTCGTCCTTCGCCTCCTGATATCGATATGGATTACGCGGATAATAGACGCGATGAAATGATCGAATACGTAAAAAGAAAATACGGAGAAGACAAAGTTGCTCAGATTGGAACTTTCGGCACGATGATGGCCAAAGGTGCTATCCGGGATGTTGCTCGAGCACTAGCTCACCCCTACACCATTGGAGACAGAATTTCTAAAATGATTCCACTCGGTTCACAGGGTATGCCCATGACCATCGACCATGCAATGGAAATAGTCCCAGAATTAAAAGAGGCATACGAAAAAGAAAAAGACACAAAAGAAATAATAGATCTAGCAAAAAAATTGGAAGGTTGTGTCCGACATATCTCTGTACATGCTGCTGGAGTAGTCATTGCTCCGCATCCAATCTATGAATATATGCCAACCCAATTTGACCCAAAAGGTGAACGCGATAATGGAAAAATAATTACCCAATATGATATGTATAGTGCCGAAGATGCAGGGCTACTTAAATTCGATTTCTTGGGAATCAGAAATTTAGCTATTCTTTCTGATGCAATAAATTTAGTAAAAAAATTCTACAATGTAGACATAGACATAGACCGTATCCCACTTGATGATAAAAAAACTTTTGCTCTTTTGGCGAGTGGTCAAACAGAAGGTTTGTTCCAATTAAATGGTAGTGGCATGACCAGATATCTAAAAGAATTAAAACCCACTTCCATCCATGACATCAATGCTATGGTCGCTCTTTATCGTCCAGGACCCATGGAATCAATACCAGAATATATAAAACGTAAACATAATCCCCAACTTGTAAAATATTTAGATCCACGAATGAAAAAATTCTTGAGCGAATCCTATGGGCTCATCGTTTATCAAGATGATTTACTTTTCTCGGCAATAGAACTCGCCGGCTACAACTGGGAAGAAGTAGATAAATTTCGTAAGGCTGTCGGTAAAAAAATTCCAAAAGAAATGGCAGAACAGAGAGAAAAATTTACCAAAGGTATACTAACAAACGGCCAAACACCAGAATTTGCTGAAAAATTATGGAAACTTTTTGAACCATTCCAAGCATATGGTTTTAACAAAGCACATGCAGCTTCATATGGTAAAGTCGCCTATCAGACAGCTTATATGAAGGCGCATTACCCTGTTGAATATATGGCTTCGATCCTTACTGCCGAATCTGGTGATGTAGAAAAAATAGGAGAGATAATAGAAGAATGCAAAAAAATGAACATCCCTATTCTTCCACCAAATATCAATGAAAGCTATGGGGGTTTCACTTGTCTACCACATGAAAAAGACACAGAAATAAATAATGAAAACAAAAGTGAGAAAATTAGATTCGGTTTTTATACCATTAAAAATTTAGGAACTGACATTTCTGATGCAATTATTACAGAAAGAAAAAATGGAAAGTTTAAATCAATTACTGACTTTTTAAATAGAATCAAGCATAAAAATTTAAACAAAAAATCAATGGAGGCATTAATTAAATCCGGGTCTATGGATGATTGGGAAGATCGTGGAGTACTACTTGCTAACGAAGAGGCAATGCTAGAATATAATCATGAAAATTCTAAACAAAATGAAAATCAGATTTCCCTTTTTGGCGGTGTTGCTTCTATCAAAGCTCCAGAATTTAAATTACAGACTGGAAAAGTCGCCAATCAAGCAGAAAAATTACTTTGGGAAAAAGAACTTCTAGGACTTTATATTTCAGGACACCCCCTCGATCGTTTACGTGAAAAATTAGAAAAAAGAACTATTAATATAAAAAAAATAAAAGAAGAATTCGGCAACGGAATGCAGATAACGATTGCCGGTATCATAGAAGCCTCAAGACAAGTAGTAACAAAAAACAATGAACGGATGGCGTTCATAAAAATCGCTGATCTAACAGATTCAATAGAAGCTGTGTGTTTCCCTTCCTTATTCAAAGACTCTATCGACATCCTTGTAGCTGAAAAATGTATAGCCCTCACTGGAAAAGTCTCAAACAAAAATGGAGAAAAAAGCATCATTATCGAAGCAGTGAAAGAAATATAACTCATCGTGGACACTCGATGCTCATTAGTTATATAAACTCATTGCTTTTTCTTTGCTTTCAGTGAAAATCATTTCTACTGCTTCTGCCACTTTTTTCCCGAGTTTTTTAATTATTTCTAATTCTGATTTTTTAAATTCACCAAGCAAGAAGTTTAAAACTGCTTTCTCCCCTTTTGGTTTCCTTACTATGCCTTTGGGGGTTGAGGGAGATATGCCGACTCTGATCCTTAAAAATTCTTGTGATTTTAATTTTTTAATTATTGACTCTAAGCCATTGTGTCCACCAGAAGAACGATTAAAAGAAATTTTAATTTTCCCAAGCGGTAAATCAATATCATCGTAAATAACTACAAGGTCTTTTAAATCTTTTTTTGTTTTTATTAGAAATGCAACAGCTTTTCCAGAATTATTCATAAACGTATCTGGGGTAAGAAATTTTATCTTCCTATCTGCCAACTTTTTCTCAATTATCCCAACCAAAATTCTCCCAGTATTATGCCTAGTATTTTCATATTCTTTTCCCGGATTTCCTAACCCAACCACTAATTTCATACTTTAATTATAAAACAAAGACATACATGACGTCAATGATTTTTTATGTTATATTATAATAATGAAAGAACAAATAAAGAATCAAGAAGAAACTCAAGAGAAAAAAACTAAATGGCAATCTTTTAAAGAGATTTTGCGCTTTGCATTTATTGCGTTAATTATAGTCGTTCCAATCAGGGCTTTTGTCGCTGAGCCTTTTATAGTCTCAGGAAGTTCTATGGTACCGACATTTTTAAACGGAGATTATTTAATAATAGACAAAATATCTTATGAGTTAGGTGATCCAAAAAGAGATGACGTAGTAGTTTTTCGATACCCTGGCGATACAACAAAATTCTTTATTAAGAGAGTTATCGGTCTGCCAAATGAAACTGTCGATATAAATGGCAATAACGTAACTATCACAAATAATGAAAGTCAAAAGTCTTTCAATTTGGACCAACCTTTCGTAAAAAATATTTCCAACGACGAAAAGCATATTGTACTAAAAAGCGATGAATATTTTGTAATGGGTGACAATAGAAGTGCTAGTTCTGATTCAAGAGCTTGGGGACCAGTAAAAAGAGAACTATTTACAGGAAGAGCATTTTTGCGACTATTGCCAATAAATAAAATAAACTTACTGCCAGGAAATTATAAACAAGCAGAAAACGTCACGCTCCAATAGACATTGCGCGACATGATTTTGTAAAATCATATGAAAAAAGCAAATAAAAATAAAGCAATGGAGGTGTCTTCATCGAAAGGTATGAGAGATTTAATGAATGAAGAATATTATTCTTTCCAAGGATTTTTTGAAAAAGCGCAAGAAGTGGCAGTACATTATGGTTTTAAACCAATAGATACTCCAATGTTAGAAAATGAAGAAATCTTTACTAGAACAATCGGCCTTGGCACAGACATCATAGACAAAGAAATGTATACACTTAAAACAAAAGGTGGAGATCATTTAGCGCTTCGACCTGAACACACTGCTCCCCTCATGCGCGCTTATGTCGAACATGGAATGCAAAACATGCCTCAGCCTGTAATGTTTTATCAATATGGTCCGATCTTTAGACATGATAAACCTCAAAGAGGACGTTATAGGCAGTTTTGGCAATTTGATTTAGATTGTCTGGGTAATGATAAAAGTATCATGGATGCCTTAGTGATAAAAGTAGGCATGAGTATTTTAGAAGAAGCAGGAGCTACAAATCTCTCAATCGATATAAATTCTATTGGTGATAAAGAATGTCGGAATGTGTATCTCAAGGAGCTCACAAATTATTATAAAAAACATATAAATAATCTTGGAACCATAGACAGAGAACGTTTAAAAACAAACCCACTTCGTATTTTAGATTCAAAAGATTTAAAAACAAAAGAGATTAATGAAAATGCTCCGGACTCAGTTTCTTTTCTTTGTGCTTCTTGTAAGAAACATTTCAAAGAGGTATTGGAATATTTAGAAGAAATGGGTATACCATATAATGTAAACAAAAATTTAGTACGCGGAATATCTTATTACACTCGTACTGTTTTTGAAATTATAGAACAAACAGGCAGTGAGGATGGTAATCCATTAACGTTAGCTGGTGGTGGACGTTATGATTATTTGGCTCGCCAAATAGGAAGCAAGCGTGATGTGCCAGCAGTAGGAATATCGATCGGGGTAGATCGAATAATCGCATCAGATTGGTACAAGAAACTTTCACCTCGCATTTTAAAGAAACCTAAAATTTATTTTATCCAATTAGGCCCCGAAGCAAAGCTAAAAAGTTTAAATATAATTGAAATATTGCGTAAGGCACGTATCCCTATCGCTCAATCTCTTTCCAAGGATAGTCTGGGATCTCAATTAGCTATTGCTGAAAAACTCTGTATCCCCCATGCTATAATTTTTGGATTAAAAGAAGCTCTAGACAATTCCGTTATTGTACGAGATATGTCAAATAGATCACAAGAAACTGTTAAGCTGGTGAAGCTTCTAGAATATTTAAAAGAACTAAAATAATCCCAGTAGTAGAGCAAGCTCACTACGGGATAAAAAACAATGAAGAAAATAGTTCAAAGAGAAAATAAAGTTTTACGTGAGCATGCAAAAGAAATACCGATACAAGAAATTACGACTCCTAAAATAAAAAAGGTTTTAAAAGAAATGTCCCTCTCCCTCCAAAGCCAAGATGATGGAGTGGCTATTGCCGCACCGCAGATCGGATATAATTTGAGAATTTTTGTCGTATCTGGAAAAATTTTTCACGAAGATTTTGGTAAAAGCCGAGAAGAAATATTAATGAATCAAAACAACACAATCAAAACGACCAAAACAAAAGAAAAAATAAAAGATCTTATCTTTATTAATCCAAAAATTTCAAAACTTTCTCGTGATAAAGAATGGGTGCCAGAGGGATGCCTGTCTGTCCGGTGGCTTTATGGTAATACCTTTAGGTCAAAAAAGGCAACGATCACGGCTTATGATGAAAAGGGTAAAAAATTCACTCGTGGTGCCTCTGGACTCTTGGCCCAAATTTTCCAACACGAGACAGATCACCTAAACGGTGTACTCTTTATTGATCATGCTAAGGACATCAGAGAAGAATTGCCTAGATAATATGCAAAATAAAAACTTAAAATTTGTATTCTTTGGCACGCCAGATTTAGCTGTATATGTACTTAAAGAACTAGCAGAAGCTGGATATTTCCCTTCTCTTGTCGTAACAGCTCCAGATTTAAAAGTCGGAAGAGGACATAAATATGAATCTCCTCCCGTTAAAAAATGGGCAGAGGATAATAAGATACCAGTACTCCAGCCAAAAGTTATAGATGAATCTTTCATAAACATTTTACAAGAGAAAGAATATGATGTTTTTATTTTGACCGCTTATGGAAAAATGTTACCAAAAAAAATCCTGAATATGCCAAAGCATGGGATCTTGAATATTCACCCTTCTTTACTCCCGCGACTTCGTGGTCCTTCTCCGGTAAGATCAGCAATACTAAATAATGAAAGAAATACTGGAGCTACAGTAATAGTTTTGGACGAAAAAATGGATCACGGTCCTATTGTTGCACAAGAAAGCGTAGAGATAGACGATAGAGACTGGCCTCCTCTTTTGCCTACTTTAGAGGAGAAACTTTTTCTCAAAGGTGGAAAGTTGTTAGTGGAAGTAATGGAAGATTATATCCAAGGAAGAATTACACCAAAACTTCAAGATGAAATAAAGGCAACTTATTGTGAAAAAATTAAAAAAGAAGATGGTCTGGTGGATTTGCTAAATGATTTACCGAAAGAAATTTACACAAAGTATTGTGCACTCTACGGCTGGCCTGGAATATATTTTATGAAAAATGGTAAAAGAGTAAAAATAACAGAAGTAACTTTTATAAATAATGAATTAACTATTAAAAAAGTTTTACCTGAAGGAAAAAAAGAAATAAAATACGAAGATTTCTTAAGTTTTCTTGAAAACTAATATTTAGAAGTAAAAGGATTTCTTTTAGAAAGACCTTTGAGCATTTTTTTCACACTAGTGGCACCACGTTTAAAGAGAGTTTGTTCACGATCTTTGTTTTTGCTAATTTCGCCAAAAAGAGTTTCCTTCACTTCATCTACTGCACTATACAGGTCCTCGTTATCACTTTCACTATAAAAATTTTTACCATTTACTTTTATCTTACCGCTAGCGTGAAAAATCTCACCTGTCTTATGATGATTAGTAGTCTTTACAACTTCAAAATTTACCATCGCCTCTCCTTTTCCTGCTTCAATACCGGAAAGCAATTTCTCCAAGTTAGTAACTCTTTTTAAAACATAATCTTTGATGGACTCTGTTAACTCAATACCTTTACCTTGTAAATTTATTTGCATATTTAAATTATATCTCTAGTAAGAGCTCGAAGCAAGATATTAAGCTCTATCGTTGCCACTCCGACAACCGTATCTGCTCCGCCATAATATATATAAAGTAAGCCATCTTTTTCAACCATCCCGCACGGGAAAACAACATTATTAATTATGCCAATCTTTTCATATGGTTCTTCTGGTTCAAATATTGGATCAGAAGTACGAGAAAGAACTGTAGCCGGATCTTTGAGGTCAAGCAAGACCGCCCCGATACGATAAGTGTTGTGATTTTTTGAAATTCCATGGTAAAGGAGCAACCATCCATATTTTGTTTTTATCGGTGGTGCAGAAATTCCAACTTTTGCATTATCCCATTTGTTTATTCTAGGTCCTATGATTCTGATACACTTTCGGATAGTTTCTGTTTTAAAATTAAGAGATTTTAAATAATCCCCGCAGATCTCGTTCCCCACTCGATGTAAAACAAAATATTTTCCATTAGTCTTCTCAGGGAAAATGCAAGTATCTTTATCATCAAAACCCTTAGGGGTGATTAAGATAGGCTTTTCCCATTGCCAATTTTTATTTAAAAAGTTTTTTTCTGTTATAGAAGTGACAGCGACCCGAGCTGGACCAATTCCATCAAAGGCCGTGTAACACATGTAAATAGTCTTCCCTATTTTTGTCAATCGAGGATCTTCACAACCAGAATTTCCTCCAGCAATTTTTTTTAATTCAAAATCTTCTCTTGGAACATAAGCTGGTTCCGCGCTTCTCTCATCAACAGAAACGCCATTTTTAGTCGATGCATAACCGATAGAAGAAGTATTATCATCGGAAAGCGCTCTGTATAATATATGAATTTTATTCCCAATTCGCAGAGCACTAGGATTAAAGGTTGCTTTAGATTCCCATGGATGATTTTCATCTCTTGTGATAATTGGATTTTTAACAGAACGTTTAAAGTGCCACCTAGCAGAAGTTTTAGGAAGCATGGTTCCCAATAAATCAGTGATGCTTACGTGAGCCATACAAGTAGTCGTATCAGCTGCTCCATAATATATAAAAAGCGTATCTTTTTCTAAAATTGCCCCAGAGGGAAAAACTATATTGGGAACATGGCCTAAAAGCTCATATGGCTCTCTAGGCACTAATATAGGACCATTCGTCCGCCCGACAATTTTTAAAGGATTATTCAAATCAAGAAGCACCGCTTCAATCCCAAAGATGCGGTCAGAGCCCCCTCCAAAATAATTTTGTATATGAGAATATAAAAGAAGCCAACCATGTGGAGTGTAAATAGGCGAAGCACCGACTTCAGTATGATCTGAAGGAGATCTTTTGAAATCAATAACATATTTGTCTATATTAAGATACCATTTTTCCCAAAATTTCTGATTCCATAAATCTTCTATTTTATCGAATTGTGCAATAGCTATTTTTGAAGGTGGCATATCTGTATTTACCGTGACAATCACGGCAATTTTACCATTTATACGTTTTGGGAAAAGTGTCATCGCTTTGGCGTTAAAAGGTGTTACTAAATGACGTTCATCATTTTTTTTTAAATCTTTCGAAATTGCGACTGCGACTTTGATTCCGCTAGCTTCAAATGGATATTTGGAAAGCGCTGTATAAAATGTGTAATACTTTCCTTCAAAAAAAGTAATGCGCGGGTCTTCACAACCGTACTTTTCCCACTCTTCGGTAGGTTCAATAAAGGGCACACATTTTTCAAAATGAGTTTTGTCTTTGCTCGTTCCTAAACCAATAATAGAAATCTGTTCAGGTATGCGCAATTTATCAACAGCTCCGATAGCGCGATAAGCGGCATAAAAAATTTTTCCTTTTTTTATAACACTCATATTAAAAGTCGCAAAAGACTCCCAGTAATGGTCTCGATATGGAACAAGAATTGGATTGTGGTGCGATCTTTTTGTTGCGTACATAAAATTATGCTGTCAAAACAATTTTTTTTGAAAAAATTGCATGCTCTTTATTTTTAAGCTTATGAATAAAATCTTTTAAATTTGTATAGGCAACAGCGATATGCTTGTCCCCTCCGCCATAATAAAGAAACAAAACTCCATCTTTTATTACTGCGCCACTCGCATATACAATACCAGGTTTCCAATCATTTTCATACCATTCATCGGGTTGCAATAAGGGGTAGCTTGATCGAAAAAGAACTTTTGTAGGATCTTTTAAATCAAGCAAAAGTGCTCCGACTTTATAGCGATTTGGGTCATCTTTATCCATTGCATGATAAAAAAGAAGCCAACCATCAGGAGTTTTTATGGGTGGAGCGGAAGCACTCCGAGTACGATTGTGCCATGCTACGACATGGTCTGGCAATGTATGAGGATCTGGGGCTTCTTTTATTGAGGGAGTTTTATACATATCGAGCTCATCCACATACGCGACATGAACCCTAGAAGGATCTCCTTTATCTAAATTATGGAAAATAGCAAACTTACCATTAATTTTTTCAGGAAACAAAACCCAATTCTTTTGTCTATCACCTGGACGAGAAAGATAAGAAAATTTGCTCCAATTCCATTTCTTATTCTTCATATCTTCAATATCAATTGAAGTAAAAGCTACTCTCATCGCTTCCCACCCATTGAACATATTAAAGGTTAAATATAAACGATCATTTATTATTACAGCTCGAGGATCTTCACACCCACCCCAACCCCCACCAGAGAGATATAAACTTGTATCATAAACAAGACGTGCAGGAGAAGTAAAAGGATAATGGTTTTTGGCTTCTTTTATATTTTCTGCAACAAAAACTGGATAAGGAAGTCTTTCTTCAAAATTAATGCCATCTTTACTAGACATATATCCGATACGAGACATGCCATCGTGCCCAAGAGCACGGTAAAAAAGATGTATACGCCCGCCATGGAGCACAGTAGCAGGATTAAAAACTGCTTCTGATTCCCACGATGAATTACTGATCGGTCTTATTATTGGATTGCCTTCATGTTTTTTAAAAAAAGATAAAGTTTTTTTTCTTAATATTTTAGATTTAGATACTTTTAACTTGGATTTTGTAACTTTCTTTTTTATTACTGTTCTTTTTTTGACAGCAACTTTCATCTTCTTTTTTATAGGAGATTTTTTGGCTATTTTCTTTGTCGTTATTTTTTTAATTTTCTTTTTTAACACGACCATATTTGTCTGTTAACCTTACAATATCTTCCTCATCAAAATTATTATCAAAAGCAATTTCTAAAATCTGAACAGCATCATCTTTGGCTTCTAAGCGATGTATCTGTTTAATTTCTACAATAAATTCATCACCTGGCTTTGCTACCGTAACATTTTCACCAATTGTTACCACTGGATGCCCGGAAAGGACTTTCCAAAATTCTGCTCGATGATTATGATATTGCAAACTTAAGACACCACCTGGATTAATAGATATAATTTTTACTGTTGTTGTCTCACTCTTTGTAAATTGTTCAAATTGCCCCCAACCTCTTTTTATAAGAAATGATTTCATGAGAGTTCTAAAATTTTCTGCATTAACTCGTCTGCAGGAAGAAACTTACCTTTTAATGGAACATAAAACTTACCTTTAACTCTTGTTTTATCAGCTGATATGGGCATTCCGCTCTCTTCTAGAAGTTCTTGATCATTATAATTATCCCCTATGGCCATCACATTTTCTTTCTTTAATTTAAAAAGTTTCATCGTATGTCTTAAGCCAAGAGCCTTTGTTTGATCTTTCTTAATTAAAATATCATACGCTTCGCCATTCCAAAGAGTAACGAGACCTTTATCTGTTTTTATTATGTCTTCAATTTCTTTAATTGGTTTTGTACAATGAATGGTTATAATAAATTCTTTGGGTTCAAATCCTTTTACATTTTTATTTTTACTTGTTACTTTTTTTAATTTTGGAAAAATATCTTTTAAACGTTCAAAACTATTGATATGCTGATAGATTTTCCCTTTATACCAAGTGGCACTACCACATTCATAAGTAATGCTAATAAAAGGTAAAATATCTCGAAACATTTCCTGCAACATATATAACCCTCTTCCAGAACTTATATTTATTAAAAATCCTTTTTTATAAAGTTCTTCTATTTGTTTTATTTGCTTGGGTGCGATAACTTTTGTCTCTAAAGTAGTGGTATTTCCAACCTGTTTTATTTTAGTCCCTCTCGGAACGATCACTCCATCAACATCAAAAACAATCAATTTGATTGTTTTTAGATCTTTTGTTGACATCTCGTTTAATGGTTTCATTTATTTTTCTTTTTATTTATTTTATTCTTCTGGACTTGTTTTACTAAATCAGAAGAGCTTCTAACTTTCCCCCCATGTCCAATATTATAAACCATCTCTATGCCAAGCTCTTCGCACACCGAAACCTCTGGCACTGGATCACCATCTGGTTTCCTGTCCCCACCATTGGCAAAAATATGAGGTTTAATTTTACGCAGTTCTTCGCAAATACTTATATCTTTAGTATTCTTTGAATGTTCTGTTATTACTACCCTGTCCACAGAACCAACAGATTCAATAATTTCTTTACGTTCCTGTTCTGGCATGAAAGCATATCCTTTTTTGAAATTTAACCAATTATCATTATTAACAAGAACTACCAACTCATCACCTAATTTCTTTGCTTCATTAAACATTCGCACATGACCGATATGTACAGGGTCGAAACCCCCGCTCACCATAACGATTTTTTTATTTCCTGTCTGCGCAGGCAGGGCTTTCTTTTGTTTTTTTGTTTTTTTTACTGAAGATTTTTTTTTCATAAACTTAATTTAACAAAAATCCTAATTTAAAAGAAATCTGAGTGTGGAAACTACCCGAATTTTTTTAAATTCAGGAGAGCCAGGATCTTTATCAGAAATATCAAAGACACCTTGATTACCCCGAGCCACGCCACCTAAACGAGCACCTGATTCTTTAGCAAATTGGGTAGCTGTATCTTTTGCATTTTTAATAGCTTCAGCCAACATTTCTGGTTTAACGCTATTGATATCAGAAAATTGAAAAACTATAGAATTCTGACTCATCGTAATTCCCTTTTTAACTAAAAATAAAGTATCTTTGGAAGTAGATTTAACTAGATCAACTTTTTTAGTATAAACAGAAAGTTGTGTACTGGAATTATATCTAAACAATGAATCCCTAAATGTATCCTGATAGATATTCACTGGAGCAACATTTATTTCAGAATCTTCAAAACCTTTGCTTGTGAGAAATAATTTAATAGTATCAATATTTGATTGGATATTAGCATATAGAGAATCAACATCATTAGATTTAACATCAAAATTAATTGACCAAATAGCGACATCAGCCTTAACTATTTTTTCCGACAAACCTTTAACTTCAACATAAGATTGCTGTTTAGAAAAATTCCGCGCAGCAAAAAAACAAAGGATAGAAAAAACCAAAAATACTCCCCCGATAATTAAAACCCAATTATTTTTTATGTTTTCCATGTGTTTATTATACCATAATTAAAAACAAAAATAAACAAAAAAACTAGGTGTTGCCTAGTTGTTTTGTTTATTTTGATTAAAATCTTACTTACAATTACCACAACAAGACTTTTTTGCAAGCATTTGCCTCTTTACTTCAAGTCGTTTCTTGGTCTTGTGCGAACGTCTCGATTTATTTTTAGGACTAAGTGTGGTTCCTCTTTTTGCCATAAATTTTATTTAATAATTATTAATAAACTGGTTTTCAGTATACCCCGTAATGAAATTTTTAGCAAAATTTCATTTTATTAAAATAAGCTGTTATTTTTTAGCAATACTATCAATAAAATTGTGGTATTTCTGATCTTCTTTACCAATGTGGTTTATCCACCACTCTCCAAGATATTTTTTTATTTCCATAATTAAATCATTTGCATTTTCTCCACTATTTAATCTACCCAAAAAAGCAACATAATTTTTAATAAAATTATCATGTTTACTTACATGTTCTTCTATAAAAGGATAACTGTGTTCTTGCATATAATATTCTTCGTAAGAAAAATGTTCTTTTATGTAGTCATCAAAAAAACCAATTGCTTCAGATGTCTCTTTGGATTTTACTCCTAAAGATATTGCATCAATAATTTTATTAATTTGTGATAACAGTTTTTTATGTTGTTCATCAATATGACTTTCCCCGACTGACATACTTGTTGTCCATTCGAAATAAATTGACATATAAATTTTAATAATTAATTTTTAATAAAATAACATCACTACTTTTATATCATATCACATTGACTCATAAGCACTAAATATTCCAAGAGCAGAATAATTTTTTATATTCCTGCAACTCCAAACAATTTTCCAATACCAAATGTCACCGCCATAGCAAGCATGCCACCAAATACTAAACGTATAGCCGCTTTCTTTTTATCTGCCCCTCCGGCATAAGCACTAAGCATTCCGGTAATAGTAAGAGCAATTAAAACTCCTAAAAATGTGACTGGGATGCGTAAAGATGCAGGAGGAATTATAATCATCACAATAGGAAATATAGCCCCACATAAAAAAGCCAAAGTAGATGCATAAGCAGCATGTAAGGGGCTTACTAAGTCACTCTCGTCAATATTTAATTCCGCATCTAAATGGGCAGCTAAAGCACCATGCGCAGTTAATTCTTCTGCTACTATCCGTGCAGTTTGAACACTCAGCCCCTTGTGGGTGTAAATATCTACGAGTTCTTCAAGTTCTAGCTCTGGACTATCCGCGAGCTCTTGACGTTCTTTCTCTATGAGTGCTTTTTCAGTATCACGCTGAGCGCTGACAGACACATATTCTCCTACTCCCATAGAAATCGATCCAGCTACAATACCAGCTATGCCAGCGATCAAAATAAAACCAGATGAATTAGATGCCCCAGCCACCCCGACCACCAAGGCGGCAATTGAAACAATACCATCATTTGCACCCAATACTGACGCCCTTAACCAATTTAATTTTTTCCCTATTTTTTGATTATGAGGTTCAGTTCGTTTTTGAAAATTCTGTTGATTCAACATATATCCTATTATAACAAAAAAACTAATAAATTTATTTTTTATTCAAAACCTTAATCCTATACATGAATAACCATTTAGTGAATTCAACTAATAAAACATTTAAAATACACCAACAAACTACCAACCACATCCAAGACAGAGGCATAGGAGCTATATCAAACAAATTTCTTATAAAAGGAATCGACATTGTTGCAACAAGAATGCCAACACCTATAATTATAGCCACATTTAATTTTTTATTTGAAAATGGATTATATGAAAATATCGGCTTGTATAAACTTCTAAAAGAAAAAGCTATGACTAAAATATAAATAGAAAAACAAACAAAGAAGATTGAACGAACTATTTTTATATCAATATTAAATTGTAATAATACGTAATATAGAAGAAATATTAAAATAGAACTAATAGTTCCAAGACCAAAAGACAGCATCTTTACTTCCGTTGTTAATAATTGTTTTTTAAATGATTCCTTGTTTATCCCTTTATCCAAATTGTCATCGTAAGCAAAAGCAAGGGCGGGTAAACTACCAGTAAATAAATTTACCCATATAATCTGAAGAGCAGTAATAGGTAAAGCCATATTCATAATAAAACTCCCTCCAATAATAAATATTGAGTCAAAAGCATTGGACATTAAATAAATAAAAGTTTTTCTTATGTTCGCGAGGATCCTTCTTCCCTCGTCTATCGCCATGCTAATAGTTTGAAAATTATCATCCAAAAGAACTAAATCTGAGGCACTTTGAGCAACATCGCTTCCAGAACTAAGAGAAATACCGATATCCATAGATTTCAAAGCAGGAGCATCATTAACACCATCGCCCGTCATCGCTACTATTTCTCCCAGATCACGATATAGATTTCCTATTCGAAGCTTGTCTTCAGGAGTAACTCTGGCAAATATTTTAATATTTTTTATTACATCTTTTAGTTGAGAATCAGTCATCAAATGGATATCTTCACCAGTCAAAACATCCTCATCTGTTATGTTCCATCCGATACTTCGAGCAACTGAGATAGCGGTTCCTTTTAAATCTCCAGTTATTATTACAATCTTGACTCCATGTGACTCTATGTTTTTAACAGCAAAAGGAACTTCTTCTCTAATTGGATCAAAAAAAGAAAGAATGCCTTCAAATGAAACGTTTTTTATTAAATTTTTTTTAATATCTTCTATATTTTTTGTTTTAAAAGTTCCGAGAGCAATTAATCTTTTTCCATTTTTACTGGCATCCTCTATCCAAGATAAAATCTTTATATAGGTATCTTTATCTACATCTGACATTTTTAGCAAAATATCAGGAGCTCCCATAATAATATAATTGTCTCCATCTCTAGAAAGAGAAAATTTATTAGTTGAATTGAATGGTAGACATAAATTATTTTCTTCTATTAAGGTTTTACGTAAATGTATATTATGGCAAGTTGAGGCCTTTGCGATATTAACCTCAAAAGGATGCCCTGTAAAATTCCATTTTTTTTCAATATCATCTGGATTTTGGACCAAAACGTCTATGTTTTTTAGAGATAATTTAATAATTTCTTTTTGTGCATGTGATAGGTTGGTTATGTTTGATTCTGAATAAATTTCTTTTTTTAAAACATCAAAAGTATAAACACCTACAAGTTGCATATCTGCTTTGGTTAGAGTACCTGTTTTATCAGTCATGATCAAAGTAGTTGATCCTAAGGTTTCTGCTGCTGCTAATTTTCTAATGATTCCTTTCTTAGAAGCTATTCTCACTGCTCCAACTGAAAGGATGATAGTCAAAGCAATCGGTAACGATTCTGGAACTGCTCCTACACCAATCGCTGCTGATAAAATCAACATTTGAAGTATCGGTTCTCCTCTTGAGACACCAAGAATAAAAATACACATCACAACAAAAATCACTAATGTAAAAATATACCAAGACAATTGACCAACTCCTTTTTGAATCGGAGTTACCGCTCTATCAGTATTTGAAACTAGATCAGCGATTTTACCTAGTTCAGTATTAATTCCAGTTTCCACAACAACTGCCGCATCAAAACCTTCCACCACCAATGTCCCAGCATAAACCATATTTGTACGATCTGCCACCAAAGAAGATTCCTTTATTGTCTCTGATGTTTTTGTTACAAATTCTGATTCTCCAGTTAAAATAGATTCATCTACTTTAAAATTATTGGAAGAAATAACGCGGGCATCTGCAGGAACTCTGGAACCATAAGATAATTTAATAATGTCTCCCGGAACTAACAAAGAAGAATCGATTTCCTGTTCTTTTCCATCCCTAACTACACGAGATCTATCTTTTATATAGGTAACTAATTTATCTAAAGTATTTTCTGCTTGATATTCACGATACAAACCAAGACCAACATTTATTAAAACTGTGCTCATTATAATAATCGTATTAATCCATTCATGCAAAAATCCAGTTAAAATAGCAGCTCCAACCAATATAAAAATAAGAGGGCTTATTATTTGCTTAAGAGCCAAATCGACAATGCTTATTATTTTTTTATTTTTAAATTTATTAAGTCCAAATATTTTTAAACGTTTCTCCGCTTCTTCTTGTTTTAATCCATTAATTGAGGTATCTAATCCTGTCAATACTTCTTCGGCGGTAAAAAACCAGGGTGTTTGTATTTTTATTTTTTCTTCCATAAATTCATTTTAACAAAAAGTTCCAATTTTTACTAAAACAAATAAAATAACCTATATAAATTATAGTTCGTAATTTGGGCTCCGAACAATATTACTTCACATCCACCACAACCTTAAACCCGCCGTAAGCAAAACGCTTCATGTCAAAAGGCATGGGCATATTTTCATACTTTTTATCTTTACTCATCTCGGCAATGACTTTTTTATTTACCTGATCACGATGCGCCTTGGACTTATAGACAATAAAAGAAAACCATACAGTTTCGGCTTTTCCCGCCTTTGCCATTTTTGGAAACGTGAGCGACGGAGTCCCGCCCATATTTGGGCTCATGTCATCACCCATGCATTCCTTATAATCAAGAGCGCCATGTTTGAGCCAAACCCTAGCTCCCTCTCGCGCCATCTTGCGATAAGCAACGAAATTTTTCTTGGGCACCACTAGCACAAAACCATCTACATATTTTGCCATAAAATTATTATTAGTTATTATTAATCCTTACAATATAACGGGCTGCAACATGCCCACTTGGTTGCCTTCGGTGTCTTTAAACATTACAAATTTACCAATACCGGATATGTCCATTACTTCTCCTACTGTCTCACCGCCGGCTTTATTAACAATATCCATATGCTCTTTAAGATTATCCACTGAAATAACAACATGGGGAATTGTTCCGTAATCACCTTTTTTAAAAAAACCACCGTTTATCGCTCCCTTGTTAATATGCATATTGTTTTTGTCCACGGGAGAAGTGGTCGCTAAAAGATAATCTTTCATATCAGGGCCGAGCTGAGTCATTTTCCAACCAAAAACACTCTCATAAAATTTTTTAACCCGAGTATTGTCTTCAACTGGCATTTCAAAATGTACCACAGGATTCATTTTCATATATTTTTTTTAATTATTCTATTAATAATAAGAAAATAATAAAATACAATTGTTAAAATAAGATTAAAATTAAAATAAATGCAGATTATATAACTAGATTCTTGCAAAAGAAAAAAATGGATTTCCTTTTTCCTTTTTTTAATACTAAATTAATCTTTGATTGATACGATTCATTTATTATTATAAATTTAACATTTTTAAGATGAATAAAAATAAAATGTATTACTATGGGGGTGGGTTGATTGTTGTTTTAATTATTATTGCAGGTTTAATATATTCATATTCAACACAGCAAAAAAAAGATCTCGTTGATGCTGTCTCGCAAAAAGCGATGACTTTTTTTGTGACTAGTGTTAATCCAGGAAAAGGAGCTGACCTTGGAGGATTGTCCGGAGCAGACAACTATTGCCAATCACTTGCGCAATCTGCTGGCGTGGGGAATCTTACCTGGCGCGCATATTTGAGCACTACTGCCACTGGAGGATCCTCTGTTGTAAATGCACGTGATCGTATTGGAAATGGTCCTTGGAAAAATTTTGCAGGAATTACTATTGCTAATAACTTAGATGAGTTACATGGAATTAACAACATCAACAAACTGACAGCTTTGACTGAAAAAGGCGCGACAATAAACGGACGTGGGGACACTCCAAATTTGCATGATATTTTGACTGGTTCTGGAATGGACGGCAGAATAATCCCCGGAGAAGCCGATACTACTTGCGGTAATTGGACAAAAAGTGGAGACGGAGCAGCTATGCTGGGACATCACGACAGAATAGGAACCAGTGACACCGAAGCGGCTAGATCATGGAATTCATCTCATCTCTCACGTGGTTGCAGTTTGGATGCTTTAGCTAGTTCTGGTGGTGGAGGACTGTTCTATTGTTTTGCAATAACAAAATAGTAATTATTAATTTAAACTTTTTGTTTTATTTTATCTCCACTCTCTTAAAATATTAAATTTGGACACAACTATAAAACATAGACGATATTCTAATAAATATCGTTAAGGGCAGACAAACTCACAATTAGGACCAGTGCGCCCAACATAAGAACCATCAGGGCATTGTTTAGCATCCGCAGTGCAAGCAACAGGTTCTTTTGTTTTTGGTCTATCTGGCAAATTAATTTTGACTTTATCATTAATAACTTTATCATTTAAAACTTCACAATCTATTTGTGACATCTGAAACCCTGTAGTTAATTTTGTTTCATCTTTATATAAATAAACCCCATCTCCTCTATCAACCATTTCTCCAAAAAAAGCAACGGCACTTCCTTCACCAAATTCAATTTTTAATTGTTCTGTCACATTCATACCTTCAGCGAAAGAATCCCACCAGACATCGGCGATACGTCCGCTAATCTTGGGGTCCATTTTGCCAACCATCCCATTAAATTTTCCAATCTTGCTATCTTTTTCGGCTGGAAGATTTTGATATTCACCAGTTACTTTATCACTTAAAATACTCATTTTAAGCCAGGCGCGATCAATAAGACCACTTGCAGTGTCTTTAGAATACTGATAACACATAGCGATAGGTTCTGGTGTTAGATCGTTTTGGATTATTTCTGACTTTTTATTTTTAAAAAGAAAAACAAAAATCACGACCAAAATAAGAACAATGATAGCTATATAAATTAGTATTTTTTTCATAACACAATTCTATCACAAATTTGAACTTCTACTAAGAAGGGTAAAAAAACTAATTCTGATGCAAAGAATGGTTATTTATACAGCTTCTTTGTATATTGGAATGATTTTTTAATAAGTGTAAAGAGTAATTTTTGATTCATATTGGAAAGTTTACTTATGTATAAACATCCTTTACTTGTTTTATGTTTCCCAAGTTTTGTTTCTAAGATTTTTGAGATGTTTCCAGCAACGACGCTTCAGAACAAACTTTCGTTAAATTCCAAGAACGCTTGAACATAGTGCCAACAAGTATGCCAGACACAATTAGCGTGAGCCAGTTGATTGACATGACAGCAACCTCGAATCGGTACTCTCTGTTTATTCCGTAAAAAATTGAAATTAATATAAAAGTTATAAGTGTAAGAACAAAGCTTCCAATAAATATTGAGCGAATTACCCTTTCAAGTCTGCTTTTCGAAAAGACCGGGGCCATGAACAAGAAAGATACGCCCATAAGGATAAAACCGAGTTCTTCAAGAGCGATAAAAATTCCATGAGGGTTATATTGTGTAATGAGCGCAATTCCGTCAAATTCGCCATTGAGCAAACTCGGCTGAACGACGGATAGTTGGATAAAATAATTGGCTAGTAGTATCAATGCTGACATAATGGCAAAAGATAAGCCCACTTGACTGAATGTTTTCTTTTCACTATCCGCTTGGCGATGAATACAGGTCATGAAGATGATATAAAGCAAAAGCCATACGATAGCACAATACATCCAGATGTAATCTGCGGGGAAACGCAATACCATATCGAGGTAGGGATATTTAAAACATGAACCAACACAAAAAGGTCCTGATAAGGGTTCGGTTAAGTAAGCAACTATAAAAGTGATCACTGTTGCCGTTCCTGTCAGTATTGAAATGTAGAAACCGATGCGATTATTCATAATCATTTTTATTTACATAATTGGAATTAAGCTTGAAAACTTTCCACGCAAAATATATAAGCACTATTGAAACAACTGCACCAATACCTTCAATCATTGAATAAAGCGGGGTTGCCACTTCAGGCTGTAGCAGATGGATCTGATCAGCAATTACAAAAAAAATATTAAAGACCGCTGCGATTATTGCAAAATACGCTCCAAGCTTGGGACGTTTGTAGATCAAAGGTATGGCAGATATTTCGATTATTAAAATGACAAAAAAGTATGCCAGCCAAAGGAGAGAAACATTATTCTGCGGTCTTGTCTCAAACCCGATTGGCGGAGGAAATTCAAGTGCGGTAATAATGAGAGTAGCGATAGTGGAGCCAACAACTCCTCGCTTTGCCCATTTAAGATTTAAAATACTTTCACTTTTCAACATAAAAATATTATATCATAAGTTTAAACTATTATTAAAGTAGACAATAAACCTTGTATTATAAGTTTAAAAACTTGCTCCGGGGGTAGGGATATCTTTCCTTACAGGAACAGTATACCTTTTGTACTTTTTTCTCCCGCCACAGCGGAATCAAAAAGACACAAAAGCTTTTCGCTCCCTACACGAAAATAAAGCAGTTTATTTTCTCCCCGGAGCCGTAAAAAGTAAAACGCCTGCTTTCGCAGACGTTAAACTTTTTTGGCTCCGGGGGTAGGGATCGAACCTACGACCAATCGCTTACACTTTATCTCCTATTGCTAGAAGTGTGGACTATATCATCTTCATATCTTTTTTAAAAAAGACTTAGAAGCAAGGCGCTTCCACCGACAACTTGTCGATGTACTCCAATAAATGGATAGTCTCTACACCTTCCCTAACACAATGTTAGGGCTTGGCTCGGGATTACCCTGAGAGTTTGTCTCGAAGGGCTTCCCCGAATTCACCTTGTTTTTCAACCTACCTTTCAATAGGAAGCTGCGTAATACCTTCATGTATTTCCATATGACAATTTGCACACAAGAGAACGCATTTTTCAATTTCTTTTTTAATACGTTCCCAAGATCTCGTTAACCCCCTAGAAGAAAGATCAAATTCTTTTTCTTTTGGATTAATGTGATGAAAGCTTAAAGCTCTCTGACATTTCTTATAGCCACATAAAATACATTTACCGCCTTTATGATCTCTAGCCATTTCACGAAGTTTTTTTCTTCTTCGGCTAACAGCTAAAACCATATATTCTCGACGATCGGCATAGGTTCTGGTTTCTACTCTTTTCTTTTTGGTATACACAAGTAGATTATACCACAAACCTCTGACACAGGCGACCGCTCTACCGCTGAGCTACCCCGGAATTTATTTATCTTTAAAAAGAACTTTTCTTATAGTAACAGAAATTTAAGAAAAAACAAATTGAAAAATTACTATTATGGTTTGCATTTTAAACAAAATAAGGTAGAATAGTTTTGTTAGATAAGGGCCCATAGCTCATCTGGTAGAGCGCCTCATTTGCAATGAGGAGGTAAGGAGTTCGAGTCTCCTTGGGTCCACCATAGAAGACTCAACAGGCAGAAATGCCTGTTTTGTTTTGAAAACACAAGCTACTTCTCTTGTTCCAAATATTTTATTTTCAAACGTCAGACCTTGGGGAAATTGGAACTCCTGTAATTTAATTTTTATGCTTATATTTTTTATTGCAGACCATATTTTACTTGGCTGTTTTAAATATTCTTCCATAAATTCAATCATCTTTTCATAATCAGCATCACTATTGGGAATATTAAAAAGCGAAGAACTCGTTTCCATTAATTTAATTTCTATAATTTCTAATTGTTGCTTCAATATATTGTCATTAATTACCCCATCAAGATTTTTCTTAATTATTGCAGACTGTCTTTCATTTAATTCTTGTATACATTTTTGTAATTTCTCTGCTTCTTTTCTTTTTTCAGAAGTTGCTTTAATAAGATTATCTCGCACAAGTATTTTTAACTTTTGATAATGTTTCTCATCCAGTCCATATCTATCCATATATTCTCTAAAACTTTTTTCAAATTCATCTCTTGGGTAGCTTGATTTTTCATTCCCAAAACGATAAAAAGGATATTTTTTGCCACTTCCACTAGTAGACCAACTTCCTGTTAACACCTTACCATCATTATTTTTTACAAACTTACGAAGAGGAAAATCTGGGTGATTTTTAAGATAAGCAGAGTGCTTACGTCCTCTACTTTTTAAAACCCTTTGCACTTGATTAAAAAGTTCTTCTGAAATAATGGGTTTAAAATTACCCTTGTGCTTCTCCCCAAACTTTACAATCCATCCCGCAAAAAGTTCATTGGTAAGCATTGAATAAAAATATCCTTTTGAGAAAGGCTTACCTTTTTTATTCAATAAGCCCTCTTTTACCATCATTCTTCGTACTTCTTCTGTTGGATAAGTATTTAAGGCAATAAGTTCAAATGTTTGAGTATTAAAGGAGACATTATTTCATCCTGTGCAATAGTAGCTCTACCCGCTACTTGAACGTTCTTATAACCCACTGTAGCCATCCAAACATAGCGACCATCTCTCATAGCATCTTTCATTCCACCTGCACAACGTTCTGCACGTACATCATTATCAAACTGTGCTACGTTAGCAAACATATTTTCCATAAATTTACCTTGTGCTGTATCTTCAAAATACTCTGAAGTAGATTTAATCTCTATCCCATATTTTTTAAAGAAAAGGCGAAGATGGCTGTAATCTTCAACACTGCGAGAAAGACGGTCTACTTTATATATAACAACTACTCCTACCCTATTCTTTTTATCTGAGCAAAAAGCCAGAAGTTTTTGAAGCTCCGTTCTATTTGCTGTTTTTGCACTCTCCCCCTGTTCAATAAAAATCTCCGTAATATCATAATCATTTTTAAAACAATATTCCCTACAGATTTTTTCTTGTGTACTCAAACTATTACCTTCATCAACCTGCTCCTTTGTAGAAACTCTCACATATATTACTGCTCTTTTTTTAACTACATTGTTTACTAAGTTCATATTCTTTTTTATCCAAAAACGCCTCCACTAAAATATTTGCCAAATAGTTTAATGATTCATTTTCAGAAGAGTTATTATTAATATCTTCTACACACCAAGATTGAGAATAAATAACTTTCTTATCACATTGATTTATTAAATTCTCGTTTCCAACACTAATACTTTTCTCAATGATTTCATCAACATTGATATTTTCTTTTACAAAATTCATTTACTACATCATTCTTTTAATCTCTAGCTGTCTATGCAATGCAAGGATTTCTAAATTAGATTAATAAAAAAATCTTTCCCACAAAGAAAAGATTTTCGACATTATCTTTTCCCTCGTGGGTTGGATGTAGCACCGTTGCCTTTTCGGCTGGTTGCTGGGCGGATTTTCGAGCCAATTCTCTACTCGCCCTCTCGATATAAATATTTAGTTGTATTGTTACTATAACACCACTCTAAACGAGACCTGTGGATAACTTTTAAGCTATATAATACAAGGTTCTCAAAGTGTCAGGAAACTCCCTTAAAGAGTCCGAAAAGTCCCTCCCAAGGCGTGTAAAAACTCCAAATTTGCCTTTATGTGGTGATTTGTTATAAACTCTACTTACAACTGAATAGTGGGCGTATCAAGAGCGAGGCGAGAGATTGGACTCAATGACCCTCCAGCAACCTGCGAAAGTAAGGTGCTCTCCACCACGATAGCGGAAACGTTATCGAGGAAAGATGCAAGGTCGAACATTTTTCCTCAATTATTATTGTAGGAATTTTTTATTTTATGGAAGTAATTAAAGTAAACATCAGACTCATCGAAGGTAACGTTGCTAGAATCTATGGTCGTAATCTTTTTAGATATAAAGCAGAAATTATTAGATGTATTAAAGGGTTCTATTATCGAGCCAATGGAGTAATTATAAAAATAACACCGCTTGAAGCTAAGCACGTTATAAGAAATCCACGTCTTTATTTTTTTTCTACTGCCTTAAAGTTACATATTTTGACTCAAAGGAAAAACTCAAAATAAGTTAACAAAAAGTCGAAATATTGTTATAGTGTATTTACAAATGAATAGGCGACCTAACCCCTAGAGATTTCTTTAGAGCACGGTCAAAAGACCCTTGGAAGATACTGAACCCCACGTTCAGCACTCTTCCAAGGGCTATACAGGGAAACTTGTATAGGGTCGCAAGACCTAGCTGGCGTGGGGTTCTGTGTTTATACCACGCTAGCGATTATCAGCTAGCTTTTTTATTTATGAAAAAATTAAACGAATATAAATATATAATTTTGATTGTCTTAATTATATTGGGTTTCTCTTTCTATTGGTATTCTTACAAACCCCAACAGATAAGAAAAGGTTGTGATAGTCAAGCATTTTTTGATGCTGGAAAAACTTTAGGAATTGATGAATCCCTTAATGAATCTCAATGGCAAGATAGAAAAGAAAAATTATATAAAGATTGTTTAAGATATGAAGGTCTTGATTACTAATAAAAACAAATCCTACTGAAGCAGAAAGTAAATATAGAGATATTTATAATCGTTCAGGGTTAGCTTCAATGATTGGAAGTTTCAAGGCAAGAACAAGTTACAAACTTACACCACTTATTAAAGGTATAGACTCTGTTAAATCAGCAATTGCACTTTATTGCAACTAAAGACCTAAGGTGGGATTTTCAAGAATTCTCAAATTCATAGTCCACCAATAACAGATATCCCTGACCTTCCTGACCTTTGGCAGTCATAACACATACCGTTATCAATAAATACTGAAGTTGGACTATGAATGTAAGAGTTACCGCAACTTATGCATTTTCTTGCACTTACATAAGCAATATTTTGTGAACCTAATCCAGAAAACATATTGCTAATAGGAGATGTTTCCGAAGAAATTACATAAGTCAAACCTGATTTTGGGGGTATGCTACGAATAACAGTGGGCGGACTATAAACACTATCAGCACTATGCCATACAATGTTACCAAATTTGTTTTCTTGCTCAATAATCTTATCACTTATAATTTTTTTCTTTTCAATTGTATTGATAAACTCACCTAAAGATGTGTAAAGAACAATACTTTTACCAGTGTGGTCTTCCCACTCTTTTTTAAGTAGTTTTTTTATTACCTGTTGTCCTTTTTCTACATCAGAATAGTCTGAATCTTTAGCAATAATGGTAAGCTTTTCTTTTTTTATGCCCACCTTTAAAGTTTCCCATATTATTGCATCACCCTTCTTACTATCTTTCTTTGGCGGAAGATTTTTAAAAAATCTTTTTTCTGCATTATCTAAAATTTCATCATTATCTTCAATAAAAGTTGCCAATAAAAATAATTCCTCAAAAATTTTTTCTAATTCAGCAATATTCAACTCAAAACTCTTAAAGCGTTCTTTTGTCAATTCTTTTAGTTCTTTATTTATTGATTCAATTTTTGAGATGATTTGTTTGCTGTCTTTACTCAAGCCATCTGGCACTGAAATTTGAATTTCTTGGGAAACTTTTTCTCTTTCTTCTTCAATCTTCCTAGTAGAATGTTTTAAATACTCCTGATGCATTTGCCTAGGAACAACTAAATCAATCTTCTTCTCCTTTATTAGATTTTTCAGTTTCTTGAAAGAATCTAAGTCAGTTTTAGAACTTAAATAGTATATCCATATATTGGTATCTATAAACAATTTCATTGTGGTTTAATTTTACTCTTTACGCCCTAGATAGCAAATAGTTGTTTAATTATTACCTATGGTTATATTTATGATATAAGGAATAATATTAACTAATTGTTCCATATTTTCTTTAAAATTCTTCCTAGATTATTTTTTTATTTTATCAGGATTATGCCAACGAAAAGCTCTTCTAAAACCAGCGTCCTCAGCTTCTCTTACAGTTACACAATAAAACTCACCTTTATGTTTTTCTATTTTTACATTATCATATTGCTGGTCAAATGGTAGATGATAAATCTTTTCTCTATTCACTGTAGAAATATTACACTTTATTGAAGGATATTCATTTTGCATTTTAAAATTTTCTTTCAAATCAATCCTTAGTTCATTGGCAAATCTTCTGGCTAAATCAGACAGCTTAGTAGCTGTATAAAATATTGCCTGCACTTTTTTCTCTGGATTTTCATCTTTATATTGAAAAACTGTTCCAAAAAACTGGAAGATATGTTTTTCATAAATAGTTTTAAATTGAGACCAATTTTTACATTGAATAACTATAAAATCGTTTCCTTTTTGACAAATTAAGTCACGCCCTAAGTCTTCGTATCCTTTAAAAATTCCAACATATTCGACATCGTAACCTTCTTGCTCAAAAAGATAACCTACATATCTTTCGTAAATTCTTCCAATAAGCCATTTGGATTTGGGTCTTTTCCAGTATCTATCCAAAGCCATCTGATTTCTCTCCACGCTAGGCAACTTTCTATATTCTTCTTTTGTTAAATATTTCGTTGTCTCATCTTGTAATTCTTCTTCAGAATATTCTTTATAAAGTTCCTTTTCCTGCTCAGTAGCAATATCGAGCTCCTCTTTAAAATCAATTAGAAATGGAGCTAAATTTTCATAATATTCTATGATGTATTGAGCAATCTTTTTCTCTTTCTCCGCTTTACGTCTCAATAATGACTGTTGTTTAACAATTTCCGCACTGGATAACGCTTGGTGTTTCTTTGTGCTTAAATAATATACAATCTCATTTTCTTGTAAAGTAAAAAGTTCATCATAAGCTTTTGCAAGCCAAGGAAAACCTATTTGTCTCTCCTTTGCCATCTGAATAACCCCCTCTTCTAAGGTTTTATACCAAGAAATTTTTGAATCTAAAATTTTTGTTTCTTCTCCTGCTTCACTAAAAAATGAAGCCCTTTCACTTCTAATTATAAAGAGGAGGTCTTCTAACTCTTTTTTTTTATCTTCGTAATATCCCATAGCTATTTACTATTTTTTGTAAAGCGACATTTCGGATAATTTTTACATCCCCAAAAATAACCATAGCTACCCTTTTTTTTGATTAATTTTCCACCACACAACTGACAGCTTGAAAGAGAAAATCTTTTTTTAATCTTTGGTAAAACTTTAGTTACTTTAATAAAATTTAAAATAGGGCGTATCCCGTCTATCTTACTTAATTGTAAAATTTTTCTTATAGATAATATTTCTTCTTTTTCTTTTAAGAAATCAAACTCACCATCCAAAATTTCGTGGGCAAGCTGATTTCTAACTTTTTGTCTATGTTTTTCAACAATTTCTGAAATTGCCCAAAAAATTCCTATTAAAATTAAAATTAAAATAATTATTTCCATAAATTTATTATATCATTTACTCTCTTAGTTCTATACCACAGAAAGATATGTTAACAAATAAATAATTACCATTAGATTATTAAAATATCCTTATTTTTATGTATTTTAGTTTTTTTAAGTTGCTAAGGTGGCAAAAGCTAAAATTATAGTATTGTTGGGTCTTTCGTGTTAGAGTAAAAAATAATATGGCAGTTACTAGCGTTGTAACTAAATACAAACCTCTCAAAATAGGGTTCTTGGTTCGAGAGGGAGAGTTGGAGGATATACTTGAGGTTGCAAGGGTAAATTCCTTTCTAGTTGGAGGAACTCATAATCTTATTATCCCAATAAGTGAAAGCAATAATGAAGAAATTATCAAAATAATAGTAAACTCAGACATAGATATTTTACATCCTATTACCACAACACCTGCGTTAGGTGAAATATTAAAAAATCTTCCTTATTTTAAGACTCCCCATAATTTTTTAAACGAGATGTGGGAAGAAGATTGGCGGGCTGAGAAAAAGAATGAATTTAAATACCTTGATGTATTCCATACAATCAAGCTAAAGAATGAAAAATATTTTCGTGGAACCCCAAAAAAAGAAAAAAGTGACGTAGCATATATAAGTTGGGAGGAAGAAGATATGCTGAAAAATTGGCTCCTCTTATCTTTTGGAACATTTAAGTCGAATTATAATTTAAAAAAATCATTCGAAAAGGGGTTCGTGAATGGCTTAAGAGCAATCGATGTCAAAATTCTCCCACAGGCAAACATACCACAAATTATTTCCAAGAAAATAACGCCAAGAGTTTTATCTACTATTGATTTAAAAAGTTATGGAAATGTTGGTCTCAATGCTGGTATTTACATAGGTGATGAGAATAATTTTGATGACCTTGCAACTTTCTGGAATTTAAGAGCAATTGGAACTAGATTAATATTTTGTCCAATTTTAAACTATGAAAGAGCAAAAGATTACCTTCAAGCTGAAATAACAGCTATGACACAAGGAGATGATGGCACTATTTTCAATGCTAGTATTTATTACTTATCAAGTAGGAGTAAAGAAGAAATTGAACCCTTTCAAAAATTATTTACTGTATCCAGACCTTTGGCACTAAGACCTATTTCAAAAGACATCCTTTTTAGTTACTTCGATGACCTTCCAAGGGATTATTTAAATTGGGAATTTTCACAAACTATCGTAGAAAATGAGGATGGTAATATTATGGCTACTGTTAACTTACCTGAAAAGAAATTCGTATTTGACGATTCTGATGATATGCATACTCAGAAACAGTCGTTCGGGGTATTCATAGACGAACTTGGTAAGATTGGCTCAGGCTATTTTTTAAATCCTCCAGACATTAAATCTTTGAACGAATTTTATAGCAGAGAGATGTGCTTTGACCCTTGGAAAATTCGTGTTGGGAAAGAAGGTGTAACAGCGATAATTGATACAGAAGAGAAATATATAAAATTGAGACCCCTAGAACAAGGGCTTATCATTCAAAAATTATTCGAAGACCTCGGAGTTTATAATAAGTTAAGTCAGGCAGGGCTACTTTCCCAAAAAATTATAAACAAATTATCTTCAATAGAAGGTGCAAGAGTTTTCAAAATTGGCGGAGTTCGAGAATTGTTTGAAAAATTGTCATCAACAACTTCTCTGCCAAACTCGACAATATTAGATATTATTAAGCAAAAAAATAATGGGATAGAAGGATTTGAAAAGCATAAAAATCTTTTTATAGAGTCTAGAGAAGAGAAACAACTGAAACCACGAATGGTCTTTGATTTCTTATTAAAGATGGGATTCTTGAGAGCGGGTCTTGAGTTATATTGCAAAAGTTGTAATTTGAAAAACTGGCTTAATTTAAAAGCAATTGATGATAATTGGGAATGCGAATACTGTGGTAATAAAAACCTGACATCTATCGACCTTACTAATAGAGGTGATTGGAGATTTAGAAAAAGCGGGTTATTTGCAAAAGACAACAATCAAGAAGGCTCTATACCTGTAATTTTAACACTCCTTTACTTTCAAAGAATTATTTCAGATAGTTTTTTGTCATCGCCGTCACTCAATTTAAATTTTGATAAAAAAGAGGTGGAGACAGATTTTTGCGTTGTTCAATATAAACAACGCCGAGGTAATAAAATTGAGGTGGCTATAGGAGAATGTAAAAGTGCAGGCGGAACAGTAACACAAGGAGACTGCGATAATTTAAAAAATGTTGCCAATAAACTACGGGAAAAGAATTATGACGTATATATAACATTTACAAAAACCGCAGACGAATTTTTGCCTGAAGAAATAGAGTTATTTAAAAAACTTAATGCTGAAAAATATAAGTTGATTGTCCTTACTAATAAAGAGATTGAACCTTATCATCCTTACTGGGAAGCCGATGACAAAGAAAAATTACCAACCAAATCTGTTATTAATCTACAAGATGCTCACATAAATAGTGTTTACAGATATCTACGAGATTTTAAAGAGCAACCTGAGAATACATACAACTAAATCTCTCATAATGTAATATATTACAAATTAAGAATTAAAAAATGAGTGTGGATTCAGAAGAAAAATTAGAAAATGGAAATTGTGCGGGATGGATTGTTTTAATCTTTCTAATTCTAATTTTTTCTTTTAATGGAGATAAAAGAGAGGAAAAAAGGAAATATGTAGGGATAGATGAAGAAACTAAAAAAGAAAATACACTTGACCGTGATGAAGCTATTTTAGACTATTGGTATGAAATTAAAGATTATGTAAATGGCACAGTAATGGTAAATGCTTGTTCATCTGGAAGTGGTGGTTGTTATGATTTAGATGCTGATATATCAGGTGGAGTGATAGATGAATTATATTTTGATAACGGTGGCTATCTTTATTTTTCTGCTGATATAGAAGACGATGGTTCTGCTTCGGATTATGACCAAAATGGTAATAATTGGGATTTTTACATTAATATGGATTCTTCTATTGTTAATAATGCAATTGATGATTGGGCTAGTGATAATGATTACACTGTATATTAATATCTAGTTCTAATCCTTAGTAGTAGTTGCTTTTACTCCCCTTTATTGCAATATCTACATTACATCTCTATAATTACTAGAGTTTAAATTATTAATTAACTTTATTCTTTGGCTTCTTTTAGAATAGCAACTAGATACTCACACTCTCTGGCAAACCTGTTCCAAAAAATAAAGTCTAAGTCCACAGAAAGAAACTTGGTCGAAATTTTTTTGAGTAAAAATATTTATTAAAATTGACGAAAGGCAGGTTAGCATATTGCTTGACCTGCCTTTTTTTTGATTCGGGAAAACAAATTGGCTATTTGCTCCCGTTAGGACCTGATTAAATATGAAGGGCCAAGTTGGCCTCAAGGAACTCCTCGTATGTCGTAGAATTCCCTCCAACACCTGTGTATCTTATGTCATGACTATAACGAGCCGGGTAAAGAAGTGCTGATTTGGGGATTAATCCTTTTTCCTTTTTCAGCAATGAATCCTCACTATGGACCCATGCTCTTTCTATGCCGAGTTTATTGTGATTGCTACTGTGTCGGACAAAACGTCGTCCGGACCTGCTCAAAAAACGACTGCTTTTTTGTGAATCTTGGACGACGTAACCTGCGGTCAATTTCTTTTCCATTGGCGTCTCCTTTTTCTTCTTAAAATTGTTTTTAGTTTAGGAACAAATAGCCAAAAATACTTTACTATAAAAATGTAATGTTGTAAATAGTTTGACAAATTTACTGAAAATTGTAGATTAAGCTTAGAGTTAGGAAAAAATGATAAATTTGGTTTTTTGAAATCAAAAATAAAACAAAGGAGGTGTGCCAATATGACCACTTAGTTGAAGTTAGGGTAATATTTCCCAGTTGGGAAATAAATCTTTTGTAGTTAAATCTTTTTAAAAAGGAGGCAGATATGGAGCATAGTATTTTATTTAAAGGTAAAGAGATTGCACTTGACGAAGATGGCCATCTTAGGGACCCTAATGATTGGAGCACTGATTTGGCTGAATATTTTGCCAGTAATGATGAGATTAAACTGGCCGAGAATCACTGGGAGATTATCAATCTCGTCAGAGAGTATTACAAACATTATCAGATTTCGCCTGGGATTAAGATGCTGTTAAGGCATGTTTACGAAGTACTCGGGCCTGAAAAGGGGAATGCAAAATACATGTATGATCTTTTCCCAAATGGTCCATCTAAGATGACGTGTCTCTATGCAGGAGTTCCACGCTACCGTGGTTGATAAGAAACAAATGCCTCTAAGTTTTAGGGGCTGGGTATCATCGATAGTCTAGGGGGCAGTCTTCAAGACTGCCCTTTTTTATTTTTTAAAATACTTAAACTCCCCATACACACGTCTTTGAATTACTCTATTTAGTGTTATAATTAAATGTATGGCAAAAAATAAAAAAATAATCTTTCTTTTTCTTTTGGTGGCTATCACTATTGGAGCTGTCTGGTTTTTCTTTTTTTACCAAAAAAATCTGCGTGGTGTTGGTCCGGCTATTATCCCACCCAAGGATGATATTACTAAGCTTATTAATACTACCGGTATGCCACTTAAACTACCCGAGGGTTTTGCTATTTCTATTTTTGCCAAAGACCTCGGTAGTCCCCGAGTAATGGCCTACGACCCATACGGTAACTTGCTAGTGAGTATCCCATCAGAAGGCAAAGTAGTGGCACTAGGATTTAAAGAAAACGGCACGGCAAAGGATCCCGTTACTGTGGCAGAAGGATTAAACTATCCACACGGATTGGCTTTTCGTTGCACGGACAACTGCAAACTTTACATCGCCGAGTCTGACCAAGTAGCCACTTACGATTATTCTACTGATCTTAAAGCGATTAATAAACAAAAAATAATAGACTTGCCCGATGGAGGCAACCACAAAAGCAGAACTATTATGTTTATGCCCTCTCCGAACGAAAACAAACTTTTAATTTCCGTTGGCTCTTCGTGCAATGTATGCAATGAAAATGACGATCGTCGCGCAAAAATTTTAATTGCCAATTACGACGGCGCAGATTTAAAAACTTTTGCCAAAGGTTTGCGCAACTCTGTGTTTATGGCCATACATCCAGTTGATGGAAAAATCTGGGCCACCGACATGGGCCGAGATTTACTCGGAGACAATATTCCGCCAGACGAAATAAATATTATAGAAAAAAATAACTCTTCGACTAACTCAGAGCCACGGAACTACGGCTGGCCGATTTGTTACGGCAAAAATATTCACGATAATAATTTTGATAAAAATATTTATATTCGCAATCCATGTATGGAGCCGTTTGAGACCCCTTCTCATATAGACATCCCTGCCCACTCCGCACCACTCGGTCTAGCTTTTGTGCCCGAAGAAGGATGGCCGGAGGATTATTGGTATAACGCTCTAGTGGCTTACCATGGTTCGTGGAACAGGAGCGTGCCGACCGGCTATAAAATAGTACGTTACAAGCTAGACGCGAAGGGTAAATATCTTGGTGAAGAAGATTTTATTACTGGCTGGTTGCAAAACGATTCAGCACTTGGCAGGCCTGTTGATATTTTAATTCAACCCGGAGGAACTATTCTTATCTCCGACGATAAGGCAGGCGTAATTTACAAAGTTACTCGCAAATAATATTTATCATAAATTTAAAAACAAAAAAACACCTTGCGGTGTTTTTTTGCGGCACTTATGTTGTTTACGATTAATGTAAGATAAAACCTTACACTCACACAAAAAGTATAACATACTTGCAAAAAAAATGCAATACTTCGTTAAAAATAGAAAAATCCTCTCGTTAGAGAGGATTTTTCATGTTTTTGGTCTTGCATCTATAAGCCGAATTTTGTAATCCAACCGAAGTCAGATGAAAGTAATTTATCTAGGTACCGCATTGCTGCGAGACTCAAGCGATTCTCTCTAGCCGAAGCTAAAGCACGATCTTGCACACACGTAAGTATTTTGCCGTTTCACCCGAACTAAATCGGTTCGTCACTGTTCGCAACTCTATCCTTGCGGACGACGGGCGTTACCCGCTACGCTTTCCCAACACTAGGCTGGAATGTGTGTTCGGACTTTCCTCCCCGACATAAGCCGGAGTAACTATCAAACGCAGGACCAAATTTAATTGTAATACAAAATTCAAAAAAGTAAAGGTAATCGTAATATTATTTCTTAAGACAACCTTCCTTTAAAATCTTCATAACTGAATTTTTTTACAAGTTTAAATTTGCCTGATGATTTTCTAAGAAAAATTGATGGCAATCTGATACCGTTAAAAGTATTGGTTTTTACCATCGTGTAAATAGCCATATTTAAAAATATTAATTTATCACCAATGGCTAATTTCTTTTTGAAAGTATAATTGCCTATTACATCTCCAGCTAAGCAACTCGGCCCACCGAGACGATAAACATGAGGGTATTTTTTACCTGTATCAGCCCCTAGGATCGTCGGTTTGTATGGCATTTCAAGAATGTCTGGAACATGCGCGGCAGCCGAAAAATCAAGAATAGCTATATTCATGCCATTATCAATAATATCCGCCACGCTAGTCACCAAAACCCCAGCATTCAATCCTACTGCTTCACCTGGCTCCAAATAGACTTCTAAGTGAGGATATCGTTTTTTAAAATCCTTAATTGTTTTAATTAATAGATCAACATCATAATCCCCACGGGTGATATGATGTCCACCACCGAAGTTCATCCATTTCATTCTTGGTAAAAATTCTTTAAATTTTTCTTCAAAAGATTCAAGAGTTCGCACCATAGCATCAGCATTAAGCTGGCAAAGATTGTGATAATGCAAGCCCTCTATGCCGTCTAATTCTTTTTCTTCAAAATTTTTTCTAATTATGCCCAATCTAGAATTCGGTCCGCAAGGATCATACATCGGTGTTCCAGCTTCGCAATGCTCTGGATTTACCCGCAAACCACACGATACTTTCTTCTTGCTTTTTAAAATTATTGGTCGAATTCTTTTCCACTGAGAGAAAGAATTAAAAATCAGATGATCAGAATATTTTATATATTCGGCAATATTTTTTTCCGTATAAGCCGGTGAAAAAGTATGCGTTTCTCCACTAAATTCTTCACATCCTAAACGAGCTTCATCGATAGAGCTAGCTTCGGTTCCAGCTAAATATTTTTTTACTAACGGAGAAATACTAAACATAGAAAACCCTTTTAAAGCCAAAAGAATTTTACACCCAGCTTCTTTTTGGACTCTTTTTAATATCTTCATATTATGCTCTAACTTTTTTTCATCTACCACAAAACAAGGAGTTTCTAGATTTGCAAAATCTTCTGCCTTCCATCCCTGACCAGTGCTCCAAGGTTCAGTTGATGGCTCTCCATGACCCATTTGAGTTTTAATTGAACATATTTGATTAGCCATATTTAGTAATTCTTTTTTAGTGGCGCTGGAAGATCTTTTAGATTTTTAACCACCCAAGTTAAACCTAGATTTTCCATTTCTTCTAAGAATACTTTCGAGTCTAAAGATTTATCTTCTGGAACTTTCACCCCACTACCACTCCATTTCCCTTCCAACATCAACTTAGCGCAAGTAACTGCAGGAACAGCTGTATTGTATCCGATCCCATTACCACCAGTTTCTAAAAAAGCCTTGTGATGGTCGGTAACGTTATACATATAAACCACTTTTTTCTTGCCATCCTTAATTCCAGAAATAATATCACCGGCGATAGTTTTACCTTTATATCCTTTATTGAAATCGTCACCCGTAGGCAAAAGTGATTTCAAGAATTTTACCGGGACAACTTCGCAGTTATTATATTTAACTGGATCAATCCTAGTCATGCCGACATCATATAGCACTCGCAAATAAGAAAGATAAGTCTTTGAAAAGGTCATCCAAAATCTAGCTCTTTTAAGACCAGGAATACGAGTGACTAGAGTTTCTAATTCCTCATGATACATCAAGTATGGCGTGAACTTGCCAGTCTCTGGAAAATCAAATTCAAAGTAAGAGGCATCTTCGTCGATCAAACGTCCGCGTTCCTGCCATTTACCATTTTCCCAAAAGTGAATCGGCAAAATAAGTTCTCGTAAATTTATTTCTGGGTTAAAATTCGGAGCAAATTTAATTTTTTTATCTTTTGAACCACCGTTGCAGTCTATAATATCAATGGTATCTATTTTGTCAAAAAGGTAATCTCGCGCATAAGCAGAAAAGATATTCGTTACTCCGGGAGCAAATCCTAATCCTGTGACGGCTAATAGTCCTTTTTTCTTGAAATCTTTATCTTGAGCTAATTGCAATTTATACGAGAAGCCGTATTTTTTAGGATCTTCATAACAACAAGTATCAACGTATTTAATGCCTAATTCTAAGCAGGCATCCATTATTACTAAATTGTCGTAGGAAAGTCCGAAGTGCAACAATAGTTCAGGCTTTACTTTTTTTAGAAGGTCTAATAAAAATTTCTTATCACCCACATCTCCCTGATGAATATTTATCTTCACTTTTCCTTTCGTTTTTTTAAAAATTGAAGCCTTCACTTCTTCACAATTTTTAGTAGTACGGCTAACCACATGAATCTCAGAAAAAGTCTTAGGATATTGAGCCATTTTGTGTAAGCCCACCCTGCCGACATTTCCACACCCTATCACAAGTATTTTAGACATAATTTTTTAAAAAATAATTTGTAATGCCACGAATTACGAAACATAACTTTTCGCAGGGGTTTCGAGGCTGACGAGCCGAGAACTTCAGGATTTTTTTTACCAGAAAAAAATCCGTACCGAAGAAAAGTTATGTTTCGTAATTCGTGGTGCAATAAGAATAGTTTACTACTTGCTACCTTAATGTCAATCTTTAAAACCCTTTGTTTTTCAAAGAAAATAGGGTATATTTAAAAAACTTAGTTTTATTTTTAATGTATGTCTAAGAAAATTATTGTAAATAAATTCGGAGGAGGAATTTTGACTAGAAATCTTATTCCTTTGATGGCGGAACACTTACGAGAACAAATAAAAGATGGCTACAGCCCTGTCGTCGTGATTTCGGCCTTGCCTGGGGTCACAAATGAGCTTTTAACAATTAAAGATATATCTTTTTTAAGGAAATTTAAAGAGAAAAATTTTCAAGTAATGATAGATCTGGGATTCAATAAAGAATGGCAAAAAAAGGCTAAAATTGAATTAAATAAATTATTTGACAATATGAAAAAAGATATTGATTCAGATAAAACCATTCCCTCAAATGAAGACAAGATCGTCGCTTATGGAGAAAAATTATCCGCTACTATTTTTACTTTTTATCTTCAAATGCTTGGATTGCCAGCCAAAAGATTTTTAGCCGAAGAAATCCCTATTATCACTGACGATAATTTTAAAAATGCTAATATTATTTACAAAATTTCCCAACAGAATATTCAGAAAAATATCCAAGAAAAAATTAATGATTTAAAAATAATTCCAGTTATTCCTGGCTTTACTGGTAAAACTACTGAAGACAAGATTACTACTCTAGGGCGTGGTGGGACAGATACTACCGCTTGCTTTGTCGGTTCTGCTATGCGGGCAAAAAAAGTAATTCTTTGGAAAGATGTCGGTGGAGTTTTTTCAGCTGATCCAAAAATAGTTCCCGAAGCAAAATATATCCCGACTATTAGCTATCAAGAAGCAGAAAAAGCTGGCAAAATAATACATGAGAAAGCGATTCAATATGTGAAATTATTCAATACTCCACTAGAAATAACTTCTCTTATAAATCCAAAATTAAAAACAAAAGTTAGAAAAGTCGTGTATAATAAATTTATTAAATAATTATGAATTACAAAACATAAACTTTTCTTCGGTACGGATTTTTCGAAGCTTGAAAAATCTCTTCGAGCCTGAAGCTCTCAGAGCCGAAGGCCTGAAGTTCTCGGATCGACAGCCTCGAAACCCCTGCGAAAAGTTATGTTTTGTAATTCAAAAAAAATCACATGAAAAAATTAAAAGTTGGAATCTTGGGTGCTACTGGGATGGTAGGTCAAAATTATATTCGTTTATTGGAAAATCACCCCTATTTTGAGGTTGTGTATTTAGCAGCTTCTATAAATTCGGCTGGTAAAAATTATGCGAGTGCTGTTTTAGGACGCTGGCAAATGAATTCATCAATCCCAGAAAATATAAAAAATATAATCGTAGAAGACGTAATAGATATAGAAAAAGCTAAAAACAAATGTGATTTTGTTTTTTCAGCATTTGAAATTAGAGATAAAGAAATGATTAAAACGATAGAAGCAAAATATGCGCAAGCAGGGTTGCCTGTTATTTCAAACGCATCAGCCAACCGCCCGACAGAAGATATCCCAATGATTATTCCAGAAATTAATCCGGAACACTTAGAAATGATAAAGATACAAAAGAAAAATCATAAGTGGAACAAGGGTTTTATCGTGGTGAAGCCAAATTGTAGTTTACAAAGCTATCTGACTCCCATTTTTGCTTTAGAAAAAGCTGGCTACCCAATTAAAAAAATATTTATTACCACCCTCCAAG
The DNA here is from genome assembly GCA_041662525.1 of Minisyncoccota bacterium. Classification (GTDB taxonomy): domain Bacteria; phylum Patescibacteriota; class Minisyncoccia; order Phycocordibacterales; family UBA9973; genus UBA9973. The sequence goes on from JBAZSF010000003.1 coordinate 38,249, forward strand.
CTGTTTCTGGAGCTGGTTATCCTGGAGTATCGAGTTTAGATATGATCGATAATGTCATCCCTTATATTGGAGGCGAAGAAGAAAAAACAGAAGAGGAACCTTTAAAAATTTTAAGCAAAATCAAAAACGGAAAATTCATTCAAAGAAAAGATATACAGATTTCTGCTCACTGTACTAGAGTCCCCGTAACAGATGGGCACTTGGCTTGTGTTAGTATTTTATTTAAAAACAAAAAACCAACAAAAGAAAAAATTATAGAGATTTGGAGAGAATTTAAAGGATTACCACAAGATCTCAAACTTCCTCTTGCTCCCATTCATCCGATTATTTATAAAGAAGAAGAAAATCGTCCCCAGCCAAAAAAAGACAGAGATAATGACAAAGGTATGGCTATAACTGTCGGCCGTCTAAGAAAATGTAAAATTTTTGATTATAAGTTTATGGCTTTGAGCCACAACACTGTCCGGGGTGCAGCCGGTGGAGGAATTTTAAACGCGGAACTTCTCGTGAAGAAAAATTACTTAAAATAATATTTTACCCACTTATTCACATTTGCTTGACATTGTTTCTGTTTGACCTACAATAACTAAACTATTTATTTTTATGATAATAATGCAAAGTATGATTTTGTAAAATAAAATGAAGAAAAAATTTAATCACAAGATATTAATTATTGGCTATGGTTCAGTTTCGCAGTGTACCCTTCCAATTTTATTAGAAAAAATCGATGTTCCTTTAAAGAACATAACTATTATTGATTTTGAAAATAAAGCTGAAACATTAAAAAAATACACAAGCAAGGGAATAAAATTTGTTCGCACTAAAATTACTGAAAAAAATATAAATAAAGTTTTAAAGGAAAACGTGGATGACGGTGGTTTGATTATTGATTTAGCTTGGAATATCGGCTGTAATGATATTTTAAAGTGGTGCCATGATCACAATGTTTTATATATAAATACTTCAGTCGAACAATGGGATCCGATGAAGGAAATTGAGAAAAAAAGTCCATACGAAAAATCTCTCTATTTCCGACAAATGCAAATGCGGGAAATGTCTAAGAATTGGCCAAAAGATTCTACTTCTGCTGTTGTCGATCATGGTGCTAATCCTGGTCTCATTTCACATTTTGTGAAGCAAGGATTAGAGGACATAGCGACAAAATTAATTAAAGATAAAAAGGTAAAAGGCAAAGAAATAGAAGAATTAAAAAATTATATAAAAAATAAAGAGTTCAATAAATTGGCAAAAAAACTTGAAGTAAAAGTTATTCATTGTAGTGAAAGAGATACGCAAATAACTAATCGACCAAAAGAAGTCAATGAATTTGTCGGCACCTGGAGCATTGAAGGCCTCCGTGAAGAAGGCACTGCGCCAGTAGAAATGGGTTGGGGTACGCACGAAAAGAAACTCCCCGCATTAGCACACATTCCTAAAATTGGTCCTAAAAATCAAATTTTCTTGGCGCAAATGGGTATCAATACTTTTGTAAGATCTTGGATACCAAATCAAGAAATTGTCGGAATGGTTATTCGTCATGGTGAAGCCTTTGGACTTTCGGACCGCTTAACTGTTTGGTCAGATAAAAATAAAAAAAATCAGAAAGCAATATACCGGCCAACAGTACATTATTCTTATATGCCCTGCCATGAAACATTATCCAGTCTCTGTGAGCTACGTGGACTCAATTATAATTTGCCACCTAAATTACGAATTATGAGCAATGAAATTACCTCTGGGGCTGATATCTTGGGAGCACTTTTAATGGGTCACCCGTATAAATCTTGGTGGACAGGCAGCAATCTAAGTATTGAGGAGGCCCGACAGCTGGCTCCGGGACAAAATGCTACTACCCTGCAGGTTGCAGCAGGTCTTATGGGAGCAATTTTGTGGATGATAGAAAATCCAACCAAAGGAATAAATTTACCAGACGACCTGCCACATGATTTTGTTTTAAAAATCGCTAAACCTTATCTTGGCAAATTTATTTCTACCGTATCAGACTGGACGCCAGTTAAAAACAAAACAGTCTACTTCAAGGAAAATCCTGCTAGTGTTCAAAATAAAGATATTTGGCAATTTGAAAATTTTAAATTTTTACCATAATTATCATAAGTAACAAAAAATTATTATTTATAATAAAATCTTTTTAACGAAATGAACATTAAACAAAAAAAACAATTACAGGAACTCGCTGCCAAACATGGTACGCCACTTTTAGTAGTGGATCATGAAAAACTACGACAGAACTATTTAGAATTCAAAGAAAAATTACCAACAGTCCAAGCATATTTTGCAGTTAAGGCTAATTCTGATCCTGATATTATAAAAACTATGTACGACATGGGAGCTAGTTTTGATGTGGCTTCTTTTCAGGAATTCATGAAAGTTTATAACAACATCAAACACTTGGGAGAGAAAGAACGACAACAATATATTTGGGATAACATAATTTATGCCAATACTATTAAACCGGCCTCGATTTTAAAAAAGTTGAATATTTACAAACCCTTGGTTACTTTTGACAACATTGAAGAATTAAAAAAAATCAAAAAACATGCTCCGGATGTGCGTTTAGTTTTACGGATTCGGGTACCGAACACTGGCTCGATGGTGGAGCTTTCTAGTAAATTCGGTGTTCATCCTGGAGAAGCAGTCGACTTAATGGCGGAAGCCATCGGTATGGGGCTAGGAGTTGAAGGCATTAGCTTTCATGTGGGCAGTCAGTGTAACAATTTTGAAAATTACGTCTTGGCTCTTTCTCTCGCTTCTTCAATTTTTAAGGAAGCAAAATTAAGAGGGCTGGATATAGGGTTTATAGACAAAGACGGTAAGAAAATGAAAGTCTTAGATATTGGGGGTGGCTTTCCAGTCAAATACACAGCTGATGTAAAGCCTTTCCCAATGCTCGCTAAAAAAATAAATTCAGAAATCAAAAGAATGTTTAATGGAGATGTAGATGTCATCGCTGAACCGGGAAGATTTATGGTAGCCAACACCTGTACCCTGGTCACAAAAATTATAGGGAAATCTATCCGAGACGGAAAAACCTGTTATTATTTAGATGACGGAGTTTATAATACTTTTTCTGGACAAGTTTACGACCATCAAAGCTACCCCCTCCATTCATTTAAAGATGGAGAAAGAAAAGTTTGCGCTACTTTCGGTCCGACCTGTGATGCTTTTGACACTATTTCCTTGGCAGATGAATTACCAGAAGATTTAGAGATAGATGATTTGCTTTATGCTGAAAACATTGGTGCTTATACTACCGCTTCTTCTTCTTTCTTTAACGGATTCAAACCGACAAGAATTGTATCGATAAATAAATGCGCTCCGGATGAGCTCTGTTCCTGCGGGAGTAATAAAAAATTCAAAGATTGCGGAATTTTAAATACTGAAGAACATAAATCGCTCCACCACTTAATGTCAAAAGACACGAAAGATAAAAACTAAAATAAACTAAGGATTTGGGACTTCGGGTGCTGGTATTGGATCTAATACTATCTCTGGTGCTGGAGCAGGTACTGGATCTGGTTCTAATGCAGGTTCTGGGTCTGTTACGGGCTCTGGTGCTGGCTCTGGATCTGGTGCTGGTGTAGGTGTAGGGACCGAAGGTCCTGAGCCTGTAGGCGAAGGATGTGCGAGCAAAAGCAAATTGTGAATATCATCTTTGGTTAAACATTCACCATCTACGCAGATTTTCTCCTTAGCGTTAAATACATTGGCAAAAACATCTGTCACCCCATTCGTAGCATCCGCTAGCCATGTGCCGATGACAACCTTAACATTAGTAAAGAATGCTGTCACAAAAGTTTCAGAGGGAGATCCAGACAACGGAGTAATAGTGCCAGCAACAGAATCTAAATTTAAATTAAGCTCTTTGATTGCTTGGATCGAGAGCATTTGTAGAGCGACTCCATAGTTCACCGTCTTATAACCTTTGTCATCCATACCTACCAACTCTGGGAAAACATTTTGCACTTCGTCTGCAATGAGGCCATAGACTCGACCAGTACCAAAACCACGATCTAGAAATTCATCCGCTCGCCAAGAATATGTTACTGGGTTAAGCTCCGTAATTTTTAAAAGAGTTCCTGAAAGAGAAGTAATATCTTTTTTGAGTTTAATGTCTGAAGAACAAGAACCGACTAGAGCAGCTCCATCGAAACCTTGAAGACAACCATTGGTGCCAGAAGTTCCAACTCGGATATCTCCGACGACTACGAGCTTGTTTGTTGTCGGACTCGTCGTCCCGATGCCGACGTTACCATTCAGGATCGTATATCCAGTTCCCGCTGGAGTTATGACTACGTTCAGATTATCTACGCCTGTCCCGGCGGTTTCTGCGGTCAAGTTGACGCTCGTACCCGCAACCCCAGTCAAAGACATCCGCTCATAATTTGAGGAGTTGGTATAGGTATTATACAAACGATATATTGTTTGGTTAACACCATTTCTTTGGGCTAGGGTATTGGCTAGTTCATTCATATATAAATATGAGGTACTCGCATAGCTTAAAAATGGACCATATAATGCAGTATTGCTTTTTATGATGGCATTCACACTTAAATCATATCCAGCATTTGAAGCAGGTGTATTTATTCCTACTCTTCCTTGTGGGTTTATATCAATAACCTTCGTCCCAGCCAGAGAGTAAAGTCCATTTGCGATCTTAATTTTGCCTAGTACGGATATGTCACCAGTACCCGGAGTCAATTCTTTCACGCTCAACGAAGTTATTATCGTGGTTCCAGAGCCACTATTGTAAGCATTGAGGACAATCTTAGCTGTACTTGTTGCGGTTACATAGTCAGTGAAAGTGGCAGCTGTCAATGGTTCTCTTGCACTTACACCACCAAGATTTAAATAAGAATATGTCATAACAGAAGAAACTGTATATGTTATTTTATAAGTCCTTCCAGCAGTTACAGCGAAAGTTCCAGCTGGAGTAAGTGTACCCGTGCCAACAGTGCAAGTTAATTGCCCACCACCAGCACTGCAAGTGCCAGTTGCCGTCCAGTTAGCCGCCTCCAAAGCTGGCGCCATCTCTGGCCCCTCAGTCGCGTTGATTCCAATGCTTCCACCAGACGTTGACGAACCGATGTCCAGTGTGTTACCCGGACTCGTCGTCCCGATCCCGACTTTGCCACCCTTGAAATAAATACCAGCAGTTGAAGACGGCCCGATCCAAGATTCAGCGAGTGTAGTAAGGGGATTAATTGAAGTAGAGTTGATAATACCACCGGTCATGGTTCCACCTGCAAGTGGTAGATATGCAGTAGAAGTAAATGCATTCGTCCCTAAAGTTCCCCCACCAGCTGGAATGGTGAGAGTGGATCCAATATCTGAAAAAGTCAAAGTGCCTGCTCCGCCGTTGACGGTTAACGCGGTAGTGAAAGTGGCATTGGAAACTGCTACTGCTGTGCCATTGTAAGCAAGAAAGTCAGTCGTCGCGCTGTTGGCAGCTGAACCGAAAGTGCGGTAAGCGACAAAGTCCCCAGTGTCGTTGTCCGCTGCGGATCCAAAAGTACGATAAGCCAAGACATCCGTACCAATGACTAAACCTAAAGTAGTGGGAGTGACCGCCGCCGCGGCACCAGAGACATCATAGGCACTACTGTCTGTAAAGGCAGCGGTGCCAAGTAATCCAGTGACTGAATTTAAATTGATAATGGAAGCAGTTAAGCCAGTGAGGTTCGTAGCCGTCGCCGCATTCCCTGTCGTGTCTTGATTGAAAGTTGGGAAAGAAGTGAGGAGAGCGGCGGAGCCGTTGGGTGCGAGATAGGTGGAATTGTCGTAAGAAATAGTGGTGCCGGATATTTTAACAAAACCGGTACCACTTAAGGCAGTTTGTGCAGGCAAAACATCACAATCAACTTGTGATGGTAAACATTCTGGATTATTTGTTTCTCCTGGGTTATAAGGAGTACCATCCCAAACTGCGAAAGCTATACTTGAAAAAAAATAAAAAAATACAACAAAAATAAACAGAATAGTTATTTTTTTGTTTAATCGAATTTTCATTTTTAACCAATATTTTACCATATAATTATACTACAAATCAGATCAAAATATCATCCAATATCTTTAATATTTTTAGTAATAATTTTTTCAGTGGAATCGATGTCTTTCTTTAGTTCTTCTATGTTTACACGCTCCACAGAATTTACTATTCTCCCCGCCCTATCAGCTAAATCACTACGCAAGAAATTAAATGATTGATTTATGACATTTTCAGCTTCATCTAATTTATTTTTGGTTAATTTATTAATATTTTTATTTTTTATAAAATAAAAATAAGTTTGCGTGATCAAATTTAGGATCAAAATAATTATAGTTATAATAAATAACCACATTTCAAAAGAAACATTAAAGATGATATTATCGATTTTTATAATAATTGCATTCGATGCTTCACTATTTGTTTTATCTTCTTGAATCATTGTTGCGGTAACGGCATAGGAGCTAGGTTTTAATGAATTGGGAACTAAAATATTAAAATTACCATTCATATCTGCCACACCAAGAACAAGTATTTTTGTTCCATCTTGAGAAACAAATGTTAAAAGCACTTGCGCTTGCGGATAACCTGAAGAACCGACTACAAACACCGCACCATCTTTTATTTCAGATATAATTTCCGGAGCTTGCGGAATAGGTAACGGTTCCGACACTTCTAGTGTTGTTTCTGGTATTATTTCTGTTACTATTTTGGGTGTTGTTTTTGGTGCTGTTTTGGGTGTAATTTTTGGTACTGATATTGATGTAGGATTTGTCGGAGTTGAAATTGGAGGAATTGTTGTTTTTTTAATATATATTGTGGCACCAGTTAAATTTCCTGTAATATCTGTTCCTAAACCATCATTTTCCCGAACATTTCCATTAGCAAAAACGATAGAGGCTGTTCCTTGTTTTTTAACTTTAAAAGTAACTGAAAGTACATTACCATTCTGTCCGACAAAACCTGGAGTCGGCAATCCTCCATTAAAAGTAATTTGGCCGGCATTGCTTGAAAAACTTGGCTCTTCTACCCATAAAGAAAAAATTGAAGAAGTTTTTTGTAGGGAGAGAACTTCAAGCATATCTGCGGGAAATTGGATTATTCCCTCCACATTATTGATTGACTTACCTAAAGTATTCACATTTATTTTCATAGTAATAGTGTCGCCAACAAAAACATTTAGAGTGTTAGGTGAAATAGATAAATTTGCAGCATGAGTTTTATGTGGGATAAGAAAACTTAATGCTAAAAACATAATTGTAAATATTTTATTTTGAACAGACAACTTTAAAATTTTATTTTTCATTTTTTTTACTTCTAAACTTTATGAATAATCTAGCTCCAATAAACAAAATACTTAAAATTAATATAAACATTCCCACATATCTAACAAAATGATTTATTTTCTCATGGATAGATAAGGATATCGGTTTTAACCATGGATTTATTTTTGTTCCCTTTCCATCATTTGCAAAAATAGAAAAAATATCTTTAAAACCAATCAAGGCAGAACCCTCTTTTTTAGCAAGGAAATTAATTCTCAAAATTTGTCCATCTTTGCCAAGAAAACCATCCGGTGACCCCCCAGTAAAACTTAATTCTCCTGTTTCATTATTAAAAACTGGCTCTTTAATCCAAAGAGAAAACAAAGAATTGTTTATTTTTACTTCTTTTATCTCTAATTTGTTTTTATCGTAAATGATTGTCCCATCTATAGCGTTTATCGTTTCCGTCGAAGAAATTTTTAAATCTGCCAAGAATATATTACCTTTTTCAATCTCTTTCAGATCTTTTTGAAAATAAATTTCAGTAACAGCATGAGAAAGTGGTGTGAAAGAAAAGAAAAATAAAAAAGACACTAGGATTGTAAGCAAAATTTTTATTCTTTTGTTTATTTTTTTTATCATATAGTCCTTCTGCCCCACTCTGAGAGCATAATAGAAAATTCAACTGAATTAACCTTTCCGTCTTTATCAATGTCTACATAAATATTGTTGAACGGAGGGTTCTTTTTCCAAAAATAAAGTAAAATAGAAAAATCAACTGAATCTACTATATGGTCGTGACTAAAGTCTGCTTTATCATAATGGATCTCGCTTACCAACGGTAATGTTCCACTATCGCCTCCGCTTCCACCACCACCTCCACCACCAGCAATAGTAGTAAATACTTGCGAAGCTACAGAATAACTTTCTCCAAAAGCTACTTTTAATTTAAAATAATAAGTCCCCATGCTTGGCACTGTAGCAATTTTATCTGTAGTCCAACTTTCTCCAGATACAATTAATTTTGCTGCTGAAGAATAAAAAATATCATCACCACTCCCACAAGGATTATCTATACCAGAAACAACACACCATTCATATTGATATTCTGTATCAATAGACCCTTCATTTGTTATTGTAATATTTGCAGAGACTGAAGGAATAATATTATCAGTAATTGAATTTATTAATACCTCAGCTGGAGATTCTCGTAAAGAACATTGAAGCCAATCTGTAGAAACACCACAATTATCACAACTAAAATTAATTCTTCCCGCTTTGGTTCCAGGGGTACCGGCCATTCCGGTAAATTGTCCAGCAGCATTAATTATTGCGCCAGAAAAATCTATCCAACCCAAAGATTTTGACCAAGCCTTACCACCTAATTCTCCTGCACAATTATTTGTTACTCCACTTTCATTTGGAGACAAATTAATCCATCCATATTGACGACTCCAGGCATATCCGCTCAATCCTGTATCTGTGATATGGACATTACAATTATCGCAACTAAAATTAATCCAACCTAAATTTTCACCAAAAGCAAACTGAGCACTAGGAGAAATTATTCCATTAGTTTCAGAGGCAAAAATATAAGAAGCAGAAAAAAATAGTAAGACGAAAAGTCCCAAAGTGAAAAATCTTTTTACAAGTATCCTAAGAGTATTTCTATGTTTCATTTTTCCTATTAAGACCTCTATATTATATCAATATAGCTCGTATTATAAAAGAAATTTAGAAATAAATATGGGGATAAATATCTACTTCAAATATCTCTTTAAAAATTCTTCTTTAAATTCAAAAAAGTTGTCATCCAGAATAGATTGACGAATTTTTTTGACTAAGTTTACTATAAAATACAAGTTATGAGTTGAAGCTAAGGTGCCGGCAAGCATTTCTTTGCCGTGAAAAAGGTGCGCAATGTATGCTCTGGTGTAATTCTTGCACGAATAACATTCGCAATCTTTTTCAATAGGCGCAAAATCGTCTCTATATTGAGTATTTAATATATGTATTTTCCCATTTTTTGTGTAAATTGTTCCATTCCTCCCAAGGCGTGTAGGTAAAACACAATCAAAGAGATCTACTCCATTTTCGATGCCCATAAACAAATCTTCTGGTTCACCTATGCCTAGCAAGTGACGAGGTTTTTCTTCTGGTAATATTTCATTTACCCATTTTACCGCGGTAGACATGTCCTCTTTTGCAAAACTCCCACCAATACCAAAACCATCAAAGTCCAAACTACTAATGAATTTTGCAGATTGTTTACGTAGATTTTCATCTCTCCCGCCCTGTACAATGCCGAAAAGCGCTGTAGAAAATTCTCTTTTTTGGGGTGTCTCGCAGGCTGACGAGCCGAGAGGCAGCGCTGGGCTAGCAAGCCCAGACAGCGACCCCAAAGAAGAGGAATTTTCTCCAGCGCTTAATTTCTGATGCTCTCGCAAGCTTCTCTCTGCCCAACGATGCGTTCGCTCTAGGGCTTCTTCTTGATATTTTAAATCCTCCGTCGGACTAGTGCATTCGTCAAAAGCAAAAATTATATCCGCACCCAAATTGTGCTGAATCTGAATTGATTTTTCCGGAGTGATGTAATGAATAGATCCATCAAGATGCGATTTAAAAGAAACACCGTCTTGCCCTATTTTTGCTAAACGTGGCGCATCGCTATCATCAAAACGCTCAGGAATTAAAAGTGACGGATCAGTAATTTTTAAAAGTTTGGATATATCTTTACCATAAGCGACACCTAAAGAAAAAACTTGAAATCCTCCAGAGTCAGTCATTGTGGGTCCTTTCCAATTCATAAACTTCCCTATCCCCCCCGCCCCTCGCACTATTTCATCCCCTGGTTGTAAATATAGATGATAAGTATTTCCGAGCACCACTTGTGTGCCGGCTTCCCTCACCTGTTCCGGATTTAAAGACTTTACTGTGGCCTTGGTCCCCACAGCCACAAAAGCCGGAGTATGTATAACCCCATGCGGAGTCTCTAAAACTCCCACCCTCCCCAGACATGTTTTACCGGCTCCGCCTTTGCTATTCTTTAATTTTTTTTCTATTTTAAATTGCATTATTTACTACTGCTCCACACATTCGCATTACTATGCTCAGTATTTCCTCACCTTTGTTCGTCAACTTCCACAAATTTAAGCTCTTGGATGTTTACTGGACTCACAAGCAATACCTTCGTAAAAGGATCTCGCGGATCAGAAATAATTGTTTCCACAATAGCCAAAACATATGGATTGATACCCGGCAAAACTACCTGATCCCCTTTTTGTAATATAAAATCTCTAGGCAAAATCATTTCAAAATTCCCTCCGCCTCGCCCGACTATCTCCAAAAAAGAGTCTTTGCCGGTGACGACAACCTGTGTTTTTTCCCCAGCATTTGAAAACAAAACTACATTAGAGGAACTTTCGTAAACTAAATCCACTCGCCCAATAGGCACATTCCCAAAAGCGAAAACCATACCCCCTACTTTTATTCCCTGTGCTGTACCTGCATCAATAATCAACGTATCATAAACGCTCTGATTCGGTTTAGCTAAAATAGCTGCCAAAATCATTTTTTTATTTTCATTTTTCCTGCCTAAAATTTCTTTTAATTTATTATTTTCATCAACCACCGAAAGATAATTCGCTCGATCAGCCGCACTATCTCTTATTTGATCTTTTAAATTTTGGTTTTCTAAAAAAAGAGAATTTTTAGAAATAAAATACGCACCCAAACTTCCAAATTTTTCACCAACGTTCTGCCCCACAACTAAAACAGGATGAAAAAATACTTGACTAACAGAAGAAAGTCCATCAAAAACACCAGACTTAAAATAAAATAAAATGATTAAAACAACAATACCCAGTGTGATTTTAAAAATCTTATTTCTTTGTGTTTTTTTATCTAGGAGGTAGCTCATCTTGATTGCCGATCAAAACATCTTTATAAAGTGGAAGATTATCCAAAATAACTCCTGTCCCGCGGGCCACAGCAGAAAGTGGATCTTCAACAACATAAACTGGAATTTTAAGAACTTTTTGTAAAAGTTGGTTCAGTCCAGGAATTAAAGCTCCACCACCAGAGAGAGTAATTCCACGATGCATTATGTCTGACAAAATTTCCGGCGGAGTTGATTCCAACATGTCTTTTACACCCTCTACCAATCCTTTAATTGATAAAGAAATTGCTTCACGAATATCAGAATCTGTAACCACCACTTCACGAGGAAGACCAGTCAAAAGATCTCGCCCATGAACTTCCGTTTCCATATATTCTCCAGGAATGACGGAACCTATAGCAATTTTAACCATTTCAGCCGTTCTTTCTCCAATCAAAATTTTAAATTCATCCCGCATATAAGAAATAATGTCATTGTTCAACCTATCACCAGCAATTTTTAAATTCTTTGATTTTACTATTCCCCCCAAAGAAATAACTGCGATATCCGTCGTTCCTCCGCCAATATCTATAATCATCGAACCGACAGGATCTTTAATAGGAAGTCTTATCCCAATAGCAGCCGCCATCGGCTCTTCTACTAAAAAGACTTCTCTCGCTCCAGCAGAACGTGCAGCATCGTATACCGCCCGTGTCTCCACATTGGTGGTACCAGATGGTACCCCTACCAAGACTCTCGGCCGAGCTAATTTTTTAGATATTTTATCGGCTTTGTTTATTAAATAAGAAAGCATTTCTTCAGTAACTTCAAAATCAGAGATAACACCATCAACAAGAGGACGGATAGCTCTGATATGTCCTGGGGTACGCCCAAGCATTTCTTTGGCTTGTGTACCTACCGCCAAAATTTGGTTGGTCTTAATATTTACCGCTACGACAGACGGTTCATTGATTACGATCCCATGACCTTTTAAATATACCAAGGTATTGGAAGTACCTAAGTCTATTCCTATATCATTAGAAATTAATTTGTAAAATTTGTCGAACATGTTTTTATTAATTCATCAAGTGTTACTATTTTTCCTTTTTCTTCTGTGCGTTTTTTTAACTCAATTCCCCCGTCTTTTATACTGCGCGTAGAAACAACTGCCCTAAAAGGAATACCCAGCAAATCCGCATCAGAAAATTTTTCCCCAGCTGATACATTTGTACGATCATCAAACAAAACTTCAACACCTGCTTTTAATAAACTTTCATAAACTTTATCAGCCTCTTTTAAAACTATTTCGTCTTCCCCCAAAGCAAGAAGGTGTACTTTAAATGGCGCGATGGACTCAGGCCAAACTATGCCTTTATCGTCAGACAAAACTTCTACTACTGTTCCCATCAATCTTCCCAAACCAATACCATAACTGCCCATTACAACCAATTTTTCTTCTCCGTTTTCATCCTTATATTTAAGATCAAAGGGTGCTGAAAATTTTGTTCCAAGAGAAAAAATGTTGCCTACCTCCACCGCTCTTTTTTCAACTAAATTTTCTTTGTTTAGTTTAAGTTCTGATATGATCTCATCATTATAAACTTCTTTATTTATAGCAATTCCTGAATTTTCATCCAAGTAAATAGTATCTTCGCCAACAGAAGTGATTGTTTGAAATTCATGAGAAAATTTTGAAAAACTGCCACCAGAAGCAAAAGTAATGTAAGTTAAATGCCCGATTCCAACTTTTTTGAAAATATTTTGATAGGCTGTTTTTGCCTTTTCATAAAAAACATTATGTTCTTCCTCGTCCTTGGAAAAAGAATAAAGCGCCTTCCAATAAAACTCTCTTCCTCTCATAATTCCAGACTTGCTTCTCGTTTCATTTCTAAAAATATTTTTAAAATCGTATGGATAAATTGGCAAATCTTTATAAGAGCTCACATATTGCTTTAAAATGTTTGAATGAGCTTCTTCATTAGTAAAAGACAAACCAACCTCCCCTCCATTTTTTAATTTTGTTTTAAACCAATTGTCTACAACTTCATCACTCCATCTATTAGATTTTTCCCACACTTCTTTATTTTGAAGGACAGAAGTTCTCATCTCCATCCCGCCAATCTCATTCATTTCTTCTCTAATTATGTCTTCTACTTTATTTAAAACTCGTAAACCGAGTGGTAAAAATGAATATACACCGGCCATTTCTTTATGGATAAAACCACCCCTAATTAGAAGCTCTGCGTTTCTGGACGTCTCGTCCGCCGGCGCTTCTTTTCTCGTTTTAGTAAAAAGTTTAGATTGTCTCATATATAGAAACATCTTACTCGAAAAAAGCCCTTTGGTCAAAGTTTACCTGCCGACAAGGCACGGTTGCAAAAAACAATTCTTTCTGCTATATTATCCATATGCAAAAAGTAGAAAATAAGAAAGAGCTGGATACAATCATAGAGAAAATGTTCAAAGCTGGAGCTCATTATGGGTACAGCAAAACCCGAAGACACCCCTCTGTTTCAAAATATATATACGCCACAAAAAACAAAGGAGACATAATCAATCTTGAAAAAACAAGCATGCTTTTAGACGAAGCAACAGAATTTATAAAAAGCTTAGGAGCTAAAAACAAAGTTGTTCTTTTTGTTGGCACCAAACCTGAAGCCAAAGTTGCGATAAAGAATATTGCAGAAATACTAAAAATGCCTTACGTCGTAGAAAGATGGATAGGTGGAACTCTCTCTAATTTTACAGAAATAAAAAAAAGAATCACTGAATTAGAAACTTATCAAAAAGATAGTATTGGAGGTGGGCTTGATAAATACACTAAAAAAGAAAGAGTGGTGATGGCAAAAAAAATGGAGAAACTAGCAAAATATTATACTGGTTTATTGGGGTTAAAAAAGGCCCCAGATGCTCTATTTATCATAGACGCAAAGAGCGAACACATAGCAGCCACCGAAGCTAGAAAGTCTGGTATTAAGGTGATTTCTTTAGTAAATTCTGATTCTAATATAAAAGAGATTGATTACCCTATCGTGGCAAACGATTCAGGGATACCATCTATCAAATTTTTTATTAATGCTATTGCGAATGCTTATAGAGAAGGCCAAGAATCCGCCGAAGTAGAAAACCCTATCTCTCCGAAAGCTGAAAAGAAATCATAAACAATAATATGTCTATTCAAATCACTACAGAGCAAGTCAAAGAGCTCCGAGATACCACTGGTATTTCAGTAATGCAATGCAAACGTGCCCTCGAGGAAGCTCTCGGCGACATGAAAAAAGCTATCGCGATCTTAAAAAAGACCAGTTCTGATATTGCACTCAAAAAGGTCAATCGTGAAGTCTCCGAGGGAAGAGTTTCAATTAAAACAAAGGAAGGTAAAGCAATCTTGGTGTCTCTGCATTGTGAGACTGATTTTGTTGCTAAAAATGAAGACTTTGCAGCGCTTCTCGAAACTCTTGCCAATAAAGCATTAAAAGATGGGGTGGAAAAAATGAAGGCAGAGGCAAAAGATATAATAGATCCCATAATCCAAAAAACTGGAGAAAATATTCAATTAGGTGACATATATGAAGTAGAAGGAAGTGTGTTGGGAATTTATGTACACAACAATAAAACAGGAGTTATTGTTTCCTTAGAAGGAGGCAATGCAGAACTCGCAAAAGACATCGCTATGCACACAACCGCCATGAAACCAGAATATATTACAGAGGCAGAAATAACTGATGATGCAAAGAAAACAATGCAGGAGATTTTTGAAAAAGAAGTTGCCAGTATTAATAAACCTGAGGAAATAAAGAAGAAAATGTTGGATGGAAAAATGACAACATATTTCAAAGAAAAAACTTTAATCAACCAAAGTTTTATAAAAGATGGAGAGATAACGATAGGTAAGCTGCTAGAAAAGAATAATGCAAAAATCAAAGAAGTAAAAGTTTATTCAATATAATATGTACATTCTTTTAATTTTGTTTTTTGGATCACTCATCGGAATCACTTTTATGATAGGAAGGAAATTATTACTGCTCCAAAATGGACAAATATCATACAAGGAAAGTGCAGAAACTTTTTTAAAAGCCCAATACTTTGAAGAATTGAAGCATTCAGCTTTTAAAACAATTAAGAAACATCGATATACTGGACTAGTAACAATAGTTAGATTGTACGTTATATCTTCTAATTTTTTAAAGAATAAATATGAGCAGATAAAGATTAAAATAAAGGATGCCTATTATAAAAAAATAAACAATGGGGCAAAAGAAAAAAGAGAAGTTCCTAAATTTCTAAAAATTATTTCAGAATATAAGCACAAAATCAGAGAGATAAGGCACAAAATAAAAGAGGAAGAAAATTTGTAACAAATTATGCCGCCTTAGCTCAGTTGGTAGAGCAACACTTTTGTAAAGTGAAGGTCCTCGGTTCGAATCCGAGAGGCGGCTCCAGCAGGTTAATATAGACTCAAAACGAGAAACAGCTCAAATAGGTCAATATAGGTTCAAAACGTGAGACGACTCCAGCAGGTTAATATAGACTCAAAACGAGAAACAGCTCAAATAGGTCAATATAGGTTCAAAACGTTAGGTGGCTCCAATAAAAATCTTATTTATTTTTAGGAATAGAAACTTTTTGAGTAGTTGGCTCTTGAAGTTTAAAAGATTCTTGAACACGAGTTTCTAGATCTTCTAAACTATGAAAACCAGTCAATACTTCATCGTCTATAACCAATGCTGGGAGTTCCGTGTCTTTTATTTTATAAATTTGAAGCATAGAAGTAACAGCCGAGAGATCAGTACTGTAATCAAAGGAATAAACCCTAAGCTCAGGATATTCTGTTCGAAGGGTTGAAAGCACTAGGCTTTGTTGTCCACACAAGCTACAATTTGATGCTGTAGTGTAAAAATAAAGGATAAATGCAGACTTTGTCCCGCATCTAGAAGAAATTTTTTTAGTTAATAAATAATCTTTAATTTGCAATAGTGAATAATATTTCTTTAAATATGTAACCTCATCTACAGAACCTAAATTATTTTCGCTCCACTCTAGCTTGCTCCCAAGC
Organism: Minisyncoccota bacterium; assembly: GCA_041662525.1. GTDB lineage: Bacteria > Patescibacteriota > Minisyncoccia > Phycocordibacterales > UBA9973 > UBA9973. Next base: position 54,451 of record JBAZSF010000003.1, read on the forward strand.
TCACCTAATTCGCTCGAAAATACAGAATCAGAAATACTTTTACAAGAAAGTTCGGAAAGCAGAGAAAATTGAGTTTCTGAAGAAAGTATATCAATAGCTATTTTATCTTGGATTGTTTTTAATTGATTAATCTTTTTATTCCCAAAATAATTACTAAGATAAATAGCGGTGACAAAAAGTCCCACAGTAATCAATAAAACAATTAAATATTTTTTCCAATCAATATTATTATTCATCCCAGTACTAAAATTTTAATTAATAATCTTTATCTTTATGTCCCGTAATCAAAAATTTAGTACGGGACAGGTATATTTTTATCTCCAAGCGGGCTTTCTTTGTAAAATAGTATTATAAACTGCTTTCATCAGCCAAAACGGAGCGACAATAGAAAAAATGGGGAAAAAATAAAACATATCAAGAGACAAACCCCATTTCCCTTCGGTCATTTTTCGACCTAAGATCATCGCAAAAATTACTAAAAAATATATACAAAAAATTAAAAATATAAAAGATTGAGTATTTATAAAAAATGGATCAAAAATAAAACTTTTTACCTTAAAAGTAAAACCAACTGTTCCAAATTGAATAATTTTTGAATATATAAAATCCGCCAAACTATAAACAATTCTACTAAAAAGATAAGTTACAGAAAAAATAGAAATAACACCCATGGGTAAAGTGAACAAAGCAAAATTACCATATTGTTTTTTAAATAAAACATTTCGGTAATCAATGGTATTGTTGATAAAACCATAAATCCAGCGTAATCTTTGTTTATAAAGTTTTTTAGTTGTTCCAGGTGTATTTGTATAGACAAATGCATCATTACAATGTTCTATTTTATAATGATTTTTCTGCATACGATAAGCGATTTCCATATCTTCTGTATTGTGTCCATGATTATAACCCCCTAAACTATCGAACACTTTCTTTTTAAAAATAGTCATAGGCCCCGGAGTCACATTAATAGCTCCTAAGAAACCAAGCATTTTCTTAAAATAAACACCCATATTATATTCAGCTTTTTGCGCCTTTTTTAAAATATTTTTTGAACTAGATATAATAACAGACGGAGAAACTGCCATAATATTAGGATCTTTTTCGAAATAACTCATAATACGGACAAGAGATTCAGGATCAGCAAATGAATCTGCATCCAAACCACCAAAAAAATCGGTCTTCGTATTTTGGATTCCCAGATTGAGTGCAGTAAACTTCCCCCCGTTTTCTTTATGAAAAACTTTTATATTAGAATAATCTTTAAACTTATTTATTACATTCAGTGTATTGTCTGCAGAACCATCGTCAATTAGAAATATTTCAAGCTTATCTTTTGGGTAATTTAAACCAAGCAGAGAATTTACAGTTTTTTCAACAGTACTTTCTTCATTCCAACAAGGCACAACAATTGTTACAGATGGGTAAGTCTCTAATGTAATTCTCCCCTTTCTAATAACTATTTTTTTTCTATTTTCAATAAAAGTAACTAAAAAAAACACCTGCACAAAAACAGACAAAAAAATCAAAATATAAAATATAAGGTCAAAAAATGATGTTATCATCACTAATATCATAACATTTTTAGGACTTTTATGCAAAATAAAAAGACCCTTAAAAGGGTCTTTTTATTCAACAAAAAATCACAAATTACATCTTTTCTTCCATTTTTTCAGTTCCACAGCAAGCACCGTGTGCTTCCATGTTTTTCTTACATCTGCAACCAAAAATCTTCATAACAGCAGCGATACCTACAAGCACATAAATTATTCCTTCAACTATTGGCATAGATCCAAAAATCATATTTACGACATTCCATGCTTCTCTACTATTCCCCATCAACATTCCAATACCAATCAATCCCCAATTTAAACCTCCTATGATTAGTAAAATTTTACCAATCTTAGAACAAATACACATACCTTTATTTCCCATATCCATATATTTTTTAATTTCAGCCTGAGGCTGATCCGCCTATGGCGGAAAATTATTATTAATACATTAATTATACTACTTTTTTATATTGTATGCTACAATAGTATATTATTACAATAGAAAATAGGAAATATGGAAAATAACAACCAAAAATCAATAGTAAGTGCAATTATCATAGTAGGGGTTTTGATAGCTGGAGCAATTTTATTAAAAGGTAGCTCGACACCCAAAAATCCTAAAACAACTGAAAATGGAATTCCGGTAACGACTGCCATGCTAGCGCCAGTTGGAAAAGAAGACAGAACACTTGGAAACCCACAAGCAAAAGTTACTCTTATTGTATATGAAGATTTTCAATGTCCTTTTTGTGCAGCAGTTACAGGGTTAGGGCTTGATTCACCTTCTATGAAACCTGTAATGGATTACTTAAGAAAAAATGATCCTGCTTGGACTCCTTTTATGCCTGAGATTGTTAATAATTATGTAAAAAATGGAGAAGTATTGCTTGTATATAGAGACTTTACTTTCTTAGGTTCAGAATCAGTAAAGGCTTCTGAGGCTGCAAGGTGTGCAGGAGATCAAGGAAAATTTTGGGAATATCATGACTATCTTTATTCTCACCACGGTGGAGAAAACAATGGAAGTTTCGCAGATCCTAAATTAAAATCTTTTGCCAAAGAACTTAAATTAGACACTTCTATTTTTGATGCCTGCTTAGACAATGGTAAATATACGAAAGCAGTTGAAGATTCAAAAAATGAAGGAGCTGCCGCTGGAGTTACCGGCACACCGAAAGGATTCATCTTAAGAGATGGAAAAATCGCAGGCACTATCGACGGAGCTGAACCACTCAGTATGGTAAAGCCAAAGATAGACGCAGCGTTGGAATAATCTAATCAAGAAAAATCCAGCAAGGACTCCCCTTGCTGGATTTTTCTTATTTGTATATAATATATTCATGTATAGAAAAACACCATTTGTCGAAAAAGAACACTATCATATATATTCTAGAGGAGTAGAGAAACGTAAAATATTTCTGAATATAAAAGATTATAATCGTTTTGTGGCTTTGCTGTACATCATGAATCAAAGCATATCATTTCGATTTGATAATTTTTTACAAGCACATAAAAATAACTTAGAAGAAATTTTCAAAGAGCAACGAGAAAAAACTCTCGTTTCAATTTTGGGATACTGTCTAATGCCAAATCATTTTCATTTAATACTTTATGAACACACGGAGGGTGGCATTAGTAAATTTATGGGTAAACTTTTAACTGCTTATTCGATGTATTTTAATACAAAATACGAAAGAAGTGGTCCCCTTCTAACACGCCCATTCAGATCACAGCATATTGAAAATGAATCGCAGTATATGTACATATTTTCTTATGTGCACCTCAATCCACTTTCAATTATTGATAAAGAATGGAAAGAAAGTATTAAAAATAAAAAAGAGGCCAAAGAATTTTTAGAAAAATATCAATTCTCAAGCTATTTAGATTTTCTAGAAAACAACAGACTAGAATCTGCAATTATTGATTTTTCATTGATTCCAGAATATATAAAAGAAATAGAATTAGATTTTAAAACACTTGAACAGATATTTAATGAAAACCAACCAATTAATTAGTTAATTAATAGTTCAGCAAGGGCTCCCCTTACTGGGTTAATTTAATATGTATTCCCAACCCGGTTTCCATGCTTTAGTTTTTCGCCAGTCTTCAGCTAACGCTTCCTCCCATGTCTTACCCTTAAGTAAAACATCAAGTGCAAGTTGAGGTGCCTTATGTGCCACGATAGCAACACTTTTGCCATCGTAATTCTCTTTTAAGAATTTCAAAAAATTAGCCATTCTATTTTTTACATCTTCATAACTTTCTCCTTTCGGGAATCTTTTCATTACACATTCTTCTTCACACATTGGTTCAACAATTTCTGAAGGGCTAGCATTTAATTCCCCATAATTACATTCACGCAATCTGCTATCTTTTATAATCGGAGCCATTTCTTTAAAAGCTAAATTTGCTGAGTCAAATGCTCTTTTTAAATCTGAACAGAAAATTACATCAAATTTTTTAGTAACTTGATTTCCTAATTCAATAGATTGTTTTATCCCTAATTCTGAAAGTTCAACATCAGACCAGCCAGAGGAAATTTCTTTTTCATTGTCTGTTGTGGTGCCGTGAACAAAGTAAGTTATTTTTATTGACATAATCTTTGTTTTCCAGCAAGGACTCCCCTTGCTGAATTAGTGTTCTAATACCATTTTCACTCTAGGTGTTCCATTACCAAAATAATTTTCTATTGTTTCAGTGATTTTAAAACCCAAAGATTCATATAAATTAACCGCCTCAATATTACCTGGAAAAGTTACCAACCAAATCTTTGATGCACTTGAAAATTTAGAAAGAAATTGATTCATAGCTTCTCTACCCAGACCCCTACCTTGAAAATCTGGATCAATAGCTAATACATTTAGATAAATTATATTATTTTCTTTCCTTTCATATTGAATTTGTCCCACAATCTTTTTCCCAGCTTTTACCATAAAAAAGGATTTATTTTCACCATATATTTGTTCTGGCTTAGTTTCAGCCCGATAAGTTGGTTTAGCAAGTCTTTGTTCTAGAGCAAAAAAAGTTTCAAAATCTGCTTCAGTTCCTTCTACTAAAGTTACTGGTCCTAATTCTTGAGTATTTTTAGTTTTGTTTAAGTCTTCCATATTTTTATTATAATTTGACTAGGTCTGACTTAGTCGATTAATCAAAATAATTCTTTAGCCTGGCTATTTTTTCGTGCTGGCGGAGTTTTTCATGGACTTTCGCCTCAATTTGACGAATACGCTCTCGAGTTACTCCAAACTCTTCCCCTACTCTCTCTAGAGTATGCTGAATGCCATCCATTAAACCATAACGCATTTCTAAAATCTTGCGCTCTTTGGGATTAAGCTCGTCTAGCACTTCACGAATCTGGTCAGAGAGAATTCTGCGAGAAGATTCTTGATCTGGGCGTAAAATCTTATCATCTGGGATAAAATTCTCCAAGGTTGATTTATCGTCATCATCTCCGACAGGTTGTTCGAGTGATACTGTCTCTTGTGAAATATTTTCAATAACGTGAATTTTTTCAACAGGAATACCCATTTCAGTGGCAATCTCTTCTGCCAAAGGTTCTCTACCTAAATCCTGACTGAGTCGGCGATGGGTTTGTTTATATTTAGAAATTGTCTCCACCATGTGCACTGGAATACGAATAGTTCTAGACTGGTCAGCGAGTGCTCGAGTGATAGACTGACGAATCCACCAAGTAGCATAAGTGGAAAATTTATATCCTTTAGTCCAATCAAATTTCTCTACGGCCTTAAATAATCCAAGGTTTCCTTCTTGGATCAAATCAAGCAAGGTTAAATTCGCGGACCTCCCTACATATTTTTTTGCGATAGAAACAACTAGACGTAGGTTAGCACGTGCTAATAAATTTTTTGCTTCAACATCTCCACGTTCAATGCGCTTAGCTAAGTCCTTTTCATCACTAGCATAAATCAAAGGATATTGTCCTATCTCTTTTAGATATATCTGAATAGAATCATGCATATTTCCTTTATTCAAATCTTTGTCACTCAAATCAATGTCTAAATTAAGTAAGTTCCCTCCTTCTAACACATCAATAGAAGCTGTTGAAAATTTTTCATAAAGCTCATCTAAAAATAAAATATTATTTTCAATATCAGGAAAAGTTTTTAATATTTCATCATAAGTAATGAAGCCGCGTTTTCTTCCTTTTTCAATAAGACTATTTGCTAAAACATCTAATTTTTCTGCCTTTTTCTCAGCAAAAGATAGTTTTTTAATTTTTTCTTTTTTAATAACCTTCTTTTTTTTCACTACTTTTTTTATCTTTTTATTTTTCTGAACCTGCCTCGCTGATTCAAGGCGGGCTTTTTTTACTTTTTTCACAATTTTTTTTCCTATTTTTTTTATTTTCTTTATTTTTTTCTTTTTCATAAATATTTATCTTTTTACGCGACTATTTTTAATATCTTCTTTTCTTTTATTTATCTCATTTATTTTTTTTAAAATCTCTATCTCTTCCTCCTTCCCTTTCAAATTTTGTAATTCTATCATATGCTTTGTTAATTCTTCATTAAAATATTCTTCTTCTATGCTTAACAACATTTCATGCACATCCTTCTCTAGATTTTCATTATTTGCATAAAATTCCTCTACTTCATAAATCAAATCTTCCTTTATGTCTTTATATTTTTCTCTGACGTTTTCTTTTGCTTTTTCTAACTTTTTAAAAATAAATTCTGGGTCTATCTTTTTATTAGAAATACTTTCCTGCCAAAAAGCTATCCCTAGCAGTCTCCGCTCTATAGGGTCTTTTCTTAATTTTTTCTCTATATTTTCTTTGGCTATTTTTGTTTCCTCCTTTTCATATTTTAACTCAAACTCTACCTTTTTTAAATCTTCCATTAAGGCATTTTCAGATATTCCAGATTTATTGCTAATTAATGTAATAAAATGTGATTTTTCTATAGAGCTTTCTAATTCATTTATAAAAGGAAGCAAACGCTCCTTTATTTCCCTGCCAGCTTTTCTGCTATCAGAATTAGTGTCTTTCAAGATTCTCATAAGCATAAATTCAATAAAATGTTTTGAATTTCTTATTGCTTCACGCCATGCATCCACCCCCACTTTCGAGATCAAATCTGCTGGATCCATGCCTTCTTTTATATCTGCCACTTTTACATCCATACCTAAAGATAATGCAATTTTTGCAAAACGATTTGTGGCATTTACTCCTGCGCGATCAGCATCATAAGCAAGGACAATATTTTTTGATAATCTAGTGATAAGTCCAAGATTATTTATAATATTTTCTTTCGACATTATTGAATCAGCCATGGCTGTCCCAGAAGAAGCTACTGTATTTTTAAATCCTGACTGATGAGATAAAATCAAATCCATTTGACCTTCAACCAGAATAGAAAAGTCATTTTTTCTAATGGTATCTTTAGCTTTATCTATACCAAAAAGTACAGAAGATTTATTAAAAATAATAGTCTCTGGACTATTTAAATATTTAGCAGACTTTCCGTCATCCACAAAGATTCTTCCAGAAAAAGCAATGATCCGTCCACTAGAATCACCCATAGGAAACATTATCCGTCCACGAAACCTATCGTAATAGCCCTTCTCTGTTTTTTTAATTAATCCAGCTTTTTCTAATTCGTTATCAGTAAAATTTTTAGATTTTAAATAATCATAAAGTTTACGCCAATCAAGCAAAGCAAAACCAATTCTAAATTCTTTTATTGTTTTTTCTTCCAAACCCCTAGATTTAAGATAACTTAGGGCCTCATTATTGGTCGCCAAATTATCACAAAAATATAATGTTGCTATTTCCATCACCTCGTACAACCTTTCCTTTTCACTCTGACTTTTTTGTTCTTTAAGATTGTGAGATTCTAAGACAATCCCCGCTTTGCCAGCAAGTAATTTAAGAGCTCCCCTGAAATCAAGACCCTCAAATTCTTCTACAAAAGTAAAAATATCGCCTTTCACCCCACAACCAAAGCAATAGTAAGTCCCCCTGTCAGGAGAAATAAAAAATGACGGGGTTTTCTCATTATGAAATGGGCACCTTGCTTTTAGATTTGCGCCTACCTTTTCAAGCTTTATATAAGAAGATACAACTTCTTCAATTGATAGTCTCTCCTTAATTTTAGCAACAGGAGAATTCATAAATTATTATTTTTCTTCTATCGCAGAAATCTTATTCTTAAATCCAGTTCCTGCTGGGATTAAGCGTCCGATAATAACATTTTCTTTTAGACCTCTTAGAGAATCCACTCCACCCTTGATTGCATTTTCTATCAAGACACGATTAGTATTTTGGAATGATGCTGCTGATAACCAACTCTTAGTACGAAGAGAAACTTCAGTGATACCAAGCACTACTATTTCTGCTTTTGCTTCTTTCCCATCTGTCTCTTTTACTCTAACATTTTCTTCAATAAAAGCAGTGTTTTCAACAATGTCTCCGACAGAAAAATTAGTCTCACCAGCATCTTTTATTTTTCTACGAGAAAACATCTGTCGAATAATGATTTCAGTATGTTTTCTAGAAATTGAAGCACTTTGAAGCTCGTAAACTTTATTTATTTCTTCAATAATATATTCTTCAACCAATTCTTTATTTCCCAATTTAAACATTTCAGTAATATCGGCTGATCCATCTGTCAAAAGCTGTCCTTTTTTTACAGATTCTCCGACTTTCACAATAGGCATTCTACGAAAAGCTACTGCATACTCTATTTCATTCGCTTTGCCATCAACTTTACTATCAGACAATACTTTAATTGTTTTTTCTCTTAGATTTTCTTTACCTTCTTTGTTGGTAATAGAAATTACTTCTCCATCTGTTTCAGAAATAATAGCAGGATTTTTAGGAATACGTCTTTCAAAAATTTCTTCAACACGTGGTAGGCCTGTGGTGATATCTGTTCCCGCCACACCTCCCGCATGGAATGTACGGAGCGTCAACTGAGTCCCTGGTTCTCCGATAGCCTGAGCAGCAATAATACCAACAGCCTCACCGAGTTCTACTAAATGATTTCTCCCTAAATCTAGCCCATAACAGTTAACACAAAGACCATGCACTGTTTTACAGGTAAGCGGAGAACGTACAAACACCTCAGTAAACCCTGCTCCTTCAATATTGTAAGCTTCTTCTTTAGTAATTAAAAATCCTCTATTGTAAACAACATTCCCATCTTTGTCTTTTAAGTCTCTCGCGAGAATTCTTCCACGAATATTTTTAGAAAGAGGAATTTCAATTCCGGAAATATTTTCTTTAGTAACTATTTTACCTTCTTTGGTGCCACAGTCTTCTTCGGTAATAACGACATCCTGAGCCACATCCACCAATCTTCTTGTTAAATATCCAGCTTTTGCCGTATTGAGTGCTGTATCAGATGCACCCTTACGAGCGCCGTGAGTAATAACGAAATATTCAATTGGAGAAAGACCTTCTTGGTAACAAGGAATAATCGGAAATTCTAGAATTTTTCCTTGGTTATTTTGAATAAGACCGATCATGCCTGTCATTTGCATAAGACTACTCATCGTACCTCTCGCTTTAGAAGTAAATAAATCATAAGTAGAACCTTTTTTATCAAGGGTGTTTGGTAGAACTTTTTCTAGATTTTTCTTCACTTGTGTCCAAATTTCAATAATTTTTTGATATCTTTCATCCAAAGAAAGAAGGCCTTCACTCCATTGGGCTACCATATCTTTTTCTAATTTTTTTCCTTCTTCTATAATCTTTTTCTTTTCTTCTGGAACTTTTATATTGTCCAATCCCCAAGTCGTGCCAGAAACCGTAGAATACTTAAATCCAAATTCCTTAATCTTATCTAAGATGTTGGGAGTATTTTCTACTCCAGAATGAACAATAATCTCATCTAAAAGAGAAGACAATCTATTTTGAGTCATTTCATCGTTCACATAAGAAAAATCATTCGGCAAAATACTGTTAAAAAGAAGCTTCCCAACAGAAGTTTCAAAAATTCCTCCATCAAATTTTCTATATTTATGTGAATCGGTCGCTAGGACTTTTATCTTGGCACGAAGAGATATAATACCATAATCAGAAGCAGTTATAGCAGTGTTTGGATTAGGAAAATATTTGCCTTCACCAATTTCTCCTTCAACTGACTTGGTCATCCAATAACTACCGAGCACCATATCCATACGAGGGTGCACTATCGGATCTCCATTTTGTGGTTTAAGTAGATTTTTACTCGATGCCATTAATTCTTTTGCTTCCCATTGTGCTTCTTCGAGTAAGGGTACATATACAGCCATCTGATCTCCATCGAAGTCAGCATTGAAAGCCTGACAAACAAGTGGATGGACTTGAATAGCATTTCCTTCAATCAAAATAGGATTAAAAGCTTGAATACCTAGACGGTGCAAGGTCGGCGCACGGTTTAGAAGCACAAATTTACCTTGAATAACTTCTTCTAATATTGCCCATACCTCAGCAGAACGTTCTTCTATAAGTTTATTTGCTCCACGAATATTAAAAGCAAGTTCTGCTTGTAAAATCTTTGAAATTACAAATGGTCGGAAAAGTTCGAGAGCCATGTGTTTTGGTAATCCACATTGATTCAACTTTAGTTCAGGACCAACGACGATAACACTACGACCTGAATAATCTACTCGTTTTCCTAAAAGATTTTGACGGAAAAGACCTTGTTTAGATTTTAAATTGTCTGAAAGTGATTTAAGAGGACGTTTTTGAGATTGGCTCATCGCTACAGAATCATTTTGTTTAGCAATTGAATTATCAATAAGAGCATCCACTGCTTCTTGGATGATTCTTTTTTCATTTCTTAAAATAACATCAGGGGCATTTATTTCTTTTAATTTCTTTAAACGATTATTTCTATTTATAACACGACGATAAAGATCATTTAAATCACTTGTCGCATGACGTCCACCGTCTAAAGCCACCATCGGGCGTAAAACTGGTGGGATAACAGGAATAACAGTCAAAAACATCCACTCTGGTCGAATCCCTGCGTAAGTCATAGCGCGAATCAAAGAAAGTCTTTTTTGTAATTTTTCTTTTTCAACCACACTAGCTTGTTCAAGCATCTTTTCTGTAAGATGTTTTAATTTATTTAAATCAAGATTTTTGAAAATAGAGTAAATGGCTTCCGCTCCAATATTGGCTTCAAAACAAGTCCCGTATTTCAAAGAAAAATGATGGAAAGAAATTTCATTTAAAACTTTTCCTTCATAAATTTCTCCAATTTCTTTCTTAGTAATAGAAAGTAAGGTTTTTAATTTTTCACGAGTTTCATCATCAGATGAATTTTTTAATTTTATTTTAAATTCCTTATCTAGCCCAGAAAGAATCGTTTCTTTTTCTTCTTCGTGAACTTTTGTAATGATATATCCCGCAAAATATATAACTTTTTCAAGATCAGAAACAGATATATTCAAAAGGATACTCATCCTAGAAGGAACTCCGCGTAAAAACCAAATATGAGAAACTGGAGTAGAAAGTTCAATATGTCCCATACGCTCTCTACGCACAATAGAACGAGTGACTTCCACACCACATTTTTCACAAATAATATCTTTATAGCGAATGCGACGATATTTTCCACAATAACATTCATAATCTTTTTCTGGACCAAAGATTTTCTCATCAAACAGACCCCCTCTCTCAGATCTTCCAGTACGATAATTTATCGTTTCAGGTTTAGTAACTTCCCCAAAAGACCATTCTTTAATCTGCTCAGGAGATGCGAGTCTGATAGCAATTTGATCAAATTCAGTTGTGTTTAAAGTTTTCATATTATTTATTTTCCTTTTTTAAATCGATATCAAGTGCCAGACCTCTTAAATAATTTAAGAGCACATTGAATGATGCTGGAGAATTTGGCGGCCTAATCGTTTCATTTTTAATAATAGAATCAAACGCCGCAGAACGACCAAGTATGTCATCAGATTTAATAGTAAGCATTTCACGAAGTGTATAAGCTGCACCGTAACCTTCAAGGGCCCAGACCTCCATTTCTCCAAATCTTTGTCCACCACCTTGAGCTTTTCCACCGAGGGGCTGTTGAGTAATTAGAGAGTAAGGACCAACTGAACGCATATGAATCTTGTCTTCCACCATGTGATGGAGTTTGAGCATATACATATATCCAACTGCCACATCTTGATGAAAGGCCTCTCCTGTTCGTCCATCAAAAAGTTTTAACTTTCCATTATCTGGCAATCCGGCCTTCACTAATTCTTCTTGTATTTCTTCGTGTTTTGCTCCTAAAAATGGTGGGACTATAGCTTGATAACCAAGACTATTGGCGGCCATCCCCAAATGTATTTCCAAAATTTGCCCCAAATTCATACGAGAAGGGACTCCGAGTGGTGAGAGAATAACATCCACCGGTGTTCCATCAGCCATATATGGCATATCTTCTTCTGGAAGAATTGTTGAAATAACTCCTTTGTTTCCATGTCTTCCTGATATTTTATCTCCAACTGAAATATTTCTAATCTGAGCAACTTCTATTACTATTTTTTTAATAATACCCGCTTCAAGGGTATGCCCTAAACTACGAGAAAAGATCTTTACCCCAATGATGCGTCCACGCTTGCCGTGCTCCATGCGAAGAGAAGTATCTTTTACATCACGTGCTTTTTCAGCAAAGATCGAACGAAGGAGTCTTTCTTCTGGAGTAAGTTCCGTTTCGCCTTTTGGAGTAATTTTACCGACTAAAATATCATTCTCTCTTACTTCCGCTCCAATACGAATAATCCCATCTTCATCCAGATCTTTTAACCGAAGCTCTCCAACATTTGGAATATCGCGTGTTGTAATTTCGGGTCCAAGTTTGGTATCCCGAACAGCACAAGTAAATTCTTCAACATAAACTGATGTAAATTTACTCTTTTTTACAAGACGTTCAGAAATAACAATTGCATCTTCGTAAGTTGATCCAGCCCAGGACAAGAAAGCCACGAAAATATTTTGGCCAATTGAAATTTGTCCATTTACTGTACTACTCGTGTCTGCGAGCACATCACCTTTTTTTATTTTATCACCGACATTTACGAGTGGACGCTGATGAAAAACAGCAAAATTATTGTTTCTTAAAAAATTAATTAAAGTATAAGTTTTTTCCTTTTTCCCCTCTATCACTATTTTTTTAGCATCTAAATAAGAAACAATACCGTCTTCTTCTGCGATAACTAACCTACCTGAATCTCGTGCCGCTAATTCTTCAACTCCGGTCGCGACTAGAGGCATTTCTGGTAGGACACAGGGCACAGCTTGTTTCTGCATGTTACTTCCCATGAGTGCTCGGTTTGCATTATTGTGTTCCAAAAATGGAACCATCGAAGTGGCTATAGAAAAAGCTTGATTTGGAGCAACATCAATAAAATCAACTTGATCTGGAGAAACTGTTCCTGGTTCTGTTTTGATTCTTGCTTCTACTCTTTCTTCAGTAATCTTTCCATGGATATCATAGGAAATTCCAGCATGCGCGATATTATATTTTTCTTCTTCGAGTGCATTCAAATAAACTATTTCGCCAGTGATAATACCCTTGGTGACTTTCACATAAGGAGTTTCAATAATTCCAAAATCATTTATTTTTGCATAAGTGGAAAGGTGCAAAATAAGTCCAATGTTTGGACCTTCAGGAGTATGAATAGGACAAACTCTTCCATAGTGCGAAGGATGCACGTCACGTACTTCTAATCCAGCTCTTTCACGAGTAAGACCTCCGGGTCCAAGCGCTGACAAAGTACGTAAATGTTCCATTTCACAAAGCACATTTTCTTGTGCCATGAATTGAGAAAGTTGGTTCGTGGTAAAAAATTCTTTAATACGAGCTTGCAGTGGTCGCTGATTGATGATAGCGATAGGCATGGCTGTATCAACATCAATGATAGACATACGGTCTTGAATATTCCTCTTAATCTGCATCATTCCAGTACGTACTTTTTGTTGAAGTATTTCTCCGACAAAACGTACTCGTCTCTGACCCAAATGATCTATATCGTCAGCTTTTGAAAGAGGTGTATTGTTTAAAAGAATAATATGAGAAATTACTGTAACTAAATCTTCTTTAGAAATTATTCGGCGAGCCATCTCATCCTCTTCCATCGATTTTTGAAAACGTTGATTAAATCTAAATCTTCCTACTGGGGAAAGATCATAACGTTCCGCTGTAAATAAAGAACTAATCAATTCCTTAGCATTATCAGCAGTGGCCATATCACCATCTCGAAGACGCTTATAAATTTCAATAGAAGAATCATTCACACTTTTTACACCATCTTTCACTAAAGATGCTTTAATTATTTCTTCTGCCAAAGAATTACCAGCAAATGCTTTTAAGATCATCTCATCTGTCTCATAACCCAAAGCCCGCAACAATGCGACAGCAGGAAACTTCCTCTTTTTGTCTATTCTTATATAAATTCCTCCGTCGGATTCTGACTCTATTTCAATCCAAACTCCGCGAGCAGGAATAATTTTTGCACCAAAGTATTTATTACCTTTACTTTCAGATTCTGTAAAAAATACTCCAAAGCTTCGTGCGAGCTGTGGCACGATGACGCGTTCTACTCCATTGATAATAAAAGTTCCGTGTGAAGTCATCAAAGGAAACTCAGACATAAAAATCTCCTGCTCTTTAACAGTACCGAGAATTTTATTAGTCAATTTTACTCGCGCCTTGAGCTGTCCTTGATAGGAAAGTTTATTTATTTTAGAATTATGTTCATCAACTTTAGATTCACTCAAAGAAAAAGAAGTGAATTCTAATTGAAACTTTTTTCCAGAGTAATCTATGATTGGAGAAAATTCTTTAAAGACTTCTCCGATACCAGTCTCTATCAACCATTTGAAACTTTTTAGTTGAGCTTCAATTAAATTTGGAAATTCTACTAAAGGCTTTTTGTATCTATTAAAATACTTCTTTGGACGCTTTGCTTCGCTTATTTCTTTTGACATAAGTTATGTTTGACCTAAATAAAAAAGAAAATAAAGAAAAATCAAAGAAAAACAGATGAAAAATGCTTTTCTTTAGCTTCTCAAGATTTATTTAAATTATTTAGATATGATTAAGTTAAAAACCTTGTAATAGTAAGCACAAGATTGCATCCGATACTCAATCAATGAATCTCAAACAGCCTACTCTATTTCATCCTTTTTGTCAAATTTTGGTTGTGGATTATTAAACTAACGGCTCAAATACTAGGTATTTGAGCCGTTTACATTAAATACTAAAGTAACCCCTTCATATTTTTATTATTTTATGTTTCTTTAATTTGTTTTGTTAAATTCTCAATTTTCTTTGCTTTCATCATTTCCAACGCTTTTTTCATTCCTTTGGCCATAGCCAAATCAACAAAATCGGAATCAATCGCTTCTTCGATCTCTCGCGTGGTCTCTTCAATCAACTTATCTTTTTGATCTTTTGAAAATTCACCCACAAGAATTTCCTGACTTTTAAGTGTTTTAAGAAAATCATCAATAGCTGATTTTTTTTGATCTTCAAGCGATTCTTTTTTCTTTTCACTCTTATTAGTTGTTAAATTATCTTTTGCTGCACCCTCGGTTTTATTTGATTCAACTGATTTATCTTGAACTTTTTGCTCATTTTTATTTCCACATGCTCTACAAAATTTATCACCAGCCTCATTTTTATTTCCACATGCTCTACAAAATTTATCATACCCCTCATTTACTATATTTTTTAATTCCATATAATTACATCATATATTATTTTATAACAGTCAAATTATGGCATGTACCTAAATAAATGTCTATCAGGTTCCACATCTTATTCCTATTTTATTTTTCCTCCACTCTTCTATCCCGAACCAAAGCAAAGCTTGGTACAGGACAAATCTTTTTATGATTATTTTTTAGCCCGCCTCCAGTTTTCAATAAGTTTATGGTTACCTGACAAAAGTACTTTTGGAACTCTATAATTTTTACCTTTGTATTTTAAGATTTCAGGACGAGTGTACACTTCACTCGATGAGACTCTCTCTTCTTCAAGTGATTCATATTTACCAAGCACTCCTGGAATCTGGCGGGAAATAGAATCTACTAAAACCATAGCTGGAAGTTCTCCACCAGTTAATACATAATCCCCTATTGAAAACTTTTTAGTTTTTAAAATTTTATCTATCCGCGCGTCTATGCCTTCGTATCTTCCGCAAATTAAAATTATATCGGTATATTTTTTAGAAAATGTTTTAGCAAAAGTAGTAGTGAATTTTGGAGCGCTTGGAATAAAATTTATTATTAAAATTTTATTTTTATTCTTTATTTTTGAAATAGCTTTTTCCACTGCTTTTAAAATTGGCTCTACCCTCATGACCATACCAGGTCCTCCACCATAAGGCTTATCATCAACAGGTTTATAATTGTTTTTGGGCGCTTTAATAAAATCTCTAGGATTATAGAATTTTACTTCTATTAGTTTATTTTTTAATGCCCGCCCTATAATAGATTCATTTAAATATGATTCAAAAATGTTTGGAAAAATTGTAATTATGTGAAAACGCATGGGTTAGGCTCTAGGCAACTAGGCCCTAGGCATTAGCTAAGCTTATAAATTTAAAAATAAAAAAGCAAACAAAAAACCCGAGATTCCCCGAGTTTTTTGCTAGAGCCTAGTGCCTAAGGCCTAGAGCCTATTTCATATTCCTTTCAAGTCTTCCATTGCCTGATCAACGGTTTTCATTGTTGGAGCAGAGCTCATAGATCCTCCAAAAGACCCCGTAGGTCTATCAGTTCTCTCAGTTCTTTCGGGCCTGACAGATCCTTCAGGTTCATTTATCTTTAGATTTACACGAGCGTTATTCTTCATACCAATAATGCGAAGCAAGGTACGAATAGCTTTTGCAGTATTCCCCATCCTTCCGATAATTTTACCCATATCCGCAGGATTCACAGTAAGTGTTATCAAAACTCCCATTTCATCTAAGGATCGTTCAATCTTCACATCGTTTGGATTGTCGACGAGTGCCTTTACCACATATTCTAGAAATATTTTATCAGCTTCTTCTGTCATAGTGTTTTAAAAAATTTAATCTTTTAATCTTTTACTAATCTTTGCAGTATACGACCGAATGACTGCTTAAATAATTATACAAAATTATTTTTTAGCTTTCAACTCTTTTCTCTTTACTGTTGGTTTCTTTTTAGGTAAAACATTTACTTTCTTGCCTTCAATAACTTTTTGATGTACTAAAAAATTATGCATTGTGTCAGAAAGCTTTGCCCCTTTTGAAGTCCAATATTTTATTCTATCAGCTTGGAATTTTGTCTCTCCTGCCTTAGGGTTATAAGTTCCAAGAATTTCTAAAAATCGCCCACTCTTTGTGCTATTTTTTGAATCAGTCAAAACAACCCGAAACGCCGGATCATTCTTCCTACCTATTCTCTGCAATCTTATTTTTAACATGAATAGAGCTTAACATAAATTATTAAAAAGGCAAATAAAAATCCCCCCACTTCACTTATCTTCCCGTCCTCACAACCTGGCCGGTCTGATGTGTGGTGCCAGTATGATAGCTATTACCTATACCTACGGTTTGACCAGTTTGATATGTAGTACCAGTATAATAGACCATGCCTGTACCAAAGTTTTGTCCAGTTTGGTATGGAACACCAGTATAGTAATTAGTCCCTGTTTCAATAAATTGACCAGTTTGAAAACTAGTGCCTGTATAATAATTAGTGCCTGTACCAAAAGTCATGCCTGTACCAAGGTTTGATCCAGTATTAAAAGTTTGGCCAGTTTGATATGCAGTACCAGTATAATAGACCATGCCTGTACCAAAATTTTGACCAGTTTGGTATGCAGTACCAGTATAATAATTACTGCCTATCCTAAATGTAATACCTGTACCAAAGCTTGACCCAGTGTAAAAAGTTTGGCCAATTTGATATTTAATACCAGTATTATAATCAGTTCCCGTCCAAAAGATCATGCCTGTGCCAAAATCCTCACCAAGAATAAAAAATTGGCCTGTTTGAAAAAAAGTACCCTCCTCAAAGGTCATGCCTGTATCAAATTCAGTACCTATTTCAAATTCAGTGTCTGTGTCAAAAAGTATATCAGATTCAAAATTTTCATATGCTACTATCGGCATAGCAGACCCCAAAAAAAATATTAATGCAAAAGTTGCTATGAGAAACTTCCTCCAGTTATATTGTTCATTGTTCATACTCATAATTTTTAATTCTACCATATTTACAAATTATTGTCAATTACTCTGTAGGAGAATTATTCATATTATGCTATTATCTATAAAGTGAAAAACCATCTAAATAAGCAAATAAATAAACAACAAGGCCTCGCCCGTGGGTCTATGGCCGAGGGTATTATTTCTATCTCTTCCAAAGGCACAGGATATGTAGCTATCGGAATAGGAAAAAACAAAGAACAAGATCCGGAGATTGACTTTAAACATTTGAACACGGCGCTTCATGGGGACACAGTAGAAATACTCCTCCATCCTAAAAGTCAGAAACGCCAGACTGCCGAAGTTGTAAAAATAATTTCTCGCGCAAAAATGCATTTTACTGGGGTCTTGGAACAAGAAAGTAATGTATTTTTTTTAAAACCAGACGATACGAAAATGTATACAGATATTTTAATTCCAAAAGAAAGTTTTAATAACGCAAAAGCAGGACAAAAAGTTTTCGTAGAAATAGTTTCCTGGAAGGATGCCCAAAAAGCCCCGATTGGAAAAGTAATAAAAATTCTAGGAAAACCTGGTGATAATGATACCGAAATGAATGCAATCGCTATAGAGAAAGGTTTTGATTCAAAACTCCCAGACAAAGTAGAAGAAGAAGCAAAAAAGATTAAATTAGAAGGAATTAAAAAAAATGATTATGAAAGTCGCCGCGATTTCAGGAAAACACTCACTTTTACAATTGACCCTGAAGATGCAAAAGATTTTGATGATGCAATATCTTTTAAAGAAATGGAAAATGATAGATATGAAATAGGTATACATATCGCAGACGTGTCACATTATGTCAGACCAGGTAGTGCACTAGATGATGAAGCCCGCGCAAGAGGAACTTCTGTTTATTTAGTGGATAGAACAATACCGATGCTCCCAGAGATTCTTTCGAATGATTTATGTAGTTTAGTCCCAGACCAAGATCGACTCACGATGAGCGCAGTATTCACAATCGATAAAAATGCAGAAATAAAAAGTGAATGGTTTGGGGGCACAATAATACATTCACAAAAAAGATTTACTTATGAAGAAGCAGAAAAAACAATAAAAAACAACGAAACTCCACTTCATAAAGAACTTTCTATTTTAAATAATTTAGCTAAAAAATTAACAAAAGAAAGATTTAAACAGGGTGCAATGTTCTTTGAACAAGAAGAAGTTAAATTTATTCTAGATGCTAAGGGTGTCCCAATAAAAGTAATAAAAAAAGAACGAGGTGATTCTAATAAATTAGTGGAAGAATTTATGTTACTGGCAAATAAAAAGGTTGCAAAAGTTCTCTCTAAAAATACTTCTATTTATCGTATTCATGATGAGCCCTCCAAAGAAAAAATGGCTGATCTAGCATTTTTCTTAGGAAGCTTGGGGCACAAGGTATCTTTACAAAATGGAATAATCTCAACACACGAAATAAACAAATTACTCACAAACCTTAAAGAAAAAAAAGTAAATGAAATAACTAGAGACACAGTGAATCGTGCCATTATTAAGTCTATGGCGAAAGCACTTTATTCTACAAAAAATATCGGGCACTATGGTCTAGCTTTTGAATATTATACGCACTTTACTTCCCCCATTAGGAGATATCCAGATATTATGGTGCATAGACTCCTCAGTATTTATTTGGCAAATAAAAAAATTGCAAAAGATAAATTAAAAGATAAATTATTTGAATACGAAAAAATTGCAATAATTTCTTCTGAACAAGAAAAACGTGCTTCGGACGCCGAGCGTGCTTCGATAAAATACAAACAAGTAGAATATATGTCTAAACACAAAGAAGGCAGGTTTGATGGAGTAATAAGTGGCGTAACAGAATGGGGTATTTATATTGAAGAAATAGAGACAAAATCCGAGGGTTTAGTGCGAATACGAAATATGAAAGATGACTTTTATATTTTTAATGAAAAGAAGTTAGAATTAATTGGACAAAAAAAGAAAAGGAAGTACCGTCTCGGTGACCGTGTTAAAATAAAAATAAAAGAAGTTAATTTAGAGAAAAAAACCATAGACTATACATTGACATGAACCCTGTTTTAAAAACAAAAATTAAATTAATATTTTGGATGATACCACCGGTAATTATTGGTATTTTTTTTGCAACATTTATTTTTAATAATATTAATTTTGCAAAAATATTTCGATTCAAAAATAACGAGGCTTTAGTAGTCCAGCTTATCGCTCCCGAAACAACGAAACCTAAATATTATTATATTAATAAAGATACAAATGGTGGACCAAAAGTATCTGCAAAAGCCTTTTTGGTCGGTGATTTAAATACTGGAGAAGTGATCCTCTCAAAAAATCAAGATCAAAAATTCCCCATAGCTTCTACTTCCAAACTAATGACCGCACTTGTTACCAGTAAACTAATAAAATCAAACGAAACAACCAAAATAACAAAAAATGCCCTGGCGACCTCTGGACAAAACGGAGAATTAAGATTAGGAGAAAAAATAAAAATTTCTGATCTGATATATCCGCTTCTTTTAGAATCAAGCAATGATGCGGCAGAAGCGCTTGCCCTATATTTTGGCAGAAATAATTTTATCGCAAAAATGAATCAAGAAGCTTCGGCTCTACAAATGACTTCCACTTCTTATGAAGACCCGAGTGGGCTAACTCCTAAAAATCAATCAACCGCATCTGATATGTTTAA
Organism: Minisyncoccota bacterium; assembly: GCA_041662525.1. Classification (GTDB taxonomy): domain Bacteria; phylum Patescibacteriota; class Minisyncoccia; order Phycocordibacterales; family UBA9973; genus UBA9973. Next base: position 74,854 of record JBAZSF010000003.1, read on the forward strand.
ATTGGCTGGATATATAGCACAGGAAAAATCTGATTTATTTAAAATTACTACTAAAAGTAGTTATTCCACTAAAACCCACAGTTGGTCCAATATCAGCCAGTTTCTAAAAAATGATGAATATATGGGAGGTAAAAGTGGCTTCACAGATGAAGCTAAACAAACAGTCGTTTCCCTTTTCAATTTGCCCCTAAGTCAAACAGGTTCTCGTCCTATTGTTATCACCTTATTACAAAGCTCTGATCGTCAAAATGATGTGGCAACTATTTTAAAATATTTAAAGAAAAACGTATATTACGGTGGTGTCGCTGAGGCAAACACTAACTGGATACAAGAAAAAATTGGAATACCTGACATTAAAGAACAAAATTTTATTTCTCTTTCTTTTGCTGGCGATATAATGCTTGATCGTGGAGTAAAAAATTCAGTCATAAAGAATTTCAACAATGATTACTCTAAACTTTTTGAAAAATCAAACAACCTGCTAAGGTTGTTAAAAAACACAGATATTTTCTTTGCTAATTTAGAAGGTACCGCTTCTGATAAAGGCATTGATCAAAAGAATTTGTATTCATTTAGAATGAACCCTGCAGTTATTCCCACCCTTAAAGGTGCGGGTGTGAGCGTTTTGTCTTTGGCAAACAATCACGCAGCTGATTGGGGACGTAATGCTTTCGTTGATACTCTCGCACGCTTGAAGGAAAATGAAATCCTCTATACGGGAGGAGGAAGTAACAAAATAGAAGCGGAGACACCAAAAATTATAGAAAAATATGGAATGAAAATCGGCTACCTTGGATTCTCTGACGTTGGACCAAATAATATGTCCGCAGATATTGAAAAGACAGGGGTGCTTCTAGCGAACGATCCAAATTTTGATGAAATAATTAAAAATGCAGCGAAACAAGTTGATTACCTTGTAGTAACATTTCATTTTGGCGAAGAATATAAAGCCAAACATAATGCCAGACAAGAATATTTGGCGCATAGAGCGATCGATAATGGTGCAAAGATTATAATCGGTTCACACCCGCATGTCATACAAGATACAGAAGTTTATAAAAATAGTTTTATCGCCTACTCACTTGGCAATTTTATCTTTGACCAATTTCGAAATAAATCAACCATGCAAGGCATGCTTCTAGAATTAAAATTATTTAAAGATGGTTCGATGACTGTAAAGAAAAACATCACCCAACAAAATTCTGTTTTCCAAATAGAAAAAGTAACAGAAGGCAAAGAAGAAAACGTAAAATTCCAAACAACAAAAATAAATTAAAAAAATAAGCTGGGCGAATATTCCGCCCAGCCTGAAACAAACGATAAAATCAACAAAATCAACATTCTTCGAACTTGTGATAGAACTGGCACGTGGGTTCGTCGCAACTGCGACGTTTTTTCCAACTCCCTCAAACATGCCTTTCAAAATCAATTTCCTTACCTTTTCCACAGGACACACAAATCGCGCCTGTGAAAACTACACTTCTAACATTTGATTTCTGGAAATAACTAGGTTCCATAAACTTATCCCCTTTCTTTTGGATTATTAGCCTAAGACTAATATTGTGTGGATTTTCTATTAAAAAACTAACATTGGCTCACTTTAAAGTCAAACTTTTATGAAAAGTCCTCCGTATATTCTATTAGGGCGGAGGTGTTGCCTCCGCCCCATCCCAACAAAATTCTGTTTTCCAAATAGAAAAAGTAACAGAAGGCAAAGAAGAAAATATTAAATTCCAAAACGTTAAAACTGCATCTACGCTATAGCGTAAATTAAAAACTTTAATATCCGGCTTGTTTGAGTAATTTTTTAAGCAATGAAACTGGCATGCCGACGATGGATTCTTCGTCACCTTTAATTTTTTTCACATAAGGTCGGAGTATTGGAGATTGAACACCGAAGCCACCAGCTCTACCTAGTGCATCACCATTTTTTATAAAATCTTCAATTACAGATTCTGGAAATTTATTAAAGAAAACTTGAGCTTTATCTATGCCTTCAAAATATTCTTTTGTGACTGTATTATAAACCACAATAGCGGTCACGCCTTCGGGTCCTACTCCCCCGCCATATTCTCTTAAAAATTCACGGGCTTTTTCCGTAGAGTTTGGTTTCTCGCGCACCTTTCCATCACAAACAGCGATAACGTCAGAAGTGATAAGCAAAGCAGGTTCTTTTATTTTTGGAATCAAAACATCAGCTTTAGCACGAGCGACGACCAAAGGTCTTTCATATGGATCATTCGTTTCAATTAATCTTTCATCAATATCAGGAACTAAAATATCAAAAACATAACCAGCTTTTTCAAGAATATTTTTCCTATATTTTGAAGATGAACCAAGAATTAGTTTCATAAATCTATTTTGCGATCTGAGTTGCTTCTTCAAATTTTACAGAGAGAACTTTAGACGCTTCGTCGGAACCTATGGTGATACCGTAAAGTACTCCGGCGCGGGACATCGTTTCTCTATTATGCGTAACGACGATGAGCTGAGAATGCTTGGAAAGCTTCTCTAGCATATCTCCATATTTGCGAGAATTTGCTTCATCTAGGGCTGCATCTGTCTCATCTAGCACTAAAAATGGTGGAGGGTTTACTTGCGACATAGCAAAAAGAAGAGCAATAGAAGTGAGTGATCTTTCTCCTCCAGAAAAAGCGTTTATCTCTTTTACTTTTTTATTCGGCAAAGAAACATTTATCTCTACCCCCTTTTCAACAACAACTTCTTTATCTTCAGGATCCTCACTGATATCTTCACCATCTTCAGATTCAATGTTTTTTCTCTTTTTTATTTCAACAACAGAAAGTGATCCATGTCCGCCGCCAAACATCAAAGAGAAAAATTCTTGAAATTCTGTATTAATTTTTTTAACACCCTCTTTAAATTCTATCTCTATTTTTTCTTTTAAATCTAAAATAAGTTTTTGCAAAAACTCAATACTTTTTTCTAAGTCCTCCATTTCCTTCATTAAAAATTGGTCCCGCTCTCTCACCTCATCAAACTCTTTCATTAGTTCTGCTCCGTTACCAAGTCCTGCATCTTCTAATTTTATTTTTATGCGTTCAATCTTTCTTTTAAGTTCTTCTTGAGTAATTCCTGTACCAGTATTTTCAATTATAAAATTCTCATAAGACAATTCCTCTTTGCCGACAAGAGCTTCCCCTTCTTTTATTTCATTTTCAAATCCCTCTCTACGATTTCTTAAATTTTCTTCTTTTATTGCCACAAGTTCTGAAGCGGAAGATAATTCTTGATGTCTGACTTTCCACGTAAATTTTTCTCGCTCGAGATCACGCAATGCCTCCATCTCTTTATTTATCGCTTGTTTTAATGTCTCTGCTAACTGAACTCCCTCTTTTTCTTCTAACAATATTTTTTGTATCTCAGTCAGAGTATTAGACTGTGAATTTTTTAATTCCGCTAATTCTTTTTCTTCATTATGTCTTTTTTCTATCTGTTCTTCTTCTGCATCCTTGATTTCATTTCCACACATTGGACATTTACCAGACATCCCAAAGACCTTTGCTTTATTTTCTCTAGATTCTAGTATTCCTTCAATGCGACCCAGTTTGCGCTCCAATTCACTCTTAAGAGCGCGGAGAGAATTCATCTTTTGTTCAACTACTCTCAATTCCTCTATTTTCTCGCTATTTTGAGCAAGATTACCATCTTCATTTTGAGAAATTTTTTCAGCCACAATCTCGAGCTCATTTGAAATTTTATTTTTTTCAAGAGTCAATTTATTTTTCTCTTGCTCCAGATAAACACTTTCTCTTTTTAAGTATTCTCGATAAAGAGTTGCCAGCTCTATCTGCATTTCCTTAGTTTTTTCAAATTTTTCCACTTGTTTCTTTAAAAAATTAAGATGCGGAGCATTTTCCCTTCGTAAAAGAACGACTTCCTTCATATTTTCATTTGTTCGCTCTAGCTTTTTTTCGCTATCTTTTATTTTATATTGATAAATTTTTAATCCGAGCGCATCTTCTACCATTTCTCTTTTTTCTCTAGCATTAGCATTTAAAATGCGATCAGCTTCACCCTGTGAAATGATATGATGCCCAGAAGAACCTATATTAACTGAAGCGAGCAGATTATGAATATCTTTCAATCTAACCTCCGTGCCATTTAAAATATATTTATTTAATCCATCAGAAAAAACTTCCCGAGATATCGAAATGACATCGTAATTTAAATCTACATCCTCTCTCCCGTCGTTTGAGAGCTTAAAAACTTTGTCGGTATTATCAAAATAAATAGTGACAGACGCCCGAGATCCCTTTGATAATTTTTTTGATCCCTTAAAAACAAGATCGGAACCCCCCTTCCCACGCATTGATTTCATAGATTGTTCACCCAAAACAAAACGGATGGCTTCTACAATGTTTGACTTTCCAGATCCATTGGGGCCAACGATTGAAACAATAGGGGTATTAAACTCCAAAATAGTCTTTTGGGCAAATGATTTAAAACCATTCAATTGAAGTGTCTTCAGTCGCATTTCTTATTCTAATCTAACCAATTTTTTACTTTTAATGCATTTTCCGCTGCCTTCTGTTCGGCTTCTTGCTTGCTTTGACCCTTGCCTTCAGCTATCAAATCTTTCCCAAAATAAATACCTACGATAAAATGTTTATCATGATCCGGGCCTGATTGTTGTAATACTTTATAGAGAGGAGTAACTAATACAAATTCTTGCGCTTTTTCCTGCACTAAACTTTTCGCATCACGCCAAAGCTTCTTTTTTACTATTTCTTCTGTCTTGGGTAAAAGAGTTTCGGTTACAAATTTATCTACAACCTCATATCCTTGATCTAAATACATTGCTCCAATAAACGCCTCATAGGTATTGGCTAAAATATACTGCCTCGCTTTACCAAAATCTTTTGCTTCACCTTTAGATAAAAGCAAGTAATCATTCATTCCTATCTTTAAAGCAATTTCAGAAATAATAATAGCATTCACAAGAGCAGAACGAAGCGCCGTCAATTTCCCCTCTGGATAATGAGGATATTTTTTATAAAGAAAATCTGTAACGATAAGCTCAAGCACTGCATCCCCTAGAAATTCTAAACGTTCATTGTGAGAAATATTTGCTGCTCCATTCTCATTTATATAAGAACGATGCGTAAATGATTGCTTCAATAAATTCTTATCTTTAAAAAATACTTTTATTTTTTTTTCAAAATCTGAAAATTGTATCATCTTAATTTTTCTTACTTATAATCTCAATCGCTTTAGTAAATAAGGGTATTATATCGTTATAAATACGAAGCTTTGGAATTTCAGAAAGCTCGAACCATCTTGCCCCATCTAATCCCCCAGACTTTTCTAATACAAGTTCTTTATACTCGCTCTTCGCCAAGAAATAAACTACCTTCTTTAAACTTTTTCCATTTACGGGATGAGTTGCCACATATTCATTCTCGCCCAATTTTTCTTCTATTTTTATATCAAGCCCAATTTCTTCTTTTATTTCTCTAACTGTAGCCTCATCTTCATTTTCACCTTCTTCCACACTCCCTTTAGAAATAGTCCAATAGCCAAAAACATCATGCACAAGAGCAAACATAATTTCACCATTCTGCTTATTATCTTTTCTCGCGTAAACAAGAGCTCCACCTTTTTTATCAATTGGTAACTTAGTGATATCTAAGATTTCTTCATTTTTCTTTTTTTTACTGATTTGCTCCTTGCCCGGTTCTCCTATTTCTTTGTAAACTGCGCCAAGCACACCATTAATAAATTTACTAGAATTTTCTCCACCAAAAGTTTTCGCTAATTCTATTGCCTCATTGATAGCTACTTTTGGTGGAACTTCTTTTCTATCACCAAAAATAAGTTCTACCAAACCAATTCTTAAAATATTTCTATCAATAATAGAAATTTTATCGAGAGGCCAGTCTGGTGCAGCTTTTTCTATAATTTCATCAATCACTGCACGTTTTTTTAAAATTTGATCAATGAGCGAAAATACAAAAACATCATCTTCAAAACCAGGAGCAAATTCTTTCAAATTTCTTTTTAATACTTCTTTTATTTCATCAACCGTAGGAATTGTTTGATTGGTATTTTTTTTATTAGAAAGTGTAAAATCCCACTCAAAAAGCGTCTGAAGAACTATTGATCTGGAAAGGTGCCGGTTAGCCATTTGTTTAGGCGCTAGGCTCTAGGCTTTAGGCTTTAGCTTTTTTTAATTCTAGCTAGTGCCTAGGGCCTAAGGCCTAATCGCTACTTACCTTCTTCTGCCTTCTTTGCCTTAGCTTTTGCTTGCTTCTTTTCTGTCTTTTTTATTAAATCTAAAACCTTTTTTCCTCTATAAAAACCACAACCTGAACAAACTGTGTGCCTTCTCTTTAAGGCTGCACAATTTTCGCACTTAGAAAAACTCGTACTCTCCAAAGCGTGGTGAGAACGTCGGTTGGCTGTATGCGATTTTGTGTGTCTCATTCGTACTACCATAATGTTTCTATCCTAGCATATTAAAGATGAAAAGCAAAATAAATTGTGGTAAGATGAAAAATATGGAAAAAGATGAAAAAATAGACAATAGCCGAGATCATAAAAAACTTGGAAAAGAATTGGGTATCTTCACTTTCAGTGACACAGTAGGTAAAGGGTTACCACTTTGGTTACCCAAAGGAGCAACAATTCGTCGTGAATTGGAACGCTTCATAATAGATGAAGAAATTCGTCGAGGATACCTTCACGTCCGTACACCCGACATTGCCAAGCTTGAACTTTATAAAAAATCTGGTCACTACCCACACTATAAAGATTCAATGTATGCCCCTATTGTTATCGATGATGAAGAATTTATGCTTCGCCCAATGACTTGTCCGCATCACTTTGAACTCTATTTGTCATCTCCTCACAGCTATAGAGAATTACCAATACGCATAGCGGAACTCGCCCAACTGTACCGCTACGAACAATCCGGAGAACTGATGGGACTCCAAAGAGTAAGAAGTTTTTGTCTTGCGGACGCACATATCATCTGCAAAGATGAAGAACAAGCAGTAGAAGAAATAGGAAAAGCATTAGACCTTATTGAATACGTAACTTCAGTATTTAATCTAAAACTTGATGAAGATTACAGATATCGCCTTTCTCTTGGAGATAGAAATAACACCCAAAAGTATTACAAAAATGATGAGGCATGGGAAAAAGGTGAAGACCTCTTACGAAAACTCATGCAAAATAGAGGTTCTAAATTCGAAGAAGCAAAAGACGAAGCTGCTTTCTATGGACCAAAAATAGACATCCAAATGAAAAATGTAAACGGTAAAGAAGATACAGCTTTTACTGTTCAATATGATTTCTGCATGCCTTCTAAATTTAATTTGAATTATATGGGAGAGGATGGAAAAGACCACCTTGCTTTTGTGGTGCATCGTTCATCCGTAGGAGCTATCGAAAGAATTATGGCATTCCTTATAGAAAAATACGCTGGCGCTTTCCCTCTTTGGCTCTCACCAGTACAAGTAAAAGTAATTCCAGTTCGTACCAACCATAACGAATACGCCAAAAAAGTTTATGAATTATTAAAAGAAAACAATATCCGCGCAGAGTTAGATGACGTTGAAGCAAACCTAGGGGGAAAAGTTCGTGATGCTAAAACTAATAAAATCCCCTACTGGATCGTCATCGGTGATAAAGAAATAGAAGCTGGAAAAATAACTCTTGAATCTCGTGATGCTGGCCAACTTGGACAAATGTCAAAAGAAGAATTGGTTATCAAACTATTGGAGGAAATAAAAAATAAAAAATAATGCTTTTTATTATAATTATCTCTGTCATTATTGGTTTTTTATTTAAAGGTATTGCCGGGATATTTATCGGTCTAATCGTTGGCATTTTCCTGTCTCTTCTTACTGTACTTTTTTCACTCTAAAATTAGTTACGGTGAATTACGAAACATAACTTTTTGAAGGGGTTTCGAGGCTGACGAGCCGAGAACTTCAGGCCTTCGGCTCTGAGAGCCTCAGGCTCGAAGAGATTTTTTAAGCTTCAAAAAATCCGTACCGAAAAAAAGTTTATGTTTCGTAATTTATAAATTTTAGATATCAATCTCTGCTAATTTTGCATTTGACTGAATGAAGGACTTTCGAGGTGGTACTTCGGAGCCCATGAGAATATCAAAAATCTTATTTGCTTCTTCGGCATCACCGATATCTACTCTCTTTAATACACGATGGCTCGGATCCATTGTCGTTTCCCAGAGTTCTTCCGGATTCATTTCTCCGAGACCTTTAAAACGCTGAATATGTATTTTAGAAGATTTCTTGACTGTTTCGGCTTCTTCATTTCCCTCGCTTTGCTCGGGACCTTCGGCTTCTATTTCTTCTATTTCGCTTATATCTGCACTCTTGCCAACAATTTTTAATTTCTCGTCATCCGTATAAGCATAAGAAATTTCTTTACCTTTTTTTATTTTATAAAGTGGCGGTTGAGCAATATAAATATAACCAGCATCGATAACTTGCCTAAAATATCTGTAAAAAAGAGTAAGGAGTAAAGTACGAATATGGGAACCATCCACGTCGGCATCAGTCGCAATTATTATTTTATGATAACGCATTTTCCCTAAGTCAAAAGTGTCTCCAATAGAAGTACCCATCGCAATAACAAGAGACTTCACTTCTTTGGAAGCAAGCATTTTATCTATACGTGCACGCTCGACATTTAAAATCTTTCCACGCAGTGGCAATATTGCCTGCGTGCGTCTGTCTCTGCCTTGCTTGGCCGAGCCTCCAGCCGAATCTCCCTCCACTAAGAATAATTCTGATTCCGAAGCATTTTTACTCTGGCAATCTGCAAGTTTCCCCGGCAAAGTCATACCCTCTAGTGCCCCCTTGCGAAGGATTGAATCTTTCGCCGCCTTGGCTGCCTTGCGGGCTTTTAAAGCGAGAATTGACTTGTTAATTATAGCTTTAGCGTCATCTGGATTTTCTTCTAAAAAGCTTGCAAAAGCCTCACCGAAAACTGTCGCCGTAGCGCCTTGAGCTTCCATACTTCCTAATTTACCTTTAGTCTGTCCTTCAAATTGTATCTCTCGAAGCTTCACAGAAATAACAACCGTTAATCCTTCCAAAACATCATCTCCAGTAAATCCGCCTTCGGATTCTTTCATCATTTCATTTTTCTTACAGTAAGTATTGAGAGTTCTAGTAAGTGCTGTCTTAAAACCAGTCACATGGGTTCCTCCTTCCGCCGTGTAAATATTGTTCGCAAAAGGAAAAATCCTATCCGTAATATCGTCTACATATTGCAGAGCTATCTCTACTCCGACATTGTCTGATTCTTTTTCAACATAAAAAATATTATTTTGAATAGGCTTATGTAATTTATTATAATATTTTACAAGAGAAACTAACCCGCCTTCAAAATAAAAAGTGACCGAAGGTAACTCTAATCCTAATTCTCTAAAATAAAATACATCCTCATCATTAAGACCTTTCTGACTGTCCCATTCTCGCGCGTCAATTATTAAAATCTTCAATCCTTTCACTAAATAAGCTTGCTGACGAATATGACTCACCACTGTGTTCCAATCAAATACAATCTTACCGAAGATTTCTTCATCAGGTTCAAAAGTAATAATCGTGCCATGAAGTTTTGAAGCACCACTTTTTTTGACTGCAGACTTTTTCTTTCCTTGAGAATATTCTTGTATATATTTACCACCGTCTCTATGAACCTCTGCTTTACAATAATCTGAAAGAGCATTAACAACAGATGCTCCGACTCCATGGAGACCTCCAGAAACTTTATATCCTTCTCCGCCGAATTTTCCTCCAGCATGAAGCGTCGTCATCACAGTCTCCAGCGCAGAGACTTTTGTTTTTTTATGTATATCTACTGGTATTCCTCGGCCATTATCCGCCACCCGAATACGATTATTAGGAAGAAGCACTATTTCTATATCATTACAAAAACCACCCATCGCTTCGTCGCGTGAATTGTCGAAAATCTCCCAAATCAAGTGGTGTAATCCTTCAGGACCAGTTGTCCCAATATACATACCAGGACGGCGCCTAACGGGCTCTAAACCCTCCAAAACGGAAATGTCAGAGGCATCATAATGGTGCACCCCACCAGAGGCGGGTAAACTTTTCTCGCCCTTTTTAGTCTTTTCTTCTTTTGCCATTATAGGGTTATTATAACAAAATATTATTGCTTTCGCTAGTTAATTTTTTGGGTAAAAATACTAAAGCCACAACGTTTTCCTCCTTTCGGACGTTATGGCTTTTGATTGAGTTGTCCCTTTAATATGGGACAAACACCCATTTCTTTTTAGGTTGAGGGTTGGCAACCTCAACCTTTTCTTCTTCTATTTTCTTCTCTTCTAAAACTTTCTTGATTGTTTCTTTTTCTCCCTTCGTTGCCAAGATTCTCACCTCTTTTCTTTTTCATATTTTGTCCACAAATAACAAAATGAACCTTTGAATAGTAATAACATTTTTAATAAAAATGCGCAAAAATAAATTTTAGAGATATTTTACCTCACTTGCCAATTAACATTTTCCTTTATCTTATCATTTATTTTGGTCATAATGTCGTTCACTTCTTGATCATTCAAAGTTCTTTCAAAGGATTGAAAAACCAATTTAAAAGCATAAGAAATTTTTTCATCTTTTTTAAATTCATCAAAAAGTTCTGGACCTCGCACCACCATATCTCCCATATTTTCTTTTATAATTTTAGCCACTTCTTCGCTATTCACCTCCTCTGGTACCCAGACGGCAATATCACGCGCAATAAAAGGAAACAAAGACCACATTTTAAACACAGGCTTTAGGCTATAGGCTCTAGGCTCTAGCTTAAAATCTAAAGATACATCTTTACAAAAATCATTTAAAGAAACTTCAGTAATATTTTTCTTATCACCATAAGCAATATGCATTTCTTCTCCATTTTTTTTAAAAATGGTTCCAATTTCAAAAATTTTAACTTTATCTATTCCTAACAGTGGAGCATTCGCTTGGTTTAATTTTATACTTTCTTTCAAGCCATCTGTTAAATTAGTGCGTAGAAATTTTTTATCCGAAGCTGAAGCCAAGACCTCTAATTCCCCCTTATCTCTAAAGACATAAGTCATGACTTCCGAATACCCCTCAGAAAGAAGTTTATTTCTAGACCAAAGCATTTTTGAAAAAACTTCATTGATCTTTGCCTCTGTTTTTATTTCAGGTAATTTTTCTTCAAGCTTATCGTATCCTAAAATTCTGATTACTTCCTCTGTTAAATCATGTGGGCCATTTAAATCAATTCTCAAAAAAGGAATTTCAATTTCAAATTCATTGTTTTTTTCTACATATTCAAAATTTATTTTTTTCCAGACACTTACTATGTCTTCTTTGGAAAAGTTTGAACCGAGACGTTTGTTAATATAATCAACTGAAACAGTAATTTTTTTCTGCTCAACTTTTTTAGGATAAATATCAATTATTTCTTCCACTTCCCCTCCTGCTAACTCAAAAATCATATCTGTGATAGCATCCATGGCTTTTACACAAAGTTCCGGGGATATTTCATTTTCATATCTTTTTACAGCATCGGTTAAAATATTTATTTTTTTAGCAGTTTTTCTGGTGGTAGTCGGGTTAAAATTTGCCACCTCAATAACTATATTTTTTGTATTGTTATCAACTTCCGCTTTTGTTCCTCCTTTAATTCCGGCAATTGCAAGCGGGTAATGCTCATCTGCGATTACCAATATTGAATCATCCAAATTCACTTCTTTTTTATCTAGGGTCGTAAGTTTTTCACCAGCCTTCCCGTTTCTAATAAATAGTTTCGCGCTTTCTAGTTTATCCAAGTCAAAACAGTGAATTGGCTGACCTAGATCAAACATTACAAAATTGGCCACATCTACAACATTATTTATAGACTTTTGCCCGATTACATTTAATCTTTCTTTCAACCAAGCTGGACTCTCCCCGATTTTTACATTTCTGACTATTCGTCCCATGTAACGAAGACATTTTTCGTCCTCAATTTTAACTTCTAACTTGGTTGATTTTGGTTCAAAAATTTTATAATTTTCATCTTTGATTTTTAAATCGAAAATAGCTGAAATTTCTTTAGCAATCCCCCAGTGCGAAAGACAATCATGGGCCCTATCTGGAAGAATTTTAATATCGAAAACAGTGTCTTCTCCAACCTTCTCCGTTTCTTCGATTTCAAAAGTATGGAAAATAATGCCTTCAGAAATTTTTTCTGGGTCTGGTAATTTTTCTTCAAAATAATTTTGCAGCCAATTGTAACTAAATTTCATATTTAAAACTGATTAAATCTTAAATCTCCCTGATAAGCCGGCCTGATGTCTGGCATCACATACTTTATAACCATTAACCTTTCTAACCCCGGACCAAAAGCAAAACCCTGATATTTATTTGAATCAATTCCACAATTCTCTAAAACTTTTGGGTGTACCATTCCTGCTCCACCCATTTCAATCCATTTACCTTTATATGTTAAGTCGAATTCTATAGCGGGCTCAACGAAAGGAAAAAAGCTCGGTCTAAAACGAAGCTTTGTATCTTCCCCCAACATTTTCTTATAAAAATGGGATAGTATTCCTTTTAAATTTGCCATCGAGACATCTTCTCCTATCATGAGACCTTCGATTTGATAAAACTGCATTTCGTGAGTTGCGTCAGTCGCTTCATTGCGAAAACATTTTCCAACTGAAATGACTGCAAAAGGAGGCTTTTTGCCGGACTTTGCAAAATTTTCCATATAGCGAATTTGGACATTTGAAGTATGTGTTCGAAGAACTTTTCCTTCTTCACCTTTTATGTAAAATGTATCCTGCATGTCGCGCGCCGGGTGATCTTTAGGAACATTGAGTGCATCGAAATTGTGCCAAACATCTTCGAGTTCCGGACCAGTGGCAACCTCAAAACCCAAATCAGTAAAAATATTTACAGCCTCGTTAATAACCATTGAAAGCGGATGTATTTTTCCTTTATTTTCTACCATTTTTTTATTCTATCAGGATTTATAAATTTCTGCTATTTTACAATATTCGCAAACAGTCGCTTTGCCATAAGAATTATAATTGCATGGACGATTTACCCAATCTCCTATTTTTAGGAGATTGTTGTAGTCAGTTATATCTTTTAACAATAACTCTATTTTTTCTTTATCTATGTGTGTAGAATAAAGAGCATTTTTATCATCTTTGCTCGCTTCAAGGAAAAGCAATTTCGAAACAGATACCTCTCTACCTTTTTCAGCCCCGCTAATTAAATATGAATACATGGCGAGTTGTCGCATAAGAGAAGAGGGTCTCCCTTCTTCGTTTATTTTTTCTATGGCACTTTTTGTTTTCGGGCTACCGGTTTTAAAATCTGTAACAATCAAATCACCATTTTGCAACCTCTCTGTTAAGTCTAATTTTCCATACATCAACAATTGCGGGAATTTTGGGTCACGAAAACTTAAAGATCTTTCAGATGTATAATCTTTCTCTAAATTTTCATAATAATTATTTATCCAAAAAGAAACTGCAGAAAAAGCATCTTTGGAAAGTTTTATTAATTCCGGTCCATCTTCTTTCCCTTCTTTCTGTAATTCTATCTTTATTTTTTCTTTCATCTCATCCTCTTTCGGCAATGCTTTGTTTTTTAAAATAAACTCTATTGTGCTATGAACTGCTGAACCAAGGGCGAGTGAAGTGCTCTTTACTTCTGGCAATTTTAAAAAATTTCTAAAATACCATTTCCATGGACATTCAAAGAAATTATTGAGCAGAGAAACAGATATCCTACTTTCTTCATAGTTTTCTTTAACAAATTTTTTAATATCTTCCAAAAGACTACCTTCTTCTTGCCCTCGGCTTATCGAAGGGTTTTTCATTAGTGCAGTATATATTTGAGGTCCGTTATATAATATCTCCTTTTCTGTTTCTTCTTTTGATTTTTTAATAAAATGTTCTTCTGGTAATTCACGGATAATTTGCGCGAGTTCCATCTCACCGCCTGTATAATTCTCACTCGCATAAGAAATATTGCAAAATTCTTTAGCACGAGTAATAGCCACATAAAGCTCTCGTTTCGTTGACTCAATATCCCGCTCTTTGATATGCATTTTAACTTTCTCTGGCAAAGAAAAACTATTTCTCTTTTCAGACATTATCACCTCTTCATTCATGTGAGCTATCCACACGACCTTGTATTCCAATCCTTTTGATTTGTGAAGGGTCATTACCTGCACCCCATTTTCAGAACCAAAACTAGCTAGACTAATATGACTACTGTAACTTTCAAGCCTTTTTAAATATTCCAAAAAAATAGGAAGTTTCTTATTCTTATGCTTTTCCTCAAACAATAAAGCAAGATGAATAAAACTTCTGACTACCTCTACATTGCGTATCAACTCTTCGTGTTTTTTTGATCTATTGATTAAAAATTCATTGCCGACAACACTTACTACTACAGATAATTTTTCACCCGAAAGAGTATCTATCCATTTTTTTAAAAGACTACCCCATTTAGAAATAGAATTTTCTTCATCAGAGACATCAGAGAAAAGTCCTCCGGTCTTCTTGTGGGATATTAAATCTTCTATACTCAATTGGTTAGCTTTTACTATTTTCAAAAACTTATGAGCCGAGAAGGTCGGGATGTTAGTATATTTATCCAACAATGACTCTGCTAAATAAATTGAATTAAATGGATCCGCAACAATATTTAAAACTCTCAAAAAACTTTGTGTTTCTATAATATTAAAAAGTGATAAATTTTTTCCAGCTGAAACAGGTACATTTATATTTCTTAATATATCGATAGCATTCCTGACTTGATAATTCTTCGGCACCAGAAGTACGCAATCGAGAGGACTCATGCCTTCTTTTATTTTATCTTTAAAATACAACCCTGCACCCAATATCTCATCGCGGGGATATGCATATTCATTAAGATTATTTTTATTTTTTATTTTTGTGTTACTTTTCAACTTTTGGCTTGCCATTGGACTCTGAAGTAAATCATCAGCCAAATCTAGGATGTCTTCTGTAGACCTGTAATTTTCAATAAGAATTATTTTTTTTGCTTTTCCAAAAAAGTGAGCAAATTCTTCAAAATAAGAAAGCTTTGCACCGGAAAAACCATATATAAGCTGACGATCATCCCCTACTACAAAAATATTAGGCATCTCTACTTCCTTCCATACAGCTTTCAAAAAATTATTTTGAACACCGCTTGAATCCTGATGTTCATCTACCAAAACATATTGATAATTTTCTTTTATTTCCGCCCTAATATCGGGAAATTCTTCTACTAATTTCACTGTATACTCTAAAATATCATCGTAATCCATAAACCCCGCTTCTATCTTTTTCTCTTCATAAATTCTATAAAATTCTACAACCTCACGCGTACGTTCTAATGATTCTATCTTTGTTTTTATTTCTTTTTTTAATTGTCCCTTACTCTCTCCACGAGTTGAAATACTACCTTCATCGTTTTTAAGAAATTTTATATCAAATTCAATATATGATAAAAATTCTTCTGGTTTTAAACCTTCTCTTTTTAATATGGAGATAAGCTGTTTTAAATCAGAAAAATACATCTCTGGATTCGCGCGCGGACGTAAATACTCCCAAACATTCCTTTGTAAAATATCATCCACTAAAAAAACTGCCTCATCATCAGAGAGTAATTTCGGCACCATAGTAAAACCGAGTAAATTATAATTGTTCTCAATAAGCTCTATTCCAAAACCATGGAAAGTTGAAATATGAACTTTTTCTGCGTCAAGACCTATGTATTCATTTAGGCGATTTTTCATCGCTTTTACTCCGGAATTAGTGAAAGTAAGACATAAAATACTGTCTGCTTTAATGTCAGTCTTTAAAAGAATATTACCAATACGCAAAGCTAAAATCTGTGTTTTACCTGTCCCCGGCCCTGCCACCACCATCACTGGTCCATCAATTGTATCTACGGCTTCTTTTTGCTCTTTATTTAATTTGCCATATTCTATTTCAAAATTTTTTTCTAAATCTTGCATTTCTTTGCATTTCTTAATTTTTCTCTAAATTTAAGGAGATATACATTCTTGATTTCCAAAAGAAAAATCCAATTATAATAAAAGTACAAAGCGGAGATATATATTCTGGTACAGAAAATTCAAAACTATGCAAGATCATAATAATACCTAGAACAAGGATAGAATACATCGCTCCATTCTTTAAATATACATATTTTTTAATCCTTTCTATATTACTAATAGTAAACTGTCGCACCAGAAGCGCTCCAAAACCATTCCCAATCAAAATTAAAGGAACAGAAAGAGTAAAAGCAAAAGCACCCAGCACCCCATCGATAGAAAAAGTCGTATCAATAATTTCTAAGAAAAAAAGCTTACTCAAGTCCGAACGCCCACTACTGAGTAATTTTCTTTCTTCTTCTTCTGCGTTTTGTTTAAAACCATGAGTAATAAAAAACAAACTTGAACCTACTACAGCCCCAAAAGCCATTAAATTATTTTGTTGCAAGGCAAACCAAGAAATAACAGCTAGTAAAATAGAAACTATTGCGTAAAACCAAACTCCTTTTGCCATAAAAAACTTTTCTGCTCTAGGTAAGCCCATATTTTTATCTTCAAGAAATAACCAATGCAAAAATAAAAATAAAAGAAAAACTCCACCGGCTATTAAAAGAATCGGGGCTGATCTGTGGATAGATTCTTGGACTAATGGGTCAGAAGACCAAGCCGCAGATAAAACTTGAAAAATTGAAAGGGTTGGATTAAAAACCCAAATTATTATAAAAGGAAGAAGGCCTCGAACAACAAAAACAGCTATAAACATGCCCCATGTTAAAAACCATCGTCTCGCACGAGCCCCCATCGTAGAGAGAACCTCTGCGTTGATTATCGCATTATCTACAGAAGAAATAGCCTCAAAAAGAGAAAGACCTAAAACCGTTAATATGGCTGAAAATATCATTACTCAATTTTACCTTATTTTTACTTTTTTGTCTTTCTTTTACTCTGTAGTTATTCCCTCAAATTCTGGACTGTCTTTTTCTGCTTCCTCTTTTGTGGCTCTTACTACGCCATCTTCATGATGAGCTGGAGAATAAATGGTATAAAGTTTTAAATCGTCCGTTTCTGAGGTATTCACAATATTATGCTCTGCACCCGCTGGTACTATAATTGCAGACCCATCACTAACCTCATATTTATTTCCATCAATAAAAACTTTTCCCATTCCTTTTTCAAAACGAAAAAATTGATCATTGTCTCTGTGTATTTCCATTCCGATTTCTTCATTTGGCCTTAAACTCATCAGAACTAACTGACTATGCCTACCTGTGTACAAAACCTTTCGAAAATTTTTATTTTCTAAAGTTTCTTTTTCTATATTTGTATTGTATCCTTTCATCCCGTTAGAAGTAGGAAATCTTTAGATTTCCGTACATTAATTTTAATAATAACGACTATATAATAATAAACTATTTTAACATTTTTGTGACCTTAATTAACCAAACGACTTCTAACGGAATCATATATCCTAAAAGAAAATAAATTTATTTAAAGGTACGCTATAAACTCTATAAGGCTTCGGACCGACGAATGCTTTACCATTTATAAAGATGGTGGGTGTGCCATAAAGATTTGTTTTGTTAAGTTCCTTCACTTGATTTTCTACAGCAGTTTTTGTTTCAGTATTATTCGCGCATTCATTAATTTTACTTATTTCATTTGCATCAAAATTAAATTTACTTAAGATTTCATTTAAGTTTGTCTTATCGAGAATATAATTTTTATCTGCGCTAAATAAATAACTGTTAAAATCCCAATATTTATCCGGGAAATCTTTATAGACACAATATCCTGCATTCGCTAAAAACGTCGTATCTCCTTTAGCTGGATAGTGAGCAAAGATATAATTAGTTTGCTTATTTTTTATTAATTTTTGAATATCAGGATATGCTTCTCGACTATAATCACAAGCGTAACATCCAATAAATACTACCGTGTCTTTTGAATCAATATTTTGAGTTGGGAAACTTGAAAGATCAACACCATTTAAAGTAACAGTTTCTTCTGTTTTTTGAGTAATCCCGCAAGCTTCACTATCACCCACCCCCGTCACTTTATTATTTTCTCCACTTGGATCAAAGGCGCAAAACCCACTTGCATTCAACCCATTACAACTACCATAAACATAGAAATTATATCCGCCACGCAAAACATAAAAGGTGCTGCCCAACATTAAAATAAAAAATATCCAAGATAAAATTTCATAATGTTTATTGACCATTCTGGCGAGAAAAGTCGAACGAGTAATTATTTTTGATAAAATTTTTCCTTTTATTTTTTCTTGGAAATTAGTATCACAAGGACGAAAAGTTATTCTCTTAAAAACACAACTAAAAGCCTCTTTCGCAAGAGCTCGATGCGAAGCGCTGAATATTCCCATTATTCCAAAAACAATTAAAGCTAGTATACAAGGCATAAATTTATAGTATTTTTATTATTTTATTAAGGTTTGTAATAAATGCTTTCACTTCTTCTATTGTATTATATATGTACAAACTAACCCGAGCAGAATTTAGACATTTCTTTCCAGTAAACCATGAATGCACACAATGCTGACCAGAACGAATTTCAATATTAGCCATCTCATCAAGCATAATTGCGAATTTATGCATGTCCACACCTTCAATATAAAAATTAATAATTCCAGATCTGAATTTTGGATCCTCAGGACCAATAATTTTTATCTGTGGAATTTTTTGTAATTCTTCTGTGATATAAGTATTTAATTTAAGTTCATGCTCGGTAATATCTTTAAAATCAAATTGGCTCAAATATTTCACAGCTTCTCCGAGCCCAATGATCCCAGCATAATCTTGCAATCCTGCTTCAAATTTATCTGGGATTGGAAGCATTTTATAACTATCATAAGTGGAAAATTCTACTGTATCTCCTCCAACTAAAAAGGGTTCTAATTTTTCTAAAAGTTCCTTTTTACCATAGAAAACCCCCATGCCTGTTGGACCCATCATCTTATGCCCAGAAAATGCCAAAAAATCAACATCTAGATCTTGCACATCAATTTTTTTGTGTGGGATACTCTGCGCTGCATCTAAGCAAACCAATGCATTATTTTTGTGCGCAATTTCTATTATCTCTTTAGCAGGATTTGTGACACCATCTAGATTTGAAGTATGAACTATTGAAACCAACTTCACACCATTTATCATTTTAGAAAAATTATCTAAATTAAAGCTACCGTCTTCATTTGAAGGAATTATTTTTACTTCAATACCCACTCTGTCTCTTAACAATAACCAAGGAACTAAATTGGAATTGTGTTCCTTATCAGAAATTAAAACTATATCCTCTTTTTGCAAACCTAGAGAATTTGCGAGCAAGTTTATTCCCTCAGTAGTATTGCGCGTAAAAATTATTTCATTTTCATCTTTTGCATTTATAAATTTTGCAATAAGATCCCTCGCTTCTTTTACTTTTTTTGTAACCTTATCTCCCAATTTATGAGAACTTCTACCGGCGCAAGCTGGATAATTAAAATAATATTCATTCATCACTTCGACAACTTGATTGGGTTTTAAGCTCATACAAGCACTATCTAAATAAATAGGCCCATCTTTTTGGGACAAAAGTTTAAAATCCTGCCTTATTTTATCTACATCTAACATATCACCTATTATACCATATATTTACCTATTTTTGTTCGTTTTATTGAAAACGCTAACGCTGGTATTTTTAATTTTTCACCAAGAGTGTTTGCTATCCCCCTAACATAAGTACCACTACTACACTTTATCTTTAAATTCGCGGTCATAAATTTGTTCAACACCCTATGTTCGACATCAAGATTCTTTCTCCAAAGTTCTAAAATTTCATCTTGTCTAAAATCCCCTTTCACTTTTCTGATTCTCTTTTCTATATTTTTAAATAATTTTTTATTATCCATGGTTCTAATTTTCTCTAATTTTATTTTTTTTATAAAAATTTTTCTTTCAGGAATATCCACTTCTTCCCCTGCCCTCGCATAAGTAAATAATGGTTTCCCTTTTACTGTTTTTGAAGAATAAATAGGATATCTTTGAATACTTTCACCTAGAAAACTTTTTAAATGTTTCTTAATTTCTTTTTCTAAGTCTTTTTTATTAATAATAGTCGTTAGGTCTTGCCTAACGACTATTCCTAAAATATCATAAGTATCAGTTGCAAAACCAAAAAGAATTTCAAAATTATATTCTTTTTCTAAATTCAAATACTTTTCTTTATTTTTTACCTTTTTATTTACAAGTACAAGCAAAAGCCCGCTCGCCATCGGGTCTAACCTGCCTGCATAAGTCATTTTCACATCTTTATATTTCTTATGTTTCTTGCGAAAACTATCCAACACTGCAAGCGGAGTTTCACCTTCTTTTTTATTCAAAAGTAAAATATTTTTCATATTAATCTTATGCTAAAGATAGCACAAAAACTTTCTTTTTGTTTAAAATAATGTAAATTATATATACGGAGGCGTCGGATAGTGGTTTATTCCACCACCTTGGAAAGGTGGCATACCGAAAGGTATCGTGAGTTCAAATCTCACCGCCTCCGCAATTTTTCGAAAAAGATTTCAGAATGAAAATCCAACAAATTATATTTTATTTACATACCCTCTTGTCATTGGCCCAAAAAAACCGGTAGGTGGAAGATTGACTGACAATTGGAATTTTGCCAGAGCTTTCTTTGTCATTATGCCAAAGAAATTAGACTCATTCCCATATGAACCAACTCCAGTTTTTATAACAACAAAACCATGAGTATTGAGAAATTTCTGAAGTTGTCTGACGTCTTCTCCTTTTTTATTTAGAGAGAGATTTCGGGAGAAAAAGTATGATTGTGGTAATGAAATTGGTGTCGGGGTTGGTGTTGATGTAGAGGTAAGTGTTGGATTTGGAGTGGATGCTAGGATTGGTGTTGATGTCGGTGTTGGTTTTAGATTTGGAGTTGGGCTTGGTGTTGGAGTTGGTGTTGGTGTTGCCACGGTAATATTCGGACTGATTGCTAAACGAGTTGCAAAACCAACTTTTGCAAAATATCTAAAATTATAAACACCCGGAGTAGTTGGCAGAGTAAATTGAAGAGTCGCTGAACTCAATCCAGTAGACGGTGCTGTTTGTGTTCCATTTAAATATTTCCAATTACTATTCACACTATAGGCTGAATCTGGATTGGAAGCCAAATAGAGGGCCACCCATTCTTGGGCGCCCTTACTTCCATCACTTACATTAACAGTGACTGTTGTTCCAGGAGCGACTTGAGTGGCACTGACTACAATCTGCGGTGTAATTGGAGTAGGTGTTGGAGGAAGGGTTGGAGTCGGAACTGGAACTGGTGTCGGTGTTGGGGTTGGGGTTGGGGTTGAATAAGCTCCATTCAAAGTTTTCCAAATACCACCGCCATATTCATAGGTAACTGAATTCCCGGATATTTCATTCTTAATCCGATCTTCCATCGGCCACGGCCAAAGAGGAGTACTAGTTTTTTGACCATTCTGATACTGATAGAGTATTTCTGCACCGACATTAACACCGTTTTCTCCTTGGCCATTCAAAGACGAAGAAGGCATAAGATACGCACCCTTGCCATAAGCTGCAGTATTGTAAACAGGTGCTAAGGTTTTGTCTCCCATTTTATCATTAATCGTACCACTATATTGAGTTCCAATAGCAGAAAAATTATTATAGCGACTAGTTAAAGCGCCCCCGTTGCCGGTTCGCACTCCGGTCGCACTCGAAAGGAAAGAATTATTGGTGGCAGAAATTGTGGCACCAGATCCTAATGACCATAGACCTTCTGCTTGGGACATATTAGCTACAGTATTATTTTTGAAAATCCAACCAGCGCCATCGGCCGCTCCAATATTAGCAACTCCCTCTTTTGCATTAATAAAAACATTGTCATAAAATTCCCAATTCTTTATTGAATGCGCCGCTCCATCAGTTTCTCCTAAAACCACTTTTTCAATATTTGGTCCACCGATAGCGACATTGCCATACCATTTGTTATGCGAAGTATCATTGTAAAGTCCTTCACCAAAAATTGCGAATTGATAAGATACATTACTGCACCCAGCAGGCATTTTTGAAACATCAAAAACATTGTTTTCCCACAAATCGTAACTGCCACCATAATCAACTGCTGCAGAACAAGGACCTCCGCCGCCAGTGTGACTAAAATAATCACAGTAATTACGTCTGAAGGTATTATGATTAGCACCGGCATGTGAAATAAAACAATATCGGCCGGACTTATTCGAACCACTAGTCTGTGATGCCACACTATCTTCTACTAACACGTAACTGGAATTCCAAATTAAAAAGAGGTGATAATTACCATTACCAGCATTATACGCTGAAAGTCTTCGTAAATTGATATGAGATGATCCTCCGCTAACTTTAATAACATCATAAATTGCATTTCGAAAAACAATGCCTTCTACGTCAACATAACTTTTTCCAGCAATCACTAATGGTTCCCTTTGTCCTTGACCATCAACATTTACCATTCCATCATTCTCTGCTTTAATAGTAATAGGACTGCTACTTGTGCCGGAAGATCCTATGGCAATACCGCTATAATAAGTTCCATCTTTTAGAATAAGTGTGTCTCCAGCCACCAGCTTACTTAGACCAGATGCAAGAACACATGGTGCGACACTAGAACAACTTGCCCCACTACCAGATGGTGATACATAATAAGTTGCCGCCAAAGAACTTTTTGCTAAACCGAAAACCCCACAAACAAACATTATAAAAAAAATCAAACCTGTTTGTATTTTCTTCATTTTTTTATAAGCTAAATTAATTATTTCGAACCTTATAGCTTTATTGTACACCTAAAAGGTCTATTTGCTAGTTCAATTATCCATAAACCTAAATTTCTTAAGTTTAAAGATAAAATAGTAATAATAGTTTTCACAACAAAAAGCACCTCACGGTGCTTTTTGTATTTCATATTAATTAAGTTTTGTAATTCAAAGTCTCTAACAAAAAATTATCTTTTAGTCGTTATGACCCCTTCTGTTTTTATGTTGGTTATTGTTTCTATGTTCACCAACATTTTCTTTTGTTTTTCTTTCTGATCTATTTGATCTATTTCTATCCCTATCTTCATCATCATGATCTTCTTTATCACTATCTTCATCTTCATCATCATTATCTTCATGATGATCAGTTGGAGTTGGAGTCACAACACTAACAGTAGCGACCGTTGCCCCAGTCACACTTCCACTTGTAGCAGTTAAGGTCGTACTTCCAGCAGATACTGCTGTAAATAAACCAGTAGTTGAATTGATGGTTCCAATAGCAGGATTTGAACTTGTCCAAACTACCGTTGCTGCGATAGCTGCTCCATTTTGATCTAAGGTGGTAGCAACCATTTGCTGCGTATTACCAACCACTACTGAAGGGGTAGTTGGAGTAACGTTGATGGTGGTAAGAACGGGAGTAGCCCCCAAGGTTCCTATAACATAAGAGCTAAGGGCATTTAAAG
Organism: Minisyncoccota bacterium; assembly: GCA_041662525.1. GTDB lineage: Bacteria > Patescibacteriota > Minisyncoccia > Phycocordibacterales > UBA9973 > UBA9973. Next base: position 98,392 of record JBAZSF010000003.1, read on the forward strand.
TATTAGCCGAATGGGGAAACACAGATGAAGCATCCATTCCACAAATCGATATTATTATCGCTGGCCCTCCTGGGTGCAACGGAATAAAGTTGGTTAAATCATAAACAGTGTTATCTATAATAACCCAACAACTCGCTTGAGTATTATGCGCCGCAACATCCGATGCCGTATAATTAACAGCTTGTGCAAAGTTAGAACCAAATCCCAAAACTGACACACCGATCATCAAACTCAATAAACCTAACGATTTCATTATTTTTTTCATATTTTTTTATTTTTAATAATAATTTAATAATAATTAACTACAATCAATAATAATCAATTAACAATTTAACAATTCGAAATTTCTAATACTCGACCTGTTATAAGAATAGACGTTAAAAGATGATATTTCTTACCTAGACACAATCAGTTTTATGTTGCATATCAATATTATTAAAATCTCGCAGTAAGAAATTCATTATCCATACGTCTTATTAAATGAAAGAAGATATTGCCAAAAAATTTGAAAAAATATTTACGGAAGAATCAGATACTATTTTTCGATTCTGCTTATTTCGTGTATCTAATAAAGAACAAGCATTAGACATAACTCAAGAATCTTTTTTACGCTTATGGCAAAATTTTTCACAAGAGAAAGAAGAAATACATAATTATAAAGCTTTTCTTTTTACAGTAGCTCGCCGCCTAATTATTGACTGGTATCGCAAAAAGAAAAGTGTTTCTCTAGAAAGTCTAATGAAAAATAATGAAGAAAAAAAATTTGAATACGAATATGACTTGATTGATGAAAAAACTAAAGACAACATCGAGGTGGGGGCAGAAGGAAGATATCTTTTGGAAAAAATAAGGAAATTAACACCAGTATCCCAAAATCCGATTTATCTGCGTTTCATAGAAGACTTATCCCTGCAAGAAATAGGTAATATTTTAGGAATATCAGAAAATGCTGTGTCAGTCAGAATAAATAGAGGATTATTAAAATTAAGAGAAGAAATGGGATATATTAATAAAAGATAAATAATATGGAGAATGAAAAAATAAATAAAAAAATAAATATCGGGGCAGAAGAAATAAAACAGATAAAAATGACTGCTACAGAAAAGGAACTTATGCTTTCAAACATTTTAAATTCTCCTACTCTATCTGACACCCCTATTAAAAGCCCTTGGTCTTTTAATTCTTTCGCGACCAACTTGCAAAAAAATAAATTAATTTATTTTGGATCCTTTTCCTTTATGATAATTATTTTTAGTAGTGGAATCGGTTTTGTTTACCAAAAAAGTTTGCCTGGAAACATCCTTTATCCGCTTAAAGTTAAAGTTGTGGAACCGATTTATTCTCATCTAATGCTTTATGAAGAATCAAAAGCAAAATACGAGAGCTCCCTAGCGACAGAACGCATGGCGGAAGCTGAAAATCTAGCAAATCAAAAGGAAATTGATAAAGTAAGAGAAAAACAATTAAACGATCTCTTCATAGATCATGCCAAGACTCTAAGTAAAACCTTAATCGATCTTACTCAAGATAAATCTTCAGATAATGAAATAAAAGATAATATAATTACCGGTTTTCAAAATCAAATGAACATACACACTGAGACATTGGATAACATCCGTGAGCAAAATAATGAAACTGACGAAGAGCAAGAAGAAAAACAAGAAGACGAAGATAACGTCAAAATTTCTGAAACTGCTAGAGATGACGCCAATAAAATAAGAGATGAATCAGAAGACAAAGACGAACAATCATATGAAGAATCTGAAAACAATCCAGAAGAATCCGAACAGGATACTCAATTTATAAAAGAAACTACATCGAAAACAGAAAACTCCGACAATAAACAAAATAGAGAGACTAGACAACAAGAGACAAGAGAAAATGACGACTAATTAAATTATCCTTAAAAATTCTTTTTCGTTTAACACTTTTACTCCCAATTTTTCAGCAGTTTTAAGTTTTGAGCTCATTCGAGCCTGAGGGCTCTCAGACGTTCGTCCCGAGTCCTCAGTCCCGAGGGAGCCTGAACGGCCTGGGTCTTCACCCACCACAACATAAGAAGTATTCTTTGATACAGAACCTATAACTTTTCCACCCAAAGCAAGGATACGCTCTTTGGCTATTTCGCGTGACATTGTAGAAAGCGTACCAGTTAAAACAAAATGAAGACCAGTAAATTTTCCAGCTTTTTTCTTTTCCATTTCTTTTATAATTACCCCATTTTTTTCCAATTTTTTTATAAAATTCAAATTATTTTTATCATTAAAGAAACTGCTAACACTTTTTGATACTGCTGGCCCAATATTCTCTATACTGTCTATTTCCGTTACATCTTTCTCAATAGAAGATAATAGTTTTTCTAAAGTTCCAAAATGTATGGCTAGATCCCGCGCCGTCTCCTCCCCTACATGGAGAATTCCAAGTGCCCAAAGAAATCTTGAAAAAGAAATTTTCTTTTTATTTTCTATCTCAGAAATTATGTTTTCTGCTGATTTTTCTCCAAACCGCTCCAGAAGTGCGATATCTTCTTTGGTAAGAGTAAAAATATCAGCCACATCGGTTATCAGCCCTTCATCTTTAAAACGCCTTAAAATTTTAGGACCTAATTCATAAATTTCAAATACAGAGACAAAGTGTTCTAAATATCTCTCATTTTTGGCAGAACATTTAGAATTGGAGCAGTAATAGGCAACAGATTCTTGTGAAGGCAATTTTTTCTTTTCTATTTTCCCTCCGCATGCCGGACAATATTCTGGCATTTTAAATTTTTTCTCTTTGCCTATGCGCATCCTAGTCAAAACTTCTACTACTTTAGGAATAACATCCCCAGCTTTTTCTATCACTACCGTATCTCCTATTCTTAAATCAAGCCGTTCTATTTGATCCATATTGTGTAAGGTCGCTTTTGATACTCTAGAACCTGCTACAAGCGTCGGTTCAAAAATTGCTAAAGGTGTGAGAACACCAGTACGACCAACATTGATTTTTACATCTTTGACTACAGTCGTTGCTCTTTCGGCAGGATATTTAAATGCCATCATGTAGCGCGGAGCTTTTCCGACGACGCCTAAAACTTCTTGTAATTTTAAATCATTCACTGATATGACGATTCCATCAGTACCATATAAAAAATCAGCTCTTATCTTTTCAAATTTTTTTATGAAATTTATTACTTCATTTAAATTTTTACCAATAGCATCATTTTCATCTACTTGAAAACCTAATTTTTTTAAAAAATTATGTTTGTCTGAATGGGTTTTCGGAAAAACAAGAAAATTTTCGAGCTGGTCTGGTCCCAGGCCGAGGACCCGAGAAAATTTTGCTTGTTTTTCCGAAAACTTAACTTCCGCAATATCATAAGCAAAAAAATCAAGTTTCCTTTCAGCAGCTAATTTGGGGTCAAGTTGTCTCAAGCTTCCCGCGGCAGCATTCCTAGTATTAGCAAAAATGGCTTTACCTTTTTTTTGATTAAGTAAATTAAGCTTTTCCAAAGTTTTTTTGGACATTACCGCCTCACCACGGACTTCTAAAAATTCCGGAAATGGTTTTTTAAGAAAAAGCGGTATTGAATGTATTGTCTTTAAATTTTGAGTGATGTCTTCACCGACAAAACCATCTCCTCTCGTAGCCCCTCTGGTAAATACACCATTTTCGTAAATAAGTGATACTGCCAAACCATCAAATTTAACTTCACAAAAATAATTCACCTCGGAAGCCGAACCCCCAAGCAATTTAAAAATTCTTTTTTCCCAATCATATAATTCTTCTTCACTAAAAGCATCATTCAAAGAAAGCATTCTATTTTGATGCTTCACTTTGGCAAATTTATCAAGTGGTTTTCCTGCTACCCTATTTTCTCCTGCATTCAGATCTTCAAATTCTGGATATTTCTTTAGAAGATCTTTTAATTCACGTGTTAGAGCATCATAAACATCGTCAGTAATATTTGGTGCATTTTCTATGTGATATGCGTTCCTTAATCGTGCAATTTCTGAACGTAATTTTTCTACTCTTTTTTGAACTTCAACCTTTTGCATACATTAATAGCTTAATTCTATTTGTCTCTCCGTGCTGTTAAATGTTGGCTGACAACTTGTATCACTTCCATTATTGCTATATCCTTTTGAAATTACCTTAGTTATAGATGGATCAGTCTTATCCATAGTCACCTTTGCACAACCCTGCTCACCACCACCTAACCCAGAAAGCTCAAAACTCCAATATGGGGATAAATCATTTTTTATAATAGAAATAATACCACCAAGACATATCATTGTTGATATTGGTACATCTAAAAAAGAAGAACCTGTAGATTTATCATTAACCATTGCACATTCAATTCCTGAATCAGCGGCAAAAAAAGCATCATTGGTATTTTTCGCTGAAGTGCTAAATTTTATTTCTCTAAAAGCTATATTGGTAACACCTAAAGCGATAGATAAAAAAATAGCGGAGAGTGTGACTGCAAAAAGTATTACGAACCCAGAACCAGAAGACTTTCGTCTTCGGTACTGGGCAAGCTCCCTATTTTTTTTTGTTTTTAATAATTTCATTTTTTTATTCTATCCAATTAAATAAATTTGCTGAAAGGGTTACGCTCTTCTGTCCCGATCCCTGATTCCACATAACGGTTGATGTGATTTTTACTTCGTCAGAACTAATTGGTGTTAAGAAAACCTCACGATTAAAATTAGAATACCCACTAGGACTATCATAATCTGTAACACTATCATCACTTTTAAAATTATCCCAACCTAAACTTATGTCATATAAAACATGGGTATCTCTAATATTTCTAGCATGCTCTATTCCCTCTTGCGCTAGATACTCAGCTGTGATTTTCTGTTTAACATAATTAGTATTAGAAATACTCGATGCTAAAATCGACATCAAGCCTAGAATAGACATGGTGAAAATTGAGATAGAAACTAATGTTTCCACTAGTGTAAATGCTTTATTTTTTTGTCTTAAAAATTTATTCATATATCTAAATTTCTCTGAGACACAGAAGTTTGTAAGGAAAAAGGAGAAACAACTCCATTTGAATCTATCTCTCCAACTAATTTAATAGTAACAAAAGGTTGAGCATCATCACTACTTATTAAATTACCATTAACATCATATTCTGGTGGCTCAGCACCTTCTACTGTAAAGCTAGAAACTGAATTAATTTTTATTTCATCCGGAGTTAATTGTATGAAGTTAGGTAAACTGGAAGGTCCTACTGTTGATTTAAAAATCCTACCACTGTTTATATAATAAACCCACTGGTCATTATCATCCAAAGAATTACCACCAGCAGGCTCAAAAGCAATACCCCATCCTCCACTAGCACAACTTTTTGCATCACTCATACTCGAAACCGGCAAAATATCCCCACTAATTATACAGTGATAATTGTACCCTGTTCTTAAATTTTTAGACATATCTTCCATCACAAAACTTAAATTATCTATAATTGAACGCATATTTTGTGATTTTCGGTGAAGTAAATTAGCATTCAATAAAGACCCCATTCCTATGGTAACAATGATCACAAAAAGAGAAACGGCAACCATTGTTTCAATAATCGTGTATCCCTTCGCTTCGCTCAGGACCTTTCGGCCCCCATTTCTTGATTTTTTAATTTTTAATTTGTAATTCATAATTTTAATTAACTTGCACCCTTCCCGAAGGATATATTTTTATTAAAGCCGTCGCTTCTTTAGGTGAAAGTATTGAAATTCTAATGTAACCGGAACTAGCCACTATTGCACCATCAAAAATCGCACTAGAATCTGGTCGCCTAAAAAAAATACTAAGAGGGCTAACTGAAGGAAATAAAGTACAATTGGCATCAGAACAGTTTTCTATTTTTTCTATAACATTACCTTTTGTAATATTTATAGTGTCTATCGCACTTTCATTATATATAAAATCACCATTTAAATCAGCAAAATAAATAAATTGTTTATTATTATTTACAATATCAAAATAAACTCCATAAGCAGGTTTCCATGTGTCCGCATCATAATTATACCCAGGAGGTGGCAATACTCCATTTATCGATGACTTCTGTGCTTCCACTATTTTCAAAGCAATATCGCTCGCTACATTTTTAATGTCCACTCTATCTTGAAAATCTCCATAATTAAAAATTACGACAGAAGACAAAGCAGCAAAAATGCTTAAAACTACAATAAGCTCCACGTAAGACATCCCCCTATTCTTTTGATTTTTTTTATTCATGGTTCGATTTTGCTCACCATGACCTCTTCGAGACTGAGCCCTCAGAGCGAAGGCCTGAGTTTTTATCGAGTAGGTCATTTAAAAAAGTGGAAAAAGATTTAAACTAAAAATAAATGCCAAAAACGCACCAAGAGCCAAATATGGGGCAAAAGGAATTTCACTTTTCATTCCATACTTTTTAGAAAAAATAACGAGCAAAACCCCGACCACAGACCCTATCCAAAAAGCAAATACTACGCCAGTGAGAGCAAGCGGAAGGCCGAGCAACCACCCTAAACCAATTGCCAGTTTTGCATCCCCTAACCCCATCCACCTACCAGAAGACACTAACCAGAAAAAAACAAAAGGAAGGGCTATTATCGGGCCTGCAAAAAAACCTAAAATAGTGGGCATATGAGGAGAAAAACCTAAAAAGCCATCAGCTTGAATAAAAAATAAACCCATAAAAGCCAAAAGACCAAAAATAAAAGAAAGAATGTCTGGGATTATTTTGTGTTTTAAATCGTAAACAGCAATTACTACAAGAATAGAAAATGCTATAGCATAATAAGTATAATTAAAACTAAAAGTAAGGATATCTACGAAAAATATATCTTGAAATTTTAAAAACAAAAGAGCAAAAATCAAACCCATTATGAATTCTACAGCCGGATACTGTAATGAAATTTTTGTTTTACAATTCCGACACCTTCCCCCAAGACTAAGGAAACTAAAAACAGGAATAAGCTCATACCAAGCAAGCTTTTTTTGACAAGACATACATCCACTTCTTCCACCAAAAGATCTATTTGTGTTTAGCCGAAAAATGACAACATTTAAAAAACTTCCGATAATCAGACCTAAAAAAAAGAAAATAATTGTAAGAATTGAAGTCATATTTACTCTTTTAAACTAAATACAAGCATATGTTGAAGCGGTGATGAGGGAATTAACTACTTCTTGTTTTGATTTTCCTGTACTGTCTACACACCACATTTTAGGCGAAGCAACCGTACTGCCATTTAAGGGAACTTGCGCCGCCCAAGCATTTGCAGAAGAATTACATGTAGCTGTTATAGCAGTCCCTATGGCATTTGTAGCAACACCAGTAGCAATAACATAATTATAATATGGTGAAGATAAACCAGAAGCTTTAGCAGCAGCTAATACTAATTCACCAACACCCTTAGCTCCATCAACCGTACCAGTATTACAAGCACTTGTATAAGTATTTAGATTTGTAGTTCTGGTACTATAAAGAACCTCTCCTTGAGCTATGGCATTCCTTAAATTTGCTTTTACCCCCGCATCTCCGCCCTTAGTCCTAGCATTATTTAATGCAACCAAAACAACTGAAGCCAAAATACCGATAATAGCCACAACCACTAAAAGTTCAATTAACGTAAAACCTTTCTTAAAATTCTTCATAAGAATAACAATAATGATAATAAAAGTCGGCCTTTTAATTCTTTTTATTATATCACATCTACAAAAAGAAAAAGCCACCTTTTGGGTGACTTCTTCTTAATATCAAGAATATCCTCGCTTACTCTAAAACTAGTTACAAGTCATATCTGCATTGTCTGTCAAAGCTGCAGTTGCTGCACCGCTTTGAGCAGTGTAACCGGTAGTACCAGTACCCTGTGTACCTTTTGCAGCACCAGCGCTGTCAATACACCACCATGTTCCACCCTTTAAAGTAGCTGCAATAGCGTAAGCTGATCCAGCTGCGTTTTGGTTACAAAAAAGAGCAACACTACCATTTTGAACTTTTACTTGGGCTAGAGCTGCGGAAACACTAGAATTAGCAAACAATGTATTTGCTGTAAAAGTAGCTCCACAATCACCCCCTGTATATGCAGTAGTTCCATCAGTGTTGTATTTATTGCCATTAGTATCATACGCAACTTCTGCTGAAGTTCTAACACCAGACATATTTGCCTTTATAGCCGCATCGGATCCTTTTGATCGTGCAGTGTTAAGTGACGCCAAAACAACTGACGCCAAAATACCGATAATAGCGACGACAACCAACAATTCAATTAACGTAAAACCTTTTTTTGAATTCATTTTCATAATAAAATTAACTATTAATATTAATAACAATTTATAATAATTTTCGACTTAATTTCTAATACATCCATTATATCACAGAGATAAAAATGTATGTGCAATTTAGTTATCCACATCCTCTTAACTAATACTCCCAGCCATATTGTAAATCGGCAACAACACAGAAACCAAAAGTATTCCTACCCCAAAACCTAAAACCACAATCATCACCGGCTCTATTAAACCAACCAAAGTATCTATAGCATCATCCACTTCACGTTTATAAAAATCAGTTAGATTTTTAAAAATAGACCCCATAGAACCAGTCTCTTCTCCAACTTGAATCATTTGTACAAAAATTCTAGGAATTTGTTGTTGATATTTTCCAAATGCCTCCGAGAGAACCAATCCTGACCTTAGACTATTTGCCACATCTCCTAATATATTTTTATATGCCAAAGATCCTACTACTTGCGCGGTGATGTCTACTGATCGAATTATTGGAACACCTGAAACAAGCATGGTACCCAAGTTGTCAGTTATTCTGGAAAGATAAAGTTTTTTATACAAATTGCCAATACCTGGAGAGGAAAGTTTTAAAGTATCAAGATAAACTTTTCCTTTGATGGTAGTTGATAAATACCAAATCCAAATCCCAAAAAATATCAAAAAAATCAAAATAAAAAAACCATAATGAACAAATAAGTTTGAAATTGCAATCACCACTTGGGTAAAAAATGGAACTTCTTGACCGGAATCTTGAATAATAACTGCTAACTTTGGAATAACAACCGTAAACATCAGTGTCATCACCACAAAAAAAGTAATAACAACAAAAGCTGGATAAATAAGCGCGTTTTTAGTCTTAGAAGTAAGGGCATATTGACGATCTAAATAATCTGCCAAATGTAAAAAGGTTTGATTGAGTTTACCTGTCTCCTCTCCTACTTTTACCATGTTTATGTAAAAATCAGAAAATACATCTGGATGATGAGAGAGTGCTCCTGAAATAGAAACTCCTGCTTGAAGATCGTCAACTATTTGGGTAAGTTTATTTCCTAAAAGTTTATTTTCAGAATTATTCGCAAGCATAGTAAAAGCTTTTAAAGCAGAAACCTGCGCTTCAAACAAAGTTGCAATCTGACGAGAAAGAATTACAACATCTTTTGTCTTTACTCTTTCAAAAAAAGAAAATTGAAGAATTGATTTTTTTTCTTTTTCTCCATAAATAGAAATAACAATAAGACCTCGATGTTGAAGTCCACTAATCGCCATATCACGATTGGGCGCATCAATTTCCCCTTCTTTATTTTCCCCCTTATCGTTTATAGCTTTATATTTGAATAACATATTATATTAGACGCTCCAGACCTTTTGGATTAAATGAATTTTGATAAGCGTTCTCAATAGAAATTTCTCCAGCTCGCAAAAGCTCAAGCAGTGAATGATTTAAATCCACCATCCCAGACTCCATCCCTGTTTCTATAACCACATCTATTTCGTGCGTGCGTTTTTCACGAATTAAATTAGAAACTGCATTATTATTTAAAAGAAGTTCATAAGCTGGAACAAGTCCACCTGTAATTCTGGGAATAAGTCTCTGAGAAAAAATACCAAGCAAAGAGGTAGAGAGCTGAGCACGAATTTGATCTTGCTGATCTCCCGGAAAAGAATCTATGATTCTATCTATGGTTTGAGAAGCATTGTTGGTATGGAGAGTAGAAAGTACAAGATGCCCAGTCTCGGCGGCAGTTACCGCAGTCGAAATAGTTTCTTGTGTACGCATTTCACCAACCATAATTACATTTACATCTTCACGAAAAACTTCTTTAAGTGCACTATGAAAATCTTTTGTATCGATACCTACTTCCCGTTGATTAATTATAGATTTATTAGGCACGTAGATGTGTTCAATCGGATCTTCAATGGTTACTATATGGCGCGCTTGCTCATTATTTATTAAATTTATCATTGCTGATAAGGTAGTTGATTTACCTTGTCCAACTGGACCCACCACTAAAAAAAATCCTTGTTTTTTGCGAGCTAAATCAGCCAAGATAGGAGGCAACCGCAACTGCTCTATAGTTTGAACTTTAGGCACTAATCGAAAAACAATATTGATTAAACCTTTTTGAAAAAAAGCATTTCCGCGCAATCTGGCTTCTCCGCGAAAATCATAGGAAAAGTCAGCCTCAAAATTTTCTTTAAAATTATCAATTTTTGATTTTTCTAATATCTCACCTAAAATTCCAAGTACGTCCTCTTGTGATAAAATGGGATGCCTAGTGAGGAAAATAAGTTCTCCGGATACACGAATAGCTGGCACACGCCCAACACCTAAATGCAAATCTGAACCACCTTCGTGAATAACATTTAAAATAAGATCTTCAAGTTCTTTTTTATAATCCATGATTTTTTTGTTCTAAAATTTTTACTACCTGTTGAATAACTTCTGCCGGAGTGAAATTCGCTTTCACAATATAACCTACCACTCCCAATTTATTACCTTCATCCATGTCCCGTTGTTCACTTTTGTTAGATAAAATTATTTTTACACAATTTGAACATAAATTTTGAGCTTTTATTTGTGTTAAGGTTTCAAAACCATCCATCTCTGGCATGATTATATCAATCAAAAGAATATCAGGGGAAAGTCCTCCTTTAAGTTTTTCTAATGCGTGAACACCATTTCCTGCAGTATAAACTTCAAAATTATTTTGGCTAAATTTAAGCGCATACATATCCAAAAGAAAACTATCATCATCAACTATTAAGATTTTTATTTTTTCATTTTCCATAATATCAACTCATTATACTATAAAATCACTTATAATAAAACACACTGTGGACAACCTATTCGGGCCTGAAGGCCTCAGGACCTGAACGGCTCATTCGTTTTCATTGCTAAAATTATATACTTCAGTAAATGGAATTATTCCTTGTAAAGATTTTAATATTGCATCTTCTTTCATTATCAACATTCCATTACTCCGAGCTAATTTATAGATTGCCCCATCTGTAGGATTTTTCAAGATTATAGCCTGCATTTCCTTATCAACTTTAAACATTTCAAAAACGGCAATACGTCCTTTTGTTCCAGAAGGACATTCAGGTGATGGCACAGTGTCATACATCTTATCCCCTATATGAGGCTTAAACTCATCAGGTAAATCTTTCAACTGCTCATCTATTTGCTTTTTTACACTTTCATCTAGAGGTACTTCTTTCCGTGAAGATGGAAAAGTCATTCGAGCTAAACGTTGAGCGATGGAAACAATCAAGGTCGGAGCAATTAAATATGGATCAACCCCCATATCTATAAGACGGGTAATCGCACCAATTGCATTATTCGTGTGAAGAGTAGAAAGTACAAGGTGTCCGGTTAAGGCAGCCTGAATTGCAAGTTGAGCAGTTTCCTTGTCTCGAATTTCTCCGACCATGATTATATCAGGATCTTGACGAAGTATCGAACGAAGTCCATTTGCAAATGTATAACCAATTTCCGGCATCACCTGTGACTGATTAATATCCAACATATGGTACTCTACAGGATCTTCCAAAGACACAATGTTCCTCTCTTCTTTATTAAGTTCATTCATCATTGAATATAAAGTAGTTGATTTTCCAGACCCAGTCGGACCAGTAATTAATATAAGTCCATAAGGCTTCTTTATTGCTTCTCTAATTATATTTAAATTTACTTCTGATAATCCAATCTGATCGAGCGGCTTCACTCCTTTTTCAGAATCCAAAATACGCATAACAACTTTCTCTCCATAATATGCTGGCATAGTAGAAACACGAAAATCAATTTTGCGTTCATCAATATTTGCACTAAAAGACCCATCTTGAGGTTTACGTTTTTCGTCTAATCTTAATTTAGAAAGAATTTTTATGCGTGCTACAATCCCACCATAAACATTCGGTGGTAATATTATCGAAGTATGAAGTATTCCATCCACCCGAAAACGCACTTTAACTTTTTCACCTGTATGCTCAATATGGATATCAGAAGCATTCCCTTCTACTGCGTTACGCAATATAACAGCAACAATTTTTATAACTGGAGCATCTTCTACTATTTTTACTTCTTCGCCTTTTTGTATATTTTTAATTTCCTTACTTAAATTTTCCTCACTTAAACTTTTTATATTAATAGTTTCTTCTTTCCCTAACTCTTTTAAAACTTCTTCAACTTGACTCCCTAATCCTTTAAAGGATTGCATGATATTTTCATAACTACTTTTGGAGATTAAAAAAATTTTGAAAGGGATACCAATTTTAGTAGAAATAAATTGTAATGCATCTATCGCCTGGATATTTTCTGGATCTAGTATTCCTACTTCCAATACTCCATCTTTCAATGCTATTGGTACAAAATGATAATGAGCAGCTGAATCTTCTGAAATATATTTCAATACATTAAAAGATACTTCTTTAGAATTTATATTTTTTACTGGGATGCCTAAATATTCTCCTTTTATTTCAAGAATTTTTTCCTCCGGAATACCAAACTCAATAAGTGTTTCTTCTATATCTCCATCGTGTTCTTTTTTTGCACGATCATTGATTTCGCCTATTTGGCTTCCATTTATTAAACCTTTTTTAACTAGTTCTTCTAAAAAACTCATAATAATAATTATATTTAGGGGTTAGTCGGTGCTGGAATAACTGAAGTAGAATTTGAACTATTTTCAGAAACAGGTAAAACAATGTCATTCCCAAATTGGGCAAAAGGATTTGGTCTGCCCTCAGTGCCATCTGGTATAAGTACAATACTAGAATCATGCAAACTAATAAATGCTGGATCAGAAAAAATAGTATCATTTAACTTTAAATCTTTGATATTAGAAAATGTTACGAGAAAATCTTTCGAAATCAAAGAATTTGTATTTGAAGTGTTTATATCTCCCAAGCTGGAACCATCCATATTGGGCAAAGTAGAATTTGCTCTTTCTGAGACTAAATTATCCTGCTCGGGAGATGATTTTATAAAAAAAAGATAAATTAAAAAGAACACTAATGCTATTACTATAAATATTATGATGTTTTTAATTTTTGGCATTTTCTTTATTCTTGTTTTTAATCTTTTTTAGAAATTAATTTTTTAAATAATAAGTTTTAATTTTAAAATCATATTTATAAATTTCAGAAGAATTTATTTTTGAATTATTACCAGCCCCCCCGGTATTAGATGAAAAAGTAATAGACGATATATCTACAATTCTAAGATTGCTTTCTAAATCTTTAGTAAAAGAAATAAAATCATTATAAGTTCCTGATATAGAAAATTCTAAATCAAAAACTCCATAATCCTTAGATGTCTCAACGGCCGATCCGCCCTTAATGACCGTTCCCTTTCCCTCTGTCGTTGCAGTCTTTGTATCTGTCACATTGTATTTTACATCTTTCAAAACCATTCCATAAGGTAATGCTATTTGTCCTATTTCTAAAATCAAACGAATATTATCAACATTATTAGGCAAAAGTTTTTGTAGTTTAGTTAAATTCTCAGGAATAATTTGATTATACTTGGATGTCAGTTTATCACGTTCATCTTCAAACATTTTAGAATTATCAAGTGCCCCATCATATGATGCTATTTCTAAATTTAATGCAGAGATATTATTATAAAGAGGATTGGTAAATATAAAAAAGAATGATCCAGCAATTCCTATCAAAAAAATTGGTATTATAAATCTAGTCATAAATTTAACTTTTAATCATAAGAGCTTGTTTATAATTAACAAAACTTGGATCAACTGAAAACTCTAGGTTAAAAATAACATTGCCATCATTATCAAGTGTTAAATTTGAAAAGATAGGATCAATTAAATTTTTATTTTTTTCAAACAAGTCAGACTGAAGCGCAATGGAACGATAACCAATAGCAATTCCAGACATTTTTATATTTATTTTATTCTTAATATCAGCTCCTAAACTATAACTAAAATCAGTAAAACGAACACTTTTCATAGTAAGCTGTTCTAAAGCATTAAAAATAGGAATAATGGTAATATGTTTAGATAAAATCTCACTTGAAGAAATTAAACGTTTATCAAAAGTTTGAAGCTCAGTTATTTTTGAAGGCTCAAAACGATTTTTAGCTAAATTTAAAGTATCTCCCATACCGGTAATTTTTTTTACTAAAATTCTTTCATAAAAATAAAGACCGCCTGTTGCAACCAGAACTGTAAAAAAAATAAAAAGAGAAATAATAAAAAAAATACTAATAGAGCGCGCAGAATCAATACTCTCCTCCTTTATTATTGGTTTTTTAGGTATAAATGATGTTTGAAAATTTTGTTCCATAGCAATTACACTTTATCTTATTATTATATAACAAAAGAAGATTTTAAAAAAGCAAATTGTGTATAACTTTACTCTCAGTAGGAATGAACACAAGACAATACAGGCACATTTATTTTAATTTTCTTAATGCTAAACCTAAAGCAACTGCAAACTCTGGACCGATAGTCGAGAAAACTTTTTCCAAAAATGCCGGCGCATCAACTTTTGAAAAAGGATGCCCGATTTCTATTTCTGCACGAAAATTATTTATGGCAACCTCTTGAAGACCTTTTATTAATGCCCCACCACCTGTAAATATTACTTTGCTAATAGTTCTATTATTCTTCTTTTCATATCCCAAGAGCACGTTATTGGTCTCAGAAAAAATGTAATCAATATGGACTTTAATAATATCAGCTAAACTTTTTTCTGTAGGATTTCCAAAAAGACCAAATTCTTTTTTCATTTTTTCTGCTTCAGAAAAAGAAATAGAAAGAGATTTAGAAATAGTATTGGTTATATCAGCTCCTCCTCTATCTATGGTGTGATAATTTGTAACCATGCCGAACTCTACGATCGAAAGCTTGGTACGCGATGCACCAAAATCAATCAACAAGACCGGGGAAAGTTCATGTTCAAAATTTGCTCGAATGGAAGAAAAAATTTCAATTTCAAAAAAAGAGGCTGATAAATTGCATCCTGAAACGATTGAACGATATTTAGCCACTACATCATTTTGGGTCGTAATCACTAAAACATTCATTTTTTCTTCTTCTTTTGGAGGTATGTCTACAGCATTCATTTCTTCAAAAGAAGCTTCTTTTTTAGGTATGATAAAATAATCAATAGAAACTTCAGTGATTGGAACTGGAATATATTTACGAGCTTCAATAGGAACAATGTCAGCTATCTCTTTCTCCCCTATTTTAGCTGGAAGTTCAATAGTAAAAATTAAACTTGATTGAATTGGAAGAGAAAGAGCAACGGAAGTGCTCGTGATATCAGATTGTTTGAGAACTTCTTTTAAAGCCAATATAATTTTTTCAACAGGAAGATTAGTAACACCTCCAGAGTCAATATCGGCATAAGGACCGAGGGCTATTGACCCATAAGTTTCAAGCACCGCTTTGCCTCCTTTCATTTTAATCTCAACTACTTTAATCCCCGAAGTACCAATATCGATACCGACAGCAGAATCTTCTCCACCTTTCCCAAGTTTGCCGATATCTGAAAAAAATTTTTTTAACGGATTGTCCATTTATGTTAATATTGTAACATAAATGGACTTTTTAAACACTATTATAAAAAACATATTAAACATAATTTTTCCAACAAAATGCATATTTTGCGGTAAGGATGATAAAGATTTGTGTCTATCCTGTCTGACAGAAGCACCCTCGGCTGAACGTGAAAGCGCTAAATGGATTTTCCCTCTCTATGATTATCGCCATCCGGCAATCAAAAAATCATTATGGCTTTTGAAATATAAGGGCAAGAAAAGACTGGCAAATATTTTTGCAGAAATGATTTATGAGAAAATTTTAGAAGAATTATCTGAGTTAAGTGTATTGGAGAATTTTACAGAAATAATTCTAATTCCCATTCCCCTCTCACCCAAGAGATACAGAGAACGTGGATACAATCAAGCAGAATTAATTTGTAAAGAATTAGTTCGCATATCAAAAACAAAGCACCTCACCCCTCCTGCTTCGCATTCCTCCCCTCTCCAACAAAGTTGGAGAGGGGCTGGGGGTGAGGTATTTATTTTAGAGACCAATATTTTAATAAAAATAAAAGAGCGGGAACATCAAGCGCGCATCAAAAATAGGAACGAGAGATTAAAAAATATAATTGGCTCATTTGAAGCCAAGAGAAGTGAATTAATAAAAAATAGAAATATAATTTTAATAGACGACATTACCACCACCGGTGCGACATTGAGCGAAGCAAGAAAAGTTCTCAAACAAGCTGGTGCACGAAAAGTGATAGCATTCACCGTGGCGCATTAAAAAATTATTTTTGATATAATAAAATATGCCTATTAAGAAAAAAGAGAGCAAAAAGGTTGTAGGATTTACCTGTGGTGCAATGGATTTACTACACGCAGGACATATCCTTATGTTAAAAGAATGCAAAGAACAATGTGATTATTTGATAGTTGGACTACAAATAGACCCTTCGATAGATCGTCCTAAAAATAAGCCTATTGAAACATTAGAAGAAAGAAAAATTCGTCTGGAAGGCTGTAAATATATAGATGAAATAGTAATCTATGACACCGAAGTGGGTCTTTACCATCTTTTAAAAAAATTAAAACCTGATGTACGTTTTATGGGAGTAGATTGGAAAAATAAACCAAATTATTCTAGAGATCGATTGTTAGATATAAAAATTATTTATAACAGTCGCGATCATAGTTACTCCAGTAGCGATTTGCGAAAAAGAATAATGTTTTCCTAATTATCATGATTAAATTAGTGCTATAGTACAAGACACATGAGCACAACGTTGATTTTACTTCTAAGGTATAAATATTTGATTCTTTTTCCCTTAGCAGCCATAGAGGGCCCAATCGTCTCTGTGTTCGTTGGTTTTTTAATATATTCTGGTGTTTTTAATTTTTTGTTAGCTTTTATAATTTTAATATTTGGTGATCTTATCCCGGATACTATATATTTTTATATGGGTTATTTTAGTGATCGGTCAAAATTTATTCAGAAACATTTTTTAAATTCAACTTTAATCGTAAAAAATATAGGTATAGTTAAACATCTTTGGGAAAAACATCCTTTTAAAATGATGTTTTTCGGCAAATTAGCTTACGGTTTCGCTACTCCATTTCTTATTAGTGCTGGTATTACAAAAATGTCCTATAAAAAATTTATTTCTTATACTATTCCTATTACATGTTTTCAATATGCTGCCTTTATGGGAATTGGTTATTATTTAGGTAAATCTTATGAATCAGCCATAAAATACATTAATAATTTTTATATTGTCATGGCTTTAATGGTGATTATTTTTTTAATTATTTATGTTTCTATTATTAAATATGCGCGCAAAGAAATAACCTCTCTAGAATCTGTAGAGGAAAAAAGACAATGAAAATTTCATGCATCATCCCAGCATATAATGAAGAGAAAGGTATCGACAAGATACTTTCAATTATTGTTCCCCTAATTGGTAAAGTTGTTTATGAAGTTATAGTAATTGATGATGGCTCACAGGATAGAACTAGGGAAATAATTAAGAAATTTACTACCGTTAATCTTATTGAAAAAAATGTTAATGAGGGTAAAAGTGCTGCTGTTGCTGATGGAATTAATATATCCAAGGGTGATTATATTTTTTTAATGGACGCAGATTTACAAGATTTGAATGAAAAAAACATACGAGACTTAATAAATCCAATAGAAAATGGTATATCAGATGTTGCTATAAGTTATCGGAAAAATGCCTGGCCACTACCGTTTTCTCCATTTAAGGAAATCGATTGCTTATCAGGAGAAAGAATTTTACCAAAAACACCAGTCATAACCTCTCTGGAAGAGATGAAACAACTGCCAAGTTTTGGGCTTGAAATTTTTCTTAACAAAAAAATCATTCTTAATGATATGCGTATTACTATTGTGCAGTGGCCAAATGTTGAAAATGTTTTCCCACAAAATAAACGTGGATGGTTTCGAGGAATAAAACAAATGCTAAAAATGTGGCTAGATATGCTTTCTACGGCATCCATTATTGAAATATATTCTCAAAACATTAAAATGAAAAAACTTCTAGTACGATAAAATGAAAATAAGTCTTATTATTTGTGCCTATAATGAAGAAAAATACATAAAAGCATGCTTGGAAAGTGCTATAAAAAATTCTTCTGGCAAATTTCATGAAATTATCGTTATAGATAATAACAGCACTGATGGTACAAAAGAAATAGCAGAAAAAATTCCTGGAGTAAAAATTATTCAAGAAATGAAAAAAGGAGCAAATCATGCACGACAAAAAGGTTTTGAACTTGCCACTGGAGATATCTTGGCTTTTATTGACGCTGATACAAAAATGCCAAAAAGATGGATAGATATTTTAATTAATGAATTTTTGAATAATTCAAAAATTGTGTGCTTAAGCGGTCCTTATATATATTACGATTTTTCAAAATCTAAACAATTCTTATCTTTGGTATATTGGTATCTCGCCTACCCTATTTATCTTTTAGTAGGATATATGGCAATAAACGGCAATATAGTAATTAAAAAAGAAACACTAAAAAAAATAAACGGATTTGATACCACTATATTCTACGGAGATGATACGAACCTTGTTCGCCGCGCCAGTAAACATGGTAAAGTAAAATTTAAGCTAGACTTCATCATGCACTCATCTGCGAGAAGATTATTTGGTCAAGGTATTATAAAGACAACTTTTATTTATATTCTAAATTTTTTCTCCCAAGTGTTTGCAAAAAAATCTGTCACTAAATCATATGAAGATATAAGATAAGAAAATAATGAAAGAATCATATTTTAAAAATAAAGGTTTGTATTACAGAACTAATAATTTCGAAAAAGGTCGTCCGACTTTAGTATTTATTCATGGTCTTTCTGGTTCGTCTTCAGCATGGATTCCATATGAAAAAATATTCAATAATAACTATCAGAATAAATATAATATTTTAACTTATGATATCCGAGGACACGGAATGTCAAAAAAATATCCTAATTACAAAGACTATAAAATTAAAAATATGGCGGAAGATTTGAATGACTTATTAACATCTCTAGACGTCTCTAAAGTTTCACTAATCAGTCATTCATTTGGAGCACTAATCGCTTTGGAATATATAAAACTAAACGAAGAAAATGTATCCTCTAATATTTTACTTTCTCCGATATCTGATTTGAATAAAAATTTATCAACAAAATTTTTACGAATTATTTTGAAACTTTCTAAAATTTTTAATTTATTTTCCTTTAATCCAAAAAAAGGGGGGCATGTTGACTATACTAAACATCTCAATACGACGGATTGGGACATAAAAAGGATTTATCCAGACATCCAAAATACAACATTACGTACTTATTTGTATTGCTTAAGACAATCCTTGGGTCTTCCATCAAAAGAGCTCTTAAGAAAAATAAAAACTCCAACTCTAATTGTCCATGGTCTAAAAGACACCATGGTGTCAGTGAAAAATTCAATTATCATGTCCAAAAATATAAAAAATTCTGAATTTTTTATATTTCCAAATGCTGATCATTTTGCCATATTTAGCAATATTCAAGAAATATCTGAAGCTATAGATTCTTTTTTGAACAAAAACAAAAAGACATTTTCTTAAAATTAATTTTAAGCTATAATTAGGTATATGCAAGCTTATAAGATATATTTTGCCGACAAAAAATTTATAATCTCTTTCTTGAGTGGTTTAGTCTTGTTGAGCGCGAGTCTCATCGTGCAATTTTTTGTAAGTGATTATGTTGATAGTTGGGCAAGTGCCCCTGCTGCTGATATTATTCTCAGTAATACTCGAGTTTATGAAGTGGCAGCTATTTTTATCTGGGGAGCTATCCTGTTAACAATCATAGCTACTTTAGTGACACTAAAAAGACCTAATTATGCTCCATTCACAATGAAAAGCATTGCTGTTTTTACTTTGATAAGATCAATATTCATCAGCCTCACCCACATCGGCCCCTTCCCCACTCAAGCTACAATCGATTCTATATTTTTTACCAGAGAAGCCTTTAGCGGTATTTTTATCGGAAATGATTTATTTTTTTCTGGACACACTGGCATACCTTTTCTTTTAGCTCTAATATTTTGGGAAAATAAAATACTTAGAATAGTTTTTCTTTCATTTTCGATAATGTTTGCCATTATTGTTTTATTAGGACATTTACATTATTCAATAGATGTTTTATCAGCATTTTTTATAACTTATAGTATCTTTCATATATGTAAATTCTTATTCGAAAAAGACTGGCAACTATTTCTCAAAAATAACAACGAGGCATTGTAAAGACTTCGAGGGTTATGTAAATCATAAATTTATCCTGGCGGAGCCGGACGGAATTTCTCCCTCGACTAAATTTTTTGCCGTCGCAAAAAATTTGTCTGGTCACCGACTCGTAAAATTTTCTGCTAAAAATTTTATACTCCGTCGTTCGAATCCTTGCTTGTGTGCGTAAGCACACAAGCACCTGCGGAGCCGGACGGATTCGAACCGTCGAGGGGTTTTAAAGCCCCTGCCTCTTTAGCAAAGAGGTACGTTAGACCACTCTGACACGGCTCCTTTTCACTTAATTACTCTAACATATTAATACCATTTTTCCATTCTCACATACAACATACAACGTTGTATACACGTAGCATTTTGGGCGGGTTTTATGTTAGACTCTTTTTAGATTTAAGGAGGCGTGGATGAGTGGCTTAAATCAGCGGTTTACTAAACCGCCGTCCCTTACCGGACCGTGAGTTCGAATCTCACCGCCTCCGCAATATTTCTTTTTTAAAATACCTCAGGCTCATCGGGAGATCTTTTGACAGGGTGTTGCCCGAACTCTCCACGCATCGTGGAAACTACTTTCCCCTGATAGGAAGGTTTTACCTGTGTTGCTTCTCTCGCATCTAAAGACGCTTGAATAACTGGCATGGGTATATTTTCTCTCTTACCTGCTTCCACTGTCCACTTGCCTTCCCCAGAAGCGGATGCTTTGCCTGAAATCTCATTCAAGTCTTTGCCGTATTTTTTATATCCATCATGCATCCAAGAAACTAGACTAGAAGTAACTACGCTTCCATGAGAATAAACTTCTGTTATTTTTTCTAAATCCAAAGAAAAATTACTACCAAATTCTTTTGTGTGACGCATAAGGTCAAACCCTTCTGCGATGGCTTGCATCATTCCGTATTCAATACCATTGTGAACCATTTTTACAAAGTGCCCCGCTCCGGATGGTCCAAAGTGTCCCCAGCCTTCCTCCTTGCAAGTGTCTTTGAAAAATCCACCTTCCTCAAGTCTGTCATATAATTCTTTTTTCCCGCCCGCCATCATGCAAGCACCGTTTAATGATCCTCCTGGTCCGCCAGAAACTCCAATATCTAAAAATTCAATTCCTTTAGCATTTAATTCTTTAGCTCTGCGCATTGATTCTTGATAAGGAGAATTTCCGCCGTCAATAATCAAATCGCCCTTTTTCAATATCGGTGCTAATTCATTTATCATTTCATCTACAGCTTGATGGGAAACCATTACCCACACAACCCGCGGAACAGAAAGTTTTGAGACTAGTTCTTTGATACTGGATGTTCCGACAGCTCCTTTCCCCTCTACCTCTTTAACACTTTCTGGACTTCGATTGTAAGCAACAATATTCCAACCCGCATCAAGCAAGCGAAAAACCATATTTTTACCCATTCTTCCAAGCCCAATATAACCTATCTCTTTTTTCATGATCATTTACAAACTTTTCTTTTTTAAAGTTTTAACAGTTTTTTTAGCAACTTTATTCACTCCCTTCCATTCACTTTTAAGTTTCTTGGCAAGAACCTTTACGTCTCCTTCGTAAATTTTATATTGCTTCGCATAATTTGAAGATACAGTATCTACAATATTGTTGTAAATAGGAATGGTAACTTCTTTAGTTTTTCTTACTTCTTTCTCTACATCTTTCTTCATTTTAGAAATAAAAGAAATTGCTTTCTTTTGATGAGCTTTGGCCCTAGGTCCAAATAAATAATATACTCCTGCCCCAACTGCACTAGCAACTACTACCGCTCCTGCTCCAACTGCTACTTTTTTTCCAACTGACATTTTTTTATTATTTTTCATCCCGTTTAGAAATCATACTATCCGTACATTTATTTTTATATATAAAGACAGTTGATTATTGTTAATTTAATAATATTCCCCGTTTTGTAAATTTCTAACGGGATTAATCTTTTCGACTTTTTTTCTTCTTTCTTAAGAAGAAATTAAATAACGCACTATCTCGCAAGTCCTCCAACATTTCTTTTGTAGTATCACCAATTTTATTTATATTACTTTCTGTTTTATCCATAATCCTTGAAAAGGTACGGGTAATACGAATAAGGTAAAATAAAAATATTGCTACCAA
>JBAZSF010000004.1:0-82659 GCA_041662525.1 Minisyncoccota bacterium
TTCCTCGTCTTTATTCATTAATGATTGAGCCAGTTCTCCACCGAGACATCCTGAAAGAGCAATTATTCCTTCTGAATATAGTCTGAGTATTTCTTTGTCTATTCGAGGTTTGTAATAATATCCTTCCAAATTTGAAATAGTCACGAGCCGCATCAAATTTTTATAACCTTGTAAGTTTTTTGCGAGGAGAGTGAGGTGGTAATAACGTTTTACTCCACTTCTTGTTGTTTTGTCTTTTCGAGAACCATCGGTCATATAAGCTTCTACTCCGAGGATGGGTTTAATTCCAGCTTTTATAGCTAATTTATAGAATTCAATTGCACCGTACATGGTGCCTTGGTCAGTGATGGCTAGAGCCGGCATTTCATTTTCTTTTGCAATATCAACTAAATCTTCGAGTTTTGAAAGCCCATCCAAAAGTGAATAGTGAGAGTGGGTGTGGAGGTGTATAAACTTTGTTTCAGTATTTTTTTCCATTTTTTATGATTATACACTTTTTTTTATTTTTGGTATAATTAAATTATGAAAAAAATACGAGTTGGGATTAATGGTTTTGGGAGGATTGGTAGAGCTTTTTTGAAGCTTGCTTGGGATAGACCTGAGATTGAGATTGTGGCAGTAAATGATTTAGGATCCCTTGAGAGCCTTTCTTATTTATTAAAGTATGACACTGTCTATAAAACGTGGAATCATGATATAAAGCATGACGCTGGTAATATTATTATCGATGGCAAGATGGTTAAATTTTTATCTTTAAAAGATACATCTAAACTTCCTTGGAAAGAACTCGATATAGATTTAGTCGTTGAGTCTACGGGGCTTTTTAATTCTTTTGAAAAAGCAAAATTTCATCTTGATCAAGGCGCAAAAAAAGTCGTGATTTCAGCACCTTCAAAAGGAGATGTTGGCTCGGCTCATGGCGAAACTATTTTAATGGGAGTGAATGAAGAGAAATTTGGTACTTGTGATATTACTTCAAACGCTTCTTGTACGACAAATGCAGCTAGTCCTCTTATTGCCATTCTTTTTGAAGAGCTTGGGATAGAAAAAGCAATTTTAAATACTGTGCATGGATATACTGCCTCTCAAGCGCTTGTCGATGGACCAAACAAAAAGGATTTGCGTGAAGGAAGAGCTGCTGCAGAAAATATCATACCTTCTTCTACTGGGGCGGCTGTGGCGGTGACAGAAGCATTTCCTCTTTTGGCAGGTTTGTTTGATGGCATTTCAATCCGAGTGCCTGTACCGGCTGGATCAATCGTCGATGTTACTTTTATTGCAAAAAGAGATACAAGTGTTGAAGAAATAAATGCAATACTGAAAAAAGCATCGAGCTTAGATAGATGGAAAAATATTTTTTCAGTTACAGATGAGCCCCTCGTGTCCTCTGATATTTTAGGAAGCAAATATGCTTCAATAGTTGACCTAGCTATGACACGCGTAGTGGGGGGTAATCTGGTAAAAGTAATGGCTTGGTATGATAATGAAATGGGGTATACGCATACTTTGGTAGACCATGTTGTTAAAACAGGGAGTACAATATTATAAATAATAAAAAACATATGAAAATTTACATTGGGACAGATCACGCAGGGTATGTATTAAAGGAGGCACTTGTAGTTTTTTTAAAAGGGGAGGGTCATGAAGTAGTAGATGAAGGTGCATATACTTATGATGAAGATGATGATTATCCAGATTTTATTTCTAAAGTCGCTCGAGCAGTTTCTAGAGATGTGCATGATTCGACAAAAGTGAGAGGTATTATTTTGGGTGGTACCGGACAAGGAGAGGCGATAGTAGCCAATAGATTTCCTCATGTCAGGGCTATAGTTTATTATGGTAAAGCAACTCCCATAGTAGAAGCTGAGTCTGGTATTCTTCATAGATCAAGGGAGCACAATGATGCAAATGTTCTTTCTTTGGGTGCTCGATATTTTACTGAAGCTGATCTGGTGGAAATTGTTAATTTTTGGCTGAATGCTCCTTATAGT
The DNA here is from genome assembly GCA_041662525.1 of Minisyncoccota bacterium. Lineage (GTDB taxonomy): Bacteria > Patescibacteriota > Minisyncoccia > Phycocordibacterales > UBA9973 > UBA9973. The sequence goes on from JBAZSF010000004.1 coordinate 1,992, forward strand.
GGTGGGGAAAGACATGTTCGTCGTTTGGCAAAAATAGATCAAATAGACATAAATAAATAAAAAAAATTATGACTGAAATTATTCCGGCAATTTTGGAAGAAAATTATGAAGATTTGAAGAACAAAATTGCCTTAGTGCGAGGGGTCGTACCTCTCGTGCAAATAGATTTTTGTGATGGAATTTTTGTACCTACTCGTACTTGGCCATTTTCTTCTGGAGGAGGGGCAGATGAACATTTCCAGAGAATTCAAAATGAACAAGAAGGAATGCCTTTTTGGGAAGATGTTGATTTTGAACTTGATCTGATGGTGGCTGATGCCGTAGAGAATTTTGATATTTATACTAAGCTCGGACCGAAAAGAATAATATTTCATATTGAAGCGGTGGGGGAATTTGAAAATTTTAAGCATTTTTTAGAAGGGATCGATATGTATATCAGAGATAGTATTGAAATAGGGGTGGCTATAAATCCAACCACTTCCCTTGAGCAAATTTTTCCTTTGATTTCTTGTATAGATTTTGTGCAATGTATGGGAAACGATAAAATTGGGCACAGAGGAATTCTACTCGATGAACAGGTTTATGAAAAAATTAAGGTTTTGAGAGAAAAATATCCTGATTTTCCGATTGCCGTTGATATAGGTGTTAATAGATCAACAGCACCATTGTTGGTTGAGAGCGGAGCAACAAAACTCGTGGCTGGTTCAGCTATTTTTAAAACCGATGATATTATTGGAACGATAGAAGATTTTGAGAATTTATAGTTTTTTATGGTTAACTTAATATAATGAAATTTTTTTTGAATAAAAAAGGTTTTACATTAATCGAACTTTTAGTGGTGGTTGCTATTATCGGGCTTCTTTCTTCGGTGGTTCTAGCTTCTTTGAATTCCAGCAGAGCAAAAACTCGCGATGCAAAACGATTGTCTGAATTACGACAAATAGTTAATGCGCTTGAATTGTATGCGATCGATAATGGGGGAATTTATCCGAGTACGGGCAATATGAATAACGTTTATATAGACTTAGGTTGTCCTCAAACAATTACTGCTCTTCCCGACTTAAAAACAGCTGATTGGGTCCCTGGACTTGCCCCTACCTATATACCTGCCTTACCCCAAGATCCAAAACCAATAAGTAGTGGCGCTGGTGGTGGTTGCTATATGTATTCAAGTAATGGGAATAAGTATCTTTTAAGTGCTTATGGTACTGTTGAAGCGAGTTCAAATGGAGGAAAAATGGATTCAAATTTTGGTTATCGCGAGCTTAGTCTTATGAATGCACCATCTTGCTATTACTCTACTAGTTATCCTTCGATTGACAATGTTAAGAGAAAATCTTTTACTTATACTAATCTAACCACAAATGATTTTACCATATGTCCCAAAATTGGTCCTTAAGTAAAGTTATGAAACAAAACCTAACAATTTGTAATTTATAGTTTTTTTACAAGAATTTTTATTTTTAAAAAATTAAATATTTTTTTGCCCAGAACTTCTTTTAAGAAATATGAAGTTCTTTTTTTTCCTATTAACCAAATACAACCCAAGATAATCAATAGCGTAGATCCTGGTACTGGGGTTAGATAGGTTATTATCCCAATTAATATAAAAATAATGCCACATATTTTATGAAAATATTCCCACTTTTTCATGATTGTTTTGATACCCAATTTTTAAAATTTTTAATAAATATTGCTTCTTTTATTGCTTCCAATTCATGAGATAGATGTGTCCAAGAAATGTGATCTTTTATATTTTTTTCTTTAAGTAATTTTATTAACTTTTTTCCATTGGCGATTGGAATTACTTTGTCATTTTTAGACAAAATGATATTGAATTCTGTATTATAGCTTTTATTTTTGAAATAATGATCAGGAGAAATTATCCTCCAACATTTTTTTAATTCAGGTAAGGTCGTTTGATGTTTTTTTATCATTTCATTTTTTAATTTTTGAGTATGTTCACCTAACCAAAAAGCTTCAGCTAAATTATAACCTGGCACAATGAGCATGACTTTTTTTATATCAATTTTATCTGAAACAATCATGCAGAATAATCCACCAAGGCTTTGACCATATAAATAAAAAGAACGATATTTTTTCTCTTTTAATTTTTTTAAATCCTTTTGGATAGCCGTAATTAAATAAATAAAATTTTCTTTTGTCTTGATTGGATCGGAACATAAAATTTTATTAGGATAGGCATATTGTATATAGCCATATTCATTTGGGATAGATTCTCGTATTAAATAATATAGGTTTTCAAACGAAGACCAGCCATCTACTAATATTATAATTTTTTCTTTATCTAGTCTTTTACTTATTTTGGAAATTTCTATCATTTTGTTGAATTATATCTATTTTTAATAGTATTTACAAATTTAGTTTGTTATAATTAATCTTATGTCTCACTTAACAGATGAAAAAATTACAGAGTTGGAAAAGAAAGCGAATGATATTCGTATCTCTATTATTGAAATGCTCATAGAAGCAGGAAGTGGACACACTGCTGGGCCTCTTGGTATGGCAGATATTTTTACTCTTTTTTATTTTCATATTTTAAAACACGATCCGAAAAATCCTTCCTGGGAAGGACGAGATAGATTTATACTTTCAAATGGTCATATTTGTCCGGTATTGTATTCCACCATGGCACATGCGGGATATTTTCCAGTCGAAGAATTAAAAACTTTAAGAAAATTTGGTACTAGACTGCAAGGACATCCACATCGAGAATATTTGCCGTATGTGGAAAATTCTTCTGGTCCGCTTGGTTCTGGGCTTTCGCAGGCTGTAGGGATGGCGCTCGCTGATAAAATAGACAAGAAAGACAAAGATAGATTCATTTATTGTTTTATGTCAGACGGGGAGATGGACGAAGGAAATACTTGGGAAGCTATTATGCTGGCTGGAAAACATAAATTAAGAAATTTGATTGCCGTGGTTGATAGAAACAATATTCAAATTGAAGGATTTACGGAAGATGTGATGCCCTTAGAACCTTTTCATAGTAAATGGAAAAGTTTTAATTGGCATGTGATAGAAGTTTCTGGACACGATTTTAGATCCTTAAACGAGGTTATAGAAGAAGCACAAACCATCTATGAAAAACCCACGGTCATTATTGCACATACGATACCGGGCAAAGGAGTAAAAGAATTTGAAAGGAATTATAAATGGCATGGAAAACCGCCTTCCAAAGAAGAAGGAGAAATGGCGTTAAAAGAATTAAGAAATTTAAGATTTTAATATGCTTAACCCTAAACTAAAACTTAATACCAAGGTGTTTAATGACGATGTCGAGCAAGTACCGATTCGTAAAGGTTTTGGGCAGGGGTTATTGCTTGCGGGCGAGGAAAATGAAAACGTAGTGGGACTTTGTGCAGATTTAACAGAAAGTACTCAGATGCATTTATTTGCCGATAAATTTCCAAATAGATTTATACAAATCGGAGTCGCAGAGCAAAATTTAGTAACAGTGGCTTCTGGTATGGCAACTATGGGCAAAATCCCTTTTTGTTCTTCTTATGCGATGTTTTCTCCTGGGAGAAACTGGGAACAAATAAGGACGACGATATCTTACAACGATAGAAAAGTTATTATCGTGGGCTCACATTCAGGTATTTCTGTAGGACCTGATGGTGGGACGCATCAAGCACTAGAAGATATTGCTTTGATGCGGGTGATGCCAAATATGGACGTTCTTTCTCCTTGTGATGCAATAGAAGCAAAGAAGGCGACAGTAGCGCTTGCAAAAACTAGTAAGCCAGCATACTTGCGTTTAGTTCGTGAAAAAACTCCAATCATTACCACAGAGGAAACTCCTATGCAAATAGGCAAAGCAGAAATTTATTGGATGCCGGATTTAGGGCTCGCGCAAGTGGGTATCATCGCTATGGGTGGACTCGTATATAATGCACTTTTGGCTGCTAAAGAATTAGAGCAAGAGGGAATAAAAACTAAAGTGATGAATTTAGCTACAATAAAACCAATAGATTCTGAGGCAGTTATAAATTTAGCCAAAGAATGTAAAGCAATAATAACAGTAGAAGAACATCAAATAGCTGGGGGGATGGGTTCGGCTGTGGCAGAAGTCTTAGCACAGAATTTTCCGGTGCCAATAGAATTTATCGGAGTGCACGACAAATTCGGTCAATCCGGCACACCAAAAGAACTCATAGAACATTATGGTATGGGTAAAGATTCTATCAAAGAAGCGGTGAGGAAAGTTTTGAAAAGAAAAATTTAGAAAAGAAATTAGACTTAATTTTAATAAAAACAAAACCCCGTTTAGACGAGCTTGAGGCTTTGTCTATAACGGGGTTGATTACTGTTTAAGGTATAAGTTGAAACTTCCGCACCATGCCGACGAAGCCTCGGCCTTGAGATTCTTATTACTCGAACTTAGAATTCGTTTCAAGATCTCGATTTCTTCTGTCGGTCTTTCAAAAATGCTTTCTCCAGCATAATCACACCCCTTATGTTCAAAGATGATTCTATTGCCGTGGAATCTAATATCGGCTTGGCCCTGCATGAGTGCTCGTACAAAACTTGTGCAGTAGATATTAGACTCCGTACTACCATCACCGGAAAGTCCGGCCCCAATAATCTCTCCCGCGTCGTTTCTTTTGAGATTAAAATTGAGATTTAAAATTGTTTCCATGTTTTTCCTTTTGATATGTGTATTTTTGCCGACCATCCAAAGAATGGTTTATTACAAAGTTTCAGAGCTTCAAAGTTCAGAAATCTGATATAATAAAAGCACAAAAAATATATTTTGTAAAGGCCAGCGTCTATTTTCAATACCGCTTTTATATTTTTCTAGCTTTGTAACCCTCTCCCGCATTTTTAAGATATTCTTCCAATTTTTCTTTAGTGAGGAGGCCTTTTTGGGCGCCGACTTCTTGAACTACGGACATGGAGTTTATGCCTGCCCAGGTTAGGGCTTCAGACATAGTTTTACCCAAGATGTTTGCAATTACTATGGTAGCAGAAAAAGCGTCTCCAGCACCAGTGCGTTCATAAGGCGGTTTGGGGTCAGGATAGGGAGGCATAAATAAATATTCTACCCCGTCATATGTATAAGCACCCTTGGGCCCATCTGTGATCACTACTGTCTTGGGTCCTAAGCTATGAATTTTTTCCAGCAATTCTTTTATCTCTCCACTATCGAGACCTAATATTTTTCTCGCTTCTTCAACATTGCAGAAAAACATATCTGTATGTTTATAAAGTCTTTGTAATTTTTCTTTTCCTAACTTTATTTCAAACTTACCAGGTTCGAAAGCGAATTTTGTTTCTGGATGGGCATCTAGATAGTCCGCGATAGTGTAATGAAAAGGAAAAGCAGTTTCATTTACTGAACTAAAATAAATCCATTTTGGTTCATCAAATTCTGGTAAACTATATGGGTAAATTTCATGTTTGATTAAAATAGTTCTTTCAGCTTCATACCATAAAACAAAATGCTGATTAGTTTTTATTCCTGTATTTATTCTTATTAGTTCTGTGCCAACTTCATCTTTTTTAAGTGAATCTAAACAATCTGTGCCTGCTTTATCATCACCAATATTGGAGATGAGTTTTGTCTGGAGTCCGAGCCGAGCAGCTGCGACAGCAACATTTGGAGCATTACCTACTGCGGGGAGAACGTAAACTTCTTCGTATGGAACTTTGTCGGCAAAAGGCAGGCATATTTTATAGTCTTTATTGTCTGGAGTACCCTCGATGCTTGCATCTTTTAATTTTATAAAAGTATCTATTACGATATCCCCAATTGCTAAGAAATCTATTTTATTATTGTTTTCGCTCATGGTACTATTCTAACATATTATAAAAAATTTATGAAAAAATTAATTTTAGTTCTTACAGGTTTTGTTTTTTTCTTTAGTTTTAATTTGGCGCAAGCAAGTGTTGTTATAAATGAAATAAAAATATCACCAACTGAAGATAGATTTATTAAGCTTTACAATCAAGATAATGCTGAAGTTGATTTAACTAATTGGTATATTCAAAGAAAAACACAAACTGGAACTAGTTTCACTTCTTTAGTCACAAAGACTTATTTTGAAAATAAAAAAATTAATGCAAATGGTTATTTTTTAATTTCTCGTGCTCAAATGGAAAATTCTGAAATTGTTGTTGATAATTTGACACTTACTGAATCAAATGTAATCCAACTTAAAAACTCAAGCGGGGAAGTAGTAGATAAGGTTTGTTGGGGAGATGTAGATAGCTGTGGAAACCCTAATCCAGATTTAGGTCAAAGTATTCTTGTAACAGATCATGCTTCATCCACCGTACCGGCAACTGAAACTTCTTCTTCGAATTCAGACACTGTAGTATCCAATGATGATTCTTCTACAGTACAAATAAAACCTAAAGTAATTGAAAATCCAGTTATGAAAGTAAAAATTTTAGTTAATACTTTAGCTTTTGCCGGGGAGCCATTTGAAATAAAAACTAATGTTTTAGGGTTTTCTAATGAAAATGTAGTTCTTGGTAGAGCTTCTTGGAATTTTGGCGACGGTAGTTCATTTGAACAAATAAATAATTTTGAAAAGTTTTCTCATATTTATTATTATCCGGGAGAGTATGTTTTATTTTTGGAATATTATCAAAATAGTTTTTCAAAAATTCCAGAGGCGACGAGCAAGATGGTAATTAAAGTTCTCCCCACGACTGTTTCTATTTCTAAAGTAGGGGACGCAAAAGATTTTTTTATAGAACTTTCAAACAATGCTAGTTCGGACATCGATATCTCAAATTGGGTTATTAATGCCAATGGAAAAACTTTTATTTTACCAAAAAATAGTGTGATTATGTCTAAAAAACAAATGACAATTTCTGGTAAACTAACTGGATTTACTCTTGGTGATCAAAACAACTTAAAGCTTTATTCTGGAACAGGAGAATTGGTGTTTGATTATTTGTCATCTAAAGTTCCCATTGTCGCTAGGCAAGACCTAATAACGACAGCAACTAAGCCAAAAATTTCTACAGCGATTCCTCCAGCGGTGAAACCGCTGGAAAATTTAGGCGCTACTGTTTTACAAAGTGATGTCGTAAACAGTGAAAGTTCAAACAATTCAAATACCCCCATTGTTCCTATTGCTTCTTTTGCTTTTATTGGAGCTGGTGCCGGTGCAGTTTATTTTATTCGTCGAAAAAAAGTTATTCCAAAAGAAGGAGAAGACTTCGAGATCCTAGATGCATAATCTCTCTTTGAAGCTTTGAAATAAGGGTTTTTTCTGATAGAATAAAAAAAGGGCAAGAATTGTCCTATTTTTATATGGAAAAAGACTATTCAAATTTGCACATTAGATTGGTGCTTAAATATTATTGGCAGGTAATAAAGAATTATAGAATATCTTTTTTTTGTGTTGTTTTTTTTACAATATTTTTTTCTATTTTAGACATTTATATACCACTTCAGTTTTTAAAACTTTGGGATGTATTAAGCACAAATAACTTTGCAATTATTTCAACTGCTAAATCAATAATTATTTTAATTTTGATATTAGGATTAACTCGTTGGTTTTTTAGTAGATCTTCTGGATTTTGTTTATCTTATTTTGAGGCTGGAGTTATGGCAGGTCTTAGAGAGCAAGCTTTTTCTTATATGATTGGTCATTCTCATTCTTTTTTTGCAAATAATTTTGCAGGATCATTAACTAGAAAAATAAATAAATATGCTGGTGCTTTTGAGAGATTAACTGACAAAATGGCTGCTGATGGATTACCTCTTTTAGTCCGTGGTATTGGTACATTTTTTGCTATTTATTCTTTAGTTCCGAAATATGCTTACATTTTAGGAATATTTTGTTTAATTTTTTTATTAACCGCTTTTATTTATATTCGATTTAAAATTAAATATGATGTGCTTTCTGCTTTGGCTGATACAAAAACCACTGGGGTTTTAGCTGATGCCATTGGTAACCATTCTTCAATTCAGATTTTTACGGGTCATCTGTATGAAGAAAATCGTACTAGAGAAACGATCCAAAAACAACGCAAAGCAACCGTTTTTAATTGGTATTTATGGGAAGGGCTCAATGCTATCCAAGGATTTTACTCAGTCATTATAGGGTTTATTATTTTTTGGGTTGCGATTGATGATTGGAGACTTTCTCTAGTTACGCTACCTTTTATAGTATTACTTCAAAGTTATTTAGTACGTTTAATAGATAGTCTATGGAGTTTTGGGGGGATAGTCCGTACTTTTTATAATAGTTTTGCTGATGCTCAAGAAATGGCTCTTGTTTTAAATACACCATATGAGATTAGCGATAAAGTGGAAAAAGTGGCTAAAAATATAAAAGGAGAAGTTGTCTTTAATAATGTAACTTATTTTTACAAAAATAATAATAATAAAGTATTAGATAATTTTTCTCTAACCATAATGCCTGGACAAAAAATAGCCATTGTTGGTTCTTCTGGCGCTGGTAAGACGACTCTGGTTCGTCTTTTAATGAGATTGTTTAATACAAGTTTGGGTGAGATTGCTATTGACGGAATTGATATTAGTAAAATTTCTCAAGAAAATCTCCGGGAACAAATAGCTTTTGTTCCGCAAGATCCAGTTCTCTTTCATCGTACTTTGATGGAAAATATACGTTATGGTAGAAGAAGTGCTACAGATGAAGAAGTTTTAAAAGCTGCAACGCTTGCGCATTGTGATGAGTTTATTGATTCTTTGCCATTTCGTTATGAGACATATGTAGGAGAGCGAGGGATAAAGCTCTCAGGTGGAGAACGTCAAAGAGTGGCTATTGCTCGCGCAATAATTAAAAATGCGCCGATTCTTATTTTAGATGAAGCAACCTCTTCGCTTGATTCCCACTCTGAATCTTTAATTCAAGATGCTCTCGCAAAACTTATTGATGGTAAAACTACTATTGTCATCGCCCATCGACTTTCCACCATTAGACAAATGGATAGGATTATCGTTTTAGAGAAGGGGAAAATTGTCGAGGATGGAGTTCACGAAGAACTTATAAATAAAAAAGATGGATTTTATAAAAAATTATGGGATCTTCAGGCAGGAGGATTTTTAGATTAATGAATTTTATTTATGGATTTAAAACACATTAGAAATTTTAGTATTATCGCTCACATTGACCATGGTAAAAGTACTTTGGCAGACAGAATGCTTGAAATTACACATACTATAGAAACACGCAAAATGCGGGATCAAGTATTGGATTCTATGGACCTGGAGCGTGAAAGAGGAATTACTATCAAAATGCAACCAGTTCGAATGGAGTATGTTTTCGAAGGCGAAAATTATATTTTAAATCTTATTGATACCCCTGGGCATATAGATTTTTCTTATGAAGTGTCTAGAGCTCTGAAGGCAGTAGAGGGGTCTATTTTACTTGTTGATTCAACTCAAGGAGTGCAAGCACAAACGCTTACTACTCTTGCTATGGCTCGCGATAGTGGACTCAAGATTATTCCTGTACTTTCTAAAATTGATTCTCCATTATCTAGGGTTGATGAGGTTAAAGAGGAAGTGGTGGAACTTTTGAATTGTGATCCAGATGAAATTTTATTAGTTTCTGGGCGTACAGGAGAAGGAGTACCCGAGCTTTTAAAAGAAGTCATAAAACGAATTTCAGAACCAAAAGAAACTATTTCGGACGTTGGACGTCCGGATTTCCGAGGTCCAACGTCCGAAATATTACGCGCATTAGTTTTTGATTTTAAATATTCAAATCATAGAGGGGTGATAGTTTTTGTGCGAGTTTTTGATGGAAAAGTTGCTAAGGGTGATAGTTTAAATTTTGCAGTTTCTGGTGAGAAATTTACCGCTCTCGAAGTTGGGACTTTTTCTCCAGAAGAAACTCCTCGAGATTTTCTTTATCCCGGAGATACGGGTTATATTGTTACTGGTATAAAGAAACCCGGCATAGCATCTGTCGGAGATACTATTACGATGTCTAAAAATCCATTGGAAGCTTTTGAGGGCTATATGCAACCATTGCCTGTAGTGTGGGCGAGCGTATTTCCAGAAGACGCAGATGATTTTGCCGAATTAAAACTTGCCTTAGGAAAATTAAAACTATCTGATTCAGCCTTTTCACATGAAGAAGAATCCTCTGGGTCTTTAGGTAGAGGATTTAGGTGTGGATTTTTAGGAATGCTTCATTTGGAAATTATTACCGAGAGACTAAAAAGAGAATTTAATTTAGAACTTGTCGTTACTACTCCATCTATAACTTATGAAGTAACAAACAAACATGGTAAAAAAGAAAAAATTTATTCCCCATATTTTTTTCCAGATGATGGAAATATAGAAGATGTGCATGAGCCTTGGGTGGATGCAAAAATAATTAGCCCGTCTTTTTACCTAGGAGCTATTATGCAACTTCTTTTTGACCATGAGGCAGAAGTAGGAGAGACGGATAATTTTGGGGACAATAGATCATCAATTAGTGTCAAAATGCCTTTGCGTGAATTGATGCGAAATTTCTTTGATGAATTAAAAAGTGTTTCTTCAGGTTATGCTTCCATTTCTTATAAATTAAATGAAAATCGTGAAGCGAGTGTGACTAGATTAGACATTTTGGTGGCGGATGAAATAGTGCCAGCTTTTTCTAGAGTTGTTTCTAAAAAGAGAGCAGAAGTTGAAGCAGAAAATGCAGTTTTAAAATTAGAAGGTTTGCTTCCTAGACAGATGTTTACTTTGAAAATTCAAGGTCGCGCTTTTGGGCGCATTATTTCTTCTCGTACTCTTTCAGGTATGAAAAAAGATGTGACTCAACATATGTATGGAGGAGATATTACTCGAAAAATGAAACTTCGAGAGAAACAAAAGAAAGGCAAAAAGAAAATGAAAGAGCGCGGACGCGTTAATATTCCACAAGATGTATTCCTAAAAATGATGCGATCAGGGGAAAAGTAGAGATTAAAAAAATCTAAAATAAACTTTTTCCGGTACGGATTTTTCGAAGCTTGAAAAATCTCTTCGAGCCTGAGGCCCTCAGAGCCGAAGGCCTGAAATTCTCGGCTCGACAGCCTCGAAACCCCTCCAAAAGCTTATTTTAGATTTTTTTATCTAAAAATCGGTGAGTAAAGCAATATCATACTGATAATAATCAATATGCTAACGATAGCCCAAGCAATTTGTATCTTCTTTTGATGTTTTTTGTTGAAAAGCATATACTAAGTATATCATATTATGACCCGTTCGACAAACTCAGGGTCATGGTGAATAAAATTGAACCATGAGAAATTTTCAAGAAAAAAGAGGTTGGAGAAATATAGTTCAATCAAAACCATTTTTAATATTTTTTGGCATTGTAATATTGTTTTTTTCTTGGAATGTTTTTACTTTCTGGAATAAAATGCAAGAGACGGTAAAAAATAAAAAAATAGTCGAAGATAAAGTTGCTTTATTGAAACAACAAAAAGAAAATATTTCTTCTGAAATAAATAGTTTAAATACAGTAGAAGGTAAGGAAAAATTTTTTAGAGAAAATTTGGGCTTAGCAAAAGAGGGGGAAGATATGACCATAATAGTAGAAGAAAAAAAATTACCCGAAGTTTCCAAACCAGCATCTTCAGGATTTTGGTCTTTTTTTATTAATTTGTTTAAATAATATTTATGATACAATAAAACTATGAAAATTATATTTTTTGAGGTACCAAAAGTAGAACAAGCCTCTTTTCCACAATCCATAAATGGAACCGAAGTTTCTTTTTTTGAGGAAAAATTAAATGAAAATAGTGTTGAAAAAGCAAAAGATGCGGATGTGGTCAGTATTTTTGTTACTTCAACAATAAATAAAAATGTTATAGATGCAATACCAAATTTAAAGTTTATCGCTACGCGTTCTACAGGTTTTGATCACATTGATTGTGTTTATGCCTCCACTAAAGGTATAAAAGTTTCGAATGTACCTGCTTATGGTTCTCATACCGTAGCTGAGTTTGCCTTTACTTTAATGTTAAGTCTTTCGAGAAATATAATAAAAGCAAATAATTATCTGACAGATTCCTTAGATTTTCATTATTTTTCGAATATGGAAGGTTTTGATTTAAACAATAAAACGCTTGGTGTCGTGGGTACAGGAAAAATTGGGAAAAATGTCGTAAAAATTGCCCAAGGTTTTAATATGAATGTCATTGCTTATGATTTATATCCAGACTTAGTTTTTGCAAAAGAAAATAATTTTACATATAAAAGTTTAGCAGAAGTTGTGTCTCTGGCTGATATTGTAACTCTCCATACTCCTTATAATAAAGATGATGGTTATTTAATAAATAAAGAAAATATTTCTTTAATGAAAAAAGGAACTTATTTGATAAATACAGCTAGAGGGGAGCTTGTAGATACTGAGGCACTCGTCTCCGGTTTAAAAGAGGGAATTATCGCTGGTTTTGGAGCAGATGTATTAGAAGGTGAGAAACCATTAAAAGAGGGGGCTAGTTTTTTGACTAGTGGTAAAGCAACAGAGGAAGAAAAAAAGATAATAAACTTGAATCTTGAACTTATAAAAATGCCTAATGTTATCATAACTCCCCATATTGCTTTTTATACTCGTGAAGCAGTTGCTTCAATATTGAAAACGACGGTTGATAATATTCAAGGTTTTTTGGCGGGGAGTCCGATAAATTTAATAAAATAATATTATGACCAAGCATTGGATCAAAAATTTTGATCAGTTGGCTACGACTGAAAATAGGAAAAATGCGTTAAAAATAGTAGAAGCTGGTTTTGATGCTATAAATACAGAGGAAGTAATAAAAAACAAGATAAAACTTGAAGATAATATTTTATTTATTAATAACGAAAGTTTCGATTTAAATAAATTCAAAAACATAAAAGTTGTTGGTTTTGGTAAAGATTCCATGGATGGCGCCTTAGCAATTGAGAAAATTTTAGGTTCTAAGATAAAGGAAGGTGCTGTCATCGGAATTACTAAAGTAGATTGCACACACATTGAAACTTTTACAGGTACACATCCTAGGCCAAGCGAGGTAAATGTTACTGCAGGAAAAAAGATATATGAAATGATTAAAGATTCTAATACTGATGATTTGATTATTGTTCTTGTTTCTGGTGGAGGATCATCTCTTTTGTGTTACCCTGAGAGTGAAAATACAGAAGGTTCAAAACTCTATGATGCATTTTTGGGATCTGGTAAAACAATCATTGAGATGAATACTATTAGAAAACATTTGTCTCTCTTGAAAGGGGGTGGTTTAGCAAAGTTAGCTTACCCAGCTACCGTTATCGGTCTTATTTTTTCTGATGTTCCCGGAAATGATTTTGAGGATGTTGCCTCTGGGGCAACTTATAAGGATGAAACCACTATAGATGATGCGAAAAAAATTATTACCGAGAATAATTTAGGAGAATTTGATTTGATTGAAACTCCCAAAGAAGATAAATATTTTGAAAAAGTTCATAATTTTGTTTTAGTTTCAAACAAAACTGCAGTGGAAGCAATGGCGAAAAAAGCGGAAGAATTTAATTTAGAAACTAATATTGTTTCAACTGAATTATATGATGAAATAAAAGAAGCGCTTAAAAAAATATTTTCCAGCAACAAAACCAATGAAGGATTTTCTCAGGTCCTCGGTTCTCCGGGTCCCTATCCCGGCCAGACCATTCAAAAACCCTTCATTGGTTTTGTTAAACTTGCAGCTGGTGAGCCAAGTATTGAAGTCACCAAAGAAGGAAGCAAGGGGGGTAGGAATTTACATATGGGATTAGAAGCTATAAAAATGAAATTAGTGGATGATGATTCTGTTTTTATAGCTTTTGCTTCAGATGGTATGGACAATAGCGATGTGGCTGGAGCGATAATAGATAAAGATACTTTAGATAAAGTCGAAAAACTTGGTTTGGATGTTGATGATTATATAGAAAGATTTGATTCTTATGATTTTTTTCAAAAAACTGGGGATGTGATTATTACTGGACCTACTGGCGCGAATGTTTCTGATTTGATGATTCTTTTAACTAAGAAAAATTAAAAAAATGAATCCCGTTAGAAATTCAATAATGGGAAGTATGATTGATAAAATATTATAAATTAAAATTTCTAACGGGATGAATAAAATTACAAAAATATTAGCAGAAGAAATAAATGATTCACGGGGGAATCCTACTATTAAGGTGACTGTATGGTGTGGAGAGGATTATGGAAATTTTTCTGTTCCTTCCGGGGCATCTACGGGGGCTCATGAAGCTCATGAATTGCGGGATGCTGACGGCAAAGGGGTAAAAAATGATCTAGAAAAAGTAAATAAAATTATTGCTCCAGTTTTAATAGGACAAGATATTTTAAATCAAAAAGAAATAGATAGAATAATGATTGAGTTAGACGGCACTTCTAATAAAGATAATTTAGGCGGTAATTCTATGATCGGTGTTAGTATCGCTTGTGCAAAAGTAGGGGCAAAAGTTTCTGGCTTAGAAACTTTTGCCTATTTACGAACCCTGGCTGAAATAAAACCATCCCTTCGGTTAGACTCAGGGCAAGCAAAAAAAGTTCCTTATTTATATATGAATTTAATAAATGGAGGCAAACACGCAAAAAATAATTTGGCTTTTCAGGAATATCATATTGTGCCTGATACGGAAAACATAGAAGAAGCTGTGAAAATAGGAATATCTATACAAAATACTTTAAAAGAAATAATCTTGAAAGATTTGCGTGAAGATTCTGTGGTATTGGGAGATGAAGGAGGATTTGCTCCAAAAATAAGTGATATAAAGCAACCACTTTTTTATCTTCGAGCTGCGATAAAGCAAAATGACTTAGAAGACAAAGTGAGACTTGCTCTAGATGTAGCTAGTTCTTCGTTTTATAAAAATGGAATATATAAAATTGATGGTAAAGATGTTTCTAAAGAAGAACTATTAGATATTTACGGTTCTCTTATTAAAGAATTTAATTTACTTTCGATTGAAGACCCTTTTTATGAAGAAGATTTTGAAAGCTTTAAAAAGTTAAAAGAAAATAATAAAACCATAGTCGTTGGAGATGATTTGACCGTTACCAATAAAAATCTTTTACAAAAAGCCATAGAAAAGGGGTGCATAAATGCAATGATTATTAAGCCGAACCAAATCGGTACCCTGACAGAGACATTGGAAACGATGAAATTAGCCAGAGAAAATAATATTGAGTTGATTGTCAGCCACAGGAGCGGGGAAACAGATGATGATTTTATTGCTGATTTAGCTTTTGCATTTCATTGTTTTGGTTTAAAAGCTGGTGCTCCCACAAAGCCAGAAAGAATGGTAAAATATGATAGGTTAATAAAGATTATAAATTATTAGTAATAAGCAAGAATTATTTATGGAAGAAGGGAAAAAAGGAGTTTTTGTAAAGTGGTTCAATGAAGTGAATATCGATGATGTGGGAATTGTGGGAGGGAAGAATGCAGCTTTGGGAGAAATGTTTTCTAATCTTGTACCACTTGGTATAAATATACCAGATGGTTTTGCTCTTACAGCAGACGCATATAGACATTTTTTTAAAGATACAGGTTTAGATGAAAAAATAAAAGAAATCCTTGCTGATTTAGATACTAAAGATCTTCGCAATCTTCAAAAAAGAGGAGAAAAGGTCCGCAATGCTATTTTAAAAGCTAAATTACCACAAGATCTAAATGATGTAATTAAAGAATATTATATAAAGTTGGGGGAAAAATACGGCAAAGATCCGGACGTAGCTGTACGTTCTTCGGCTACAGCCGAAGATCTTCCGGGGGCTTCTTTTGCTGGTCAACAAGAAACTTATTTAAATATTCAGGGCATCGACAATGTTTTGGAAGCAACAAAAAAATGTATTGCTTCTCTCTTCACAGATAGAGCTATCTCTTATCGAGCTGATAAAGGATTTTCACATTTTGATGTAGCACTTTCTGTAGGTGTTCAATGCATGATACGTTCAGATCTTTCTTCCTCAGGTGTGGCTTTTACCATAGACACTGAAACAGGTTTTGATAAAGTCGTGGTGGTTACTAGTATTTATGGTTTAGGAGAATTTATCGTCCAAGGCAAAGTTATCCCAGATGAATATATAATTTTCAAACCTGCTCTCGATAATGGAAATAAGTATCCTATAATTTCAAAAAATATTGGTAAGAAAAATATAAAACTCGTGTATGCCAGAAATGGAACTAAAGAAGAAAAAGTATCAGCAGAGGAGCAACAAAAATTTTCTCTTTCAGATACCGAAGTGATAAAGCTCGCAACATGGTGTTATGAGATAGAAAAATATTTCTCGAAAAGACATGGGCATTATCAACCTATGGATATCGAATGGGCAAAGGACGGAAAAACAGGAGAGCTTTATATAGTGCAGGCTCGTCCTGAGACTGTTGCTTCAGCCAATGATAGAAACATTTTGAAAGAATATAAACTTGAAAAAACTAGTAATGTTCGATTAAAAGGTATTGCTGTGGGCTCTAAGATCGGCGCAGGAAAGGTGCGGGTGTTAGATAACGCAAAAGATATTAATGCATTTAAAGAAGGAGAAGTTTTGGTTACGGAAATTACTGACCCAGATTGGGAACCTATCATGAAGATAGCGAGCGCTATTGTGACGGATAAGGGAGGGCGTACATCACATGCAGCCATAGTGTCGAGAGAGCTCGGTATTCCTTGCATCGTGGGTTCTAATAATGCTACTAGTTTATTAAAAACAGGGGAAGAAGTGACCGTGGATTGTTCTTCTGGAAATGTTGGTAATGTCTATGAAGGAATTTTACCATTTAAAATAAATGAACATCACTTAGACAAAATACCTCAAATACAAACAAAGATCATGGTGAATATCGGTTCTCCAGATGAAGCTTTTAAGAATTACAATCTTCCAGCGGAGGGTGTGGGCCTCGGAAGACTAGAATTCATAATCGCTTCACATATTGGTGTACATCCAAATGTTTTGATTGATTATGATAAATTACAGCAAGAAAAGAAAACTCCTGAAATACAAAAAGTATTAAACAAGATCGATGAGCTTACACCTTTATATAAAGATAAGAAACAATATTATGTAGACAATCTTGCTTTAGGTATCGCAAAGATTGGTGCAACATTTTATCCAAACAAAGTCATTATTCGTTTTTCTGATTTCAAGACAAACGAGTACCGCACTTTACTAGGAGGAGAAATGTATGAACCTCATGAAGAGAATCCAATGTTGGGTTGGCGTGGAGCTTCAAGGTATTACGATATAAAATTTAAAGAAGCTTTCAGTCTTGAATGTATTGCTATGAAACGTGTAAGAGAAGACATGGGTCTTACAAATGTTCTCCCTATGATTCCATTTTGTAGAACTCCAGAAGAGGGGAAACAAGTCATCGAAGTGATGAAAGAAAATGGTTTAGACCGCGAAAAAGATGAAACACTCAAAATTTATGTAATGTGTGAAATCCCTTCGAATATTCTTTTGGCTGATGAATTTCTTGATATTTTTGACGGTATGTCAATTGGATCTAATGATTTGACTCAGCTTACTCTAGGGCTCGATCGAGATTCTGGCATAGTCACTCATATTGCAAATGAAAACAACCCTGCAGTAAAAAAACTGGTGGCTCAAATCATTCATAAATGTAAAGAAAAAGGGAAGTATATAGGCATCTGTGGCCAAGCCCCATCCGACTATCCAGAGTTTGCTAAATTCCTAGTAGATGAAGGTATAGAAAGTATGTCGCTTAACCCTGATACAGTAATTAAAATAATCATGGCACTTGGGGAAAAAAATACATAGGAATTTCCTATGTATTGAGGCGGGATTGGTTTAGTGGTAGAATGAGTCCTTCCCAAGGATTAGACGCGAGTTCGATTCTCGCATCCCGCACAGAAATATGATAAAATAATGTATTAATATTTAATTTAGAAAAGCGTCGCGTTTTTAATGGACACTACACGACGTGATTCTGCAGAATCATATGCAAAAAGTAACAGTTTATTCAACAAATACGTGTCATTTTTGTCACTTGGCAAAAGATTTCTTTATTGAAAAGGGGATAGTTTTCACGGAATATAATGTAGGAACTGATATAGAAAAAAGAAAAGAAATGATGGAAAAAAGCGGACAAATGGGTGTGCCTGTCATTATTATTGGCGATGAAATTATTGTAGGTTTTGACAAGCAAAAAATAGTTCAACTCCTTGGACTTTAGTCTATTTCTAATATATTATTGTTCTATTGCCCTCGTAGTTCAATGGATAGAACAGTTCCGTCCTAAGGAATAGATGCACGTTCGATTCGTACCGAGGGCACAAAAGGGTTCTTTTAGGAGTTGGTTTTTTAGAGAATTGTGTTAAAATATTAACATGATGGAAAAAACGTTTCAAAAACAAAAAGATGACCCTCTAGAACCAGAAAATACTTTAGAGGAAGTTAAGGTAGGAATGAGAGAGATGGTGGAAGAAACAAGAGCAAAAATAGAAAAACTTGAGACTGAAAATGAAGAGCTAAGAAATATTATCGAGAATTTAGATCATAGACTTCATATTGATTCCCTGACTGGTCTATTAAAAGATGTAGAGCCAAGATTGGGAAGATTAATCAAAAGACTAGAATTTTCCAAAGAATTAAAACCGGAACAATCTGCCTTACGTGCTATTGTGATTGTTGCTATAGATTTAAATCGTTTTAAATTTTTAAATGATACTCATGGTCATGCTGCAGGAGATGAGGCATTAGTTCTTTTTGCTGAACGTCTTCAAGCAGTTTCAAGAGAGGGTAAGAATATTCTATTTAGACCCCATGGTGATGAGTTTGTTATGATACTTCCCATTGAAAATACAGAGGAAGCTATCACCCCAGAAATTTATGAAACAATTTTTCAAAGACTTCAAAAAGAAGTGAATGATAATTTATTTGTTAAAGTTCCTGATGGAACTAATTTTCTGTTTTCCGCTTCAATGGGGTATGCAGTTTTGAAAAGGGGAGAGTCTAAAACTACTACAGAATTACTTCACGAGGCTGATTTGGAAATGTATAAAAATAAAGAAAAAAGAAAAGAAAAAAACGCATAAATTTGTACCTTTTATTTTATTTTAAATTATGCTAAATTATTGTTATGGATCCTGAATCCAAAAAGTTATTAGAAGATACATTTGCTCTCGCACAGGAAAATAACAAAATGCTTCGTTCTGTATCGAGATCTATACGTATTTCTCGAATAATGAGCATTATATATTGGGCACTTGTTATTGGTTCTGCGGTTGGT
Source organism: Minisyncoccota bacterium (assembly GCA_041662525.1). GTDB lineage: Bacteria > Patescibacteriota > Minisyncoccia > Phycocordibacterales > UBA9973 > UBA9973. The sequence continues at coordinate 21,201 of JBAZSF010000004.1, forward strand.
GCTTATTATTTTATCCAGCCCTATATTGATCAATTGATTGGTGTATATAGTGGAGCAAAAAGTAATTTGGATAGTTTTGGTTCTTTACTTGATAATTTGAATAAATAAATATTGCCTGGGTAGCTCAGTAGTAGAGCGTTCCCCTGAAGAGGGACAGGTCGAGTGTGCGATTCACTCCCCAGGCACCACTAAAAACAAAACCCGCTTAAGCGGGTTTTGTTTTTAGATTGATTTCACCTTAACGGTATTTTTCTTTTCTCTATCCACCTTTTTTATTTTAACTGTAACGAGGCCGTGTTTTTCTGTTGCTTCAACTTCTTCTGGTTCTACTTCTACAGAAAGTGATATGGTGCGTGAAAATTTACCCCAATAGAGTTCCTTGGTAAAATAATTCTCCTCATCTATGTTTCTATTTTCTTCACGTTTACCAGATATGGTGATAATGTCTCGGGCAATTGATAATTCTAAGTCTTCTGGTCTAACTCCAGCTATCATCGTTTGAATGACGATATCAGTTGGTGTTTGATAAACATCTACTGATAATTCTGCCTCTTCGTTTTCTTCTTCAATCCAATTGCTGTTTTTTTTATCTTCAGTATTTTCTTTTAAATTTTTTCCCAAGTAATTTTTTTTAAACGTTGTTTCTTCATCTTCACTACTAACACTTCCAGTGAGTCTTTCAAAAAAACTTCTTTTTTTATTTTCCATATGATTTTACGAAATCATATCGCGCAATTGATTCTAATGAATCATGTCGCATTCTCCTTTAAAATGCGACCTAAGGCGCGATACTTGATTTTATTAATTAATAATTTTCACTCATTCTTCTTACTTTTTCAAAAAGTAACATAATTATAATTGTAACGACCCACAAAAATGCTAATACTTTCAAGAAATCACTTCCATCATTTCTTATTATAAAAAAATTAAAGGCGCTATGCAAGGCAATAGCAATTAAAAATCCAAAAAAAAGGAAACTATTTCTTTCCCATTTTTTCATAAAAAAAGAAATTCCTATCGAGATACCTATTATTCCACTTGAGATCGTGTGAAGGAGATTGGCCCCCAGAAATCTTAGATTACCAGTACTTAGGCTCAAGGTAGTTCCTATTGAAGAAGGAAAAATTTTAAGCAAGAATAACATATTTTCAAGAGCAGCAAATCCTAGAGCTGCAGTAATCATATATATCGGCCAATCTATTGGTTTGTCGGCATTTCTTGTTTTACACAAGATCACCAATACCGCAAGATATTTTAATATTTCTTCTGCGCTAGCCCATAATACAAGCTTACCTTCATAAGAGCTTATTTGATCTTGTATAAATTTTTGAATTGGCAAGACAAATATAACCATTATCATGCCCATTATAAATACTATAGCGACTAATCCTTTTGGTTCAGGGTGTTCTTCGTCTTCTTTCAACCAAAACCATAGCCATAAAAGAGAAGGGATAATTCCACCCAAAAATGCTACGATTAAAGTTTTTGGATCAGTTGTTATCATTATGGCCGTAGGTCCCGAGCGTAGCGAGGGGCCATTGTTCAATCATTAATAGATTTTTGTTTTGTTCTTGGTCTTTCGTGGGCATCATCGACCAAATTTCTTCTGTAACGAATGGCATAAAAGGATGTAAGGTTTTAAGTAAGGTAATTAAATGTGTGTAAAGAAGAACTTTAGCTGAATCTGCATTTTTATTTTCTAAAATCTTTTTCTTTGAACGTTCGATGATAATATCCGCGAAGGTGTGCCAGAAATAATGATAAAGTTTTTCGGCGACAAGAGAAAATTTAAATTCACTCATTTCTTTTGATACCTCAGCTATCAAACTTTCTAATTCTTTTTTACTTAGTGCATCTTCTTCATCGAGTTTTGATGTATTGATAATATTAAAATCTTTTGTTTGCTCTAAGACAAATCTGGAAGCGTTCCAAACTTTGTTAGTAAATTTTCCATAGCCACGAATATCGTTTTCATTTAATTTTAAATCATTTCCTGGAGTATTGCCTATGACCATTGCCATCCGTAATGCATCATTGCCATATTTTTCTATTATATCTAATGGGTCGATAGCTTTTTCACCGAGTGATTTAGACATTTTTTTACCATCGGCTGTACGGACCATGCCATGTAGGTAAACTTTTTCAAACGGTATTTCTCCTAAGAGATACTGAGACATTAGAATCATACGGGCAATCCAGAAAAAAAGAATATCGTGTCCTGTTTCTAGAATAGTGGTCGGATGATAATCTTCAAGATCCTTTGTTTTTTCAGGCCAGCCCAAAGTAGAAAAGGTCCAAAGTCCTGAGGAAAACCAAGTATCTAACGTATCTTCATCTTGAATCCATCCTTCTTCTTTTGGTGCTTCAATACCACAATAAATTTCTTTATCTTTATACCATACGGGTATTCTGTGCCCATACCAGATTTGTCTACTAATACACCAATCACGCAAGTTTTCAATCCAGTTGAAATACACTTTTTCGAAATGAGATGGCATTATTTTTATTTTTCCATTCCTTACTGGCTCTAGCATTAATTCTTTGAGGGATTTATTTTCTCTGTTTGGAATTTTTTTATTTACATCCACGAACCATTGGAGCATTATTTGAGGTTCGATCATTCCTCCAGTTCTCTCTGCGGTAGCCACTCTGTTTACATAATTTTCTTCAAGTTTTACTAGTAATCCTTTTTCTTTTAATTTTTCTACAATTTTTTCTCTAGCTTCAGTAATTTTCATACCTGCAAAATCTCCTGCAATAGGAAGGAGTTTGCCGTATTTGTCTATGATTTGTTCTTTGTCTAATTTGTATTTTTCGGCAATGGCAAAGTCTTCGTGTGAATGCCACGGGGTTATAGTCATGACTCCAGTACCGAATTCCATATCGATTATTTCATCTTTTATAACAGTAGCTTCTATTGGTCCATTTATCCACTCGACAGTCAGCTTGTCGCCATGTTTCCACTTTATATATCTTTTATCGTCTGGATGCATCACAACGTATTTATCACCAAATTTTGTTTCTGGGCGAGCAGTACCTATTTCAAAAGGTCCATATTTAAAAGTATAAAACTTACCTTTTCTTTCTTCATAGACTAATTCATCATCTGAAATGACTGTTTGCCCTTTTGGATCCCAGTTTACTATTCTGTGTCCACGATAAATAAGCCCATCGTCATACATTGTTTTAAAAGCAGTTTTTACGGCAATATTACGAGTTTCATCTAGGGTAAAAGCTTCGCGAGACCAGTCAAGGGAAGCACCGAGCTTTTTTGCTTGGTTCACTATCGTGTCGTGTGATTCTTTGGCAAATTTTTCTACTTGTTTTAAAAATTCTTCTCGGCCTAAAATATTTTTTCTAATACCTTCTTTTTCTAGCATTTTTTCTACCTTGGATTGGGTGGCTATCGCAGCATGATCAGTACCAGGGAGCCAGAGAGTACGCTTGCCTTGCATACGAGCGTGCCGCACCATGATATCTTGGATTACGAGCATAAGTGCATGTCCAGTGTGTAAATTGCCAGTGACGTTTGGTGGGGGAAGTACTATGGAGAATTTTTCTGCATCAATTTTTGTTATTCCTTTTTCTATACATACATCTGGATTAAAAAAACCAGATTCTTCCCAAAGCTTGTAAATTTTTTCTTCGGTATTTTTAGGGTCGTAGGGTTTGAGCAACTTTTCGTTCATGCCTAAATATATCACATTTATTCTGACTCGAGAAGGGTTAGAGCTTTAGATTACCAGTTGCTTTTACGTCATCTAATTTAGGAACTCTCTTTTTATTTTTTATATAATTTAAATATCCAGCGATACCGATCATTATAGAATTATCTCCCATAAGTTCTTTTGTGGGAAATAAGATTTTTATTTTTTTTCCGCCAGAGGCGGATCCGCCTAGGGCGGAGATTTCATTCTGTAAATGTTTATTAGCCACGACTCCTCCAGCAACGATAAGAGTTTTTATATTATATTTTTCTACAGCTTTTTTTGTTTTGTAAGTTAAACATTCGATAGCGGCGTTTTCAAATTCTAAAGCAATTTGTGCTTTTGTTTTTTGGTTGATTTTTTTGATACCACCTAAATCTCTTATCAAATACAAAACTGCTGTTTTGAGTCCAGAAAAAGAAAAATTAAAATCTTTAGTATATATCATTGGACGGGGGAGAGCTAAAGAAAAACTAATCTTTTTGGGGTTGCGTTCACAGGAGAAGCGAGAAACTCGTGCGGACTCAGCGCACATAATTTTCTGTTGAAAATTTGCTATGCTCGGCTCGCCAGCCTGCGCAATGCTTCGCTCGCACGAGTTTCTCGCTTCTCCTGCCAATTTTGAAATCTGTGGTCCACCAGGATAAGGTAGATCAAGCATTCTGGCCACTTTATCGAAAGCTTCACCGACGGCATCGTCGAGTGTTTCCCCGATAATTTCATAATTCATAAATTTGTTAGAAAGTACTAATTGGGTGTGCCCGCCTGATACGAGCAACATCAGTATAGGTGTTTTTAATTTCTCTATTTTAAAAGTTCCCCTGCCTTTTCCAAAAACAGAAAGGATGTGTCCTTCCATATGGTTGACTGGTACTAAGGGTACTTTCCATTTTTGCGAGAGCTCTTTGGCAAAAACGATCCCAGTCCAAAGAGACATTTCAAGTCCTGGACCATGAGTCACCATTATTGCGTCTATTGGTTTTTTATTTTTACTTAACTTAACTTTTTTCAAGCAGGCTTCTAATAAAATAGGCAGATTTTTTTCATGTTCCAGTTTTGCCAGTTTTGGAAAAACTCCGCCATAGGGGATGTGAACATTGATTTGAGAATTTGAGCTGTTGGCTAAAACTTTAAAAGAAGCATTTGTAATGCCTCCTTTAGCTTCCATTATACTTATTGCTGTATCGTCGCAGGAAGTTTCGATGCTTAAAATTCTTATTGTCATATTTATGTGCGCGGTGAGGGGATTGAACCCCCGGCCTACCCCACGTCAAGGGGTCGCTCTACCACTGAGCTAACCGCGCATCTCATTACTATACTATCAATTTCTCTAATGTTTCAAGCTCTTCTTTGGAATTTACTCCTAAAGCTTCATGGGGATCAATATTTATTGATTGTATTTGATTTTTTTCTTTCATCGCTATTTTTACTAAATCAGTCAAGTAATATTCTTTTTGAGCATTATTTGTGTTTAACGTTTTAAGGTTTTCCCAGAGCCATTTTGCTTCAAAACAAAAGTAACAAGGATTTAATTCTTTTACCTTTTTTTCTTCTTCGTCAGTATCTTTAAATTGGACGTCTTTTATAATATCTCCATTGGGATCTCGAATTATGCGAGAAAAATTTTTGTAAAACACAGCTCTCCAATCATCAAAATCTTGGACAGTAAAAGTAGCCATGGTTATTTTTTTACTGGAAGCCAGATGAGTATCTTTTAATTTTTTTATAGTTTCAGGACTGATAAGTGGATGGTCTCCATAGAGAACCATTATGTGATCCGCATTATTTTCAAGCATTTTTTGGGTGATTATTACTGCATGTCCTGTGCCGAGTTGTTCTTCTTGAATCATGTAATCATAATCTTTACCAAGAGCTTCCATTACTTTTTCTTTGCCGTAGCCGACGACAATAACAGGCCTGCTGTTTATGCCAGATTTTTCAATAGATTCAAGTAAGTATTTAATTATTGATTTACCTTTTACTGTTTCTAAAACTTTAGGTAAATCACTCTGCATTCTTGTGCCTTTTCCAGCAGCCAAAATAATTATTTTTATTTGATTATTGTCCATATGGTGCTTAATGATAGCAGATTAGAGAGTGGTTTTCAAATCATGAATCCACTAGGTCTTTCCTAGCGGAAAGGCAATGTTTATGTGGTCCACAATAATTTGCTTTCCGTCGAAAGCAAATTTTCCAGACCCGGACTCAGCTATCCGCCAGCTGGCGGATTATGCTTCCGTCTTCACAAAGCACAAAAAAAGAGCACAGCAGTGTGCTCTTTTTTATGTAAGTGCTTTGTGACCCCACAGAGAATCGAACTCTGATTACCGGATTGAAAACCCGATGTCCTAACCGTTAGACGATGGGGCCAATTTCTAAACTAAACTTAAAGTATCATAACATTTTTTGAAAAAACTGCAAAAAATGTTAGATTATCAAACGAGGAGGGTTCGCCTAATGGTATGGCACTGGTTTCGAAAACCAGCGGGAGTAATCCCTTACAGGTTCAAGTCCTGTACCCTCCGCCACTATTGACAATTCAGCTTTTTTATGGCTAATATGACATTGGAGGCACTTTGTCATCTACAACCCAAAAATATATAAATAAATATGGCCTACACGGCTAAAGGAGGAGTTATGGAATTGCATCATATTGCGTTAGTGCTTTTATTGAACGCAAAAGAAGAGGTGTTGCTCGCCCGTAGAGTTGACAATTGGGAGCTACCTGGTGGGCACGTTGAACCTGCCGATGGAAGTCGTGAAAAAGCATTCGTACGCGAAATAAGAGAAGAAACACAACTGAGAGGGATTTTTAATAAACGCCTTTTGTTCAGTCGTGATGAACACAAGGAGGAAAAGTTGTACATGTTCGATATTTATGTCGGGCATTGCTACGATGAACGATTTCCTGGTTCACTCGTAGCCGAGGGGATTATCGAGACCAAGTGGTGGTCTCTAGACGAGACTAAAGGATTGACGCTGACTCCTATGGCAAGTAAAGCGCTTAATTTTTTAAAGGAGAAGCGCTCGTCTTTTATCTCAGAGTGCCGGCATCACTTTCACGTGGTGTTGAACGAGGCAAAACTTCAGGGGGCTGGAGTTGAGAACATGGAAAACCTCAAGAAGAAAATGGAAGAATGCATAGAGATGTTGTCGATAATTGGCCAGTTACCGCCTGCTGTCAAGAGCAAAGCAGTCGGTAAGCAAAAGGTCATCGTTATGGTTGACGATGACGAGTATACTCTGTATACACTCAAAAAATTGTTTTCAGCTGAGAAATACCGAGTCTACTCCTTTAGCGATCCAAGGGAAGCCTTGGATTGGTTGAAAGAGTCATCAGTTGAAGTTGACGCGCTTGTTACCGACCAGAGAATGCACTGTATATATGGTTCAGAGCTTCTCAGGAAGGTGCGCGAGTTGAAGATACTCGCGTCGGCAAAGTTTGTTCTTATCAGCGGTGAAGAAGTTCCCGCTGATGACAAAAAAGGGTTTGATAAATTCTTTGTCAGACCAGTATCGCCCGATGAGCTCATTCGGGTAATATCATAGAATCTTAGATCTAAAAATCCCCGTTGCGTGCCATAAGCACCAACGGGGATTTGCTATTTATAAAAGATAATTCATAATAATGAGCATGGTTCGCCTATATGAAAAAATGTTCTCGATAATTAGAATGATTCTCACCACAATGCGGCAGTACGTCATGGCACTTGAACATGTCCGGATGCATAAATTAGGAATCACCGATAGCGAACAAAAATTTCGCTTGATAGCGGAGTCGGTCAATAACGCTATCATCACGTTTGACGAAGCCGGATTCGTAGTGTACTGGAACAAGAGTGCTAAACGCATATTTGGTTTTAATGAAAGCGAGGTCCTAGGAAAACCATTTATTCTTGGTAAGCACGAAAAGAAAAACAACTGGGACATAGGAAAGAATATTTCAGTCGAGATGCAAGGGGTGCGGAAAAACGGCAAAGAATTCCCCTTAAAGGTGTCGTATTCATCGTGGAAAATTGGCGAGAAACAATTCCATACAGCAATTGCCCGAGATGTAGGCCCTTATCGAGCAACAGAACAAAAGCTCCGCGATTATGCTCAAAAGATGAAAGAGGGTAGGGCATTCGACGACGCGCTTCTCTTGAGCATCGCAGACGGCATTCTAGTAACCGATACGGTAGGTAAAATTACCTATATCAACAAAGCGCTCGAGGAGCTCTGTGGCATGAAGTCCTCCGAGCTTTTGAACCATGATTTAGATGAAAAGATCCCTTTTTTCGACGAGCTCGGGAGACGCGTCTCGAAGGAGAAACGGCCGCTCTATATGGCACTCGATACCGATAAAAAAAACAATGAACTCGCGGTTTCAACTGCGACGACTTTCCATCTCATTCACAAAAAAGACAAACGAATAGTTCCTCTCTCAATCAGTTCTGCGCCTCTCGTGATCAATGGTGATATTAAGGGGGCGGTGGTAGTCTGGCGCGATATTACTCAAGAAAAGGAGATCGAAAAAGCAAAAAGTGAGTTTATTTCTCTTGCTTCACACCAGCTCCGCACACCACTCACTACTATTTCCCTGACAACTGAGATGTTAATGAAGGGTATGGTGGGTGATATGAGTAAGGAAAATAAAAAATATTTAAAAAAGATTTTTAAAGAAGTAAAAAATATGACAGAAGTGATCCAAACATTTTTGAATATTTCCCGCATCGAAATGGGCAAATTCGAAATAGAGTTGAAACCGGTAAAATTATTCGAAATTATGGAAGAAATAGTCGAAGAAATACTGCCACAGATTAATAATAAAAAAATATATTTCAAGAAACAATATAACAAAAATCTACCGACTATAAATTTAGACAAAAGAGTTATTAGAATTATCTTGGAAAATCTTCTTTCGAATGCTATTAAATATTCAAAACCGGACGGCCAGATAACACTATTAACAAAAAAAACTGGCAATTATGTTATCATAGAGGTTTCGGACAATGGTATCGGCATTCCGAAAAAAGATCAAGATAAGATATTTACAAAAATGTTTCGGGCTAGAAACGCTTCGGAGCATGCCAATGTGAGTTCGGGGCTGGGTCTTTACCTAGTAAAAAATTTAGCAGAACAGAGCGGGTATAAAATCTCTGTTAAATCAAAAGAGGATAAGGGCACCACTTTTTCAATTTCATTACCACTATAATCTTTTATTATATTTCAATATAATATTATTTGCTTTTTATTTTGTACGTATCGTTAGATAGATATCTTCCATCGCGCGGACTGCGTCGCCGGCTGCGATGAGGTTTTGGTGGTAGTGAATATTGGTGCAATCTCCAGCAGCCCAGATGCCGGGGACTTCTGTTTTCTGGGACCAAGCGTCTATTTTTACTTTGCCTATTTCATCTAAAGGCACTAAATCTTTTACGAAGTCAGTATTTGGAATTTGTCCGATTTCTACAAAAATGCCTGTTACTTTCAATTCTTTTTTTTCTCCAGAAGTTTTGTCTTTGTAAATTAATCCTTCCACGAATTTATCACCTTGGATTTCTAAAATTTCCGCATTTTTAATGATTGAAAATTTTGGATCCTTAGAGACTTTTTCAATGGTAATTTTTTCAGCACGAAAAATGTCGCTTCGGTTTATAAGGGTAACAGATTTACAGTATGCTAGAAGCTGGGAAGCTGATTCAAAAGCGGCATTGCCTCCACCTATCACAACTACATCCATATCTGCAAAGAGGGGTCCGTCACAGCTGGCACAATAGGTGAGGCCTTTGTGTTCTAATCTATCGGCATTTAGAGCGGTGAGTTTCCTGCGACTACTGCCACTTGTTATTAAAATTGTTTTAGTTTCAAATTCTTCATTTTTTTCTGTCTTGACTAAGAAGTTCTCGTCTTTTTTAAAAATATTATTTACTCTTGAGCCCTCTTTTACTTCAAGACTTTCTCCCACATAAGATAAGACATGTTCTTTGAAATTTTGAGCCAGTTCTGCTCCAGAGATAGCAGGAGATCCAATCCAATTGTAAATATGTTCTGAAACCATACTTTGTCCACCCCACTCAGAAATAACTAAAAGCGTCTTTAACTTTTTGCGAGCCGCGTAAACGGCTGCGGCAGATCCAGCCGGCCCACCTCCAATAATTATTAGGTCATATATCATGATTACTATTATACACTAGGTGTCAAATCTTTTAAAATAAAAAAAAGACGTCGGTATTCCATCCAATGGAATACCGACGTTAAAGAGAATGCATTATTACCACAGGTTCATTGCATATAAGGCAAGTTTTACCCGTTTTTATGAGAGATGTCTCGTAACAATTATGAGGTGGAAATTCCAATTTCCTCATACATGAACAACAGTGAGCGTAAAATCTCTCATTGTAAGAACGAATTGTTTGAGTGTCTGAACAACGAGCGCACTTGTTTTCCTCGTTCATAACCCCTCCTTTCAAGTAATAAATTATAACTTTTAAGTAATTTTGTCAAAAGTATAAAATTATCTATTTCTTATTTCGTCTCAAAAATGCTGGAACAGCGCTCCAGTCATCACCATCATCTTCTATTATTATCTCTTCTTTAGGTTCTTTCTTTTCTATCTTTTTTATAAAATCATTGTTATGGATATTTGTATTATGTGTATTATGCGTATGATGTAGATTGCTTTGGATACTATTATGTATTTCTTTTTTTACAACTGCTGGAGTTTCTTCTTTTACAAGTGGGCCTGTCGTTGTTCCGCTAAAAAGACTCTTGCGAGGCGCATCGGCAGGGAAGCTGGTCGCGATAACAGTGACCTTGAGCTCTCCTTTTTTTAATTTTTCATCACGGATTGTCCCGAAGATTACTTTAGCGTCTTTATCTATTGATTCAGTGATTATTTTTGCAGCTTCTTGAACTTCGTTAATAGTTAAATCATCTCCGCCAGAGATAGCAAACAACACTCCTTTGGCACCGTGGATAGAAACTTCAAGAAGAGGGGAATTGATAGCGGCTAGAGCAGCTTTCTCGGCGCGTTTTTCACCAGAAGCACTCCCAATACCCATCAGAGCTGATCCCGCATTTGCCATTACGGCTTTAATGTCCGCAAAGTCTACATTTATAATTCCTGGAGTGGTGATAAGATCAGAGATACCTTCTACGGCTTGGCGTAATACATCATCGCATTTTATAAATGCATCTTTGAAATTAGTATTTTTATCGGCTAATTGAAGTAGCTTGTCGTTTGGAATAATAATGATAGCATCCACTTCTTTAGCTAAGTCCTCGATTCCTTTTTCTGCTAGTTTCATGCGGTGATTTCCTTCAAAGAAGAAAGGCTTGGTAGTGACCGCTACGGTCAAGATGCCTTGTTCTCGAGCTGCGCGAGCGACGATAGGAGCAGCTCCTGTGCCGGTACCTCCACCCATTCCACAAGCAAGAAAAATCATGTCTGCTCCTTTGATGACGTCTTGGATTTCAGATTTTGTTTCTTCGGCTGCTTTTTTCCCGACTTCAGGATCCATGCCAGCACCGAGACCTTTGGTAAGATTTTTCCCAATATGAATTTTTTTCTCAGCGAGAGAGTGATGCAAGTCTTGAGTGTCGGTATTCATGCAAATAAAGGAAACACCTTTAACCTTAGAATTTATCATATGGTTAACTGCATTTTTCCCTGATCCACCGATTCCGATGACCATAATACGAGCAAAACTTTGTATTTCTTGATTTATTTTTGGCATAATTTTTACTTTAAAATGATTAGGTTTGTATGAAACTATACTAGCACTAGCCCAAAAAAAAGCAAATTATGGCATCAATTGTTTTAGGTTTGATTTTAAGATGTTTTTTAAGTCTTTAAAAAGATTTCCTAAAGAACTGTCTCTGTAATTGTCGTTGTCTTTACCAGAAGTCAAAAGACCAATCGCAGTAAAATAAGATGGGTCACGAAGTTTTGTTTTAGTATTACCAAAAATTTCCATTGCACCAATATTAGATGGAAGTTTGAGTATTGATTTTGATAATTCTGTTAAAAGGGAAGTGTTTGCGCCACCACCTACGAAGACTATGCCTGCTGGCAAGAGCTCTGATCTTTTTATTTTTTTTAAATTATTTTCTATTGATTCAAAAATATCACACAGTCTCGCTTCGATAATCTCGTCTAGTTTTTTCTTTGAGAATTCTCCTATATCATTTCCAAGTTTTAATGCTTCTGCTTTTTCTAGTGGGATTTTAAAACCGAGAGCAATGTCATTGGTTATTTTGGTGGAACCTATTAAAAAAGTCGTCAATGATACTAATAATCCATTTTCAAAAATAGAAAGGGAAGTTGTTTGATCTCCAATGTCAACCAATGCTACGCCTACGATTTTTTGTCGTTCAGACAAAGCGATACTACTGATAGCAACCGGGGAAGCTATTACATCTATTGTTTCTACTCCAGCTTCTGCTATGGCTTTGATTAAATCTTCCAAATATAAAATAGAATAAGTGACAAAGAGGGTTTTAACTTCAAGTTTTGTTCCATACATTCCTTCTAGTCTTCCTAGTACTTCTTTTCCATCAAGTCGAAAAGTCTGTGGAAATATATGAATAATTTTTTTATTATTTATATTTAAGTTGTTTTCGCAATCAGCAATGGCTTTATTGATATCGAGAGCAGTTACTTCACCATTGGCTTTTGAGATTATTGTTTCTCCTGAGCTTATTTCACTACGCAAGGTCGCACCAGAAAGTGAAACAAAGCAGCGTTTAATTTTTAAGCCAGAAGTTCTTTCCGCCGCTTTCACTGCAGATTTTATTGAAGTGGTAACGAGAGATGAGTTTACTACATAGCCATGTCGCATACCAAGCGTCATGCTTTCACCCATACCAATAATCTTAGGATTTTTTTCTCCTTTAATGAATTCTCCGACTACGACTCGCGTCATGAAGGACCCTACGTCTATCCCTACTGAAATATTTCTTATCATATTTTTCTTCTAATAATTCCATTGTACTACTATGTTCGAGACCTTTCAAATGAAGCATTCCGTGGATAACTAAAAAGCCCAAAAATTGGCTGAAAGTCCTCTCAAAATTTTTAGCTTCCTTTTTTATAATATCTGGACACAATATGATTTCTCCTTCTTTTTTACTCAACAGAAAAGATAATATGTTGGTGGGCTTATTTTTGTTTCTATATTTTTTATTTATTTTTTGAGATTCCTTTTTACTGACAAAAGCAATAGAAAGGGAATATTTTTTACCCAAGATGTCTTCTTTTAAAAGCACAAAAGGCAAGCGAGGAAGCTTGCCTTTTGTTTTATTAATTAAAGAAAATTTTTCCTCCATGTTTTTACTTTGATGCCATTTTACCCAATTTACGAAGTTTTTCTATTTCTTTTCTCCTGCTTATTCTTTTAAGGGCGCTTCTTTTTAATTTAAGTTTTGATTCTTGTCTTAAATTATAGCGAGAACTTTTAACCTTGCGAACAATGCCTGACTCTTGAATCTTGCGTGAAAAACGACGCAAAACACTTGAATTGTTTTCATTTGGGTTTTTCTTTACTTCGATTACTGTTTTTGCCATATAGATTACACTATCATATAATTGACTCTTTTGTCAAAAAAAGATAAGATATTTAAATTATGCAACAAGCAGTGGATTATATAACTGAAGAAAAAAAGCAAATGCTTTTGGCAGAGTTGAAAGATTTAAAGGGTCCAAAAAGGAAAGAAATTTTGCAAAATTTAGAGTACGCTAAATCATTAGGGGATTTATCAGAAAATGCAGAATATCATCAATCTCGTGAAGATCAAGGTAAATTAGAGGCGCGTATCGTAAAGATAGAACAGATTTTGCAGTCCTCGCAAGTTGTGTCGGGTGGAGGAGGTGATGTAGTTGAAATTGGTTCTAATGTCATCGTACAAAAAATCGGTACAAAAGAGGAAAAAAATTATACCATAGTCGGGTCAGAGGAAGCAGATATGACATCAGGGAAAATTTCTAATCGATCTCCTGTAGGTGTTGCACTTTTTGGTAAAAAGAAAGGTGATGATATTTCATTTCAAACTCCGAACGGCTTAGTCAATTATAAAATCATAAATGTTAGTTAATTTTTAGGTGTTGGACACCGAGATTCCAGGTGTCCAACACCTAAGAAAATAAATAATTATAATGTCCTCAATTGATGAAATTAGAGACGTCAGAATAAAAAAACTTGAACTTCTAAAAAAGAGGGGTCATGAAGCGTATCCAGCAGATTCTAAAAGAGAAATCTCTCTCAAGGACGCCGTTGATGATTTCGAGAATTTAGAAAAGAGCAGAGAAGAAAAATGGATTGCCGGCAGGGTGATGTCTATCCGTGGACAAGGGGCAATTATTTTCATTACTTTAAATGATGGCACTGGAACTTTTCAAGGACTTCTTAAAAAAGATGTTTTGGGTGATGAAAAGTTTGATTTTTGGAATGAGGTGGTAGACATTGGGGATTTTGTAGAAATACAAGGAACTTTTTTTACGACCAAAAGAGGAGAGAAAACTTTAGAAGCCAGAGACTGGCGCATGCTTTCAAAAAGTCTGCGTCCGCTTCCAGAAAAATGGCATGGACTAGTGGATGTAGAAGAAAGATTTCGAAAAAGATATTTGGATATACTTTTTAATCCTGAAGTTAAGGAAATAGTGGAGAAAAAAGCTATTTTTTGGAATGCCGTTAGAGAGTTTCATTTGAAGCATGGTTTTTTAGAAGTGGAAACACCTGTTTTAGAAAATACTACCGGAGGTGCTGATGCCACACCATTCAAAACTCATCATAATGCTTTAGACTTAGATGTATATCTCAGAATATCAGCTGGAGAACTTTGGCAGAAAAAATTAATGGCGGCTGGAATTCCTAAAACTTTTGAAATAGGGAGAATCTTCCGTAATGAAGGAATGTCCCCAGAACATTTACAAGATTACACTCAGTGTGAAGCGTATTGGGCTTATGCCAACTATAAAGATATGTATAAGTTTTTACAGGAATGCTATCAGTATGTGGCAGAGAAAACTTTTGGCACTTTGAAGTTTAAAATAAATAATTTTGATGTTGATCTTGGTAAAGAATGGCCTCTTATAGATTACACTGAGGAAATAGAAAAACAGACCAAGATAAATATAGAGAAGGCGAGTGAAAAAGAAATTGAATCTAAATTGAAAGAATTAGGTGTGGAATATGAGGCAGACAATAAGGCGCGCCTTATTGATTCTTTGTGGAAATACTGTCGTAAGAATATTGGTGGACCAGCTATTTTAATAAATGAACCAAAGATTACTTCTCCTTTGTCAAAATCTTCTCCTCTTAATCCTAATTTTACAGAACGCTTTCATTTCATCATTGCTGGGTCAGAGGTTGGGCAAGGTTATAGTGAGCTAAATGACCCTATTGATCAGTATGAAAGATTTGATAGTCAAGAAAAATTGCGTAAAGCGGGGGACACAGAAGCTCAAATGATGGATAATGATTTCGTTGAAATGCTAGAGCATGGAATGCCTCCTACTACTGGTCATGGTTTTAGTGAACGACTTTTTAGTTTCTTGATGAATAAACCGATTCGTGATACTCAAATATTTCCTTTTATGAAGCCGAAAGATGCAGAAAAGAAAACAGAAAATAAAAAAGGTATGATTGTGGTAGCTGTATTAAATAAAGAAGCCAAAATGGAACCATGGCAAGAATTAAACACCGTTGCTCATTTGAATGCGGCTTTTGGTGCTAGAGTGGGGAGGGGAGATTTGTTTTATAGAGATACGATAACTTCCAAAGATAATCATAAAATAAAATTAAATATCAAAAATGCAATAATGATAAAAACTGCGCCATCTGGCAAAGTGTTGCGTGAATTATTAGAGAAGGCAAAAAAAGCAGAACTCGAAGTGGATGAATTTATAAGAGAAATGGTAGAAACAACCAGCGATAAAAAAATTATTGAAATAACCGCTTCTAAAAATTTTGATGAAATTGAACATCTCGGTATTTTAATTTATGGACCAAAAAATATCGTTGAGGATTTAACTTCGGATTTTAAGTTATACTAATTTTTTATTACTCCGCTAGGTCTTTCCTAGTGGAGAGAGTTTTAGATTTATAAATCTACCCTTTTTAATGCCATTTTTATAAAACGAAATTAAAAAGAGTCTGGTACCGCTGTAAAAAAGTGCGGTACCAGATGATGATCAAATTTTCCCTGTTTTACTGGTGTTGATTGAGACCACAACACCATCGGGAGAAAAGGTAATACTTACTTGCCTTACCTCCCTTCCGACCAGGCTATTTTTTCTCATCTGGTCGGTGCTATCCACTCCTCTTGTGGTCAAGGCTTCCCACAAAATGTCATGCTTTTCCTTGACAGATACCCATGTGCAAACTTGGGTCCCGTTATCAGATGTTATCTCTTGATCTGGGGGACCAAAAATATTTACTACATCAGCCTTGGTACTAACCCCCTTGATGATGCTGGAAACAGCATCAAGATTGTTGCTTCCTCTTGTTTCTGTTGTTGTTATACAACCACAACACATAAAAAAGAGAACCATAACAAAAGCAACCGACTTTTTCATACGACCTCCTAAACGTTTAAAGGTTAACAGAGAACTTCTTCTCCTCATCCATCTATATATAAACATATAATTTTTACTTTGTCTAGAGGCTTTAAATTAGTATTTAAAGTTATTCACAGGAGAAGTTTGCGGAAGTCGGACTTTCGCAAGATGTTAAAACTGAATAAAAAAAAGGAGGGGAAATCCCTCCTTGCCTGTTTCTAGGACTTAGATTAAAAACCGGTACATTCGAGAGAACTTCCTTCTTCAGTTAGTTCTCTTTCTGAAATATCAACGTCCTCCTTCGTTGGTATTTCTATTACACAGTCGCCGTCACACATACTCGAGCAGTTGTTTAACCGCCCAAGTTTGTCGAAATCCTCTCTAAAAGAACTACACCAAACTTTCATAGCTTATCTCCTTTCATTTTAAGTATGGAATTTCTTTTTTACATCTAAACATATAATTTTTGCTATGTCTAGGGGCATTTAGTCAATATAAAGAGTTATCCACAGGGGAGGGCTTGGAGGTATTTTTATAGTGGTTTATAATGTTAACTAGGTGGGAAAAAGTGGGAAATATAATTTTATGCTTATCGGCGAATACATACACACAATAGATGAGAAGAACCGAATGTCTTTGCCTGCAAAGTTTCGCAAGGAGCTAGGTAAGAAAATTATTATCACCCCCGGACTCGGACAATGTTTATTTATTTTTACAAATAAAGAATGGGAAAAGGTGAGTAAGAAACTTTCTGATTCAGATAATGACCTTTCATTTTTAAAAGCAGATCAAAGAAATTTTAATAGATATATGTTTGGACGAGCAGCAGAGGTAGAGATAGATTCCATCGGCAGAATTTTAATTCCAGATTTTCTGAAAGAAAGAATCGGACTTAAAAACACAGCAGCCATTGTCGGAGTCAAAGACAGAGTAGAAGTTTGGAATGAGAAGAAGTGGTCGGAGGAAAAAGAGTTAGTAGAGAAGCAGGCAGAAGCATTAGCAGAAAAGCTTGCAAAATAGATGCAAAGCATACACAAGACAGTTCTTTTAAATGAAACAATAGATGGTTTGAACTTAAGGTCAGATTCTGTCGTTTTGGATTGCACTTTTGGAGGGGGCGGACATAGTATGGAAGTTTTAAAAAGATTTCCAAAAGCGAAAATCATTGCGCTTGATCAAGATGCTGCTACTTTTGAAAAAGCGAAAGGAAAGTTCAAAGGATTAGAGAACAGAATTACTTTTGTAAATGGTAATTTTAGAGATTTAGACAAAGTTTTTTCCCCGAAGCCGGGCTTAGGGGAATCAGGGACGGGAGAGATAGACGGAATTATTTTTGACTTAGGTTTGAGTTCTGACCAATTAGAAAATTCTGGACGAGGATTTTCCTTCATGAAAGATGAGCCATTACTCATGACCATGAAAGAAAACCCTCGGGTAGAAGACCTTACTGCACAAGACATCGTAAACACATGGAGTGAAAAAAGTTTAGCTGATATTATCTACGGCTACGGAGAAGAAAGATATAGCCGAAAGATAGCAAAGGTGATAGTAGAAGCAAGAGAGAAGGGGAAGATAGAGACAACTTTTGATCTAGTAAAGATAATTAGCGGGTCAGTTCCGGCAGGATACAGAAGAGGAAGATTGCATTTTGCCACTAGAACATTTCAAGCATTACGGATAGCGGTCAATGATGAGTTAGGGGTCTTGAAAGATGGGTTAGAAAAAGGATTTAATCAGTTGAAAATTGGGGGCAGGATGTCGGTGATTTCATTTCATAGTTTAGAAGACAGGATAGTAAAAAGATTTTATAAAGAATTAGAAAAAGAGGAAAAAGGAAGATTAATAAATAAGAAACCCATTTTAGAAAGTGAAAAAGAATTAAAAGATAATCCTCGGTCGAGAAGCGCAAAATTAAGAATTTTAGAAAAATTATGAAACAAGCAACCTTACAATTTAAGACACGCATCCATAACGTAAATATTATGAACAATAATATTGAAATTGAAAAGAATATTTTTTATACAATGGTTTTTATTTTTATAGGACTAGCATTTTTTTATGTGTTTATTTTAGGGAACATGGTTTTTAGTATTGTAGCGAGGAGAGCTCTAGAAAAAGAAATGGTTGCTCTTTCTAGTGAAATAAGTAAATTAGAGGTTTCTTATTTAACTGTTTCTAATAGTATTGATATGAATCTTTCTTCTACTATGGGATTTAAAGAAACCAAAGCAACTTTTGCCACTCGCAAACCCCTCGGACGTAGTTCTACGGGTGAGACCCTTGGATTTAATGTGAGCGGGGGGCATCTTGGAAATATAAAACTTAATAATAATGAAATCTAGTTTTGTTTTTAGATCTAGAATAATTCTTTTTTTCGTTTTAATTTTTGCCGCCGTACTTATGACAAAACTTTTTTTTGTGCAATTTGTGCATGGTGGTACTTATTCGCAAGCCGCAGATCGTCAATATTCAACACCTTCATCAAATATTTATGAACGCGGGACTATTTATTTTGAGCGCAAAGATGGAGAGCTTGTTTCTGCCGCTGTTCAGACCGCTGGTTTTAAAATGGCTATCAATCCTAGTAAAATTACTAATGGAGAATCTGTTTATAAAAAATTGTCAAAAATAATAACTTTTGATCATGATGATTTTATATCAAGGGTAGGACAAAAGAATGATCCGTATGAAGAAATAGCAAACCATCTTTCTAAAGAACAAGCTGATGCTATTTCTGCATTAAAAATAGGAGGAGTAAATATTTTTAAAGAAAAATGGCGTTTTTATCCTGGAGGTAGCTTGGCCGCGCATTCTATTGGTTTCGTGGGTTATAAAGGCAATGAATTAGGTGGACGTTATGGACTTGAGAGACAATATGATTCCATTTTGGCTCGCAATGTAAACAACCCTTACATTAATTTTTTTGCTGAAGTTTTCTCTAACATAAATGAAACTTTATTTTCCGATAAAATAGCCGAAGGAGATATAGTAACGACGATCGAACCTCAGGTTCAAAGTTTTTTAGAAAAAAAAATAATTGAAGTAAAGAATAAATATCAAGCTGATTCTGTGGGTGGGATAATTATGAATCCTATAGATGGATCTATTTTTGCCTTAGGGGCTCTTCCTTCTTTTGATCCAAATATTTTTAATCAAAATAAAACAGTTTCAGTATTTTCAAATCCATTAGTAGAAAATGTCTTAGAATTTGGTTCTGTAGTCAAGCCTTTGGTTATGTCCGGTGCTCTAGATGCAGGAGTGCTGACTGCTGACACGAAATACAACGATACTGGCAAGGTTATTGTCGAAAAACATGAAATATTTAATTTTGACAAAAAAGGCAGGGGACCAGGGACAAGCATGCAAGAAGTTTTAAATCAATCTCTTAACACGGGTATGGTTTTAGTAGAACAGAGGTTAGGTAAAGTAAAATTGCGGGATTATTTATTAGGTTTTGGTATTAAAGAAAAAACAGGAATTGATTTACCGAATGAAACTTCGGGGCTTGTCTCGGGTATTTTAACAAGTCCTCGTGAAATTGAATACGCTAACGCTGCTTTTGGTCAAGGAATTGCTTTTACTCCATTTGAATTAATTCGAGCGTTAGCTTCTCTCAGCAATGGTGGGAATTTAGTTGTCCCGCATCTTGTTAAAGAAATAAAATATACTGATGGGACTTCTAAAAAAATTACTTATGGAACGGTTCCTGCAAAAATTACAAAAGCCACCTCTTTAGAAATAACTAGAATGCTTGTGCAGGTTATGGATAAAGGGATAGCTGGGGATGCAAAAAAACTTGATCATTTTAGCGTGGCAGCAAAAACAGGTACCGCGCAAGTTGCGGATAATGTAAATGGAGGATATTATGTAAATAGGCATAACCATTCTTTTGTAGGTTATTTCCCAGCTTATGACCCGAAGTTTATAGTTTTTCTTTATGCTATAAATCCTAAAGGAGTGCTTTATTCCGCGACGACTTGGACTGATCCTTTTTTAGAGATTACAAAATTTTTATTAAATTATTACAATGTCCCGCCAGATAGATAACCTCACCCCAGCCCTCTCCTGACAAGAGAGGAAGAAATCAATGAAAACAACTTTTAGAAACGCAATAGTTTATATTTTAAAAATTGAGTCGCAACTCGTGCTTTTTAGATATAAGCCAAAAATAATAGCAGTTACTGGATCAGTCGGTAAGACTTCTACTAAAGATGCAGTCTATGCTGTGCTTTCAAAGATTTCCCATGTTCGTAAAAGTGAAAAAAGTTTTAATAGCGAAATAGGTTTGCCCCTTACTATTTTAGGTATTCCTAATGGATGGAATAATCTTTTCGTTTGGCTCTTAAATATATTAAAAGGCTTGTGGCTTTTTTTAAATCCTTTTGGGCCTAAATATCCAAAATGGCTCGTACTTGAAGTCGGGATAGGAAAGCCAGGAGACATGAAAAAAACTGCCTCTTGGATTAAAACTGACGCTGTTATTATGACTGCCATAGGGGATACTCCTTCTCATGTTGAATTCTTTCTCTCCCATAAACATCTCGTAGAAGAAAAAAGTCAACTTATAAAAACCTTAAAAAAAGACGGAATTTTAGTATTGAATGCAGACGACAAAATGATTCTTAATATGAAAGAAAAAAGCAAACACTATACCATCACATATGGATTTAAAGAAGGCGCTGATGTGATAGGCTCTGGTGATACTATTTTTTACAATAAAGACAATGAACCAGAAGGGGTAATCTTTAGAGTAGACGAAGGGGGCAGCAGTTTACCCGTCGTGATAGAAAAAGTTTTTGGACGAAACCATATTTATGCTGCACTCTCGGCTTTGGCATTATCTTTTGGTTTAAAGTTCAATATGTTGGCAGCAGTGGATGCGCTTAAAGATTATGATGTGGCACCTGGGCGGATGAGATTACACAAAGGGATAAATGATAGTTTGATTATTGATGATACATACAATTCTTCGCCTTTTGCTTGTGAGTTTGCATTAAAGACTTTAGGTGAAATGAAAGGGTCAGGAAGAAAAATTGCTATCTTGGGTGATATGTTAGAACTCGGCAAACATACTATTGAAGCTCATAAAAATATTGGGAAAATTGCTAAAGATAATATAGATATTTTAATTGTGGTTGGACAAAGGGCAGAAAAAATAAAAGAAGGAGCGATAGAAGCAGGAATGAGAGAAAAAAACCCGCCTCGCGTCGACGAGTCTTCGCGAGTCGAGGCGGGTATTTTTCAATTTTTAAATTCTAATGAAGCAGGGGATTTTATAAAAACTTTTGTAGAGAAAAATGATATTGTGCTAGTGAAAGGATCCCAAGGTATGCGAATGGAGCGAGTAGTAGGAGCGATACTTTTAGATCAAGAAAATAAATATAAGTTGTTAGTGCGCCAAGAGCCAGAGTGGCTAGAGAAAAAATAAATTTTTATTTTTGAAGTAAAAAAAGGGGATGAGCTCCTAAAAGCTCACCCCTAACGACTAAAAGGAAACGATTATATGCAACCTGTTGGTTTGGGAAGTCCTGCATATTTACATGACCGTTTTACAGGACTACCCGGATATAATTTGAAAAGGTGTTTTGAGTTGCCTTTTTCTGGTCCCAACACCCTCCCTATCACCCTTATAAGGTTATTAAAAAAAGGAACAATCTGGTACTGCTTGTAATGGTCTCTGAGTAAATTGATCACCTCCCAGTGTTCTGGTGTCAATTCTGTATTGTCCTGTTTAGCAAGAACTTCTGCAAGCTCCTTGCTCCAGTCATCGAGGTTCAGAAGATAGCCGTCGTCATCCACCTCAATCTGTCTTCCTTGAAAATCTATTGTTGGCATTTTTGCCCTCCTTTGAACTTTAATTCCCTACAAAGTAGGGAAGTTTCATCTAAGGTGATTCTAGTGAAATAACCAAGAAAGTCAATTTAGATTTTTCCAACAATTTTTGCGAGCCAATTTTCTATTTTATTTACAAAGGAAAGGGAGTGTTTGTTTTTTTGCGCGTGTTTTTGAATCTGCAGGCGAATTTTTGGGAAATAAAGAGAAAGAATCATAAATCCAATAATCAAGAAAGGAATCCCCTGCAAAAAAGGTATTATTAAACCAATCAATCCAAATAAGATGAAAATAATCCCAAGAGTTAAAATAAAAACTTTTTTTATTTTCTTTCGCATCGTGAAAGCATTATAGCATTATTTGATTTTTGTGACGTGTTCTAATTATGGTATCATTATTTTATGAAACTCTTGATAATTTTTGGCCCTCCGGCGGTAGGGAAAACCACAGTAGGGAAGATAATAGAATCAAAGTCTGATTTTAAACTTTTTCATAACCATATGGCCTTGGATGGAATAATGCATTTATTTGGGATTGGAACTCCTTCTGAAGACAAATTGAGTCGTGTTGTTCGAGAAAATATCATCAAAGAAGCTGCAGAGGCCGGTATGAATTTAATTTTTACTTACGTGTGGAATTTTGCAAAAGAAAAAGGAAAAACCAACATAGACTCTTATAAAAAAATTTATGAATCAGCTGGCGGTAAAGTAATTTTTGTGGAATTAGTTGCTCCGCTTTCTGTCCGAGCCCTACGTGCTGATGACCCTATGCGTAACGTAGAGAAAAAATATGCTCCAAATAAAGAACGTGTACTTGCTTTAGAAAATACTATGGATTTTAATAGTCCTGATCCTTTCTTCTATCCAAATTATACAAAAATTGACACAGAAAATAAAACACCGGAAACCATTGCTGATGAAATTCTCCCATTACTTATGATAGAATTAAAGAAATGAGAAATTATAATGCAAAAGATGTTGATTCTTATATTGCAGGTTCAGAGAAAGAGGCTCGTCCTCATCTGAAGGAGCTTCGGAAAATAATAAAATCAACTGTTCCAAAAGCAGAAGAGGGAATAAGCTGGGGTGTACCATTCTACAAGTATCACGGCCTTTTGGGCGGATTTGCAGTATTTAAAAACCATGTTAGCTTTGGTCTGGCTTTTGTGTTTGAAAAGAAAGACCGTGAAATACTTGAAAAAAAAGGTTACAAAACTGGAAGTAAAACGGTGCAAATTAAATTTGACCAAAAAGTGCCAATCAAAGAGATAAAACAAATTCTAAAAGCGAAAGCAAAAATGAATGAGGTCAAAAAAGTGATAAAATAAATTTTTAGTTTTTTATCTTAGGATTAAATTAAAAAGATATCCTGTGAATATAATACCGACTGCTACAATTCCCGCAAATATAAAAATTAATTTAATTTTCATCACTCTTTTTAAAATCATAAACTCTGGCAAAGATAAAGCCGTCACAGACATCATAAATGCCAGGGTGGTACCCACAGACACTCCCTTCTCTGTTAGAGCAGAAACAAGGGGTATAACTCCCGCAGCATTTGAATACAGAGGGATACCGATGATCACAGCCAAAGGCACAGCGTACCATTTATCACTTCCCGCATATTGTGCTAGAAAATCAGCAGGAACATAACCATGTATCCAAGCACCAATTCCAATACCAATTAAAATATAAATCCAAACTTTTTTAATAATATTTAATGTATAATTTTTAGCATAAATAATTCGCTCTCTTCTTGTCATTGTTGGTAAGTTTGCACTTCCATTTATGGTATTTTGATAAACGAATGGTTCAACTAAATTTTCTACTTTCATTTTGCCAATAATCATTCCTGAAAGGATAGAAATGATAAGTCCACTCACTATATACATCAGAGCAATTTTCCAACCAAACATTCCTAGGAGTAAAATTAAAGCCACTTCGTTTATCATGGGCGAAGCTACAAGAAAAGAAAAAGTGGTTCCGAGTGGAACACCTGCTTGGATAAAACCTAAAAATAATGGTATGGCAGAACAAGAACAAAAAGGAGTGATGATTCCTAAAAGGGAGGCGAAAATATTCCCAACATATTTATTCTTACGAGATAATATTGCTCTTATTTTTTCTGGTGGTAAATATGAGCGAATAATTGAAACAAAAAAGATAATCACAAAAAGCAAGAGGAATATCTTTATGGTGTCATAGATAAAGAAATTGATTGCGAGAGCTTTAAGAGTTTTTGGGGTAATTGCAAGAACAGAATAAGTAAGCCAATTAGCTAGTATTTGTATTGGATAGAAGATACTCATAACCTCTCTTATTTTCTAAATGAAATAAATCCAATATAAATAGCTAGAATCACCCCTAGCACTATTAATAAAGTTATGTATTGAGAAAAAACTTCATGCCAATATGCACCGACAGCAAGCCCAAAAGAAAATAATGCTAATTTTAATAAACCAACCTGCCACCAACTATACGTGTAGTTTTTAAATATGTTCATAGGTATATTGTACCATCAAAATTATATTAGTTTCAATTAAATAAAAGTTTTTAGTCTTACCTTATACCTGTATCGCAAAAAATAGTTGCGGATGTAAAAATATTTGGACTCACAGTAACCTCTGGATGATCGCACCTTGGTAATTTATTTTCTCCTGCACCTAAAGTATATTTTCCTGGTGGTAGGGAAGCAGAGAAATTTCCATCGGCATCACTGGTAGTTATTACAAATGGATGCACTGGATCATTTGCACGGAAGACAACGACTGTGGTTTTGTATGGCTTGTCGGCACAATTTGGGTCTGGTGGGATACGCTCTACTGGACATGTTGGTCCTAACATGACTTTTCCTTTTACTCCTGATTGATATGGAAGAATGCTAGGTGTTCCTTTATTGTCCGGTAAAGTAACTTCAGGGCAAGCAGTAAATTCACAATTAGGCCCAAAACGTCCTACATAAGAACCATCTGGGCATAATTTTGCTTCCTTTGTGCATGCGACTGGATTATTACCAAAATGATTATAGTTATGATTATAGTTTTTGTTGTATTTTTCGTATAAGATGCTACATCCCACAACACATAAAATTACTAATATTAGTAGCGCAATTGATATATATAAAAAACGATGTTCACTGTTTTTCATGATTAATTATAATGATGACATTAAAGCTAAAAGATTTCAAGCTGAGGGAGATGTTTATGTTATAATCATTTTATGAAACTTAGCAAAGGATTCTATTTTACTTTTGGAGCAGCATTTTTCTGGGCATTAGGTATTATTACAACAAAATTTATTTTTCTTAGAGGAGAAAATGTATTTAACTTTACTTTTTGGGTAATTATTTTTGCTACTCCTTTTTGGATATTTACTCTCTATAAAAAAAGAGATGAATTAAAAAGAATTACTCGCCAAGATTATCTTTTATTGCTCAGCACAGGCCTAATCAGTATGGTTCTTTTGAATATAGTTGATTTCTTTGCCATAAAATACAGTTATGCTATAAATTATTCTTTTTTAATTAGAACTAGTATTATTTTTACTATATTTTTCTCTTTTCTATTTTTAGGAGAAAAAATTACGCTTAAAAAGATTATTTTAGCCACCCTGATTTTAATAGGTGCTTTTTTCCTTACAACCAAAGGTCAAAAAATTATTTTATCGAGAGGAGATATATTAACTTTGATAGATGCAGCTTTGGTATCTTTTGGAAATACAATCTTGGGTAAAATTGCTGTAAAAAGAATGAGTGCTGGGTTAAGCGCTTCAGCTACTTTTTTAGTTGGTGTAATACCAGTAACATTAATTGTTTTATTTCTTCATAAATTAGAAATACCAAATTCAATATATTTAATTATATTAGCTGCAATTTTTTCTACAGCTGGAGCCCTTTTAAGGTTTAGGGCATATCAGAATGCCACAGCTTCTTATGTAGCGATGGTTTACTCATTTACACCAGTGATAGTATTTATTTTGGCTGTTATTTTCTTAAAGGAATCTGTTACTTATTTTCAGCTCATTGGAGGAACTCTAATAGTATTTTCTGGTGTGCTTGTTGAAAAATTAAAGATATAAATAATTTGTGACCCTACGCGGAATCGAACCGCGATTCCATCCTTGAGAAGGATGTGTCCTAACCGTTAGACGATAGGGCCATTAAAAATTTTAAAACCTATCGTCTTGAGTAAGCCGTGGGGCGATAGAGCCTTAAAAATAACAACAAAGAAAATATAGCATTTTTTAGTAAAAAACTAAAGAAAAATTTATACAACTAGCAATAGCTGTTCTTGCTAATTATGTTATAATTATCGTATGAAAAAATTTATTCCAGCGATAATAATTATTCATGTTATCGTAGTCGTGGTTTTTGTTTGGCGATTTAATATTAAGAAAGAAACGGTTCCGAAGCCGAGCCCAGTAATTATTGTTGACATAGGAAATGCAGAAGAGAAAAAAGATCTGATTCGAGTAGCTTTACCTAAGCCCAATGATGTGATAAAAAGCCCACTTGTTATAAAAGGTGAAGCGAGAGGGAATTGGTTTTTTGAAGCGTCATTTCCTATTAAATTAATAAACTCTGAGGGCAAAGAAGTTCCTCTTTCGCAGGGGTACATCATGACTGCGGAAAATTGGATGACGACTGATTTTGTTCCCTTTGAGCAAGCCATCACTTTTCCTCTACAAAAAGCTGGGAAGGGAAAATTGATCTTAATGAAGGATAATCCGTCTGGACTTCCTCAATTTGAGGATGAGCTCGTGATACCTATTTCGTTTGGACAATAAAAATTCTTAAATCTAGTTTATGTTTAACCCTGAAAGATTTGTAAAACTAAAACCCTTAGTTCCAGGAGATTACAGAAAAGTTCCACCAGATTGTATCTGTGCTTTTGCGGATAGCAAATGTATTAAAAGAGTACACAACGGTAAATGTCCTACTAATTGTTTAGAAACTGGAGTATGTGGTGGCTGGGGTCCAAGAAAAGGATTACCAGAGAAAAGCAGGGTTGAGAAAAAGTAGCCGTTGTTGGTTCATAAAGTTACTCTTCAATTTTTGGTTTTTCCACTTCGAGAAGGGCTAGCTCGGGGGAGGATCCGGCTATGCGGAGGACGTCTTTGTCTATTTTTTTAAGTTCTTTATTTGAAGCGTTGTAATGATTCACGACTGTCCCTAAGGCATTACCGAGCTTGTTGTGGTATTCGTCATAAGATTTTAAATGCTTGCCTAGGTCTTCCACTTTTTTAATTATTTCCTTGGCTGATTCTTCTATTTGGAGAGCTTTGAGTCCTTGCAGGACAGTCTGTAAATATGCGAGGAAGGAAGTGGGACTCGTGATGATGACTTTATATTTTCCAGCGGCGCGTTGGATTAGATTTTCATTTTCACTGTCATTTATGTTTACCGCTCCGACTTTATTGGTAAGTAAGTCGTAATAAATGGCTTCATGGGGGATAAACATAAAAGCAAAGTCGGTGGTGCCACGGGTGGGCTGGATGTATTTGGCTGTTTCGGTAATGCGATTTTTTAAATCATTCACAAAAATTGTTTCTAGCTTTTTCTTCTCTGCACCGTCTCGCTCTTCTACCATTTTATTATAATTTTCTAGTGAGAATTTTGAATCTATCGGAATGATTTTATCTTTGACAAAGACGACTGCATCCACTATCGTGCCATCAGGAAAAGGGTATTGCATTTGATAGCTTCCAGGAGGAAGCACATTTTTCAAAACTGTTTCTAAATAATATTCACCTAAAATTCCTCTTTGTTTTGGATTTTTTAAAATATTTTCCAAGCTTTGGAGCTGATCTGCGAAAGAAATGACTTGTTTATTTGTCTCGTCTAGGCGAGTGAGTCTTTCTGTTACATCACGGATTATTTTATTAGATTCACTTGAGTGAAATTGCAAGCTTTCTCGTACTTGTTTATGTGATTCACCGATTTTACTATCTACAGTTCTAGAGAGTTCATTTATTTGAGTTAGAATTAGACTTAATCCTGTGTCATCTTTTTTTTCTTCTTTTTTCCCATTCAAAAGAAAGTAAACAATTAATCCTCCGCCAATTATTCCTAATATAATCCAAAGAATTTCCATATATTTATTTTAAAATTATTTATTTAAATAATGTTTCAAAGTATAAATCCAATCTTCGTCTATGCCGTCACCATTTAGCTTTTGATCTAAAAGCCATTGCAAGTAACCCCTGTCTGTCTTTACCACTTCTTCGATTCTTTTGCCATTATGTTTACCGAATTTAAAAGTATGTAAAAGTGAAGGATGGGAAGAAATTTCTATCATTTTATTTATTATTTCTTCTTCAGTAAGTTCTCTTCCTTCCTCTGTCAGGATCTTCGACATTTTATTTTTTAGTCTTTCAAAAAGTTTTTCCAAGACTAAAACATCTCCCATAGCATCATGAGCCGTTGCTTCTACTTCTATCTCTAATAGATAACGCAAGTATTGCAGGTTATATTTTTCTATTTTTTCTTCTTTGTCTAAATATCTCACTAGTCGTAAGGTGCAAATGAAATTGGCAGGGAAAATATCTTCTTTTTTTATGATAGCTAAGTCAAAGGAGGCATTGTGAGCTATGACAACAGAATCTTTAGCTTCAAAAAGTTTTTTAATTGTTGCTTGGTCAGTGCTTTCTTTGAAGGTAGGCTTTTCAGCCACCATTTTGTTGGTAATGTGGTGCACCGCTGAGGCTTCTGGGGGGATTTTTATTTCAGGTTTATAAAGACCCATAAAAATTCCGTCATTACTTTTATAAGCAATCTGAACCAAAAAATCTTTCTCTGTATTACCTGTAGTTTCCGTGTCAAAAAATATTAATTTAGACATAGTGCTATTTTAGCATATTTTTGATATAATTTATCCAGATTTTTAAAATATCAATTTTTCTTCGGTACAGATTTTTTGAAGCTTAAAAAATCTTGAAGTTCTCGGCTCGACAGCCTCGAAACCCCTGCAAAAAATTATATTTTTAAAATCTAGATTATGCTACATGAACAAATAAAAAACGGAATAAAAGAAGCGATGATGGCCAAAGACGCTTTACGCTTAAAAGCTTTTCGCGCAATGTCTTCGGCTTTTACAAATGAGCTTGTAGCCAAGAATAAAAAACCACAAGACATGTTAACTGATGAAGAAGCATTAGCTGTCATTACGAGACTTGCAAAACAAAGAAAAGACTCCATAGAACAATTTAAAAAAGGGAATCGTGAAGATTTGGTAAAAGAAGAACAAGAAGAGCTCGCTATTCTTGAAACTTATTTGCCAAAATTGATGGACAAAAGTGAGGTAGAAAAGATTGCGCGAATTAAAAAAGAAGAATTAGGCATTGTTGACGCCACTCAAAAAGGGATGTTGATGTCTGCTTTAATGAAAGATTTAAAAGGAAAAGCAGATGGAATGATAGTTAAAGAAATTGTAGATAGTTTATTTTAGCTTTAATTTTATTGTATGCATACAGTAAATCTTTTAACTAGCTTGGTAGAGAATCATCAGACTCTAGCTTATTTGGTAGTTTTTTTAGGATCAGTTTTTGAAGGAGAATTTCTTTTGATTTCTGCTGGAATTTTAGCGCATCTCGGAGCTTTAAATTTTTGGTTTTCTCTATCTTTTATTTTATTAGGCGCAATAACTAAAACTTTTATTGGGTATAGATTGGGTGAATTTTTGTTTAAAAAGTTTGAACACCATAAATTTTTTA
Source organism: Minisyncoccota bacterium (assembly GCA_041662525.1). Classification (GTDB taxonomy): domain Bacteria; phylum Patescibacteriota; class Minisyncoccia; order Phycocordibacterales; family UBA9973; genus UBA9973. Next base: position 50,987 of record JBAZSF010000004.1, read on the forward strand.
AATATATTCAAAAAAAAGTATATGGTATTTTGCCTAGATTTAAAGAAAAACCTTTTTGGTCTATTTTTATATCTAAATTTATAATGGGCGCTAATAATTTAGTTATTATTTTTTCTGGTTATGAAAAAATAAATTATAGAAAATTCTTAATGGCAGAAATTTCTGCTACAATAATTTGGGCTCCAGTTTTATTATCACTTGGATTTTTCTTTAGTTATACCGCATTGCATATCAGTAGGGAAATTTGGAAATTCTCGGCAATAATTTTGATTTTGTTTGTTTTATTTATTCTTTTTGATAAATTAGTCAGTTGGTTTTATAAGATATTTGAAGAATTTTATGATAAAAAATGAAAAATTAAAGTTAAGCAAAAAGTTAGTTACGCACAATGGTTCTTTTCATGCAGATGATATTTTTTCAGCAGCAATTTTTTTAATTTTGCTTGAAAAAAAAGGAGAGACTTTTGATATAATTCGCACTAGAGACGAAAAGATCATTGAGACAGGTGACTATATTTTTGATATTGGAGGAATGTATAATCCTGAAGAAAACAAATTTGATCATCATCAGGTAGGTGGAGCAGGTAAGAGATCAAGCGGTATTGAGTATGCTGCATGCGGTTTGGTTTGGAAAAAATTCGGGATAGACCTTTGTGGATCTCAAAAAGTGGCTGATTTAGTAGATGGAATTTTAATTGCACCAATTGATGCAGGAGATAACGGTTTTGATTTAGTAGAAAATAAATATGAAACTTCACCTTATTTTATTCAACATGCTTTTAATGCGATGCGACCAACTTGGAAAGAAGTAGATTTAAATGAAGATGAAATGTTTTTGAAATGTGTAGTGATGGCAAAAGAAATTTTAATGCGAGAAATAATTCAAGCACAAGATGCTCTTTTGGCGGAAGAAATGGTGTTTTCAATTTATGAAAAGACTGAGGATAAGAAAATTATTGTTTTAGATGAAAATTATCCATTTGAGTATACTTTAAATAATTTTCCTGAACCATTGTATGTGATTTACCCGAGAAAGAGTGATGGATTCTGGGGAATCAGAGCGGTACGGAAAGATCCAAAAACTTTTTTAAACAGGAAAAATTTCCCCAAACTCTGGGCAGGACTCAGGGATGAAGAGCTTCAGAATGTTACAGGAGTCAGAGATGCAATATTTTGTCATCGTGGATTATTTCTAGCCGTGGCAAAGTCAAAAGAAGGGGCTATCAAATTGGCGCAAATTGCGGTAGAATCACTATAGGCTCATAAAATATCAATTGATATTTTATGAGCCATATAAATATATGGCATTTATTGACGAAATTAAAATAGAGGCATCAGCAGGACGCGGTGGAGACGGTGTCGTGCGTTGGCGTCAAGAGAAATTTATACCAAAAGGTGGGCCTGCAGGCGGAGATGCCGGACGTGGTGGGGATTTCTATGTTATTGCTGTGCGTGATATCAATATTCTTTCAAAATATAAAGCAAAAAAAAGCTTCAAAGCTTTCCGTGGAGAGGACGGTGGAAATAAAAGTTTGCATGGCGCAAATGGTAAAGATTTTTATCTTGAATTACCAATTGGCTCTATCGTTACAAATATAGAGACTGATGAAGTTTGGCAACTCACAGAAGAAGGGCAGAAATTTATGATTTTAAGAGGTGGTTATGGTGGTTTTGGTAATGAACATTTTAAAAGCTCTACTAACACAACTCCCCAAGAATCAAAAGAAGGGCAGGAGGGTGAAAAGGGAAATTTTAAAATAGAGCTAGAGATTTTTGCAGATGTAGGATTTGTCGGTCTTCCGAATGCAGGGAAAACTTCTTTATTGAATTCCTTAACTAATGCAGAAGCGAGAGTCGGGGATTATGCTTTTACTACTCTCGATCCAAATTTGGGAGAATTTTACGGTTATATTATTGCTGATATTCCAGGAATCATAGAAGGAGCATCAGAGGGTAAGGGTCTCGGTGTAAAATTCTTGCGACATATTAAACGTACAAAAATGCTCGCGCACCTAGTGTCTTTTGAGAATCTATCTAAGGGTTCGACTGGTATGATGAAGGTTTATAAAGAAATTCGCAAAGAGTTAGAAAAATATGATAAAAAATTAGGTTTAGGTGAAAACGGATTGTCTTCTAAAAAAGAAATATTAATTTTAACAAAAAGTGATTTTATCGATGATAGTAAAATTATTGAAAGGGAAATAAAAAAATTCGAAAAACTTGGAAAAAAAGTTTTTGTCCTGTCTTTGTTTGATGATAAAATGGTAAAAAAATTCAGAGATGGGTTGGTAAAAATTTTAAAGTCTTCATCATAATTATAAAAAGCCGGACAATCTGTCCGGCTTTTTATAATTTGTCTAATTAACAACCTACTCCCACTTTCCAAAATTCTATAGCTTGAAGAATTAAGGAATTTAAAACATTGCCGATCTTCCATTGACCTATATAAGATAAAATTTCCGCATTACCAATAACACCATCGAGATTTGTGTCAGCTGTAGTTTGACAAGCAGGGCCGACCGCTGTCACGGTAACTATTGAAGCATTACTAGTTACTGCGTCTGAAGTCGCAGTGATGTTTGTCGTACCAGCAGCTACTGCTGTTACGAGACCCGTAGCACTCACTGTAGCTACTGCTGTATCAGAAGAATTCCAAGTCATCGCAGGTTGAGTCGCTAGAGCTACACTATTTTGATCTAAAGCAGAAGCTGATAGTTGAGAAGTACCTGCGACTACTATACTCGCTGTTGTTGGTGTGACTGAAATTGAAGTGAGGACGGGATTTGGGGTAATAGCCACCACATTGACAGTCCTGGTAACCGACGTAGCTGGATTACCAGCGGCGTCAGAAACGTTGTAGGTCAAAATGTAACTCCCCAAAGTGGCTGTATCTACTGTACCGGTGACAATTATGTTGGCAGTGATATTGCCATCCACATCATCAGAAGCAGTGGCTCCTGGATCAGTGAAGACACTTGCTTGAACCACATCCACTGGGTTAGCTCCAAGTAATATAATGACTGGGAGAGTGGTGTCAGCAGGTGGTGAAACAGCTGTAATAATTATTGTGACTGGAGATGAAACTGGCGCTGATACCATGTCATCAACAATTACATTAAAATTATAAGTTCCTGCTATGCTTGGGGTCCATGAAAATGTTCCCATGGCATTAATTGATGATCCAATAGGCGCATTCGCGTCAAGCGTATACATTAGCATTCCCTGATTTGGATTAGTGGCAATTACATCAAATGTTACTGCTTGCCCAACTGTTCCATTTTGTTGAGGTATTGGGGTTATGACTGGAGATGCTGCAAAGCTAGCGCTGATCGTATGAGCAATAGTAACGTTGGTGAAGGTGTAAGTCGCAACTGCGCCAACTGAAACTCCGTCCACCAAAACATCCGCTACTACGAAATTAGTATTCGGAGTTATGGTGTAAGCTCTATTTGCTCCATGATTAACCGACGTCACTCCAAGAGGAGAAATTGTTCCGTTGGCGCCCGTCGAAGATGTAATGTTGTAAGTATTAATCGCGAAACTTGCATTGATCGTGTGAGTAGTTGTTACATTATTAAATGTATAATTTAAAACTGCTCCGACTGAAGATCCGTCAACTAAAACATTAGCTATATGATAACCGGTGTTTGGTGTAATTGTATAACTTTGACTTGATCCGGAGTTAACAGGGGTTGTTCCAGCTGGAGTAACTGTCCCTCCCGCGGTACTTGCAACTGAAACTATATTATGAGTTGTTGCTGTAGATGATATTACCAAATTTACGTTTGTTAACGGTTCAACAACAAATGATCTGGTTACGTTTGTACTAAATGCTCCAAATGTCGCGTTTAATTGAATTTGATCTCCAGCAACGGTACAGATATTTAGGTTGCTTGTGTCGATCTGGTAAAATCCTCCCAAAGAGGTTACGACTGATAGTGCGGGGGATCCATTTGTAACGTCAGTAAGCGTGACAGTGGCATTATCAGTCGCTATACCATTAAATGTAACTGTCCCATAAAATGTATTTAGCGGACATCCTTGAGCCGCAATAGCCGGGGTAGGCGAGATGAAAGCAAATTGCATTATCGCGGAAGCTACTATCAAACTTACTATTTTTTTTATTGTATTTTTTGAGATATTTATGTTCATTTTTTTTATTAATTTTTTAATTGGTAAATATTTTTCGACTTTAAAATATTTTTATGGTCGGTGAATGAATATTCCATCACCTTGATTGATAATGAAATCATTCAATGGAAACCCGATTATATGGCTACTATATTGCTGTATTGCCGAGTCCCATTTGGTAACAACATCAGTACCGGCAAGTGAAGCGCCAAAAGTTTCTGCCGTGGTTGATATTGCGCTGACCCATCCAAGAAGATTCCAGCCAGTTATGGGATTATAAGTGGCTTGAGCTGGAGATCCTTGGAATACAAATGGACTAGCTGCTGGAACATTCACAAAGAAACCATCACCTATAGTAAGATTAAAGTTATTCAATGGAAATCCAACTATATGACTGCTGTATTTCTGTGTCAGAGAATCCCATTTTACAACGACCGTTGCACCGACTGTTTGTCCAAAGTTTTCCGCTGTTAATGTCATAGGAGTCCCCTGAGCATCAAGCGGAGTTGCGGGTAGTGTAACTAAATTCCATCCATCGTTTAGTGAAAGCATATAACTTCCAGGAGGAAGATCTCCCGCTGTTACATTGGCAGTGTTGGAATATGTTGAATTAGCAGTTGCGGTAGGGAAGCCAATTGAGGGATCCGCGTATATTTGTGTATCGCCAACAACATTATTGGCAAAAACTCTATAATAATATGTCTGCCCCGGTTGGATAGAATTATCCAAGTATGCGGTTGCATTAACCGGAGATGTGTAAGTTATCAATCCGCTCGTAAATCCAGAGTTGGTAGCTTTTTGAATTGTAAATCCAGTTTCACTTAATGAATTATCATTCCAATTTAACTGCACTGCATTAGAAGCAAAATTTGCTGTTAAATTTGAAGGAGCTTCCGGTGGAGTGGCGAATAAAACTGCATGCATCATATCCATTTCTTCATGCGCTAAGAGATGGCAGTGATAAACATATTCCCATCCATAGTTTACATAATGATTGTTTACTGTGACATTGTTTCCATTAGGATCTTTGAGTCCGCCAGGTGGTAGCATTAACGGCGCACCCTCAGGCAATGTGGGATCAATCAAGCGCACACTATTGGGAACTGGGAATGGTTGAGTTGGAGCAAATGCTCTGAAAGCAACTATGGTGTCTTGTAAAGGATTCACTCTAAATGTTTCCTTCCACCCGAGTTCGTTGGCATCAGGCGGTCTTATAGCACCATCCCAGGCGACTCTGTTTATAAGCTGAGCATTAAACAGGTGGGTATGGATGGTATGAGTGTCTACACCATTGTGTGTAATTTTCCAGATTTGGGTGCCGTCATCAAGAGATCCTATCGGTGTTCCGTATACAGAGCCTTTGACGATTTCAACTGGCGGAGAGGCAAAACCGGAAAGAATGAGTAATTGTCTGTTAACTTGTGATGCTGGAAGTTCAAGCCCGAGAAATCCACTCATTCTTCCGTATTCCGAATCGAATGCTTCGCCCTGCTCATCTTGGATAGCTTTTGTTTGGAAAGGTATAGTGACATTATCACCGGCGAGAGTATTGAATGTTTTTGATGCGTCATGAATACTGGCATAATTATCTGTTGTAATATTAGAATTATAAGCTGAATTATATGCAGTTTGCGGTATGATAACTTCATCCTGAGACACTTCGAAAACTCCGCGTTTTGTACCAGGTCCTTTGGCAAATACCGCTTCTAGTGCGCCTAGATTGTATGCAGTCGCTGGAGTGGTAGGCGCCACTCTGATTTGCATTACAGTTCTTATATTAGGACCGTAACCGGCTTGGGTTGTCGGAGCTCCGCCTATGTCTGTCAAATCCGGGTCTCCGGTATGATAATCATAACGAGCATCAGCGGCTGGAAATGCTGCCGGAGCATCGTTGTATAAAATAATTGTTTTGCCCGCGTACTGTGAAAAATCAACAATTACATCCGCTCGTTCAGCCGTACCAAGGATAAGAGTTCCTTTGTTAACTAATCCCATGTCAAAGTTTGTCGGGTCCATATTCCAGTCAACTGGTTGATTGGGCAATACTACCGGTGCTGGCAAGAATCCTCCTTCGGTTCCAATTTGAATAAATGTCGGACCTGCGGTTGTCGGATCAGGCACCCCTCCTTCTCGTCCATCTTTTGGCCAATCTTCCGGGAATCCGGGAGTAGAGACAGCTGGTACCATTTTTATTTCCGTGTTTGTTCTGCCATCAGGGGTAATAATTGTCGGATCTGCAACATAGAACTGTAAATTAAGGAAACGATCATCTGCGGCATTTAAAATTCTAAATCTGTACGCTTTTGGGTCTACGTTCATATACGGATACACTGTTCCATTGACAATGGGAGTGTCCATAAAAGCTTCCATCGCCATAGACTCATTTGGTGTTCCAGGCATTTGAGCTGGTTCCCATGGTGCACCTACTGGATCATAATATGGATTTGGAAGCGGGCCTTGAGTTACCCCAGTTGTTGGTGGCCAAAACCATGGACCATAGTGCCATCTCCCAAAAGCATTCATTCCGCTGGGATCCGCAGGATTTTGGTTTGGCATATAAACGTGTGGGTACCAAAGATCGCCATCTTGGGGAACTCCTGGTACTGCTGAATCCCACGTTGGATCTTGCATCGCAAGAGTACTGGTATCAATAAATGTTCTATCTTGAATAATTAACGGGATACCAATATCCGGAAGAACTTTCACCAACCCAGGGTTAACTCCGGAATCATTTGTTCCATTAATTAAATCTTGTTCTACTTGGTCGGTAATTAAATATCCAGCCGCTTCTCCTGCATAAACATTTAAACGGGTAATTCCAAAAGAATGATCATGATAGAACATCAATCTAGCACTTTGTTGGTTGTTATAGTAAAAAGTAAGTGAACCATCTCCAGGGTTATTTGTTGCTCCTGGGGTTGGCGCTGTAATTTGACCGACTGTGTCTGCGACTACACTGCCATTTACAAACCACATGTCGGGAACATACTCAACACTCACACCTTTCGGATAAGATGTAGTTTCACCCGCCGGAGTAGTCCATTGATGAGGAGTTCCATCACTTATCCATGGAACAAATCCTCCATGAAGGTGCAATGTTGCCCTATTTTCTTTGTACTCTTCTTTCATTCCAGGCATTCCCGGCATATCCAATGGACCCATACCGGCACCCATTACTGATTTATCAACTGGCAAAAAAAGTTCTCCACCTGCTCCAGTTGGAAGTTTATTTGTAAATTTAATTCTTACAGCACGATCACGATTAGAAAGAATTAGCGGACCAAGATAATGAATCGGATCCGGCGCAATCGTATTCTGGCTGTTGCCATCAGTACCTGAATTTACCTGTACATAACCGCGTAATTTTGTTGCCGGAAGATCGGAATGCATCTTTTCCGTATATTCCCTTAATTCAATTTCATAATAATCAGCTCCCGGATAAGTAATTGTATCCGGATGCGCTACTGGGATATATTGTCCAAGATTGTTGGCATTAGTTGAACCTAATCCTGGCAAAGAATCCACGAATTTTTTTATTCCTCCAGTTAATGTCGAGTATCCACTCCCACCATTGGTGATTGTAATTTCAGTAATGACACCGGCAGTTGTTGAAGCTGTTGCATTTGCTCCGGTTCCAGTAAGACTTGTGATTGCAACTATTGGAGAAATATAATTTGTTCCTCCGTTAATAATTGATATTGCGGTAACAGCCCCATTAGTAATTGTTGCTGTTGCGATAGCTCCTGTAGCTCCGCTTGTTGTGTTTGAGTCTGTGATTGTTACAACAGTCGGTTCACCGACTGGCATAGGACTATTTGCCCAGTTTGGATAAGGACCAAAATAATGTGGAATCTCTCCGGTGTTGGGAATCGTCATCGCCATAGCAACTGTCGATTTTGCATATTTGATATTTTCAATCGGCAAAGCAACAAAAGAAAAAATAAAAGACAAAATTATAAAAATATTTCCTAAATTTCTTAAATAATTATTTTTCATATATCTCTATATTAATTATTAATAATCGATTACTTTTTAGTATTAAAAAACTTACAAACTTAATAATAGTCAAACGATAATAGCTGAAGTTAAATTTGACATTAAAGATTTTAAGGGCATTTTGATTTTTTAAAAAAATATTATTATTTCTGAGCAAAAAAAAGGGGGGGGGAGTCCTTGCTTAAAATAACAAAAAACCGGAAGACTAGTCCGGTTTTTGTTATAACGTTTTTTTATAATTAAGACAGTTAATAATTTATCTATTAAGTGCCGCGCGAGTGAGAGGTCCTACGATCCCATCGCCAATTAATCCATTCACTATTTGGAATTTAATGAGAGCCCCACCGGTTATTCTTCCAAATTTTCCATCAACCACTAGTGGACCATATTTGGTGTTGTTTAAGAACTTCTGAAGTTCCATAACTTCGTTTCCTATTGAGCCATTCCTAAGGAAAAGAGTAAAGAAGAATCTTTCATCTCCGAGCACTTGACTTGTTCCAGTATTTCCAACACAAGATTGACCAGTAGTTACACTAAATCCAGTTGTTCTATTGCCACATCCAGGAATTGGTCCAGTATTCCCAACACAAGATTGACCAGTAGTTACACTAAATCCAGTTGTTCTATCGCCACATCCAGGAATTGGTCCTCCTGTTCCAGTATTTCCAACACAAGATTGACCAGTAGTTACACTAAATCCAGTTGCCCTATTGTCACATCCTGCAATTGGTCCTGTTGAAGCACCTAATACTTGGCCAATAAGGGGTCTTATAAAACTACCGCCACCGCCTCCTCCACTAGATTGAGGCACTGCTGTCACCGTCACCAAAGTCGTTCCAGTCACTGCTCCACTAGTTGCGGTAACTGTGGTAGTTCCTACTGCGACTGCAGTAAACATTCCAGTGGTAGCATTAATCGTTCCGACTGCTAGATTAGAACTTGTCCAAGTGACAGTCGCTACAAATGGTGCTCCGTTTTGATCCAAAGTGGTAGCGGTCATTTGCTGAGTGTTTCCTACTACTACGGATGGGTTAGCTGGGTTAACAGTGATAGAAGTTAAAACTGGAACAGCCGTCACCGTCACCAAAGTCGTTCCAGTCACTGCTCCACTAGTTGCGGTAACTGTGGTAGTTCCTACTGCGACTGCAGTAAACATTCCAGTGGTAGCATTAATCGTTCCGACTGCTGGATTGGAGCTTGTCCAAGAAACAGTGGCTGCGATTGGTGCTCCGTTTTGATCTAAAGTAGTTGCTGTCATTTGCTGAGTATTCCCAACCGTGACAGAAGGAGTAGTGGGGGTGACGTTGATGGTGGTGAGGACGGGGGTTGGGGCTGCCGTTACCGTCACTGACGTACCACCTAAAATTGGTACTTCTGTTACACCATTAGAATCAAAAGCGAATGTGCCAGAAAATGTACTTACTCCCGAAGCTGTTCCTGGGATAGCAAGTGTGTATTGTCTTGTACCTGAAGCAGCTCCAGTTAATTCAAGCCATCGAATGTGTCCACCAGCGATGGTTCCTGTACCAGAGAGGTCTGTGGCGACCCAACCAGCAGGGAATATTTCATCGATGAGAACAGTTCCGTTTGCATCGGCTGGATCAACAGCAGAAGTCAAAGTTACGGTGATGACTGTTCCGGCAGTTGGAGTAGCATTACTGAAACTGCGGGTGACGGTGGAATTTACCACCACTGGTGCTGTCACTGTCACCAAAGTAGTCCCTGTCACTGCGCCACTTGTAGCGGTGATAGTCGTGGTTCCTACTGCGACTGCAGTAAACATTCCAGTGGTAGCATTAATCGTTCCGACTGCTGGATTGGAGCTTGTCCAAGAAACAGTGGCTGCGATTGGTGCTCCGTTTTGATCTAAAGTAGTTGCGGTCATTTGCTGAGTATTCCCAACCGTGACAGAAGGAGTAGCGGGGGTGACGTTGATGGTGGTGAGGACGGGGGTTGCTGTCACTGTAATTACTGAAATATTACTGGTCACTGCCCCTGAGGTCGCTGTAATATTTGTTGTACCAACAGAAACCGCAGTCACTAAACCAGTCGCACTAACTGTGGCTACTGCGGGATTGGATGAGTTCCAAGTCATCACAGGTTGAGGGGACATTGCTACCGCATTTTGATCTAAAGCAGAAGCACTTAATTGAGAAGTGCCTGCGACTACCAAACTAGCTGTTGTTGGAGTTAAGTTTATTGAAGTAAGTACTGGCGTAACAATTACTGCTGTCACTGTCACCGATGTATCACCAAGAATTGGTACTTCCGTTGCACCATTAGAGTTAAAAGCGAATGTGCCAGAAAATGTACTTACTCCCGAAGCTGTTCCTGGGATAGCAAGTGTGTATTGTCTTGTACCTGAAGCAGCTCCAGTTAATTCAAGCCATCGAATGTGTCCACCAGCGATGGTTCCTGTACCAGAGAGGTCTGTGGCGACCCAACCAGCAGGGAATATTTCATCGATGAGAACAGTTCCGTTTGCATCGGCTGGATCAACAGCAGAAGTCAAAGTTACGGTGATGACTGTTCCGGCAGTTGGAGTAGCATTACTGAAACTGCGGGTGACGGTGGAGGCGTCAGCGGCCTGAGCACCAATTCCCACAAAGAAAGCAATTACTGCCACTACCATTCCTATTTTTTTAATTATTGATTTTAAGTATTTCATATTTTTTATTTTATTATTTTTAATTTTGATAATTTTTCGACACTTTTAACACCCTACTCCCACTTTCCAAAATCCTATGGCTTGAAGAATTAAGGAATTTAAAACATTACCAAGTTTCCATTGACCTATGTAAGATAAAATTTCTACGTTGCCAATAATTCCATCGAGATTAGTGTCAGCTGCAGTTTGGCAAACTGCAGCAGTGGTAACAGTAATTGCTGAAGTTCCCTCGACCGTAATTACTCCATCAATTGCAGTAGCTGTAATCGTGACAGTGCCAGGAGCGATCGCAGTAACTAATCCTGAACCATCAACAGTGGCAATAGCATTATCACCTGAAGACCAATTTATTGTTGGTTGAGGAACTAAAGCATTTCCAAATTGATCCAAGGCTGATGCTGAAAGTTGTTGAGTTAATCCTGTATTTATCGAAGCAGTGGTTGGAGTGACATTTAACCCAGATAAAATAGTGACAGCGAGAGAATGATCGATCGTTGTGGAATTACTTCCATCAGTAGCTGTAATAGGGATATTAAATAATCCTGCTCTGTCCAAATTTGGTAGAATAAGCGACCAGGTACCGTCTGTTTCAGATCCAGCATTTCTAATCATGTTTACTATGTTTGGAGTAGGAATTATTTGCCCACGAATTTCACCGTTTGAAAATAGAGTGGTGTGTATATTTACATAAGTTCTCCCAGCTAAAATTTCTGCTTCTATTTCTTCAGGATAATTCCAGGTTCCATTTGCTGGAAGTGTAGTTCCTAGATCAAAAGTAATTGCTGAATTTTGACCCAAAGCTCCGTTTGGAGGAACAACAGATCCATGAATATGCATTCCGGTGATTGATCCACCTTGCAAACCCGAAGCACTAATATTATAAGTTAATGTATTTGCATTTGTATCAATAGTAAATGTTCCGGATCCTGTTGCTGTACTAGTGGTTGCAGGAACTTCTTGTGTTTTATTAAGAGTAGCAGTAAAGGTGTTGCTTAGTGCCCCCAAATCAGCGGTAACTCCAATCACCCTCAGATCATCAGTAACGTTTGCGCTTAAAACAACATTATTAGAACCAAGTGGTACAGAAGCAGGTGCAGTAGAAACTATGGTTGGAGCGATGGTGTCAACAACCGCGATACGTCCAGTAACAGTAAATAAATTTTCTTGAATGAAACCGGCACCAGCAAAACTTGTTGCGGGGCCCTCAATTCTTATAAAGTTTTGTCCAACAGGGCTACCAGTAATAGCGTGCGGTATATTTGGATTACCAATATATCTTTTGGTTGGATTCTGAGCGTTGACCAAGAGAGGATCCGACAAAGCTGGATTTAGATTGAACGTGTCCCAAGTCAAGAACGGTCCGATACCACTGTTAAGAGTAAGAATAGGATCACAAATGGCTATACCTGGAACACCAGCACAACCGATATCAGACGAATCATTGATTTCTGGAGCTCCCGGATCTATTACGTCCACGACATAAGTTTTTGTACCGAAAGGATGTCTGATGGTGTATGTTCCGGGCACATCTACATCGTATCTGTGTCTGATGCGACCAAAAATAGATTCACTACCCTCAACCGTTCCACCGAGATAAGCAACCTCTAAAGCTAAAATGGTCTTACTGACAGAGCCGGCAGGATTAACTGGGATAGCGTCAGCCGTCCAGTAGAATCCTTCGCCCGAAAATCCGAGTTCTGCGGAAAAATCATTTCCACCCTGAATCGGCCCTGAGATACCGAAACCGTCGATGGCTTCCATGATCTCAATCGCAAGACCGTTCTGGTCCATAAACCATGCAGGTAAACTCTTACCAATACCTGCAGTTACAATAGGACCAGCCATTCCACCAGGCACGAATGCCGCTTGGGAGACGTTCGCGCTAAACAATAAAGCAAACACAAAAACACCAGTCAAAAGAGATGCGCTATATTTATATTTAACCTTTTTATTCATTCTCGCTATTAATAAAACGTATAATAATTTTTGTATGATTGTTTTTTTCATATTTTATTTAATATTTATAATATTAGTAATAATCAAACAATAATAGATAAAGTTAAATTTAATATTAACAATATAAAGGACATAAAAAACGTCAAGGACATTTTGATTAATCCTTCCTAAAGTATTACTATGTATAGTACTGATCGGATGTTTTTATTTATATGAAAAAATTTAACTTTTTTAAGGAATATAATAATATTTTTCCAATAACCTTGGTAGATTTATTAGTTACGATTATTTTTTTGTTTGTTTTATATTTAACTAGTTTTATTAGTTATGAGGTTTTTCATTCGTTATCAGAATTCTTTAGTATAATAATTGCTTTTGGGATTTTTACTGTAGCTTGGAATGCTCGAAATTTTTTTGATAATCATTTTCTTTTCTTTTTGAGTATTGTATATGTTTTTATATCTTTGATTGATATTGCTCACACTTTGGCTTATAAGGGATTAAATTTATTTTATTCTTTTGATCCTACTTCTAATCTAGCCACTCAGCTTTGGGTGGCAGCCAGGTATCTACAGGCCTTATCTTTGCTTTTTGCTCCTATTTTTTTAAGTAAAAAAATAAAAAATATCAGTTTAGTTTTTTTAGGTTATTTTTGGATTATTATTTTCATTTTTATTTTAATTTTTTATCTAAAAATTTTTCCAACTGCTTATGTCGAAGGAACAGGATTAACTTTGTTTAAGATATGGAGCGAATATATAATATCCTTGATTTTAGTTGCTGCGGGTTTCTTTCTTTATAAAAAAAGAAAAATTCTTGATACTAAAGTCTTTCTCCTCGTGCTATTTTCGATTATTTTTACAATTGCTTCGGAATTGTCTTTTACGACGTATTTCGGTGTATATGATTTTTCAAATATGTTGGGGCATCTATTTAAAATAATATCTTTTTTGTTGTTGTATAAAACAATTATGGAAACCGGATTAAAGAATCCTCTTTCTTATATTTTCAGAAGTATGGAACAAAATGCAGAAATTCTAAGAGCTTCAGAGTCTAAATATCGCCTACAGGCAAAGATAGCAACAGAGGAATCTTTGGAAAGAAAAAGAATAGATAAAGAGTTGATTAAAAAAAATAAGACACTGGAAAAAGCGGTTGAAAATCTTAAGATATTTCAACTAGCAATGGATAATGCTTTTTCTCATATCATTATTACTGATGAAAATGGCTCTGTTGTCTATGCCAATAAAGCAGTGGAAGATATCACTGGTTTTAGCAAAGAAGAAATCATAGGTAAAAATCCATCCATTTGGGGAAAACAAATGCCTACTTCTTTTTACCAGAATTTATGGAAAACCATAAAAGAAGATAAAAAATCTTTTGTAGGGGAAATACTTAATAAAAGAAAGGACGGTAGTTTGTATCAGGCAGATGTGAGAGTTTCTCCTATATTAGATGATGCCGGTAATGTAAAATTCTTCGTTGGATTAGAGAAAGATATAACAGAAGAAAAAAACATAGAAAAACATAAAGATGAATTTTTATCCATGGCTGCTCATCAGTTGCGGACTCCTATCGCTACTATTTCTTTAACAGCCGAAATGTTGATGAGGGATATCGTGGGGAACATGACCAAGGAAAACAAAAAATATTTAAAAACTATATTTATACAAACAAAAAATATGTCTGAAATGGTTCAAACTTTCTTAAACATCTCTCGTATTGAAATGGGTCAATTTGAAGTAGAAATTAAATCTGTGAAATTGTTTGATATTTTGGAAAATTTAACCAGAGATATTTTGCCACAAATTAAAAATAAAAAAATAAATTTTAAAAAACAATACAATAAAAAACTTCCGATTTTAAATGCAGATAAAAGAGTAATAAAAATTATTTTGGACAATCTTCTTTCAAATGCTATTAAATATTCCAGAAAAGGTGGCAATATCACATTTTTAGCAAAAGAAGATAATCATAATGTTATTATCGAGATTTCGGATGATGGTATAGGTATCCCTAAGAAGGATCAGGAAAAAATATTTTCAAAAATGTTCAGAGCTGGAAATGTTTCAGGGCTTGCAAGTGAAGGTTCAGGATTGGGTCTTTATTTGGTGAAAAATTTAGCGGAACAAAGTGATTATAAAATTTCTTTTAGATCAAAAGAAAATAAAGGTACTACTTTCAGGATTTACATACCTTTTTAATCTGAAATTTAACTTCAATCATTATTATATTCTAAATATGATTTTTGGAGATTTATTTAGAAAAAAAATATTAAAAGAAAATGAGGAGCTCTTCTCTTTTTCTGTTTTTTTTAATGAAAAATTTGGAAATTATTTAGCTGATAAGTATGGATGTTCTTTGTATTCTTTTGAAGAATTTAATGTTGAAAAAAAAGAAAAGGTAAGTTCTGGAGATGAATTAGAAAAAATCCATTTGGGAATTTGGCAAATATTTTATGAAAAAAATATAATCGTTCCCTTGTCCTTAAAGAGAAAAGATTTTTCTAATATTGAAAGGCCGGACGGCCTAATGCAGACAACCTACAAAGGCCACCCTTTGTATTATTATAGAAATGACCTTTACCCTAGAGATGTAAAGGGTGAAGGGGTCAATGGCGAATGGTTCGTGGTAAGAATAAAATCAGACTTTTAATTTATATCCCACTCCGCGGATTGTTTGAATTAATTTATTTTTTCTTCCATTATCCACTTTATTTCTTAATCGGTTGATGTATACGTCAATGCTATTAGAAAAAGAATTTTGATCAAAATCCCAAATATTGTCTATCAAATCAACTCTTTCTATTGCTTGATTAGGACGGCGCATGAAGTATTCTAAAAGTCTAAATTCTTTTAGAGTGAGATTTAAGTCTTTTTTATTTCTAAAAACTTTTTTTGTGCTAGGCGATAAAACTAGATCACTAACTTTTATTTCAGTAGGGAGAGAAACTTTCGGTCGACGAGTCAAAGCTCTGATTCTGGCGAATAATTCTGTAAGTTCAAACGGTTTTGACATATAATCATCTGCCCCTATGTCGAGTAATGATACCTTACTGACCGAATCACATTTTGCAGTTAATACTAAAACAGGAGTATGAATATTCATTTCTCTCATGTTGTGACAAATTTCTTTTCCTGATCTTAAGGGGAGCATTAGATCCAAAATTATTAAATCATAATCTTTATGATGTAGTAAAATACGATTTTGTCCGGATTCTCCATCGGTTAGATAGTCAACAGCGTAACCCTCCGACTCCAGACTTTTTTTAATGAGTTTAGCTAAATTTTCCTCATCTTCAACGATTAAAATCTTCATATATTTAATATAGTAGCAGGTATAAAATGTATTGCAATAGAGTCGCACTGAATATGTTAATATGTTAATATTGTTTATGGTAAATAAGTATTATCCGACAATTGGGCTTGAGATTCATGCAGAATTGAAAACACAGACAAAAATGTTTTGTGGCTGCATAAATAACCCAGATGAGGGAAAGCCCAACGTAAATATTTGTCCAGTTTGCATGGCACATCCAGGATCTTTGCCTGTCCCAAATAAAAAAGCCATAGAAAATGTAATAAAAGTTGGTCTCGCTATCGGGGGAAATATTGCAGATTTTTCAGAGTTTGATCGTAAGAATTATTTTTATCCAGATATTCCAAAAGGTTATCAGATTTCTCAATATAAATATCCTATAGTTTCAGGTGGACGTTTGGCGGAGATGGATGTCACTCGTGTGCACTTAGAAGAAGATACAGCGAATAATAAGCATACAGATGAATATTCCCTGATAGATTTTAACCGCGCTGGAGTGCCTTTGATGGAGCTGGTGACTGAACCACACACATTTGAAACTGCCGAGGAAACTGCTAAAAAAGCAACTAATTTTGCCAAAGAATTACAATTAATACTTTGGTATCTCGATGTGTCTGAAGCGAATATGGAAAAAGGGGAGATGCGAGTAGAGGCGAATATTTCTATTTCTGCAGATCCGAAAGTTCTCGGCACAAAAGTCGAGGTAAAAAATTTAAATTCTTTTAGGAGCGTTGAACGTGCTATTAAATACGAGATAGATCGAATGACGGAGCTTTTGGAAAATGGAAAAGGGGATGAAATAGTACAAGAAACTCGAGGATGGGATGAGAGTAAGCAGAAAACATTTTCTCAGAGAAAAAAGGAGGGAAGCGCAGACTATCGATATTTCCCAGATCCTGATTTGCCAAAGATGAAACTCCATGAAGCTTTTGATTTAGATAAAATGAAAAAAGAATTAGGAGAATTGCCAGCATCCAAGCGAGCTAGATATAAAAATGATTTTGGAATTAAAGATGAAGACATAGAAGTTTATATAAATGATCCAGCGCTAGGCATTTGGTTTGAGGATGTAGCTAATATTTTGGCCGATAAAGGTAAAATAAAAACTGCGTCAAATTACATTACGTCTGACTTTTTAGGAATAAAGAAATCTAATGCGGAAGTCCGACTTCCGCAGGTAAATAATTTTGCAGAATTAATAAATTTAGTCACAGAAAATAAAATATCTTCCCGTGTGGCCAAAGATATTTTGGTTATGATTGCAAAAAAAACTAATAGCAATGATGAGTCGCCACTAAAAATTGCAACAGAAAAAGGTCTTCTTCAGAGTAATGATGAAAATACACTAAAAATAATAATAGAAAAAATAATAAATGAAAATCCTGAAGTAGTAGCTACTTACAAAGCGGGTAAAGAAAACGCCATAATGTCTTTGGTGGGTAAAATCATAAAAGAATCAAATGGTTCCGCAAACCCTCAAATTGTTATTAAATTATTAAAAGAAATGTTGATATGAAAACACTTCGTGAATATATAAAAGAGGCAGAAGAGAAAGGTGTGGCTATCGGGCATTTTAATATTTCAAATTTGGAAGGTTTCCATGCTATTTATCAAGCAGCAAAAAACTTGTCCGCCTCTGGAGGAGCGAATGTTCCAGTCATTATTGGGCTTTCAGAAGGGGAAGAGTCTTTTGTTGGTCGCACGGAAGCCGTGGCACTTGTGCGGGCGATACGCGATCGAGATAATTTTCCAATATTTTTAAATGCAGACCATCATCATAGTTTTGATTCCGTAAAGGCCTGTATTGATGCTGATTTTGATGCGGTGATTATTGATGGAACTAAATTAAGCTTCGAAGAAAATGTAAAAATAACCAAAGAATGTGTGGATTATGCACGTAGTGTGACAAAAATAACTGGCCGAGATATCTTAGTGGAAGCAGAGCTGGGCTATATCGGGGAGGGTTCCAATATCAAGGAAACAATTCCAGAAGGCGCAGGGATTTTAACCAAGCCCGAGGATGCGAAAAAATTTGTGGAAATGACGGGGATAGATTTATTTGCACCATCTGTCGGTAGTATTCATGGGCTAATTAAAACTGGCAAGCCCCATATAAATGCAGAGTTAGTAGCTGAAATTAGAAAAATTACAGGTGTGCCACTCGTGCTTCATGGTGGTTCAGGGTTGCGTGATGTGGATTTTACTAATGCGATTGCTTCCGGAATCTCGATTGTGCATATCAACACTGAAATCCGAGTGGCTTTTGATGAAGCATTGAAAAAGTCACTATTTGATAATCCAAGTGAAACCACGCCGTATAAAATACTACAGCCCGCCGTGGAGGCCATAGAAAAAGTAGTGGAGGCGAGATTGAAACTTTTCAATAGAATAAAATAAAATTTTTATATAAAAAAAGGTCTGCCGATTGGCAGACCCGAGGGAATTGGTTTTAAGCAAGTCCCATTAACCCTTCATTTAGTATTATTTCTTCTATCTCTTCGTCCTTCTTTTTGCAGTCAGGGCAAAGAGATCCCTCGATATTGTTTTGATTCTCAGCAATCTGCATTTGGTCGTCGTCCAACCTGACCCAGTTCCCAATTTCTGTTTTCACTTTATTGCAAACAATACAGGTATCCATCCTTTCTCACCCCCTTTCTTTTTCCTTGTTTATTAAAAAATGTGTCCGCAGAAAACTGCGAACCATTTGTCCTCTGCTGATGTGGTCCAACATAAAGCTGTTCGACCACATTCTTTGCATCTCTTAAACGTGATTTTGTATCCCATTATATAAAAGACTATATAACAGGAAAATGCCATCCAAACAAAAACCGCTATTATCCACCATGCTTCTATGATAGATGGCCTAATGATGAAAGCCATCATTGTTGATATAAAAGTTAGTACGAATACCATTATGCCGTATAGCAGTATAATATTTCCGAATTCTTTAATATTTTTGTTAAACATCGTTCTACCCCTTTTTTTATTTTATCCCTAAATCCATACACCAAAGGTGATAGGATTTATTGGGTTTTCGAAGGTCTATTTCAAATAGAATTTGACACACGTTAAGAAAAAAATCAATAGTACGCCACACACCGTGACTTTTAATTTGCTTTTTTAAAATTTTTCTGTATACTTTGAATCATGTTTGCAATTAAAGCTAAAAAAAGAGAAGCGGGTATAAAATTAGATGTCTTGAGAAAAGAAGGTGAAATCCCAGCTGTCTTTTATGGTGCAGGGAAAGACACTACTTCTATTTCAATTCCTACTGTTGAATTCAAGAAAGTCTGGCGAGATGCAGGGGAATCTTCAGCCATTCAGGTAAAAGTGTTGGATAAAAATATAGATGTCCTTATTCACGAAGTGCAAGTTGACCCAGTAAATGGTGAACCAATCCACGTAGACTTCTTAGCTATAGATATGAAAAAGAAAATACGCGTCAATGTACCGCTTGAATTTGAAGGTATATCAGATGCAGTTAAAAGTGGAATTGGAAATCTTGTTAAAGTTATGCATGAATTTGAGGTTGAAGCATTGCCATCAGACTTGCCTCACAATCTCGTTGTAGATATTTCTAAATTAAAAACACTCAATGATCAAATATTTGTTTCCGATGTCAAGCTTCCAGCTGGAGTGGTAGTCATCAATGAGCCGACTGAAGTTGTAGTCTCTATTGTGGAACAAGTGGAAGAAAAAGAAGAAGAGGCAGTACCAGTTGATCTATCTGCTATTGAAGTAGAAAAGAAAGGCAAGAAAGATTTGCCAGAAGGAGAGGCTGCTGAAGGAGTAAAAGAATAGAAAAATTTGATAGTTTTATGGTACAATAGAGTTATGACAAAGAAGACAGTCATAACTTTTTTTATTCCTTTAATTATTTTTTCATTAGTTTTTTCATCACTTTTTGCCCAAGGAGCAAAGGCCGCTTTTAATTGTTTAAATCTAGTATCATCTTCCAGTCAGGCCGATAAAGATTATTGCAGAAATGAATTGGCCCAAATAGAAGCAGAGCTTGCCAGTCTGTTAAATAAACAAAAAGAACAACAAAAAGCTAGTGGTACCTTAAAGGGTGACGTTGCTTATCTGACTTCTCAAATCAATGCTTTAAAAACAAAAATCAAAGCACGAGCGCTCGCTATTGCTCAATTAAAAATAAATATTAAAGAAAAAGTCAGTACGATCAACTCGCTTTCTAATAAAATAGCTCGGGAACATACGTCTCTTTCTCAATTGCTTAGAAATACCAATGAATTTGATAGTCAAAATTCATTAATTTATTTATTGTCCGATGATAGTATCTCAGATTTTTATAGCGATTTAGAATCTTATAATTCAATCAAACAAGCGGTAAAAGACTCTATTGATATTATCAATGGAGTAAAGACACAAACTGAAGTTGAAAAACAAAGTCTTGAAAAAAAACAAGATGCTGAGACAGACGCCAAGGCAGAATTAGAAAGTGCGCAAAAAAGTACAGCCAAAGCAGAAGCTGACAAAAAGCAACTTTTAGCCATTTCTAAAGACAAGGAAGCCGCTTATAAAAAACTAGCGGCTGAAAAAAAAGCCCAAGCAGATAAAATTCGTGCTGCGTTGTTCCCCTTGGCTAACACGACCACTAAGATAGACTTTGGTACTGCCCTTGCTTATGCCAATGAGGTCAAAAGTGCAACCGGTGTTGATCCAGCATTTTTGCTTGCTATTCTTACCCAAGAGAGTAACCTCGGAGCAAATGTCGGTCAATGTTATTTGACCAATACTGATACTGGAGCTGGTGTCGGTAAAAATACTGGAACACCATTTTCAAATGTAATGAAACCGACGCGTGATGTACAGCCATTTTTGGATATAACCTCTGCTCTTGGCCTTGATGCATTTAAAACTCCTGTGTCTTGTCCTATCGCTGGGGTGGCAGGGTATGGTGGGGCGATGGGCCCAGCGCAATTCATTCCTTCAACTTGGAAATTATTTGCCACCCGTTTAAAAAATGCTTTGGGGCATTTTGCTAATCCATGGTCGCCTCGTGATGCTTTCATGGCTTCAGGAATGTATCTTACAGACTTAGGAGCCGTGGGCAATAGTGCTAGTGCGCAAAATAAAGCTGCCTGCAAGTATTATGGTTCTGGAGGGGCTACTTGTTCTTATAGTAGAAGTGTCATGACCTTGAAAGCAAAAATACAGGCCAATATAGATTTGCTTTAGAAGTAAAATCATGATACTATTTTCGAATATGAAAAAAGACATTCATCCAAAATATGATTTAAAAACAAAAGCCACCTGTGCTTGCGGAGCTATCTTTGACGTTGGTTCTACGATGCCGGCTATCGCAATGGAAATCTGCAGTCAGTGTCACCCTTTCTATACTGGAAATGAAAAGATAATGGACACCGCCGGACGTGTAGAACGTTTCAAGAAACGAGCGGCTGCCACTACTAAAACAAAAGTTAAGAAATAACAAAAAAAGTTATATCAATTTTTTATAAGGTCCTCGGTTCTCCGGGTCCCTATCCCGGCCAGACCATTCTAAAAAATTATATAACTTTTTTTAATAACATGACTCTAGACCTAGACGAATTAAAAAAAAATCACAATACCAGCTATTTGGCTGGTGAGTTAGAACGCTTGGCACGTGAAGAAGCTGAGGTGCGAGAGATGCTTGATAGTGATGATAGTTTGCATGAGATGGCGGCTAAAGAACTTAAATTTATTCAAGAAGAGCGAGAGCGGATAGAGAAACAAGCGCAAGATATTTTATATAAAGAAAAAGAAGCAGAAGATAAAGAGAATGAATCGCCAAATGAAATAGTATTAGAAGTACGAGCAGGTGCCGGCGGAGACGAGGCTTCGCTTTTTGCATGGGAACTCGCGCATATGTATGAAAGATTTTCTGAAATACATGGTTGGCAGTGGAGGGTAAACTATGAATCAAAAAGTGATTTGAATGGATATAAAGAAGCGAGTTTTGAAATAAAAGGCAAAGACGTTTTTAAAAAACTTCGTTACGAGACAGGGGTGCATCGAGTGCAGAGAATTCCAGCGACGGAGAAAAATGGCCGAGTGCATACTTCGACAGCGTCCGTGGCTGTGCTTCCGATTAGAAAAAAAGTTAATTTTCAAATTAACCCAGCTGATTTTGATATGGAATATTCTCGTTCTGGCGGAAAGGGCGGACAAAATGTGAACAAGGTGGAGACAGCGGTGCGCATCATTCACAAGCCGACCGGTTTGGATGTGCGTTCTACGAATGAAAGAAGCCAGCTCGCCAATCGAGAAAAAGCGATGATGATTTTGACAGCTAAACTTCAGCAACTCGAAGAAGAAAAAGAAGCGAGCAAGCATGCGGGTATTCGCAAAGGACAAATCGGTACTGGTGACCGCAGTGAAAAAATACGCACTTATAATTTCTCGCAAGATCGGGTGACAGATCACCGCATAAAGAAATCTTGGCACAATTTACCCAAAATTCTCGAAGGGGACATAGGGGATATTATTGAATCTATTGAATCTGGCGCAGTCGGGGAGGAGGACGAGGAATAATTCACCTTACAACTGTGAATTACGAAACTTGTCGCAGGCGCAGTTTTCTGGAAGCATTGCACAGGTCGTTCGACTCTGAGAGTCTCAGACTCGAAGAGCGGGCGCGCCGGGCATAGCAAAAAATCAGCAGATTTTTATGTGCGCTGACAGAAAACTTGTGCCAAGAAAGAGTTTCGTAATTCACAGTTCACAAGAAATTGCTTTTCCTTTTGGATGTGGTATTATTATTTTGTAGAATCTCATCTAGCGAAATAGAGTTTCTACGCTCGCCCGCCTTGGGAGGGTTTATAAATAGTTTTTGCCCGATTTTTTAAAAACGGGAGAAATATAAGTATGGCTACAAAGCTATATGTAGGGGGACTCCCTTACAGCACTCAAGAGGATGCTCTTAAAGAGCTCTTCGCACAAGCAGGAAGTGTTACTTCCGCTGTGATTATTATGGACAAAATGTCTGGTCGTTCAAAAGGTTTTGGTTTCGTAGAAATGTCATCTCAGGATGAAGCTGGAAAAGCTATTTCTATGTTTAATGATCAAGAATTTGAAGGACGAAAACTTACTGTCAATGAAGCTCGTCCTATGGAAGCTCGTCCACCACGTTCAGGTGGCGACAGAGGAGGATACGGCAATAACGGAGGTGGCCGCCGAGAATACTAATTTAAATTATATTCTAAAAAAACAAGAGATCACTCGAAAGAGTGGTTTTTTGTTTTTATGAACTTTTTAAACATAGCTTTTTTCGGTACGGAATTTTTTAAGCTTAAAAATTCCTGAAGTTCTCGGCTCGTCAGCCTCGAAACCCCTCAAAAGTTATGTTTTAAAAGTTTGCTGAAGTTAAGATATTTTGTTATAGTTTTTTGGTATTGTTTTTTGAGCGTGTAGTTCAGTGGTAGAACGCTGTCCTGATAAGACAGAGGCCGATGGTTCGATCCCATCCACGCTCACTAGAGTGTACTCCGTCAGAATTTAGAGAAAAAATGGGCGACGCCTTCGGCGTAATGTCGGGCGAAGAAATGAAATCCGTCTTGCGGGTGCGGGCGAAAATGCTGGGCGGGCAAAATGAGATTGAAATAGTTTTGTTGTTTAGCGCGGGGTTCGTTCCGAAGGAACGTAGAAAATCTTTCATTTCTTGAAAATTTTCTCTGGATGCCAGAAACCCCGCGTGTTTTGAATCCAAAATCCACCTCCGCAGTGGTTCGACCCAATTCTTTCTATCGGCTCGGGCAGATGAAGATTTGGCTTGAAGCGAGAGTTTTTGGCGCATGAGCGTGTCCTTTTTTGTAAGATATATTTCACGCTCAATGTCGCCATTCAAATGTAAATCTACCAAAGCACTTAATTTCGCTTCAAGCGTTTTCAAATCTTCTTTAAACTGCCCGAGACGATTTCCAGAAGCGTGGATTTCTGTTTGCTCAAATTCTTCTACTTTTTTGAGCATATAATCCGCCCACGCTTCAGGAAGCGAGATTGATTGAAGCTGTTCTTTGACTTGCCGAGCGAGTTCGTGTTCCACGAGATATTTTTGACCACATTTTCCTTTCTTTTTCGTACAACGATAATAGCGATATCTTCCGCCATTACCCTTACACCATTGCGCGGTTATCATACTTCCACATTCTCCACATTTAAATAATCCTACGAAAGGAAAATCGTGGACATTTCTTTTATATCTCGTATGCGCTCGCTCGGCTAATCTTTTCTGCACAGCTTCAAACAAACTCGGAGAAAGAATTGGCGCAAAGGTTCCGGGAAAATATTCGTCGTTGTGTTTAACAAATCCCAGATATGACCGATTGCTCAGCATAGTTTTCACGGAAGCTTTGACAAGTGGCTTTCCGGACCGTTGAGCTACGCCGTGTTCCGCCAAAAAATGCGACAGCGCACAAAGATGATATGTACCTTTAGAATATTCTTCAAAAGCGCGAACAATTACTTTTGATTTTACTAAATCAGGTTCGATGTTTCGCGTTTTTGTATTATTGACATATCCGAGTGGAGCATGAGTCAGCCATTCTCCTCGTCGCAATTTTTGGCGGATTCCTCGCTCAACATTTTGCTTGAGGTTGTCGGAATAATATTTGGATTGTCCGAAAGCCACTTGAAGCATAAATAGCCCCTGCGGAGTGGGTTCAAACCAAAATGTCGGAAAGCGTAAAGAGATAACTTTAGAAGTGTCTACGGCGTAAATGATGCGTCCTCCGTCCACGGAGTTTCGAGCAAGACGGTCAGGATGCCACGCTAAAATACCAAAAGAACCGTCACGCTCGATTTTTGCCATCATTTTACCGAACACTTCTCGCCCCGGACTCTTTGCGCTTTTTGACTCTTGAAATTCTTCCACAATTTCAAGATTTTCTCTACTCGCAAATTCCCGAAGCTCAAAGAGCTGAGCTTCGATAGACATAACTTGTTTATCGTCTTCTTCTGTTGATTTGCGAGCATAGAGAAAATATTTTGGTTTGTTCATATATGTTTTTGAATTCAAAACTTATAAACTTACGAAACTATTTACAATCTCATTTCTGTTTTAATGCCCGCCCAGCATTTTCGCCCGCACCCGCAAGACGGATTTCATTTCTTCGCCCGACATTACGCCGAAGGCGTCGCCCATTTTTTCTCTAAATTCTGACGGAGTACACTCTAGTGATCTAATTCTATCCTTTGCGCGAAATTATTTCAAACAAAACTCCTGATAATGTGCACGCTCCGCGTACATCATTATCCTAAACTTTTCACTCCGCTCCCCGAATGTGGTAACTCAATGAACTCCGCCCCACGCACGCAAGCGTGCGTGACTGCCCTCATCCCATCGCATTTCCATTCTATTTTAGTTTGGCGGGAAGATTTTTAAATTTGGGATGGGCGATGGGGGTGTATTGTATTATAAAACAATATTGTTAGAAAAAACAATCGGGTTTATACTAAAACTGTGAATAACTCCAAAAAACTAGGTCAAAATATGAAAAGAATCCGTATTGAAAAGCAAATGTCGCAAGGCGACATTTGCCGAAAATTAGGCGTTGATAGAGCATATATAAGCAATGTTGAAAGTGGCAATAAAAATCCGACACTTTCAACCATTACCAAATTGGCAAAAGCACTTGGTGTTTCTGTAGATGAACTTTTAAAATAAATCTATGAAAAAGAAAATGGATATGAAGGGAATAATAGGTGTATCAGGAGAGTTTTTTGTTGCTGCAGAATTATCTCAACGGGGGATTGTTGCAACAATGACATTAAAAAATACTCCCTATATAGATATTTTAGCTACAAATTTAGAAAAAGCTAAAACAGCCAATATTCAAGTTAAGACGATGTCTATTAGGAATAATGCTGGTTGGCACTTAGGGCCCAAAGACGGAGAACCGTCTGGGATCGCAAACCATTTTTATGTGTTAGTAAATTTACAAGGACAGGGTAAATTGCCTGAATATATAATTTTACCTAAAGAAAAGTTCTCAGTATTTTTAAAAGTCAAACAAGAAAAATGGGAAAGTGGTAAAAAAAGAGACGGAACACCAAGAAAAAAAACTACGATGTGGATATTTGATCCAAATAGAAACGAGCATTCACGTAAATTTGCCGAGAAATATATAAATAATTGGAGTATTTTAGATTTGTGGTAAAAATTTATGAATAATATCAAAGCAACAGGTAAAGAAAATAAAGTAATCTATGTCTATCATCATCCTGGAAGCCAAGAACACTTGGGGTGGTTAAAAATTGGTGATCAAACGGGTTTTAATTCTGGTCGTGTTAAAGATCAAAATGAAGCTGATAATATTAAAGCAGAAACACTTTATACGACTGAAGCAATTGATAAGAATGGCAAATCATTTCGCGATTATGAAGTTCATGCGATTATTGACGCTACTGGAAAGTATGAACGTGAGAAAAAGAAAAATTCTAAAAGTGAACGCTTTTCGGAATGGTATAAGATGACCAAAAAAGAAGCTATCGAAGCGATAGAAGCACGCAAAAACCTAAGTGGTTTTGATACTGATATTCTAAAAAAAATTAACCTAAACATTACACCCCGTGGTGAACAGCAAGACGCTATTGATCAAACCTATGTGTATTGGGGTAACTCGCTCCATGGGAAGCGTGAATTTCTATGGAACGCCAAGCCTCGATTTGGCAAGACCTTAACTAGTTATTGGTTCACCGAGAAAATTGAGGCAAAAAAAGTACTCATAGTCACAAATCGTCCGGCTATTTCTGATTCTTGGTATACAGATTATCGGCAATTTATTCAACCTAAAGGAATCTTTAAATTCGGTTCTACAAAAGACAACAAACATATTACCACTGCAGGTCATTTGCAAGGTCGTGCACTAACTGTTAGTGAAACTAAGACTGCCATTAGAAATGGAGAGTCAACGATCTTTTTTATATCATTGCAGGATATCAAAGGTAGAGATACGAATAACTTAGAGTCTTTTAAGCAAAAGAATCAATGGATTTTTAATGAATCATGGGATCTCTTTATAATAGACGAAAGTCATGAAGCGACCGAAACAGAGAATGCTTATAAACTTTTTAAAAATCTCCGGACTAACTTTACACTCCACCTCTCAGGGACACCATTTAAAGCATTAATAAGTAAAAAATTCAGTGTCAAACAAATTTTTAACTGGACTTACGAAGATGAGCAATCTGCAAAAGAAAACTGGGATCCGACTGATGGCGAAAATCCCTATTATGAACTGCCTCGTATGAATATGTTTGCATATAGACTTTCCAGTACTCTCAATGCTACGGTTGCTGATGGTGAATATGCTTTTGATCTTAATGAGCTGTTTAAGACAATGCAGTCTAAGTTTGTATACGAAGAGATGGTGTTGAAGTTTCTAGACAATATGTTTGGCATTAACAAAAAAAATAATCAAAGCACTCGACCGTTTCCATTTGCCGACAAAGAAATTCGTGATGAACTTAGACATACATTTTGGATACTTCCAGGTGTGTCTGCTGTAAAAGCACTAAAGAAGCTTATGCAGGAGCATGGACAAAATACCCCTACACGCAAAATTTTTGCAGACTATGAAATTATTGATGCTGCCGCCAAAGGTGATAATGAGCACGAGGGTAAAACTGCACTAGAGAAGGTAAAGAAAATTATTGGGGAGGATAAAAAACCACTTGAAACCAAAACCATTACACTTTCATGTGGTCAACTTACAACTGGTGTAACCGTAAAGCCGTGGACTGCGGTGTTGATGCTTTATGGTGCTGAGGGTGGTAAGACTTCTGCTACCAGATACCTCCAAGCAGCCTTTCGCAGTCAAAACCCTTGGCGTTACAAAGATGAAAGTGGTAACGACATGTTAAAAGAAAACTGCTATGTGTTTGACTTTGCGCCAGATCGGTTGTTACTTATCTTTCAAGATTACGCCAAGAGTGTTATTGGAGGTGGCGAAGGAGCTAAAGAAAAAGTAAAAAAATTACTCAATTTCTTGACTGTAGTCGCTGAAGATGAATACGGTGAAATGAAAGAACTTGATGCCAACGAGGTTGTAACTATGCCTTTAAAGCTGATGACACAGGAGATTGTTGACGGCAAATTTATTACCTCAAATAAACTTTTTAATATTGGAAATATTTTTCACTTGCCCGCCAGCGCTCGAGAGATATTGAATGAAATGGGTACTATTAAAAAGGGGCGTGTAGAGCATGATAAAAATAAAAATCGTATCACGGAACCTCAACTGGAGTATAACGATGATGGTAACCTCATACTCAACGAATCAACCTTAGGTAAGAAAAAATACGAAGAATTACTACAAGACAACCCAGATTTGCCGACAGACAGACCTCAAACTGTTGATGACTTACCTCCCTCTGATATAAAAACCAAGCTTGAAAAACAAGCTGAAAAAGAAAAGGATGAGCAAGAGGATGCAATCAATGATCATTTGCGTTACTTTGCTCGCGCTATTCCAATGATTTTGATGGCATACGGCAAGTCAGATACTAAACTTGATAATTTTGAAAAGTATATAGATTCCGCAACTTTTAAAGAGCTTGTTGGTATTACCAAAGAACAGTTTCAAGAACTGCGTGATAAACATAACCTTTTTAATGAAGAAGTATTTAATGCCTCTATTACTGAATTTCTGAATCGTAAGGTAGAGTTGGCAAATTATTACGAAAATGATAGTGGCTTAGACATATTTGACTATATTCCTCCACAGCAAACTAACCAGATATATACCCCAAAAACTGTTGTTAAAATGATGATCGACATTCTTGAGAAGCAAAATACTAGTATATTTAAATCTAAAGATCACACATTTCTTGACCCATACATGAAATCTGGGCTCTTTATAACTGAAATAGTTAAAAGGTTGTATAATAATTTAGAGCGACAAATACCCGATAAGCATAAACGATTGGAACATATATTAACACATCAAGTGTACGGCTTTGCACCGAGTAAGATTTTACACTTAATATCCAGTGAGACAATTTTTGGCTTTATGCGGGGGCGACCAGAATTCAAGAAAGTTATGTACAAGGTTGCTGAAAATTTTGTTCATTTTGAGAATGAAGATACCCAAGTGGTTGAAAATCGAAATACTTTATCTGATAAAATTAATAATAAATTTGGAAAAAATATGAAATTCACAGCAGTTGTAGGAAATCCGCCATATCAAGGAGAAAATCATCAGCAGATTTATCCACATTTTTATTTAGCAAGTCGTGAACTTGGTGAATATGTTTCGTTAATTTTCCCCACTGGATGGCAAGATCCAAAGAATGGCAATAATTTAAGATTACTTAACAATAAGGATATTAAAGAAGATCACCAGATTGTTTTTATCGATAACCGACAGAATGTTTTTCCAGGCATTCCTGGGGCAGAATGGACTAACATTATTTTATGGAAACACGACTATAATAATAGATTAAATGGAAGTCAAAAAATTTATACTAACGGAAAAGACTTTAAAATAGTATTATTACGAACTGAACAAAATCATGATAAAAAACCTAAAGAAATTAAGGAAATGGCAAAAATAGTTGCAGCATTCAAAGGTTTTGTTCCTATGCAATCAATTACATCAGTACGTAAACCATATGGTTTAAGTACTGATGTAATTAAGGATCCTACTAAGTATAAATTACCACCGATAAACACAAAACAAATAAATAACAAAGATATTAAATTGTATGGTCTTTCCGGAAAGATATATTACTTAGGAAAAGATTATCCAATACCTAGAAAAACAAAAGCATTTAATAAATTTAAAGTATTTGTTCCGTATGCTTGGGGGAACATGTCTGAGAATACCGGTCTTGGCGGTGCATATTCTGATGTTATTATAGCTAAGCCATATGAAATAGTTACAGAAACTTATCAAGAACAAGGTCCATTCGCTATAATTGCAGATGCAAAAAAGCATGCAAAATTCTTAATGACTAAGTTTGCTCGGGCGCTTCTCTATCTTAATAAACACTCTCAGCATTCAACTACAGCTTGGGGAGCAGTACCAGTGCAGGATTACTCTGAAGCATGGTGGAAAAAATCAGTTAAAGAAATTGATGAAAAGTTAATGGAGAAATATGAAATTCCGGCTACAGTTAAAAATTTTGTATTTAAAAATATTCAAGATAAGTCAGAAAAAAATATCATTGGATATTTTGATTAAATGATATGTTAAAGTTAAATATCGACATACTCGAAAACACATTACGTAGAATCGGTAATTTGCTTGATATTTTACTGATTGATCGTACGACAAAAAAGAATATTATTTGGGCAACAGATTCATATGAAGAACGTGGTAAAGAATATTTAGCTAAGAAATATATTATGCCAGAATTGGTTACTGGTAGAAATGGCACGCTTATACAACCACGTGCAGCAAAGAGTTTGATTGAACAGCGTCATCGTACCAAAGATAAAGCTGAAGTTTTTACCCCACTCAATATTGTAAATCAAATAAATAAAGTAGTAGAAAATCATTTACCCAATAAAAATAACTGGCAGGAGTATGTGAGGGAACTTAAATTAGAAATTACATGTGGCGAGGCACCTTTTATTGTGAGTCGTTATGATCCAACTGCGGATACGGGCAAATTAAAAAAATTAGATAAGCGTGTTGGTTTTTTAGACAAAAAATTAAAAACAGTATCAAAGTATTGTCAAAATAAAAAAGAATGGATATTTTGGGCAAAAGAAGCTTTTAAGGCAAGTTATGGTTATGAGTGGCAAGGAGATAATATATTGCTTGCACGTGAAAATTTACTCTACACATTTATCGATTATTATAAGGATAAATTTAAGCGAATACCAACCCCCAGAGCACAAGAAGAATTTGCTGAAATTATAAGCTGGAACATTTTTCAGATGGATGGTTTAAAGTATGTAGTCCCTATGAGTTGTCATCATGAAATCAAAATCATTAAAGGAATGTCAACACTATTTGAAGAAAAACCAGATACTGTTGAGAAATATGAGTGCGAAGGTTGTAAATATAATAGACCTAATAAACACAATGGTAAGTATGTCAAAATTATGGATTGGAATAAGAATATAACTGTAAAGTTTGTTGATCTTATTAAAAAAGCAAATCAGTAATTTAAATTTATGGGCTGGCACGAAATTATATAAAAGATGTTAATGTGGTAGAAAAAAATAAATTTATGGAAAACAAAAAATATAAATTAAGCCCGTCAGATTTTGCTTATCTCTATGAAGAATGTAAGTGTTGTTATTATTTAAAAATAAAACATGGCATACAACGACCTTCATTACCATTTCCTGCCGTATTTGGTGCCATCAATACTCGCGTTCAGGGAATATTAATTGGAAAAAATCTTCAAGAACTTTCTCCTGGATTACCGGAAGGAATAGTGGAGAGTCAAGAAAAATTTGTTGAGTCAAAAATAATTCCAGGTACTAACTTATATATTAAGGGTAAATATGACCTTATTGTAAAACAAAAAGATGGAACTTATATAATAGTTGATTTTAAAATTACTTCTCCTGATGACGACAAAGTAGCCAAATATCAAACCCAGCTTCAAGCGTATCATTACGCATTTGAATTTCCAGAAAAAGGAGAATC
>JBAZSF010000005.1:0-56528 GCA_041662525.1 Minisyncoccota bacterium
ATCGACGGCGGAGTTCGGCACCTCGATGTCGGCTCACCTTAGCGCGGCGGTGGAGAAGCTGCCAAGCGTTTGGCTGTT
Source organism: Minisyncoccota bacterium (assembly GCA_041662525.1). GTDB lineage: Bacteria > Patescibacteriota > Minisyncoccia > Phycocordibacterales > UBA9973 > UBA9973. The sequence goes on from JBAZSF010000005.1 coordinate 79, forward strand.
CGCCAATTAAAAAGGTACGCGAGCTGGGTTCAGACCGTTAAGATTATAATTTATTTTGTAATTTTGACAGTTTGAACCCTCAGAGGAAATCGAATTGTAAGAATTTGAACTGTTTTAATCGAAGACAACCAAGTGCATTAAATTGCACACACGGCGGTCCTAAATATTTATTTTATTTAGGAAGAAGTCGGGGTTTTCGGAGGAATCCGATCCTGAGCATTTGCGAAGGAGGACAACACCGAGAAGAAATTTATTTTTCTTTGTAGAGACTACAAACCGACCACAAGAAATTGTGAATGTATAGTCCAATCCACACAGTAATGTGTGACGTAGATGCGTGAGACAGGTTGGTCTCCTATCTACTGCACTCGTTGATTCTTGAGAAGATTTGCATCTAGTACGAGAGGACCGATGTGAACTGACCTCTGGTGTACGAGCTGTCCTGCCAAGGGCACTGCTCGGTAGCTATGTCGGGAATGGATAACCTCTGAAAGCATCTAAGAGGGAAGCCAGCTTCAAGATTAGGAATCGTTAAGAACCGTGAGAGATGATCACGTTGATAGGCTTTAAGTGTAAGCGTAGCAATACGTTGAGCTGAGAAGTACTAATGTTTCGATTCCTGTTAAGAAATTTGGAAATCACAAAAAAATTATTGAGATCGAGTTTTCAGTGTTGGTGATTCGTCGCAAGGGTCACACCTCTTCCCATTCCGAACAGAGAAGTTAAGCCTTGTCGAGCCGATGATAGTCTTCATGGCAAAAGTAGGCAGTCGCCAGCACCGAGTACTTGATTCTAACAAAATAGCCATATTTATATGGTTTTTTTGACTTGCTTGACATTTTCATATTATGTGTGATAGAATATAAAATAGAAAGGAGGTGATTTATAATGGATTTTATAAATGATTTCATTAACGACCACCCTTTTGTTTCATGGACGGTTGTTATAGCAGTTTTAAGCATAGTCATAATCACGTTATGACTATGCCATCTTAAAGTCCGGTTATCGTTTTTTTAACGACGCCGGGCTTTTCTTTTTTTAAACTCATTTATTTTTAGATCTAAAAATGGTATTATGTCTTTATGGTACTCATGACTTGGGGTCTTAAACGACAAATTTTTTATATAGTGGTTCTTGTTTTATTTTTTTCAATATTTGGATTTTTAATAATTTCTCCAAGTTTTAATAAGGCGCCTAGTTGCATAGACAAAAAGAAAAATGGAGACGAGACGGGCATAGATTGCGGAGGATCGTGTTTAAATTTTTGCTTTGATCAGACAGAAGCTGTTTCCATTCTCTGGGCTCGTGCCTTTCGGGTTGTCCCTGGGCGTTACAATGCTGTAGCTTATTTTATAAATCATAATAAAAATGCGGCAGTCGAAAAAATTAATTATAGATTTCGTTTTGCTGATACAAACAATATTTACATCGGCAAGAGAGAGGGTAGTACTTTTATTCCCCCAGGAGGCAATTTTTCAGTTTTTGAGCCAGGAATAGATATTGGGAATTCTATTCCTGTTTATGTTACTTTTGAATTTACCGAAATACCACAATGGTTCCAAGTATCGGAAGAAAAAATTGATCAATTAAAAATTTTAGTTTCCAATATACAGCTTGTGGATGAGGCGACTTCCCCTAAACTTTCCGCTACTTTAAAAAATAATTCACTTTTTACTATTCCTGATATGAATGTCATAACGATTCTCTATGATGTGAATCGAAATGCCATTTCTGCTAGCCGTACTTTTATAGATCAATTTAATCCACTGCAAGTGGCCGATATTAATTTTACCTGGCCAGAACCGTTTAAAGAAAAGGTCGTAGCAAAAGAAATAATTCCGATGCATAATATTTTTTCTGTGCAGTTAAAATAATTTTGTACAATAATTAGATGGCAGAAAAAGTTATAAAAAGAATAGATTGGCTTCTCGTTATTTTTATCGTTCCGATAGTTGCTGCTGGTCTGGTGACGATGAAGTCTTTTTCCTCTCTTGAAAATGGAGGTGATTTTTTTAGTAAACAAATTATTTGGGTCTTTTTTTCTTTTACTATCTTTTTTATTTTTTCTTTTATTGATTTTCGTTTTTTAAAGCGTACCGATATCTTGGTATTTTTATTTTTATTTGTTTCTTTTCTTCTTTTGATACTTATGGTTTTAGGAAATATATCAAATGGTGCGAAAAGCTGGTTTAATCTCGGTTTCTTTTTTTTTCAGCCAGTTGATGTGATGAAATTAGTATTAGTGCTTGTTTTAGCGAAATATTTTTCTCGTCGCCATGTGGAGATCAGATATATCAAGCATATTTTTATTTCTTTTTTTTACGCATTTGTTCCTTTGGTTTTAGTTTTACTTCAACCAGATTTTGGTTCGGCTATGATTATATTTTCTATTTGGCTGGGGATGGTATTTGTTTCAGGAATTTCTAAAGTTCATCTGTTCGCTGTGTTTGCTTCAGGTCTTTTGATTTTTATGGTATTTTGGTTTTTTGTTTTTGCGCCATATCAAAAAGCTCGTATTTATAGTTTTATAAATCCCTTAACTGATATTCATAAAACGGGATATAATGTGTTTCAATCAACTGTTGCTGTAGGTTCAGGGCAAATCTTGGGTAAGGGTTTGGGTTTTGGGACACAATCAAGATTAAAATTTTTACCAGTTCCTCAATCTGATTTTATTTTTGCTGCTTTTGCCGAAGAGTGGGGTTTTGTTGGTTCAGTTTTAATTTTGTTGTTTTATTGTTTAGTAATTTGGAGAATTCTTTATTTGACATCTTTGGGTGCGTCTAATTTTGAAATACTTTTTGGAATGGGAATTGCTATTTTTTTTATGAGTCATATTCTTATAAATGTTGGTATGAATATTGGGCTTTTGCCGGTAACTGGTATTCCTCTTCCTTTTATGAGTTACGGTGGTTCACATTTAGTAACCGAATTTGCGGCATTAGGTATTTTGATGGGTATGCATAAATATTCTAGGTCAGCCCATCCTGATGATTTAAAGAATGAATTTTTAGGAATATAGTATATGCAAATTATAGACGGAAAAAAAATAAGAGACGAGATTTTAAAAAAAGTGAAAGCAGAAGTAGGTGCGCTTTCTTTCAAGCCAGTCTTTTGTGATGTCTTGGTGGGCAATGATCCTGCATCTCTTCAATACGTGCAAATGAAAGGGCGTATGGCAGAATCTGTGGGTATAAGTTTTCATGAAGCAGATTTTTCTGCTTCAATATCAACTGAGGATTTAATAAAAGAAATAAAAGTTTTAAATAAAATTGAAAATATGTGTGGGATTATTATTCAGCTTCCATTACCAGAACATATCGATAGGCAAGTGGTATTGGATGCTATCGATTCACATCTTGATGTTGATTGTCTTGGTACGATTGCTAGTGAGAAATTTTACAGCGGGGTAAGTCCTGTAGGTTTTCCTACAGCGCTTGCTTGTATGGCATTATTGGATTCTTTGAATTTAAATTTTGAAGGCAAAAAAATTGTTGTTTTAGGGCGGGGATTATTGGTAGGAAAGCCAGTTGCAGCATTGCTTCAGTTCAGAAATTTATTTCCAGAAATTATTAGAAGTAAGACTGAAAACAAAGAAGAGCTTATCAAGCAAGCAGACATCATAATCTCTGGAATTGGTAAGGGTAAATATATTACCGGTAATATGATTAAAAAGGGAGCAGTTTTAATAGATGCGGGTACTTCTGAAGACAATGGCTCGTTAGATGCTCGAAGGAGTATCGTCGGTGATGTTGATTTAGAATCTGTAAAAGATGTGGCAGAATATGTTTCTCCTGTTCCTGGAGGAGTAGGCCCAGTGACTGTCGCGATGCTTTTGAATAATGTATTAACCGTGGCAAAAAGTTTTCCCCTACACCAGGAGAAGGGGAAATCCCCTTCTCCTGGTGTAGGGGAAGAAGGCAAACATTATGAATAACACAATCTTTTTCTTTTTTAATAATTTAACACATCAGTCAAATATTTTTGATAGTATAGTTGTTTTTTTCGCAGTTTATTTTATATATATAGTAATTATTTTAGCTGGATTGTATTTACTTTTTTATTATAAGATTTTATCTTCACAAAATCCTTTTAAACAATTTGCAAACAAATGGAGAGAATTTTCTTTTGTAGGTTTGTCCGTAGGTGTTACATGGTTTTTTAATAAATTTATAGCAAAAATTTTATTTCACACATTTAGACCTTTTGTAGTTTTTCCGCAAATACAACCTCTTTTTTCAGAGACTGGATATGCTTTCCCTTCTGGACATACAGCAGTTGCTTCATCCTTAGCGTTTGCATTATTTTTTACAAATAAAAAAGTAGGCTCTATTTTTATATTCTTTGCTCTCCTCATTGGCTTAGCACGCGTTACTGCTGGAGTGCATTTTCCAATTGATATTTTGGGTGGGTTTGTTGTCGGTTTTGTCATAAGTTATATTTTTAGTTATATTTTTAATAACTTTTCTAAAAAATTATGATTTTGTCCTTTGTAGAAAACTTAGGATTATTAGGAATTTTTTTTATTGTATTTGCGGAATCAGGACTTTTCTTTGGTTTCTTTTTTCCTGGTGATTCTCTTCTATTTAGTGCTGGTCTCTTAGCTTCGGCTGGATATTTTAATATTTTTTATTTATTTTTTGGATCTTTTTTGTTTGCAGTTTTGGGTGACAGTGTGGGATATTGGACGGGCAAAAAATTAGGTCCAAGAATTTTTTCTAAACCAAATTCATTTTTTTTTAATAAAAAAAATCTAGATAAAACTACAAAATTTTACGATCAATATGGTAAAAAGACTATTGTCTTGGCACGTTTTGTTCCGATCGTGAGGACTTTTGCCCCTATATTAGCTGGTGCGGGAAATATGAAATACGACAACTTTATTTTTTACAATTTTTTAGGTGGATTTTTTTGGACATCAGGCACTATTTTTTCTGGATATTTTCTTGGTAATTCTATTCCAAACATAGATCAATATATTTTGCCGATAATAGTAATTATAATAATCTTGTCTTTGGCGCCATTTATTAAAGAATTTTTTAATAAAAAATATAAATAATTTATTTTTTATTTATATTTGCTTTTTAAATAAAAAGTGTATAGAATAGCTATATATTTATCCGCCAGAGGCGGACAGGTGTGGAAGAATTATGATTAAAAAATTAATTTTATCTATTTTTATACTTTTATTAGGTGCTGGGATTGGCTTTTTTGTTTACAAATCAGAAGCTAATTATAGGAAATTACCTGTAGGTGCTAAAGCCACTGGTCTAGCAAAATTTTCTTTTAAACTAGGACTTGATCTTTCAGGAGGTAGTCATTTGATATACAAAGCTGATACTTCTTTGGTTCCAGCAGGTCAAGTAGGAGATTCAATGAACGCACTTCGTGACGTAATCGAGCGACGTATAAATCTTTTTGGAGTTTCTGAGCCGGTGGTGCAGGTGCAACATGGTGGATTTGTTTCTGGCAATAGCGATGAACAATTGATAGTAGATCTTCCAGGAGTAACTGATGTTAAACAAGCAATAGATATGATCGGACAGACTCCGCTTCTTGAATTTAAAATAGAAGCACCAAAAGACATTCCTCAAACTGCGACTGTAGATAAAGACGGCAAGGTAACTCTTGATATAGATTCTCAGTTTGTTCCCACCGAACTTACTGGAAGATATTTAGAGAAAGCAACTTTAGAATTTGACACAAATACTCGTGAACCAAAAGTAAGTCTACAGTTTGATGATACTGGCACAAAACTTTTTGCTCAAATTACAAGAGATAATGTCGGAAAGATGGTTGCTATTTATTTAGATGGCACTCCTATTTCTTCACCAGTTGTTCGAGAAGAAATTCCAAATGGTCAAGCTGTTATTTCTGGCAGTTTTACTCCAGCTGAAGCAAAAATATTTGTTGGTCGGTTAAATTCTGGAGCACTTCCTGTACCGATAACACTTCTTTCTACTCAGACTATCGGTGCTACCCTAGGAGATAGCGCAGTAAATGCTGGGGTGAAGGCTGCAATTATTGGATTCCTATTAGTGGCTTTATTTCTCATTCTTTTATATCGTTTGCCTGGCTTGATAGCGACTATCTCTCTTTGTATTTTTATCGTTATAATACTTGCTCTTTTTAAGTTAATTCCTGTTACTTTAACAGCAGCTGGTATCGCTGGGTTTATAATTTCTATGGGTATAGCCGTAGATGCAAATGTGCTTATTTTTGAACGCGTAAAAGAAGAATTGCGTTCTGGTAAAAGTATCGCTGATTCAATTTCCATTGGTTTTTCTAGAGCTTGGTTTTCTATTCGAGATTCAAATATTTCAAGTTTTATTACAGCAGTAATTCTCTTCTGGTTTGGCACATCTTTGATAAAAGGTTTTGCGTTGACTCTTGGCATGGGGATCATTGTTTCAATGTTTAGTGCAATTATCGTTACTAGAATTTTTCTCTCAACTATTGGTTTTATAGGAGAAGGGAAAATCGCCAGATTTTTATTTTCAAGCGGTCTATCAAAATAACAAGAGCAAATAAAAAATTATGTTTATAATAAAACACAAAAAAATATTTATCATCCTATCATCCATCTTAGTTATTCTTTCCTTTATCTCTTTGTTTATTTTTGGATTAAAAATAGGTATTGATTTTAAGGGTGGGGCAATTATAGAAGTTGCTTATAAAATAGAGCGTCCAGCGCAACCTGTTTTAGAGAAGACTCTCTCGACTCTTGATTTTGGGTCTGTTCTTCTTCAGCCGACAGGAGACCTTGGTTATATTATAAAGACTCGTAGTTTAAATGATTCCGAACACGTTTTACTTTTAAAAACACTTTCTGGGGACAATAAAGACGCTCTCACTGAAATGAGTTTTAATTCTGTCGGTCCTTCTGTTGGGCAAGAACTTACCAGGAAAGCAATTTTAGCGATTATTTTAATTTCGCTTGCCATTATTTGTTTTATTGCTTTTGCTTTTAGAAAAGTTTCTAAACCAATTTCTTCTTGGAAGTATGGAATTATTGCCATTATTACACTTTTGCACGATGTGTTTATTCCAGTAGGGTTATTTGTTGTTCTTTCTCATTATTTTGGGGCAGAAGTAGATACTCTGTTTGTGGTGGCAATTCTTACTATTTTAGGTCTTTCTGTTTCTGACACAATAGTTATTTTTGATAGAATTAGGGAAAATTTGAGAAATCAAAATTCGATAGCTAAAGTAAACTTTAGTGAAGTAGTGGGTGTTAGTTTAGAACAATCATACATAAGATCTATTTCTACTTCTTCGACGGTTATCCTTGTGCTTCTTGCTTTGTTCTTTTTCGGTCCCGTATCTACAAAATATTTTGCCTTGATGCTTACGGCTGGAATGTTTTTTGGTACTTACTCTTCAATTTTCTTGGCTTCACCCCTGCTTGTGTTCGTGGAAGAGTGGCAGAAGAAAAATGCTCCCAATACAAAAGCATAGCTTTTGCAGACGGGGGATAGGTGCTATACTATAGTTTCTAGATTATTAGTTAATAATATAATATACATTATGTACTTTTTAATAATTTTACTAGTTATAGTTTTGCTTGCGATTTTTGCTTTTAATCGTTTTGTTTCTTTGCGCAATCGAGCGCAAGAGGCTTGGGCAGATATTGAAGTGCAGTTGAAGCGTCGCTATGATTTGATTCCGAATTTAGTGAATACAGTAAAAGGTTATGCGACTCATGAGTCTACTGCTTTTGAGAATGTCACCAAAGCAAGAACTATGGCTATGGGGGCTACGGGGCCAAATGCTAACCATGCAGAAGCGGAAAATATGTTGACTGGTGCATTAAAATCAATTTTTGCTATTGCTGAAGCGTATCCAGACTTAAAAGCTAATCAAAATTTCTTATCATTGCAAAATGAACTTTCGGATACAGAAAATAAAATCCAAGCTTCGCGTAGATTTTATAATGCTAACGTCCGTGATCTAAACACTTCAGTTGAAAGTTTCCCAGGTAATCTTATTGCTATGGTATTTAATTTCTCCAAGATGGAATTCTTTGATTTGAGCGAGAATGACGCTGCGCAAAATCCAGTAGAAGTTAAATTCTAGATGGCAACGCTATATACACAACAATCAAAAAATGTTACTAAAACTTGGCTACTCATGTCGGTGTTTTTTGTGGTGGTTATTGGTTTTGGTTGGTTTTTTAGTTTTTATTATAGTAATCCAAATATACTGTATTTCTTTGTCATCTTTAGTATTTTAATGAATTTTTTTTCTTATTGGTTTTCAGATAAAATTGTGCTTACTTTAGCTGGCGCAAAATTAGCTAAAAGAGAAGAATATTTTGATCTTTATACGAGTGTTGAGAACCTTTCAATTACAGCTGGACTGCCAATGCCAAAAGTATATGTGGTACAAGACTCTGCACCAAATGCTTTTGCTACAGGTAGAGATAAAAACCATGCTGTTGTTTGTGCTACTACCGGACTTTTGCAAATTTTAAACAAAACTGAATTAGAAGGGGTAATTGCGCATGAACTTTCACATGTCGGGAATCGTGATATGTTGCTCTCCACTGTCGTTGTGGTACTTGTCGGCTTTATAACAATTCTCGCAGATTTTTTTACCAGAAGTTTATTTTTTGGTGGTTTTGGTAAAAATAGAGACAATGACAACAAAGGAAGTGGTGTACTTGTGATTATTGGAATTGTTTTGTCGATATTAGCACCACTTTTTGCAGTTTTAATTCAACTAGCCATTTCTAGGAAACGTGAGTTTTTAGCTGATGCTTCTGGAGCATTACTTACTCGCTATCCAGAAGGTTTGGCGAATGCATTGCGTAAAATTTCTAAATATAGTCAGCCAATGGCTCGTCAATCTAGCGCAATCGCACATCTGTATATTGCAGATCCAAAGGGATCAAAAATTGGTTTACCCGCCTCTGGCGGCGCCAAAGGCGACCAGGGTAAAAAAATCAGTGGATTTTTTGCCACCCATCCGCCAGTGGAAGAGAGAATAAAAGCATTGGTGGGATAGCAATGAATATTTATTTTAATTTATGCATCTACGCTATGGCGTAGATTAAAAATTGTTATATAATTTTTAGTAAAATATGAAAACTCTACCAATAGATCTCGACAGCTTTGGTTTTATCGAAAGAGAAAAAAATAATTCTGGTAAATATATTTTAAATCGTTGTGGTAGAGATTTTTTATACTATTCACTCCATTATTTCTATCCGGATAAATACAACTCATTTTCTAAAAATCCTCAATTTATTCATAAAAATAATATATTTGGTTTATCAACACATCCTTGGCTAGCTTTTGCCTTATTGCAATTTATTTATGTTCCCAAGGTGCTAAAAAAAGAAAATTTAAAATTATTAATAAATGATAAAATGATTAATTCCGCTATAGATTTTTATAGGGTTCTTTGGAGGCCTTTAAAGATAGATATTGAGAAAAGAATAAAAGAAGTAGAATCTGCCATAGATCAGGGTTTTGTCGTTGGAATTGATATATCTTTATATTTTTTTGGAATTTTTGATCACGTGATGTTTGTCTATGGTTGTGATGAAGATAATTTTTATATTTTTGATACCCGTAAAATTAAAATATTAGAATATGAGAAAATGACCAAAGATAATAGATACATTATGAAACTACCGAAAGACATAATAAGAAAAAGATGGTCCCTGTTTGGAAGAATTTGGCTTATAAAAAAAATTATGTAGTAGTATTATATCTACGCTATAGCGTAGTTTAAAAAATAGTTATATAATTTATGTTATTATGACTGGAAGAAAATTGAAATATAAAGGTATGTCGGTAAATATGTTTGGTTTACCTAGTTTCAGTGATTCTTATAAGGAAAATAAAATACTAAAAATACCTAAACGGAAATATCTTCAATCTTTTATTTCTGATTTTAAAAAAGATGCACCAAAAAACTTACTTCTTATATATGATATTCCAGAAGGAAGAAAAAAAGAAAGAGATTGGTTTCGTCGCCAGCTTAGAAATTTTGATTTTGTTATGATCCAAAGAAGTGTTTGGGTTGGACCGTCGCCTCTCCCGGTAGAATTTCTTGCTTATTTAAAAAGAATTGGATTACAGAAAGAATTCAAAACATTCAAACTGGCCAAATCATATAAGACCTAATCTACGCCATGGCGTAGATATTTGTAATGTTTATTATTTTGAATTATTTTGATATACTTGTTGTATGGAAATTAAAGATGTTGAAAATCTTGCTAATCTTGCTAGGATTGAACTCACAGAAGAAGAAAAAAAGGACTTACTTTCAGATATGGAGAGCATTTTAGGATACGTTAAACAAATTGAAGAAGTAAAAATAGAGGACGCAGAGCTAGATTATAAAGTTCACAATGTTTGGCGAGAGGACGAAATAATACCGCGAGATTTTTCAAGAGAATTAATTACAGATCAATTCCCCGATGCCCAAGATGGGTTTTTGAAAGTGAAAAAGATTTTATGATTGATTTAAATACGCTTACTATTAAAGAGGCTAGAAAAAAATTAGACGCCAAAGAATTTTCCGCGGTAGATTTAGCGTCAGTTTATTTAGCCGAGATTGAAAAGAAAAATAAAGAGCTCAATGCATATTTGGAAGTTTTTGATGATGTATTAGAACAGGCAAAAGTGGCGGACGAAATGATCGCCAAGGGGGAGTCGTATCCATTACTCGGTATTCCACTTGCTATAAAAGATAATATTTTAATCCAAGGTAGAAAAGTTTCTGCTGCATCAAAAATGTTAGAAAATTATGTGGCTTCTTATGACGCGACGGTTATTGTTAAATTAAAAAAACAAGGAGCAATATTTTTAGGCAGAACGAACACAGATGAATTTGCGATGGGAGGTTCTACAGAAAATTCAGCTTATGGGGTAACAAAAAATCCTCACGACACATCGAGAGTAGCAGGAGGGTCTTCCGGTGGATCAGTGGTCGCGGTGGCTGCCAATATGGCCCTTGGGGCCTTAGGATCTGATACAGGAGGATCAGTACGAGAACCAGCGAGCTTTTGTGGAATAGTGGGAATGAAGCCCACATATGGGCGAGTTTCTCGATATGGTCTTATCTCTATGGGTTCATCTCTAGATTGTATCGGTTCTATCGCTAAAAACACAACTGATGCAAAGATTATTTATGATTCTATTTATGGAAACGATGTACTGGATAGCACTAGTATCACTGAAAGTGCTTATCCAAAATTTTCTGCTAAAAAAATAATTGGTGTGCCATGGGACTTAGTAAACGGAGAAGGTATTGATCCGAAAGTTAAAGAAAATTTTAAACAATCTATTGAAAAATTAGAAAATCTTGGTTTTGAAATTAAAGATATCTCTATTAAAAATCTTGATATTTCACTAGCAATTTATTACATCATTATGCCTGCTGAAGCGTCGACTAATCTTGCTCGTTTTGATGGAGTGCGATACGGTTTACATAAGGAGGGTAAAAATTTATTGGAAGATTATATGTTAACCAAAGGAAAAGGTTTCGGAAAAGAAGTTCGTCGGAGAATACTTTTGGGTACTTATGTGCTTTCTGCTGGTTACTATGACGCTTATTATGGTAAGGCTCAAAATATTCGTAGTGCCTTGAGAGAACAATTTAATAAAACATTTCAAGATGTTGATATTGTGGCTACCCCGACTTCTCCTATACCAGCTTGGAAGATCGGAGAGAAAAGTGACCCACTTTCTATGTATTTAGCGGATATTTTTACCATTACGGCAAACATCGTCGGAGTGCCGGCCATTTCAGTGCCGTCAGGCTTTATGGAAATAGAAGAGAAGAAATTACCACTTGGAATTCAATTTATGGCGCCACACGGGGCAGAGGAAATGTTGTTTGAAGTTAGTCAGAAGTTTGAGGCAATGATATAATTTTTATATGGAAACAGTTAATCAAAATCCTATTTTACAAAATACTATTCTTGATTCAAAGTATTTTAATCCGGTATATTTATTTGATCAAGGTTCTATACAGTTGCACAAATTTTTTTCTTTTACTTCTGAGATTCCTATTGATCAAGTAACGATTTTTGCAAAAACAATTCTTTTCATTTTAGCGATGTTTTTTTTGACAATCATTAGTTATGTAATCGTTCGAATGCTTGAAATCAGAGCTAAAGAGCATAAACATTTGCATCACGAGATTCATGAATATGCGCATAAGAAAAAACAAGAGGAGAAAAGATTGCGTGAAGAATCTGGAGGTTCAAAAAATGAACGTTGGGGGAAAACTCTTAGTTATCTTTTTTCTCAACATGCCAGTGATTGGAAGCTTGCAATTATCGAAGCTGATTCTATGCTTGAAAGCCTAATGGAGCAATTAGGTTTTAGAGGAGAAACTTTGGGGGATAGATTAAAAATGGCTAATCAGGAAAATTTCCCCAACCTTACTATCGCTTGGGAAGTTCATACTATTAGAAATAGAATAGCTCACGAGGGTTTAACTTTTGAAGTTTCTCAACATGAAGCAAAAAGAATAATTGCTTTGTATGAGCAGATTTTTCATGATTATGGTTTTATTTGATTTTAAGTTTGCTTTTTTAAGAATTTAAGGTAAAATTGATAAGTGCCTTTGAGAAGGCATTTTTTAATATAGAGCGGGGTAGAGAAGAGGCATCTCCAAAGGGACTAATAGCGTGAAAAACCTTAAGGTGTCTAAATTACTTTGTTTATATTATTTTTATAGCGGGGTAGAGAAGAGGCATCTCGTAAGGCTCATAACCTTAAGACCCACGTTCGATTCGTGGCCCCGCAACAAGTCGGCAAGTGACATGCCAAAATGTCTTATTGTCGAGTATAATGTATAATATGTCGGCGTAGCTCAGTTAGTAGAGCACGGGACTCATAAGCCCGGGGTCGCAGGCGCACTCCCTGCCGCCGACACACCCTTATAGGCGGGAAACGAGAGAAAACAGAAGTTGTTTGAAGAAGTAAATATTTGCGATCGTAGCTCAACTGGTTAGAGCACCCGCCTGTCACGCGGGAGGTTGGCGGTTCAAATCCGCTCGATCGCGCAAACTAAAATTTATAAATAATATCTTTATTTACAATGACTTTTTGGTTCTAACCGAAGGTAGTTTTTCTACTGGTTTTTTGGACGTTTGAACTGGTATAATAATATAGGTCTAAATTTAGTAGCTTTAATTATGTAAATAAAATGAAAATATCAAAAATAATGCATGTCGCTAGTGTTATCGTAGGGTTGGTTGGAGTAGTTGTTTTTATTAAGACACTCGGAGTTTCGTCAGATGGGATGGTTTTCGGAATCACAAAATTTGATGCGTTATTATGCGTAGCGATTCTTTTTCTTATCGCTATTTGGGGACAAATTGGAACTATTCATCACATAATGCTCGAAAAGACGGGAGAGATTATATAATAGACAATTTATCACTTGACATTTATACCCCCTAGGGGTATCATATATAGTATAGATGATAATTTTACTAGTCCGTGAAATTATTAAATATTATAAATAACTAATTAAATTTAATTATATGATGTACGGAATATATAATGGTTTTGGAAGTTGGGGAGCTCCCAGTATGATGGGCTTTTTTGGAGGGGGAATTATGATGCTTTTGTTTTGGGGAGCAGTTATTTATTTTATTGTTTGGCTTGTTCGCAATAATAAAACAAACGAAACAGATAGTAGTAAAAAGTCCTTGGATATTTTAAAAGAAAGATATGCCAAAGGTGAGATTGATAAAAAGGAATTTGAAGAAAAGAAAAAAGATTTAAGTTAAAACATTATGAAATTAGGAATGATTCTACAATCAAATAAGCCAGAACACATATGGAATACATTTCGTCTAGGGATTACGGCACTTAAAGCTGGACATCAAGCAGAAGTTTTTTTACTAAGTGAAGGTTCAGAATTAGATAGTATACCCGATATTAAAGATTTTGATATTTCTGTAAAAGTGGCTGAGTTCAAAAAATTAAAAGGTAATATTCATGCCTGTGGTTCCTGTTTGAAACTACGAGGAAAGGAGGAAAGTAATGTATGTCCTATTTCTACAATGTCAGATTTACTTGCGATGATTGAAAGTTCGGATAAAGTATTAGTTTTTTAGTTAAAATGTCTTAACTTCTCGTAAATTTGGCATATAAATCTACCCATTGTGCTCTCGTATAGCAGTTCCCACTTCGTTCACTAAGTCGCGCAAGATGAAAAGAGCCATAGGAATATGTTTTTCTTGCACTCCTCATATTAAGAACTTTTAAGAGAAAGAAGGAATAATTTTTGTTGAATAATATCCTCCGACAAATGCAAGTGTGTGAACAATCCCGAAGGCAAGCCCAGTTCCAAAAAGTCCCATTCCAAGAAAAGTTAAACCACTCAAGGAAATTCCAGCAGGATAAAAATCAAATATCGATGGAAGGATGTTGTAATATATGCCGAATATCGATGCAACAACAATTCCTCCAATAACTACTTTTCTAAATTCTTTTTTGCTTACATCAATAAAAGAAAGAAAAAATATTGAAAAGACAAGATACAGAACAAATTTTACTATAAAATATGGGAGTGTCTCCATTGGGTTGGAAAATAATAAATGGGAAAAATAATCGATAACATAAACACCTAAAACTGATATTATTATTGCATCCAGTACTATTTTTAGATAATTTTTTTTCATATATCTTTAAATTAATTATAATATATAGAAGTATAATACTAATATTATTAATTTATCATTAATTAATATATGCGTTAATATTGTTTTAATGTGGCTTTATTATAATAATATAGGTCGTAGCAATAAAGATTATTATTATTAACTTTTTGAAATTTTATGGCTGATACAATTATTACAAATTCTCCTGAAAAAGGAGGTGGAGGTGGTGGTGCAGGATGGGTTGTGGCATTAGTTATTATTATCGCAGTTATAGTGGGCGGCATTATACTATATCGTCGTGGCGTATTTAGAGCGGTAGCTCCAGCAGGTGACACTAATATTAATGTTACTTTACCAAACCCTATTAATTCACCTGAATAATATAGTCTGTGAGAATTTTAGTTTGATTACTAGGTTATTTTATAAATTTAATTAATAAATTATTATGTCACTACTTACAATTTCTGAAATTATTTTTTTTCTTGTTTACGGTATTAGTCATTTTTATCCATTCAAAAATTCACAGATAATCTGTGCGGTTGCGGCTATTGTTGTTGCTGTTCTTCTGATTGTTAAAATTTAGTTAACGTAGCAGTTATTTTTTAGTTCAAATTGAAGGTAGTTTTTCTGCTGGTCTATTTGATATTGGAATTGGTATAATATAAATATGTTTAAAAATACTTCAGAAACTGATGTCTCTATAACTGACCCTAGATTTATAAAAATTGGTCTGTTTCTTTTTTTCGTGTTTATTTTATTTGGAATTTTGGAGTCCAAGACTTTTGAAATTAAATACAAAGATAGGTTTTACCCCGGTATTTTTATTGGTGGTGAATATGTCGGTGGGAAAACTTATTCTGAAGTCCTAAATAGTTTCAAAGAAAAAAAAGAGAAATTAGAGAAAAACGGGCTGAACGCAAATTTTACTAGCTCACGTGGAATACAAAAAGTAAATATTCCAATGAGCGTAATAGGAACTACCCCTGATAACTCTGTGGAATATTTTTCGTTTGATGGTTGGGAAAATAATCTGGAGGAAGCTTATAGTTGGGGACATAATACAAACCTTTTTCTTAATCTAAAAGAACAAACGATACTTTTATTCACAAAAAAATATTTTAATTTTACCAATTCAATACATAGAGAAGTAGTAGATCCTTTTTTGGAGGACAGAGTATATAATTTCCTAAATAAAAGTGCTCCAGCCGTGTTTTCTTTTACCTCGGGCAAAATAACTATTTTAAAAGAAGTAGAAGGAGAAAGTGTAAACAGGGAAGAAGTTTTGAATATTTTAGAACAAAAGTTGAATTTATTTGACACAATACCCATAATTTTTACGACCGATCAGGATTTTCCTGTAGTTACCAAGGAAAAACTGGAACCCTTTTTGGATTCTGCGGAAATATTTACCAAGGGTAAAAATATAGTTTTTCAATATAAAGGACGTGAATGGAAGATAAAAGAGACTCAACTTATTTCTTGGCTAACTGTAAATACAGAAAACGCCATCGATATTAATCAGATTAAACTCGAGGATTATCTAGCAAATACAGTGACAAAGTTTATAGATAGTCCTCCACAAAATAGTCGTTTTAAAATGCAAGATGGTAAATTGATTGAAACAGTTCCAGGCAAACCTGGGAATATCGTTGATGTGGACGACGTATTAGAAAAAATTAAAAAAGTAATTTTCGAAACAAACGTAGAAGTTAAAAATAGTAGAATAAATATTCCTATAAAAACCATCGAAGTTGAGCCCAAGGTAACTCAAAATACCGTAGACAAATATAATATAGTCGATATTGTTGGAGAAATTCGTACCAGCTTTGATGGAAGTACCGCGAACCGTGAACACAATATAAAAATAGGAATTTCTATGATTGATGGAATGATAATACCTCCAGGGGCAGAATTTTCTACAGTAGCTTCAATTGGTCGTGTTACTGCGAAAGAAGGGTATTTGAAAGAACTGGTAATAAAAGAAAATAAAACGACTAAGGAATATGGCGGAGGTTTATGTCAAATTGCTACTACTTTATTCCGTTTAGCATTGAACGCTGGACTTCCTATCACAGAAAGACAAAATCATCGTTTCGTCGTTCATTATTATGATCCGCCTGGGCTTGATGCTACTATATATGGACCTCATCCTGATTTTCGTTTTGTTAACGACACAAATAACTATCTTCTTCTGCAGGCACGAGTGGAAAATAAGCAAGTGATTATGGAATTGTATGGACAAAAAGACGGTAGATCTTCAGAAATTTCTGAAGCTACTTTATATAATAGAATTCCTGCTCCACCAACAAAATATGTACAAAGTGCAGAACTTCCAGTCGGACAAACAAAATGTACTGAAGTGCCACATGATGGCGTGACCACAGATGTTTTATACACTATTAAATATCTTGATGGGACAATAAAAGAAAGAAATTTCCACAGTATCTATCAACCTTGGCAAAAAGTATGTCTTATCGGTACTGCTTTATAGAATTGATTTTAATTTGTTAAGGCGAGCACTTTTTTCTTTGTGTCAGGTTCTCGTATTACTATAAGTCTTTTTTTCCAACCCTTCATGAAATCACTAATTGGAACAGTTCTTATTCCGTCACGTTTACCAGGATCATTGTAGTAGACCAATTTGTCATCAAACCCAGTTACAACAATTAGGTGGCCAAAAGGACTTTTAGGATTAAATCCTCTACGTATTGATGCGATAACCGGACCTTCTTTGACTGTATTTTTAAATTGGCTAAGAGCAGTTTCATTTTTAAATTTTGATAAATCAACAGTTTTTCCAACTAAACCGTATTTTACAGCTAAGGAAGCTAATCCTTGATGGCTCCAGCCGACGTTTTTAACATAAGCCCCACCCTTGAGAGCTTGCTCGAGTACTTTTTGTACGGATGTAGTATTTGGTTTATAAAATTCTACTATCATTGCTACGTCTGCTACTCCGCAGCCTTTTTGTTGCCAGGCAACAGATGAAATATCGCTGATTTGTGAATACAGCGGAACACTATAAGGCATTATTGGTATCATATAGTACAATGGTAACAAGTGTGTCTTCAAAGTCAATGTTTTTTCACTTTAATTTTCTTAAGTTGTAGGGTTAAAGCCTATTTTTTATGGTTTTTTAGGTAAATATGGTATAATAATTTATCTATTATTCTAAGATAAATCCCTTGTCGGGGATCTAAAAATTTTTATTTGTAAATATAAAAAGTAAATTTTAAAAATGATTTTAATTGATGTAAGAACAAAGCATGAATATGATGCAGAGCATATAAATGGGGCAGAACTTCACGATGTGATGGATATGATGCAAGGAATTTTCCCTAATGTTAATAAAAATGAAGAAATCACTTTGTATTGTGAATCTGGCAATAGGTCTATGATGGCTAAAAATATAATGGAAAGAGCTGGTTTTACAAAAGTTGTAGATGCTGGAAGTATTGATAATTTAAGATAATAACTTAATATTTTTTGCAAAATAGGTCAAAATCAATTACTATATCCTAGTGGTTAATTTTGTATGCTGACGAACGAAGGTGAGGAAGTGTTGAGGTCAGCAGACCGAATATGCCGTTGTAGCTCAGTTGGTAGAGCACGTCATTGGTAATGACGAGGTCATCGGTTCAATCCCGATCAACGGCTCTTGCTGGTTCTTTTAGCCGATATAGTTCAGTGGCAGAACACTACTTTCGTAAAGTAGGAACGTGGGTCCGATTCCCACTCTCGGCTCCGCGATCAAAGATTATGGAAAAAGACACAAATGAAATTATAAAAGAAATAGAAAGATTAGAAGCAGAAATGCAATCTGCTGATTTTTGGAATGATAAAAATAAAGCGCAGGCGACGTTGAGAGAACTTGCGACGTTGAAAGAAAAAAAAGAAGGGGTAAATAAATACGATAAAGGAAATGCTGTGATTACAATAATTTCTGGTGCTGGAGGGGAAGATGCAGAAGATTTTTCTGCCATGCTTTTATCTATGTATCTAAAATATGCCGAGAAACATGGTTGGCAGATTTTTTTAATTCATGAAAATAAAAATAATGATAATGGATATAGGAATGTTTCTTTTGAAATTTCCTCCCCTGATAAGGGGAGGGTAGGAGGGGTTGGTCCCTATGGAATATTGAAAAATGAAAGTGGCGTGCATCGCTTGGTACGAATTTCACCTTTTGATGCAAAAAAATTACGGCACACTTCTTTTTCCATGGTGGAAATTTTGCCAAAATTTTCCAGACTGGAAGAAAAAGATTTTATTATCCCCGTAGCTGATTTAAAGATAGAATATTCTCGTTCCGGAGGTCCTGGAGGGCAGAATGTAAACAAAAGGGAGACAGCTGTTCGCTTGGTGCATATACCTACAGGAATAGCGGTGCATGCCTCCAATGAACGTTCTCAAGAGCATAATCGCGAGCGGGCGATGTCTATTCTTTTGGCGAAAATTTTCAAAAAAGCGCAAGAGGACAAGAAAAGCATGGAAGAAAGTCTAAAATTAACTAGAAATACTGAAATAGAGTGGGGGAATCAGATTCGCTCTTATGTATTGCACCCTTACAAAATGGTCAAAGATCATCGAACTGGAGTAGAAACATCAAATGTTGATGCAGTTTTAGATGGTGGCTTGGATATTTTCATTGAGGCAGAGAAGAATTTGTAAATAGACATGCCTTGATAGGATTGTTATAATTAAACTATTATAAAATAATATATAAAAAATTATGGATGAAGGAAAAATATTAAACTCTGGAATTATACAAAATCAAACTCCAGAAAAAGAAGTTAAAAAACAATATATACTTAGTACCACAGAGAAAGAAGCAATTAAAAAAGTTGTTGAGCCACTATTTGTGAATGGAAAGCATTGTTCTGAAATTGCTGAGACTTTTCACAAAGGAAGCATTGAGAACACCAAACTTACGATTGAACTTCAGCCCATTCTTTATAGGATTAAAGAGCTAGCTTCAGATAAGGATTTTATGGATAAATATGAACGATTAGCGTTATATATAGGTATGATAAAAAAAGAGAATAATTAATTCTTGAAGGTTCTATATATATATTTATATAAGTAATTTGACAATGTATCTACATTGTATATACTTAGAGTATGACAACAAAAATTCAAAAATGGGGAAATAGTTTAGCGGTGCGAATACCGAATGAATTTGCAAAAAACCTCAATTGGTCTTCTGGCGCTATCGTGAGTTTTCAGCAATCAGGAAATAAAATGATTATTACTTCTAGCCGTCCTAAATATACTTTAGAGCAAATGGTGAAAGGGATGACAAAGAAAAATAGGCATAAATCTCTATGGCCAAATGATAAGCCAAGAGGTAAGGAAATATGGTAAAAAATCTAGCAATTCCAGAAAGAGGCAACATTGTTTGGATTGATTTTAGCCCAACAAAAGGCCATGAGCAGTCAGGCCTGCGTCCAGCTGTAGTAATTTCTTCAAATGAATATAATTCTTTTTCTGGCTTGGTCTTGGTTTGTCCTATGACTAGTAAACACAAAGGTTATTTTTTTGAAGTTTTAATAAAAGGACCAAAAGAAAAGTCTTTTGTTTTGGCTGACCAAATAAGATCTTTTGATATAAAAGAAAGGATAAAAAAGATAACAGGGAAAGTCACTGTATTGGAAATTAATGAAATTTTAGGGAGAGTTTCAGTTTTGTTTGAATAAAAATTTGTGATAGAATAAAAGGAGTGATTTACTTTAATAATGTTTCAAAAATTTACAAAGATTTAGCCGCGCTTGATGATGTGACTTTTACAGTTGAGACTGGAGAATTTGTCTCGGTTGTTGGACATTCTGGCGCTGGTAAAACCACTTTAACAAAAATGATTTTAGCAGAAGAGATACCTTCTCTGGGTACAGTTTTTTTTGAGTCAATTGATGTAAATAAAATAAAAAATAAAGATCTAACTAAACTTCGTCGTCGTATTGGTATGGTTTTTCAAGATTACAAACTGCTTTCTAATAAAACAGCTTATGAAAATATTGCTTTTGCTATGGAAGCTGTAGGAAAAACTGAGGAAGAGATAGCCAGTGACGTTCCTCATGTTTTAGAACTCGTTGATTTGAGCCATAGAGTTTGTCATTTTCCAAATCAAATGTCTGGTGGTGAACAACAGCGCCTAGCGATAGCACGAGCCATCATAAATCAACCAGAAATTATTATTGCGGATGAACCGACAGGGAATTTAGATCCTGTAAATACGCATGAAATAGTACAGATTTTGAAAAAGATAAATGACCTCGGTACGACAGTTATTTTAACCACACATAACTATGGAATCATTGAATCTCTTGGTAAAAGAGTGATTACGATGGAAAATGGGAAAATTATAAGAGATACTAAACATAAGAAATAATGTGGTATACTCACCTTAATAAGATATTTTTATGAGAATAGTTGCATTCAAAAGAATTATAAAAGGTGGATTTTTAAACTTTAAAAGGAGTGGGCTTGTTTCTTGGGCAGCGGTTCTGGTGGTGACGATTACCCTTTCAGTGATCACTCTTATTATTTTCCTGCAAGCAGTTTTACATTTTTCCCTCAATCAAATCAAAGATAAAGTAGATGTTACTATTTATTTTACTAGTAGTGCATCTGTGGACAATATTACGCTTTTGAAATCTTCTCTAGAAAAATTACCTGAAGTATCACAAGTTTTTTACACAAGTGCTGCTGATAATTTAAAAAATTTCCGTCTTCGCCATTCTAATGATTATCCGACGATTCAAGCTTTGGACGAAATAGGGGGGAATCCACTTTTGGCTACTCTCGGAATAAAAGCAAAAGAAATTTCTCAATATGAATCTATTGCAAATTTCTTAAAATCAGACAATGCACTAGTTTCTGGTCCAATCTCCATCATAGACCACACAAATTATTATAATAATAAAGAAGTTATATCTAAATTAGATGTCATAATCTCCAGCGCTCAAAAACTTGGTTTTCTAGTGACGTTGCTTTTTGTAATTATTTCTATCATTATCACTTACAATACGATTCGTTTGACCATTTTTATTTCTAAAGAAGAAATTGGTGTGATGCGTCTTGTCGGTGCTTCTAAAATGCACGTGCGTGGACCTTTTATGATCGAAGGTGCAATTTATGGTATTATCGCGACTTTCTTTACTCTTATTCTTTTTTTGCCAACGACAGTTTGGCTTGGACGAAATATGACGAGTTTTCTTGGAATCAATTTGTATGATTATTATCTTGCAAGTTTTTTTCAAATTTTTATAATACTTTTATTATCAGGTGTGGGCTTAGGAATTATTTCTAGCTTTTTGGCGGTTAGAAAATATTTAAATAAATAAGTTATGCAAAAAAAAGAAACAAAATATATTTTTGTAGTGGGAGGGGTTATGTCTTCGGTGGGTAAGGGTATCGCTGCTTCTTCTATTGGAAAGATATTGCAGTCTCGTGGTTATAGAGTGGCCAACATGAAAGCAGATATGTATATCAATCTTGATGCGGGCACTATTCGTCCAGCTGAACATGGGGAAGTTTTTGTTGGGGAAGATGGAATAGAGGCTGATCAAGATCTCGGCAATTATGAGCGTTTTACAAATCAAATTAGTACCCGTGAAAATTACATTACTACTGGACAAGTATATGCAGAAGTTATAAAACGAGAAAGAAATTTAGAATACGGAGGAGAAGATGTTGAAGTTTATCCAGATATTCCAAAAGAAATAATCAGACGGATTGAAGCTTGCCAGGAAAAAAATAAATCAGATATTACAATAATAGAGTATGGTGGTACAGTGGGGGAATATCAGCTTCTTCCTTTCTTAGAAGCGACTAGAATGATGAAATCAAAAAAGCCTTCTGATGTTTTTGTGGTTTTGATTAGTTATTTGCCGACACCGTCACTTTTGGGCGAGCAAAAATCAAAACCTACTCAACACGCTATCACTGATCTTTATTCAGTTGGTTTAAATCCAGATTTTGTAATCTGTCGAGCAGACCAACCCGCTACATCAGATATAAAACGAACCATCAGTAATGTGTGTAGTTTGCCAGTAGAGAGAATAATCTCAGCACCGGATGTTTATTCTATTTATGATGTGCCGGTTAATTTTGAAAAAGAAAATTTTGGGAATATTTTACTTAAAACCATCGGTTTGACACCACGACAGCAGGATTTAGCTGATTGGACGGCTTTGGCAAATAAAATAAAAAAAATAAAGAAAGAAGTTCGTATTGGTATCGTGGGTAAGTATTTTAATTTTAAATCATGCAAAGACACTTACATTTCAGTAATTGAATCCATCAATCACGCCACTTGGGCCTTGGGCTATAAACCAGACATCATATGGCTTGATTCAGAAAAATATGAAAATGATCATAAATTATTAAGCGAGCTAGACGAGCTAGACGGCATCATTGTTCCCGGAGGGTTTGGTAATAGGGGTGTGGAAGGTATGATCTTGGCAGCAGATTATGCCCGCAGGAAAAAGATCCCATATTTTGGTTTATGTTTAGGGATGCAAATTTTAACTATTTCTTATGCTCGCAATGTTTTAAAATTTAACAACGCTAATTCAACAGAGATGAATGCGAATACTCCATATCCAGTTATCGCTACTATGGCTGACCAAGTTGAAAAAATAAAGAATAAAAATTATGGAGGGAGTATGCGTTTAGGGGCTTACGATTGCGTTCTAGTAAAGGACTCCATAGCTTTCGGATCCTATAAAGCTTCTAAAATTTCTGAACGTCATCGACATCGATATGAAGTAAACACAAAATACATTGGAGAATTGGAAAAAGCCGGTTTAGTTTTTTCTGGTAAATCTCCGGATGGAGTTTTGATGGAAATAGCAGAGCTTTCCAAAAAAGATCATCCGTTTTATTTAGGGACTCAATTTCATCCTGAATTTAAATCCCGCCCCCTTTCTCCACACCCACTTTTCTCTGCTTTCATAAAAGCTTCTATAAATAAGAAAAAATAAAATTTGTGAAGGTCTAACCTTCACAAAAAACTGAGCAAGGGTAGTCCTTGCTCAGTTTTTTCTCAGTTTGCTAAAAAGTGGAGGCAACGTCTCCGCATTAGTTAGGCCAAATCCTTCTTTTTGGTTTCAAATTCTTCTTTATTAATTTCGCCTTTTGCATATCTTTCTTTTAGAATATCTAGCGCGTTGTTATTTTTACCATCCATGTGTCCGCAATGAAAGTGCGATTTACCTCCTCGAATTAGCCAAAAAGCAAAGGCAATAATAGCAATCCAAAAAAAGAACATAATCAACCCGCCTAGCATGGAGCCACCCCAATTTCCATAATATCCGTACATCATATAATTTTAATTTAATTAATCATTATTAAATTTATTAAACCAAGAACTATTCGTGTACTTTTGCTTCCATCATGCTTTTCTTGTCATCCTCAGACATATCTTTCATGTCTTCAGGGTGATCTACTTTAGCATGAGTCATCATTTTATCCGCCACCTCTGACGCCGTATCTCCAGTGGCTTCGAAAGTACAAGTAGTACTTGGATTTATATCTTTACAAGAAAGTTTCATCATAAATATTAAATATCTAATTTTTATAATAATTCGACTTTAAACAAACTAAGGTTTGAGAACAAACCACACTCCTCCAACGTTTTGTCCAGTAGTGTCTCCTACAACTTTATCAAATTTCCAAAAATAAAGTGGAATGCCATTATAGGTAAGCTGTCTAGAACCATCTGTGCGGACAGTTGTGGCAAGCATACCAGTTATTCCCGTGTCAGGAATAAGATTTTCATTAGCTGATATTAGATACGGAGGCCAATTGACTGCACATTCGTCGTAACAGGTACTAACATTTGGTATTGTATCTTTTGTGAAAAGATACAAGGTCATTCCATTTGATGCTACTAAATAACTGCCGAGGGTTGGATTAGAGGAAACTTTAAGGGTTGGGGTAGTATTAGGCGAGTTTTTGTCTATTTGGGTAGATTTCATCGAAAATAAAGAAAGACCACCCACTATGATAATTATTATTATCACTATCCAGACTATATTCCACGTTTTCATACAATTTATTTTATTAAACTAATAATTTTTTTTATTTATAATAAAAATCGACCTTATAATATAAACTTACAATAATTAATTATAAGAAAGGTTTATTAAAATAACATTAAAAAATTTATTAAGAAAATTATTATGATTTTTTTAGTACGTCTTTCTTAAAGTGTTTTAAATAAGCAACAATAATAAAGCTAATAATAACCATCAGAAACCAAGAAGTTATCTTGCTCGTAGAAACGACATTCCAACCGTGGACCTGATTTGGATATTGCCAAGCACCTAAATAGGTAGAGATATTTTCAGCAATCCAGATAAAGAATGCAATCAGAAGGAAAGCCAAATTCATCGGCATCCACCTGCGGATATCGGTCACTGTAAAATACACTTTCGTTTTCCAGAAAAAAATAAAAACAGCTAGAATCAAAAACATTCGAAAATCATATATATAATGATTAGTAAAAAAATTTAGATAAATTAAAAAACAAAGAAAAACGCTTAACCCATAACGAGAGTAATTTGTCAGTTCTAGTTTCATTATTTTCCATGACTGACTTATATAGCTTCCGATTGCAGCATACATAAATCCGCTATAAAGAGGAACGGTAGCAATTTTTAAAAAACCGGCTTCAGGATAGCTCCAAGAACCTATGGCTGGGTTAGTTTTATATAGCTCTAAAACAAGTCCGATAATATGAAACAAAAAAATAACTTTCACTTCGTCTTTTGTTTCAAGTTTAGTGAAGTAAAGTATGGCCTGTATGGCAATTGCCGCTAGAAATAAGAAATCATATCGTGCTAGTCCAAAAAGAGGTATTTGGTTTGAAATAAAAAGTAGTAAGAAGAAAGATCCTGCGAATATCGCAGCTCGAGCTTGCTTGATGCCGAAAATTAAAAATTCTTTCATAATAGATTTATAGGGTCTTTATAAGAAATTTGTATGCTACGGGACTTGGACTCGAACCAAGATCACATCCTCCAGAGGGATGGGTCCTACCATTAGACGATCCCGTAATGATTAATAATGGTTATTCATACAATAGAACAAAATTACGTTTTTATCAAACTGTTGTATAATGTATCTGTGAGCACAACATTAAAAACAACGACAAAGGTAGAGGACGCTGCAAATTTTATTGCTTCTTCTATTTTAAGTCAATTAAAGTTAGGCAAGCAGGTTTTGTTTTTTGTGACCGGTGGTTCTTCCATTGCCGTCGGAGCAAAAGTCGCAGAGCTTTTGAGAGACAATTTAGAGCAAAATTTAACTAAAAATCTGACCATAATGATGACTGATGAGAGGTACGGACCGCTTGATCACAAAGATTCAAATTGGTATCAATTGATAGAGAAAGGTTTTAGTCTTCCGCAAGCTAGACTTTTGCCTATTTTGGATGGAAGTGACCGTGTCAGTACAACTGAAAAATTTAATAAAAATCTTTATCAGGAATTAATGGAGAATAAAGATAATAAATATAAAATTGGCTTGTTTGGCATAGGAGCGGATGGGCATACGGCTGGAATATTGCCGAAGAGTGAGGTAGTGAGTGACACAGTAGAATCTAAAGACTTAGCCTATGGTTACAATACTCCGACATTTTCTAGAATCACAATAACTCCTAAAGCAATAGAAGGATTAGATGAGGCTGTGGTTTGGGTGCAGGGTGAAGAGAAATGGAGCGTGGTAAAAGATTTATTAGAAAAAGATATTAATATCACTAAACAGCCAGCCCAAATCTTGAAAAGAGTTCCATTATTAACAATATTTACTGATTATAAACAGACAAATGGATAAAAATACACCGACAATTCTAGTTATTTTTGGAGTTTCTGGCGATCTAGCTAAGAGGTATTTATTACCGGCTA
Source organism: Minisyncoccota bacterium (assembly GCA_041662525.1). Classification (GTDB taxonomy): domain Bacteria; phylum Patescibacteriota; class Minisyncoccia; order Phycocordibacterales; family UBA9973; genus UBA9973. Next base: position 26,623 of record JBAZSF010000005.1, read on the forward strand.
TTGAAGCTATTAAAAAAGCTGAAATGCTTCCGGATAAATTTAAAATCGTAGGTGTCACCCGCCAAAATAATTCTCAATTTTATAAAATGGACATAAATAGTAAAAAAGATTATGAAAAACTAGGTGAACATTTGACGGAAATAGAAAAAGATTTTAATTTGCCTATTGGTCTATCGGCACAACGCCTGTTTTATTTATCAGTCCCCCCTATCGTGTCTAGATCAATTATTGAGCTACTTGGAGAATCGGGTTTAGCTAAAATAGGGGAGACAAAATTATTACTAGAGAAGCCCTTTGGAGTCGATTTAGAAAATGCAATATATTTAGCGCACCATATCAAGCAATATTTTTCATCTAGACAAGTGTATCGGGTAGATCATTATATGGCAAAAGAAATTGCGCAAAACATTATCGTTTTTCGAGAGGGTAATTCGCTTTTCAAAAAAACATGGAACAAAGATTTTATTGAAAGTATAGAAATTATAGTAAGTGAAGAAATAGGGATAGAAGGACGTACGAATTTTTACGAACAAACGGGCGCTCTGCGGGATGTAGTCCAAAGTCACCTTTTGCAATTAGTGGCACTAACGTTAATGACCTTACCAAAAAATTTAGAAGAAGTACCTAAAGAGCGACTCAAGGCATTAAAACAGTTAAATATTGTGTGTGATATTAAAAATAGTGAATGTGTAAAGAGAGGCCAGTATGAGGGTTATCGTAGTGAGGTAGGGAATTTAAAAAGTATGACAGAAACCTTTGTGTCAGTAAGTTTGCAATCCAGCGACCCAAATTGGATAGATGTTCCGATAAAGCTCACCACTGGCAAAGCACTTAAAGAAAAACTTACAGTGATTAAAATTCGTTACAAAAAAGATAAAGAGTTGGAATCAAATGAATTATTGTTGCGTATCGCTCCAGATGCGGGAATAGAATTTAGCATGTGGGCAAAAAAACCCGGACTGGAACATCAAGTCAGTCGTCATGCGCTTCATTTTTTCTTTAAAGAACATTATGGAGAATTACCTGAGGCTTATGAACAAGTTTTATTTAATGCCATAAATGGGGACCATAATTTATTTACCTCAGGAGAGGAAGTAATCGAAACATGGAGAATCCTGGATGCGATACAAAAAACATGGGAAAAGACTGGAGATGATTTAATAATTTACCCCAAGGGAAGTACCATAGAGGAGGTTTTAGACATGAAATAATAAATTGCAATATATAATTTTTTCTATTATACTGAATGCTCAATGAATAAAAAACCTTGGATTTTTTTAATAATTGCAATATTTTTGTTTATTGTTTTTTTTGTTTTTCTAGAATTTTTTAGTAGTACTTTGTCTTATAGTCAAAATGAACAAACAGTAACTCCAAATACTAAAAAAATTGAAAATAAAAAAAGTGTATTAGCTATTTCTCCTCTTGATAAAGTAGCTTATGATAAAAAACTAAATGAAATAGCGAACAACCCGCCTGATCCTATTGTCTACAATACAGTCAAGACTATTGAAAAAGATAAGAACGGCAAATCCATAACTAAACTTACCAAGGTTCCTGTTTCTCCTCAACCTATTCAGACGCATCTTTGGCCTGTGAAAACTGTTTATCCGAATGCTGGCGCTATTTTGCCATTTTCTCGTATTATCGCTTATTATGGGAATTTATATTCAACGAAAATGGGAGTATTAGGGCAATATCCTGAAACTCAAATGTTAGCAAAATTAAAAACTGAAGTAGAAAAATGGGAGAGTGCTGATCCGTCCACTCCAGTAATTCCTGCTCTTCACTATATAGCTGTCGTGGCCCAAGGAAGTGCGGGGAAAGATGGCAAGTATAGAGCTCGTATGCCAAATGCAGAAATAGACAAAGTGCTCGCGATAGCGGAGAAAATAAATGCTATTGTTTTTCTAGATATACAAGTTGGTTTTTCGAATGTTCAAACGGAGATTCCACTTTTGGAAAAATATTTAAAAATGCCACAAGTACATCTAGGGATCGATCCTGAATTTTCCATGAAGAGTGGCATTCGACCGGGGAAAGTCGTCGGCACAGTAGATGCATCCGACATAAATTTTGCCTCAAACTATTTAGCCAAGCTCGTGCGAGATAATAATCTCACCCCGAAAATTCTCATTGTTCATCGTTATACACAAAAGATGGTCACCAATTACAAACAGATTAAGACAATGCCAGAAGTGCAGATCGTGATGCATATGGATGGCTGGGGAGTGCAGGCAAAGAAAATAAATACTTATCAGCAATTTGTCTACAAAGAGCCAGTACAATTTACCGGCTTTAAATTATTTTATAAAAATGATCTTTTGACAAAAGGCACGACGCTCATGACACCAGCGAGTCTTCTAAAATTAAATCCCCAACCTTTATATATCCAATATCAGTAATAAAAAGAAAAAAAGGAGTGGGCAATGAATACCGACTCCTTTTCTAGGATAACCCAGAGGGTTATTGTACATAATGTTGCTCAAAGGGAACGAAACCATCGCACCCTTCTTTGCTTGTAACCGTACAGTTTTCTTTTTTGCATTGTGTCGGGTCTTTATGCGCCTGAAAAAAACATACGATTCTAAACATTTTTTTGTACCCCTTTCTCAAGATTAGAATAACAAAGTGTTTCTTAATTATACCATTTTTTTTAAAAAAACCATTAGCTGTGGATAACTCAAAAATTTAAAAATTGACATAACTACCCTTTAAATGTATAAAGGAAAACAGGAAAGATGTTATTTTATTTCAGAAGGGTGTATATACGCCCAAGAAAGGAGGAAATATGAAAGATCGTCCCGAGATTCTCGAAGAACATTACCCCGATTATCTAGTGCGTTGGGCTTCTAGCGCATTAGAAAAGGCTGGATTTACTCCAGGGGATATGTTACTGCTCGGGCAACCCGAGCAGCGACAGAAGATTGCTGAATTTCGGCTCGTCTTGCACGATCGGGCCGAAATAGTTCTTAGCCCCCTTCCTGTCGTCGAAAAGACGGAAGGGGAGCACAAAAAGCCCCAAATTTATTCCGGGGCTTGACTGACTTAAAATCAAACCGTTCCCTCAGTAGGTGAAAAACCGTGCTGGAGGAACGGTTTTTTCATTTGCTTTTATTTTTACCTTTTCTATATTTTTTTGCTATAATATAAATATGAATATAAATAAAGATTCAGTGCCACAAACAAAATCATATATGGATTATTCTGAAGAAGAAAGAAAATTATTGGTAGAAGGTATTCTTACAAATCGAAAAGAAGGTAAACCACCTACAGAAGATCAAAGGAAATTTCAAGAGGCGGAAGATATATTTTTTGAAAAAGATAGTCAAGATCGACATGGACACTAAAAAAGAAAAAAAAGCGTGGAAGGATGTAGAACATGGACAAAGATTTTTAAATGCTTTTCGAGGGATACGTGTTTTTTGGATGACTACGAATAATTTATTTAGATACGCATCATCTGTAGCGATTTTAATAGTGATATTTTTAGGATATTATTTGCAAGTTTCGAGTTTTGAATGGATTTCATTAATTTTTGCTATTGGTTTTGTTCTAGTTTCAGAAGCATTTAATACAGCTATTGAAATAGACATAGATTTAACTTCTCCAGAATATCATCCTTTTGCGAGAGACACAAAAGACGTCGCTGCTGCTGCTGTATTGTTGTCTGTATTCGTTTCTGCTATTGTCGGGCTTATCATCTTCTTGCCTAAAATTTTTTAAATTGGTAGAATTTAACTATGAGTAATAATGTAAAAATTTTCATTTTAATAATTTGTCTTTTAGTTTTAGGAGTAATAGCTACTGTATTGCTTCGATCTGATAGTATTCCTTTAGGTCCTGGGAAATATGATGAATTCGCAACTTGTTTAAAAGACAAAGGGGCAATTTTTTATGGGGCTTTTTGGTGTACTCATTGTCAAGAACAAAAGAAGCTTTTTGGTGTATCTCAAAAATTATTGCCATATGTTGAATGTTCTACCGCTGACGGACAAAGCCAGACGCAGATCTGCAAAGACAATAAAATAACAAGTTATCCAACTTGGACATTTGCTGATGAGACAAGTCTAAATGGAGAAATTTCTCTACAGCAATTAGCTGATAAAACTTCTTGTATATTGCCTCAACAATAAATATTTATAGATTATTAGTTAACTAATTATAATTATATGGGAAAAGGAAATAACGCATATAGAAAAGATGTGAAGAAGCCTAAAAAGGCAAAAAAGAAATAATCTAAATAGAAGATGTCTCTGTTTACAAAAAGAGAAATTACGCTAATGCGGAGATTGGATACGCCTGCCAAGGTGCAGGATTTTTTAGATGGATTTAAATTTAATTTTGAGAAAGGTGGGGAGACATTAAAATCTCCTATTTTAACCTTGAGAGCGCGAAACGCGCATTGCTTCGAAGGAGCGCTTCTTGGAGCTTATATATTGTCTTTACATGGTTTCACCCCCTATTTAATGCATTTTAAAGTAATAAAAGGAGATTATGACCACATCATTACTCCGTTTAAGGTTGGTGGTCTTTGGGGGGCATTGTCTAAAACCAATCATGCAGTTTTGCGTTATCGTGAGCCAATATATAAGAATGTTAGAGAACTCGCAATGTCTTATTTTCACGAATATTTTTTAAATGATAGGAGAAAAACTCTTCGGCAATATTCTACCCTTTTTAATTTAAAAAATTTAAATAAACCTGCCCGCCCTCATGATAACTCTGGAGCAGGCGGGGATTGGGCAATTTCAGAGAAAGATCTTTGGTATTTAGATAAAAAATTAGATAAAATAAAACATTACGATATTGTTCCAAAAGCTTATCTGAAAAAGCTTCGCAAAGCAGACAAGATTGAGATAGAAGCTACAAAAATTGTAGAGTTTAGAAAATACTAAAAATACTATCTATCAATTTTGCAAACCAATTTTTTTGCGGAATTTCTTTTTGCTCTGTTTGAGTTGGAATAGAGGGGGAAGGAGTAGTATTTATGGCTGTAGCTGTTAATGTTTCTTTTTTAATAAATTTTCTAGGATTTTTAACTACAATTTTTTCTACAGTCTCAATTTTTGGCTTTTCAAACTTTTGCATTATTTGATTCCAAGTTTTATCAGATAATACAGAAGCAACATAAGCAGTTTCCCAGATTTTATTATTTAAGTTATCGTTTTTCATTCCACCATCAACGTCTTGTATTGTGGCTAGATAATTAAGTGGCGTGTTTTCTCCTTTTTTCCAATCTTCCACTTTTTCATTTAATGCGAGGATGCCTTCCATTGCCCAAGCCGTAGAGGAAACATTACCCCAACCACCATTTTCCTTTTGATTTTGTTTTAAGTATTCTCGCGCTTTTTTTAAACTTTCCCCTTCACCTGGTGAAGGGGAAAACACTGAAAGGGCTTCTATTGCTGCGCCAGTCATATCTACAGAATTATCCCAGGATCCGTTTTCATTCTGTGCTTTCAGAACAAAAGCTATATCGTCATTTATCATTTTATCAGTTATCATATAGCCAGCATTTTGTAAAACAATTAAAGCGAAAATATCATCATTGTCTTCATGGATATCTCCAAACTGTGTACCATCAAAACTAGTAATTATTTTTTCTATATAATTTTCACCATTTGTATTATATGGGTTAAGTCCAAGAGCCATTAATGCCATTGAATGTCTTTCATAGTCTGTCAAAGATGGATTTTTTATTTTAGTTTCTTTCAGATATTTAGTTAATTTTGATATTTGTTCTGGATAATTTGCTGGTGCTAATGTTAAAGCTACCCAATCTGTATATAAATCTTCACCAAAAGATCCGTTTTCTTTTTGTTGAGATGTTAAAAAGTCAAAAGCTTTTTTAAGATCAAAGATTGGTTCTGGCTCAGGTGTTGTGATAATAGGTGTAAAAACAAATCTACTGCCACCAGAGGAACGTGTAACTACTGGCTCTGGAATAGAATCAGGTTCAGGTTCTGGAACAGAAGTGGGTAGAATTGTTACAGTCAAGATTTCTGTTGGAAAATAAAAATCCTCTTTGATTCCAACATTGTATGATCCTGTCTCTAATGGTGTAAAAATTGCTTGACCATTTGCGTCAACAGGTTGGACTTGAATTTCAGTAGGCGACCAAGGATTGTTGGGGTCTGGTTGTGTTACTCCTATATTTACACCTGTTAAAGCTAGCCAGTTATTATTTTGATAATCATAATCTTGCGCATTTACTGATAAAATATCATTTGTATTTATTGAATTAGAGCTTAGAATTATTTTGTGGTGTGGTCCAAAATAAAAATAAAGATTTTCCCCACCGGAAAGAATTTTTTGGTCTATTGCATCAAAAGGATAAGAATCATTTACAGTATATTGCCAATCATCACAACTACTATTTATACATTTTAAATAAAATCCCATACTAGAATATTGCAAATCTGTAATTGAAAAATTATCGCTTAAAATATCTGCATCTGTTAATACCGAAAGAACACTATTGGCACCAACATCGTGTCCTTGTATTTGAATTGTTCCAGGTATTTGAAGTGGAACAGCTCCGGAATAAATAATATTAGCTCCGTCTCGTATGGTTAGATTAACATCTGCGGCCAAAACAACATTTTTCCCGACAAAAAGTAATGCTACTAATAAAACTATTTTAATAATTTGATTTTTCATATTTCCAAGAGACAATGTCTCCAAGGTTAATTTTATAATTTGAAACACCGACTTGTGCTTCAACGCCGTTCACATAATAAATCCAATTTTCATTTCCATTATTTTTTATTCCATTGATCGAAACAATTAATTTTCCCATTCCCACATAATCTTTTTCTGTAAAATTTATTTTTCCTTCGTTTTGAAGTTTACTCATAAAATCATAAACACTAATTTTGCCTGCAATTGTGTCTTCAAACTCGATAGTATTTAAGGGCTTAGACTTAGAAGGATGAGGAATTATAAAAACAACACTTAAAATAGCTATAAAAATTACTATTGTTAAAATTATTTTTTTATTTTTAGATATAAATTTATTCATAAATTTTACACAAAAAAATTCCGCTATTTTGAGCAGAATTCTGGGTCTTCCTGTTAAAAAACAAAGAAGATTTTCCTGCTCGGGACACATCCCAGTAGTAGAGCAAAGCTCACTACGGGACACGTAAAATGATTGGTATTCGGACTTATCCCTTCCACCTTTTGGTGTTTAGGACTTACCGTAGCGGCACTGTACTGGAATCTAACCAGTTTCCCCAATCACTTCTTTTAATTTTCAAAAGAACTTTCTTAGTATATACTTACCATATATTATGTCAAAAAAAGATGTGGATAAAGAAAAAATAAAGAATAAAAAACAAATAAAGATAATGGTTTTTGGAACTTTTGACGGACTGCATGAAGGCCACATTAATTTTTTCAAACAGGCAAAAAAACTCATGAAGAACTCATTTTTGATTGTTTCAATAGCGAGAGATAAAAATGTGAAAAAGATAAAAGGGGAGTATCCAATTAAGAATGAGAAAGAAAGAATGATTTTAGTAAAGAAAAGTAACTTTGCAGATAAAGTTGTGTTAGCAGGCAAGACAAAATATTTGTCTCATATTTTAAAAGAAAAAATAGATATTATAGCTCTTGGCTATGATCAAAAAGCCTACGTGCAAGAACTTAAAAAAGATTTAAAAAACAAAGGTATTTTTATAAAAATTATTCGCCTGAAACCTTTCAAAGAGAAAATTTACAAAAATCACTTATTAAATATCGCTCCTTTTTATCGTAGAAGATAAATAAATTCCGTATAACATTACTGCTCCTAAAATAAGAAAAATAAAATTAAAAGATGGAGTAAATAGAAAAACAATAAAGGCAATAAGTGGGGCTACAATATAAGCTATAGATCTAGAGTTGCGATAAATGCTGATAAATTCATCATTTTCTACATTTATATGTTTGAAAAAATATACATCGCTCATTACTTCTGTGATTGCAGCACCAATTCTTGTACTAAAAAGAGCTATTGCCCAAATCCAAACTTCATGTTTCTCAATAAGAAAAAGTGATAAGGTAGAGATAGACGCTATCAAAAATCCTAACATCATCATTTTTCTCTCACCGATTTTATCGGAATATTTACCCAGGGGGAATTGAATTAATACAAAAGGCAGAAGCATCACAGTGAACATCATGGCTATTTCTTTCCAACTAAAACCCAGATGTGCATATAAATATATCGGTGTATAAATGATCATCCAAACATAGAAAAATTGTAAAAGAAAATTTATTTTATAAGCACGAGTAAGATTTTTATTTATAAAGAAATTTTTAAACGATTGCCAAGCAAAAACTTTGTCATATTTGGGATCATTTAGATTCTTTAAGTTCCAAAATGTAGTGATAAAAAAGATAGTCATTATTACAAAAGCAACAAAATAAAGGGTTGAAAAAGAAAATTTTGACAATATTTCGATAGAAAGAGCTTGAGAAATTACCCAAGCTAGACCCACGATAGAAAGATATAATCCACGCATTTTTCCCATTAATGAATTTTTGGAAAATATTTGCAGTAGTTCGTCTAAGGCAAAAACAATCAAATGGTTTAGGGTGAAATAGAAAATAAAGATTGAGATGATGAGAGCAGAACTTTTAAAGATAGATAATAAAAGAAGAGAAAGAGCATTCAGGCCTGATAAAAAAAGTAAGAATTTATATCCTCCTACTTTTCGGAGTATCCCGGGTATAAAAAAAAATACAAATAAAGAAATCAAAGAACCCAAGGCATATATTAAACCGACATTTTTTTCTCCTGAAAATGAAGAAAGAAAACTGGAGTTAATAAAAGAAGTGAATGCTAGTTGTAGAGATGCTAAAAACCCCAAAACAAAAATACTTTTTAATTTTGAATTTTTCGTAAACATCCCAGTACTAAAATTTTAAGTTTTTATTTTTAATGGTCATTTATTTTAATCAAAAATTTAGTACGGGACAGGTTTTTTTATACACTCAATATCACAGGTATAACTAATGGTCTTTTAGCTGTTTTTTGATATAAGAATTTTGAGATGTTTTCTCCTAAATTTGCTTTGATTATATCAAAATTTACCATATTTCCATTTTGTGCGGATGCTACAGGCATTTTTGTCGTTATATTTTCTATGCCATTTTTAATAATTATTCTTACTTGGCGTAAAAGTTCTTGATTTTCTTTTAAATAGACAAAGCCACGTGAAATCAAATCTGGAGACTTTTTTAATTTTCCAGTTTTTTGGTCAATGAGAGCGATAATAACAAACATTCCATCTTGGGCGAGCATGACTCTGTCACGGATCACTATGTCTTGGGTGTCACTAATAGAAGCTCCATCTACTAACATAGCACCGCTTGGCGCGCGTTCTTTTCGCACAATCATTTTTTGTCCATCAGCAGATATTTCAATGACTGAGCCATTATCTGGGACAATTATATTTTCTTCTAGCATACCCCATTCTATTGCTAGTTCTTTGTGTTTTTCAAGAAAAGAATGGTGTCCATGAATTGGTATAAAGAATTTTGGATGAGTTTTTCTATGTAGCCATTTTACGTCTTCTTGGTTGCCGTGTCCTGTGGCGTGGACGAAATCCTCTCCAGCTGTTCGGTAGCTAATAACTTTTACACCTTGGCGAGAAAGGGCATCTTTCATCTTTTGGACTTGGAGTTCGTTACCTGGAACAACCGAGGCAGAAAGTATTATTGTGTCTCCTTTTTGTAAAGAGAATTTTGTATTTGATTTATTAGCAGCACGATTGAGCGCGGCAAATTCTTCTCCTTGCGCGCCTGTCATCAAAACGACGACTTTATTTGGGGGATAATTATTTGCTTCTTCTAGCGGAATTATTGTACCTTTTTTAGGAGTAAAGAATCCGGCTTCAATAGCTACTTCAATATTTGTTTTCATAGATCTTCCATCCATGGCTACTTTTTTACCGAGCATTTCTGCTGTTTTTACAACATGAGCTAGACGTGTGATGTGTGAGGAAAAAGCGGCAATAATTATTCGTCCAGGAATTTTCTTAATTAAATTTTCTAATCCCTGATGTACTTTTATTTCTGGCAAAGAAAATCCTTCGTGTTCAATATTAGTAGAATCCGTCATCAATAAAAGTACTTTTGCTTTATCAAAAATCGAATACTCTTTTTCTTCTTCTTTGGAAACAATTCCATCTACTTGATCAAGTTTGTAATCTCCAGGAGTGACGATCCATCCATGTGGTGTTTCTATAATTATCCCCATTGAATCTGGTATAGTGTGCGTAACACCAAAGAATCTAATTTTTATTTTTCCGCAGGTTATCACAGAATCTTTTTCAACAATATTTTCTTTCATAGGGGGTAGATGGGGGGATTCTGCCTGCCGTTTTTTCATCATCAGCATTGAAAGTTTTCTAGAATATACAGGAGGATTTCCTATACGTGAAAGAACCAATGGTACCCCTCCGATATGATCCAAGTGTCCATGAGTAATTATCAAGGCCCGTATCTTTTCTTTACGTTCTTCCAGATATGTTGTATTTGGAATAACGTAATCAACCCCAGGGGTTAATTCATTTGAAAAATGCATTCCAGCATCTATCACGATGATATCATCACCGATTTCTATTGCTGTCATGTTTTTGCCGATTTCTTCTACTCCACCAAGTGGAATAATACGAATCACATTTTTTTCTACTGGTGGAATTTTCTCATTTAAAATTTTGTTTTGGTTTTTTATTCCGAAAGGGCGGGGTCTAGGGCTTTTACCAAATTTTTTTTGAGTATATTGATAGGTAGAACTTTTTATCATCTTTTTTCTATGTTCCCCGCCTATCGATTGGCGGACAGGTCCATTTACATAATTAGGCTTGCTAGAATTGCGTCCTGTTACACTTTGGGTGAGGGTAGTGTCATGGGTGGGTATTTTGTTTTCTTTCTTGTCCCCGCCTGCTCCTGTAGGGCGGGCAGGTTCAATCTTAAGTGAGGAAAAAGAAAGTCTTGTTTTTTTTATCATAAGTGATTTTGTTTTATCTATTGAATATTTTCCAAATGTTTTCTGTTTCAGAGAACCATGAATGTATGTTTGAAAAACGATCAGCGGGTGAATTAATGTGATTAATAGAAAGACCTTTTAAATTTTTTGATATTACATAAATAAAATTAGGACTATAAAGGAAAATTGCTGGTATGTCTTTTTTGATTTCATCTTCAAATTGCGCGTATTTTTTTATTCTAGATTGTTCATTGATAGTGATAGAAGCATCCTCTAATATTTTATCTACTTTTGTATTGGCATACATCGCGACGTTGAGACCAGGGTCTTTTCGTTGTGATGAATGCCAAAAAGCAGATAAATCAGATTCGTTATTTACAATTTGTCCAAACAATAGTGCATCATAATCACGTGGACGAATTACGCCTTGATTTAAATTACCAATCTCAAAAGTTTTTATGTCAACTTTCATTCCGATTTTTGCTAGATCTTGTTTGATTATTTCGGCAGTTTTCGTGAGCTCTTCTGCATTTCCTGTAGAGATAGAAAATTCTAAGGTAGTAGTAGTTTTCTTTTTGTTTTTATCAGTTATTGTTTTTTGTAAAAATCCATCTGGACCTTTTGACCAGCCATCTTTCTTTAAACTATCTTGTACATTTTGCAAGATAAGTTCACGAGAAGAATTATTGTCTGCAGACAATCTTTGGTAAGCAATCATATTAGGCGGGATAGGGTCGTCTATAGCCACTCCATATCCAAAAAGAACTTCTCGGACTATTTTATCTTTATCTATAGCTTGGTCGATTGCTTTTGTGATGACTTTGTTAGCAAAAAGAATATTTTTATTTTGATTAAAGAAAAGCCCGAATATTCTTGGGAGCACCGAAGAGTCTATTTGATAATTTCTTTCTTTTAAAATATCCGCGTTTAAAGGAGTGATAGAGCTTATCTGTTCTACTATGCCATCTTCGAGTGCGCTGATAAGAGCTTCTTCGTTTGAATAAAAATGTAAACTTATTTTTTTAATATATGGCTCACCCAATATAAATTTATCAAATGATTCTAATTCATAAGAATTTATGACCCCCGAGGATTCTTTAACGACACTTTTTATAAAATAAGGTCCAGAGCCGACAGGAGAAGTGTTTGCATTATTTAGTTCTATAGAAGAATTATTCCATAGGTGTTGGGGCATTATTCCAAGTGTTAAATTTTCTAAAAATGATGGAAAGGGTTTTTTTAAGGAAAATTCTATAGTCTTTTCATCTATTTTTATTGCATTTATACCATCAAACTCTATTTTTAGCGGACTTTTCATAATCGGATCTTTTATCTCATTTATAGTAAATATAATATCATCCACCGTAACAGGTTTTCCGTCTTGAAAATATATTTTGTCCTTTAAAGTAAATGTATAATTTAAACCATCAGTAGACATTTCATATTTTTCTGCCAAGTCTGGAGAAAATGTACCATCAGGATTTTTTCTCATTAAGCCAGAATAAATAAGGGAGACGAGGTCAAGATCAGCAGGGGAGTTTGCTAGTATCGGGTTTATAAAACGAGGAGTACCGATAATGCCTTCAGAAATAGATCCTCCGTGAAGTGGCACGGTTACCATCAAAGATTTATTTATGCTCTCCAGTATTGAAATAGTGCTTATTAAGAAAGTTAAAAATAAGACAATAAAAATAATTTGTTCTTTTTTTGAGAACGTGTTGAAAATTGAATTGATTTCGTCTTTTTTAGGCAATTTAAAATTGCGAATGCGACTATATAAATTTTGCATGTGTGATATAAAACGAAGAAGACAAAAGGATAAACAAAAGAAATATATTAACTCAAATTAACTATTGGCTTTTATTATTATACTGAGTAGAGCAAATAAAGCAAAGAGAATTCCACAAACAAGGGATAAGTAAAAAAGAAACTTTTCAAAGCCTCGGCGAGTGTGATGAAAGGATTCTGTATCCCCTCCACCCAAAGCGCCACCTAAACCTGCAGCAGATTGCTGAAGTAAAATCGCTGTTACTAGTATTACTGAAAGAATGATCTGCGCATAAGGCAGAATCTTCGCTACTAAATTCATAGAGTGATTATCGCATATTAGAACTCAAAAGGCAAATACAAATGCTTGACAAATACCCTAAGGGGGTATATACTTCAGATATGCAAAAAAGTAAACAGAAATTAATTAATCGGCTTAAAATAATTGAAGGGCAGATACGAGGTTTGCAGAATATGATTGAGAAAGATATCTATTGTATTGATGTCATTACTCAAACCTCGGCAGTGAAACAGGCTTTGTCTTCTATTGAAGATGTTTTGATGGAGAACCATTTAGGTACTTGTTTAGTTCATCAAATAAAAAAAGGTGAAACCTCTAAGGCCACTAAAGAAATGTTAAAAGTTTATCAACTAAAAAGAAAGTAAAAAAGTTTTAATAAAATTATGCAAAAAGAAACATATCAAATAAAAGGAATGCATTGTGCCTCATGTGCCAGTATTATAGAAAGAACTGTTAAAAAAATTGATGGCGTGGAAGATGTTTCAGTTTCTAGTGGTATGGAAAATGCCAAGGTGTCTTTTGATGCTACTAAGACAAATCCAGCATCTTTTAATGAAAAACTAAAACCGCTCGGTTATTCTTTTGTCATTCAACAAACGGCAGAGGAAATGGGCATGAGCGAAAGTGAACATGCGGAGCATTTGGGACTTAATCAAACAAAAAAAGAAAAACTGGAAGAACTAAAAGATATGCGAAATAAGCTTTATTCTCTTATTCCTATTGTAATCATAAGTATTTTTGTCATGAGTTATGATATTTTTGCAGAATTGAATTGGATACCTCCTATGTCCATTATTTGGAGTAAATTTTTCATGCATCTTTTGCCAATCCTCGCCACTTATACTTTGTTTGTAGTAGGCAAACCATATTTGCTCGGCTTATATCGTTTCTTGCGTTATGGAAAAGCGAATATGGATACTCTCATTGGTCTCGGTACCTCTGTCGCGATGTTCTATAGTTTTATTCTCGATGCTTTCGAGACAAGCCTGGAACCTTTTTTAAATGTTGATCAAAGTTATTATGACGTGGCTATTGTGGTTATTGCTTTTATCACTCTTGGAAAATATTTAGAAACACGTTCAAAATTAAAAACTGGTGATGCGATAGAAAAGCTTTTAAATCTACAAGCAAAGACTGCCTTGGTTATTAGAGAAGAAAAAGAGGTTGAGGTATCAATAGATCAAGTAGTTCACGGAGATATAATAGTAGTAAAACCAGGAACAAAAATTCCTGTGGATGGAGTCGTTGTGACAGGCTCTTCTTATGTGGATGAGTCTATGGTCACGGGCGAGCCGATGCCAGTGGAAAAAAAAGAAGGAGATAGTGTAGTGTCAGGAACAATAAACACAAATGGATCTTTTACCTTTAGGGCGACAAAAATAGGAGGGGAGACACTTCTGGCACATATTGTAAAAATGGTGGAGGAGGCGCAGAGTAGTAAAGCGCCCATTCAAGCATTAGCTGATAAAATCTCAAGTGTTTTTGTGCCTGTTGTTTTAGGGATTGCATTTGTTGCTTTGATATTATGGCTTATTATAGGTACGCAATATTTAGGATTTTCTCAAGCTCTTTCCTTTGGTTTAGTTTCTTTTGTGGGCATACTTATCATTGCTTGTCCGTGTGCACTCGGCTTGGCGACGCCGACAGCTATAATCGTGGGTGTAGGCAAGGGAGCAAAAGAAGGAATTCTTATTAAAGATGCGGCCACTCTTCAAAAGCTCTATGAAGTAAATACAGTAGTTATTGATAAAACTGGGACATTAACTTTTGGAAAACCCGAGCTTTCTTCAATCAATAACTTTTCAAATAAAACTGACGATGAACTCGTTCTGATTCTCGCTTCATTAGAAAATAAATCAGAGCATCCTATTGCTAGTGCAGTTATTAATTATGTCAAAGATCCTACAAGGGCTAAAGAAAAAAATATTAAAATTGAAGAAGTAAACAATTTTGAAATTATTAAAGGGAAAGGGTTGAAGGGAATAATTGACGGAGTAGAATATTTTGCTGGTAATACTAAATTAATCACTGATCTTGGTTTATCTTTTGATAAAGATGTATTAGAAAAAGAAACATTGGAAGGCAAAACGCCGGTAATTCTTGCTGATAAAAATAAAGTACTTGGTATATTTATGATAGCGGATACGATAAAACCTGAAGCCATAGAAGCAGTGAAGAATTTACACAAACTTGGTATAAAAATCGTGATGCTTTCAGGCGATAATAAAAATACAGCAGAATATATCGCAAAACTTGTAGGTATTGATGAGGTGGTGGCAGAGTCGATGCCTGAAGATAAATTAAATAAAATAAAGGAACTTCAATCGGAGGGGAATATTGTAGCTATGGCAGGAGACGGAGTAAATGATGCTCCAGCGCTTGCCCAAGCAGATGTAGGCATAGCGATGGCTACTGGTACCGATGTGGCTATAGAAAGTGCTGGTATTACTCTTCTGGGCGGGGATATCTCAAAGATTGTCAAAGCCATTAATCTATCAAAAATAACAATGCGGGGGATAAAACAAAATCTTTTTTGGGCTTTTGTGTATAATATAGTAGGTATCCCCTTAGCAGCTGGATTATTTTATCCATTATTCGGTTGGTTATTAAATCCAGTATTCGCAGGTTTTGCTATGGCGATGTCGAGCGTGTCCGTGGTCGGAAATTCATTACGTATTAAAAGTAAAAAAATATAAGCGTCGCGCTTTAAGTCGCATTTTAAAGGAGAATGCGACATGATTCATCAGAATCAATTGCGCGACATAATTTCGTTAAATCATATGAAAAAATATACATTTCATGTTTCAGGAACTCATTGTGCATCTTGTAAAATCTTAATTGAAGATATTTTGATGGATTCGAAAAGCTCACCACAAGAAGAGCAGATTGTTAAAAGTGTCAAAGTTGATCTAAAAAAAGAAATTGTAGAGATAGAAACTGACAGTGAAAAGAATCCCGAAGAACTTGCTCAAATTCTTACAAGTAAAACAGAAACAAACGGTTATACGTTCTCGGTTGAGAAAACAATTCAGGAAAATAGAAGTGATGATGTTATTTGGAAAGCTATACCCATTGGACTTGTTTTTGTGGTGTTATTTTTTCTTCTACAAAAGTCTGGAATTCTTAATTTGAGTTTTGGTAGTACCATTACACCGACGACTAGTTTTATGATTGGAATTGTTGCTTCGCTTTCTAGTTGTTTAGCGGTCGTGGGTGGTTTGATTCTTTCATTATCAGCGAAAATATCTCAAGACGATAATGGTAAAGTCAAAAAGCCCTTGATCTTATTTCATATTGGGAGATTGGTTAGTTTTGCTGTGCTTGGTGGGATGCTCGGGTTCCTTGGAAAGGAGATAGGTATTAGTTTTATTTTTTCTACGATACTTGGACTTCTTGCTTCAATTGTAATGCTTTTGCTTGGTATCAATTTACTTGGAATTTTAAAGAAAAATATTTTTACCTTACCGGGTAATATATTTTCTTTTTTTAGAAAAGTGGAACATGCCACCCTTGCTCCTATTCTTGTTGGTATAGGAACGTTTTTCTTGCCTTGTGGCTTTACGCAAGCGATGCAAATTACAGCGCTTTCTAGCGGATCATTTATGTCGGGGTTGCTTATTATGTTTGCATTTGCGCTTGGTACATTACCCGTCTTAGCATTATTATCATTTAGCTCAGTATCATTTGTTCATTCTAAATATGCTCCTCTTTTTTTCAAATCAGCTGGAGTGGTAGTGATTGTTCTTGCTTTGTTTAATCTTATTAATAGCTTGGTGGTTATAGGTCTTATTCCGCCCTTATTCAACTTCTAGCTTAACTTTTTGATTATAATTTTAATTTAAAAATCACAAATATACCATGAAAAAAATATCAATATCAATTTTAATAGCATTAGCGCTTATAGTAGCAGCCTTTATGATTGCGAAAGGAGGAGAGAGAGCACCGGTATCTAATAATGAAAACAATGTTTCTGTTGTGGACGGGAAACAAATTATAGATCTAACGGCAGTGGGGGGTTATTCTCCAGAAAAAAGCGTTGCCAAAGCTGGCATCCCTACTACCTTGCGATTTAACACAAATGGAACATTTGATTGTTCATCATCAGTGCGGATTCCATCCTTAAATGTGAGTAAAAATTTAGCACCAGCAGGAATTACAGAGATTGATTTAGGAATTCCTAAAGAGGGAATTATGCGAGGAAGTTGCAGTATGGGTATGTATCCTTTTGAAATTGATTTTCAAAATTAAAATAAAAAAATAAGGCGCTATTCTCCTGAGAGGTTAGCGCCTTTGATTACTGGTGTGCAGATTTTACAAAAGTTTTGAAACAGCTTTGGTGAAATCTTCTATCCTAAAAGGCTTGATGATAAAATCATCAACCTTCAGGCCAGGTGGGAATTCGTGACCGAAGAACGATCCGGTCACCATTATGATCTTCGTCGTCTCCGATTCCTCACGAATAAATTTCGCGAGCTTAATACCGTCCACCTTCGGCATCAAGTAATCTAGAATGACTAAGTCAATGTTATTATTAAATTTTAACATTGCCTCAGCACCATCCTCTGCTTCAGTTATCAGCAGATTATTTTTTTTGAATATGGTTTCCAAAAGACTAATCATCAGCTTTCTTATACTTTGATCGTCATCAGCCACTAATATTTTCTTCATTTTATTATCCCCCTCCTTTGGATATATTCTTAAAAATTTATTCAGATTTCAAAAATCAATTAGTTAGTAGACACTAAAAAGCGCCTTTTCCCTTTCTATGAATTCTAAAGCGAGATCATTAAAAGATTATGAATAGTCAATATTAATTGTTAATAAGTACTTAAACTGACTTTTTAGATTTTTTCTGCTATATTTTCTTTATGTCTAAACTTCAAATAGGAATTGTGGGTTTGCCAAATGTGGGAAAGTCCACGCTTTTTAATGCCCTGACCAAGAAAGGTGTGCCGGCAGAAAATTATCCTTTTTGTACGATTGATCCGTCGGTCGGTATTGTACCGGTGCCAGATGAACGCCTAACTAAGCTTTCAGAAATTAGTAAATCAAAAAAAACTATTCCGGCTGTGGTGGAGTTTGTGGATATCGCAGGATTAGTCAAAGGAGCGAGTACTGGGGCTGGACTCGGTAATAAATTTCTTTCGCATATTCGCGAGGTGGACGCTATCATTGAAGTAGTGCGAATTTTTGAAGACAAGGATATGATTCATGTGCATGACAAGATCGACCCCCTTTTTGATATTGAAGTTATAAATTTTGAACTCGAACAAGCTGGAATAAAAAAGCCGACGCTGTATGTTTTAAATACTTCTGAAGTTGCGGATAATGTCAAAAAAGATTTTGTTTCGAAATTACCAGGACCGCACCTTGAAGTTGATGCCATCTTTGGTACTGGATTAGATGCTCTCATAAAAGCCAGTTACGATTTATTAAATTTAATAACTTTTTTTACCACGGGAGAAGATGAATCACGGGCATGGACTACACTTCGTGGAGCATCTGCGCCTTTTGCTGGTCGTTCTATTCATACAGATTTTCAACAGAAGTTTATCCGCGCGGAAGTGGTATCTTATGACCAACTAATAGAAGCTGGTTCTTTTGCTAAGGCTCGAGAAAAAGGCTGGGTCCGTACCGAAGGTAAAGAATACATAGTCAAAGATGGGGACGTGATAGAATTTTTGATTTAATTTTATGAAAAACCAAAACCAAAAAGAAAATAAGATAAAGATTTTTTATTCAAAAGACTGGCCCCTCGGCTCTGCTCGGGACAAGACAGGATATGAGCTCATTGATACAGGCGAAGGGGAAAAGTTGGAGAGGTTTGGGAAGTACACTTTTGTGCGTCCGTATGAGGATGCCGTGTGGCCGAAAACCTTAGAAGGTAAGGAATGGGCAAAAGCTGATGGAAAATTTTGGAGCTCAAAAGTGGGAGCCAAGGCTGGATGGAAAATGTCAAAGACCGTCTTTGACATGAAGGCAAAATGGGAGATGGAATATAAAGGTATAAAATTTCTTGCGATGCCTACACCTTTTAGGCATCTAGGATTTTTTCCAGAACAAGCGAGTCATTGGGATTTTATAGAGATCAAAATTAAGGAAGTTTTAAATTCTCGAGGTCGGACCTCGGGCTCCCTTGAGGTCCGACCTCTAAAATTCTTAAACTTATTTGGTTACACTGGAGTCGCAAGTTTATTTGCACTTCGTGCTGGTGCGGAGGTAACACATGTTGACGCTTCAAAGCAAACATTGAATTGGGCAAAAGAAAATCAAAATTTAAATGTTGAGTTAGTTGAAGCACCTATGCGGGTGATAGAAGATGATGTTATGAAATTTTTAGAACGAGAAATAAAAAGAGGTAATAAATATGATGCAGTGATAATGGATCCCCCGAAATTCGGCAGAGGGCCAAAAGGAGAAATATGGAAGATTGAAGAAATGTTGCCGAAGCTTTTATCACAAGTGCAAAAAGTTTTAAGCGATAAACCACTTTTCGTGATTTTAACTTCTTACGCGATTGATTCTTCTTCGCTTTCTTTGGGCTATGCTCTCGAAGATATGATGAAACCTGCCCGCCCTACTGAGTCGGGAGCAGGCGGGGATTTTAATGGCACCGTCGAAACAGGTGAACTTTGTGTATTAGAAAAGTCCAACAATCGCATCATTCCACTTGCTAATACGGCTGTGTGGAGCGTATAATTCACTTAACATGATGATCGTTGTTTTCATTATTATAGTAATAGGTATAGTCGCTTTTTTTATCAATCTAAATATAAATAACATGGAACCAAATCAAATACCAAATCAAACACAAAGCCAAGTTAGTTCAAAAACAAGTGCTAAGGATTTCTTTATAAATTTAGGTGCTATAGTTGCTCTCGGTTTTTTTGTGGGTAATCTTATTAATCTTTTGTTTACAATAATAAACAAAGCTTTCCCGCTCACTACTGGTTTTAATTTTAGTGAAAGTTCTTCAATAAGTTTTCCTGTGGCTGTACTCATCATCGTATTCCCGATTTATATTTTTCTTATGTGGCTTTTGGAAAAAGGATATGTTTTGGAACCAGAAAAAAGAAATGTCGGAGTACGTAAATGGTTGACCTATATAACATTATTTATATCTGGATTTGCCTTGGCGGGAGATTTAGTTACAGTTTTATATTATTTTATTGATGGTCAAGATATCACAACTGGATTTATTCTAAAAGCTCTATCTGTACTAGTAATCTCACTTTCTATTTTCTTTTATTATATTTATGATGTTTTGGGAAAAAATGATAATAAGTCACGAAAGATTTGGATGATTGCTTCAGCGATAGTAATTATTCTATGTATAATTTGGGGTTTCACTGTACTTGGCTCACCCCGCACTCAACAACTATTAAAATACGATCAACAGAAAGTAAATGACTTACTGAGTATAGAAAATTCTGTTCAGAATTTTTATGCCACCAAAGGTGTTTTACCAAATGATTTTGATCAATTATTGGCTGAAAGTTATTTTGTAAATACTATAGATTCTCAAACCCAAAAACTATATGAATATCAAAAAACAGGAAATTTAACCTATAATCTTTGCGCAGAATTCAACAAAGATTCAAAAGATAATGGCAATGTGTCTTTTGACACATTTGGAAATTTGTCGTGGGCACACCCCGTAGGATATTATTGTTTTTCAAAAACTATAAACCCTAATTTGTTTTCAAAACCTATACCAGTGCCAATTAGATAAAGATGAAAGAATACGATCATAAGAAAATTGAAAAAAAATGGCAAACTATCTGGGAGAAAAAAGGAATCTATCGTGCTCAAAATAATTCTAAGAAGAAAAAGTTCTACAACTTAATTGAATTTCCTTATCCGTCCGGAGATGGTATGCATGTGGGGCACATCAGAAGCAATACCGCTATGGATATAATTTCTCGCAAACGCAGAATGGAAGGTTTTAATGTTCTTTATCCTATAGGTTGGGATGCTTTTGGTTTACCGACAGAAAATTATGCTATAAAAACAGGCAAGCAACCCGCAGTCATTACGAAAAAGAATACAGATACTTTTAGAAGACAGCTTCAGTCTATCGGTTTTTCTTTTGACTGGTCGCGGGAAATAAACACTACCGATCCGAAATATTACAAATGGACTCAGTGGATATTTTTGCAGTTTTTTAAAAAAGGTTTGGCATATAAAGCCAAAATGACTATTAATTGGTGCCCAAAAGATAAAATAGGTCTTGCCAATGAAGAAGTAATAGATGGATGTTGTGAGCGTTGTGGAACACAAGTCGAGCAAAGGGAGAAAGAGCAATGGATGCTCGCAATTACTAAATACGCCGATAGACTTTATAAAGATTTAGATGATGTGGATTATCTTCCACAAATAAAACTTGGACAGAGAAATTGGATAGGGAAAAGTGAGGGAGCAGAGATTGAATTTCAAATTGAGTTTCCGGACGTCCAACGTCCGAATTCTGTGAAAATTTTTACGACTCGACCTGACACTATTTTTGGTGCGACATATCTCGTACTTGCGCCAGAACATGAATTAGTTCAGAAATTAAAATCTCAAATTACAAATTGGAAAGAGATAGAAAATTATATCAGGGAAACAAAAAACAAAACTGAGATAGAAAGAAATGTTGAAGATAAAATAAAAACAGGAGTAGAATTAAAAGGGATAAAAGCAGTCAACCCTGCGACTAAAAAAGAGATTCCAATATGGATTGCAGATTATGTGCTTGTCACCTATGGCACAGGAGCGATAATGGCTGTACCAGCACATGATGAACGTGATTTTGCATTTGCGAAAAAATATGATTTGGAAATAATAAATGTTATTGAGCCTGTTTATATTGATAGACCAAAAGAAGATTTGTCTTTTATTGAACGAGAAGCGATTCATGCCATTGTTAAGCATTGGAAAGAAGATAAATATCTTGCTTTAAAATGGAAAAAAGTTAATTGGCTTACTTTTATAACTGGTGGTGTGGAGTCTGGAGAAAATACTAAAGATGCTGCAATACGAGAGATTCAAGAAGAAACCGGATATCAAAATTTAAAACTTATAAAAGAATTCCCGCGTTCACATAGTAAGTTTTATCATGAGCCCAAAAAAGAAAATCGTTTTGCGCATTTTTCCAATTTTTATTTTCAACTTATTAATGATGAGCAAAAAGAATTATCTCAAGAAGAACAAGAAATACATGAATTAAGATGGATGACCACGCAAGAACTAGAAAAAGAAATGACGATAGGTGGTGCTCTTCGAGATTTAGAAAATTTACAAGGTAAAGAGAAAACTTATTCTGGTACAGGAATACTTACGAATTCTGGTAAATTTGATGGATTTGATTCTGAAAAAGCCAAAAAAGAAATTATTAAATTTGTTGGAGGAAAAGAGAAGGTGACTTTCAAGCTTCGTGATTGGATTTTTTCTCGTCAGCGATATTGGGGTGAGCCGATACCAGTAATTCATTGTGAAGATTGTGGAATGGTGCCTGTGCCTGAAAAAGATTTACCAGTAGAGCTTCCAAAAGTAAAAAATTATCAGCCGACGGATAGTGGAGAGTCACCACTTGCGAATATCTCCAAATGGGTAAATGTAAAATGCCCGAAATGTAAAGGCAAAGCCAAGAGAGAAACAGACACAATGCCAAACTGGGCGGGTTCTAGTTGGTATTATCTTCGTTATACGGATTCGAAAAATAATAAAGAATTTGCCAGCAAAAAGAATTTAAAATATTGGACACCAGTGGACTGGTACAATGGAGGGAATGAACATACTACCCTTCATCTTTTATATTCACGTTTTTGGCATAAATTTTTATTTGACTTAAAACTTGTACCTACATCTGAGCCATATAAAAAGCGTACTTCTCATGGCATGATTTTAGGTGGGGGAGGCGTAAAAATGTCGAAATCACTTGGAAATGTGATAAATCCAGACGATATAGTCAAAACATACGGCGCGGACACCTTGCGTCTTTATGAGATGTTTATGGGTCCTTTTAATCAATCTGTCGCTTGGAGCGAAGAAGCTATCATTGGTCCAAGGAGATTTTTAGAAAGAGTTTGGAATCTTCAATCTAAAATACAAAAAAATAAAAAATATAATGAGTTTGAGATTGAAAAAGCTATAAAAAAAGTCGGAGAGGATATTGAAGAGATGAAGTTCAATACAGCTGTTTCGACTTTAATGATTTTTATTAATGAAATTAGTAAGCTTGAATCTATTTCACAGATGGCTTATGAAAAATTTTTAAAGATTCTTTCCCCATTTGCGCCTCATATAACTGAAGAGTTATGGCAAATATTGGGTTATAAAAAATCAATTAATCAGGAATCATGGCCGGTTTTTGATCTTTCAAAAATTCAAGACTTCGAACTAAAAATCGCAGTACAAATAAATGGAAAAGTTAAAGCAGAGATAATGATATCACCTGAGGATGATGAGGAAATAGTAAAGAAAAAAGCATTTGCAAATGAAGCTGTTTTGAGACATACATCCGGCAAAGATATAAAAAAGGTATTTTATGTTAAAAATAGACTTATCAATATAGTTTTTTAGTAGTTGTTTTTAGAGATTAAACTATATATAATTAACACATCATATTAAACCATTTATAATCAATAGTCGTTGTTGTTTTTAATTAATTTTTTTTATAAAAAGCTTATGAGTTCAAACATATTTGATAGACTTTCATTTTGGTCATTATTCCTTACCATAGTATCCTTACCTCTTTTTTGTTTACCTTTTTCTAATATCCCGATTGAAGTTTCTAAGGGATTACTTTTAGTTTTAGGACTTTCAATATCTGTGATTTTTTGGGCGATAGCGAGATTCTCTGATGGTAAAATAATTCTTCCTAAATCATGGTTGTTGGTATCAGGTTTTAGTGTAGCTTTAATATTTTTATTATCTTCTATTTTTTCCGGAAATTCTAAAGTTTCTTTATTCGGCACAATGTTTGACATTGGGTCTTTTTATTTTATTTTTGCTGGTTTTGTTTTAATGTTCATGTCTTCGATTCTTTTTAAAAATCCGCAGCGGGCAAAAACACTTTTGCTCGGAGCAATCCTGTCTTCAGCTTTTGTTTTAATTTTCCAAATTATTCATTTGTTTATGCCTACAATTTTGTCGCTCGGAATCTTATCTGGGAAAACAGGAAATATTTTAGGTTCTTGGAATGCACTAGGACTTTTTGCTGGATTTTCCAGCTTAATGTTTCTTTTTGTGATTGAATTTTTTCCTGTTTCCAAGATAGAAAAAATTTTATTGGGAATATTCATCTTACTCTCAGTTCTTCTTATTATTGTAGTAAATTTTCAGTTAGTTTGGATACTCCTAGGGATTTCTAGCTTAATAATTTTTGTTTACAAAGCTTCTACTTCTCTTCAAAAAAATACAGAAAGAAATACAGAAGAAGAGGCAAGTCTTGTTCATGTAGGTGATAAAAGAAATAATTTTCCTATTATTTCTTTTGCTATTGTCATGATATCTTTATTATTTTTTATTTCTGGACAGTTTATCGGTGGTATTGTGTCAAATCGTTTGCAGATATCAAATACCGAAGTAAACCCTTCTTTAAGCACCACTATGTCCATAACCAAAGAGGTGATTGTCAAAAATCCATTGTTGGGTATTGGTCCAAATAGATTTGGTGTTGCTTGGTCAATGTATAAACCCATTGTTATAAACAATACTCAATTTTGGGATACTTCTTTTGATTCAGGATCAGGATTATTGCCTACCCTAGTTTCTACCGCTGGGATTCCTGCTATTTTAGCTTGGATTATCTTTTTTGTTCTATTTTTGTTTATCGGAGTAAGGTCAGTTTTTTTTAGTATTAAAAATAGTACAAATTGGGAAATGATGGTGTTTTTTGTGTTGTCTCTATATTTATTTTTTGCTTCCTTTTTTTATTTTACAGGATCGGTGATCTTTTTATTGTCTTTTGCATTTGCTGGAGTATTTATTGGGCTAACTGCATCTAATTCAAATAAAGAAATATCAATATCATATTTAAATGACCAGCGAAAAAGTTTCTTCTCTATTCTCGCGCTTATTTTATTAATGATCTTTTCTGCCACTCTTTCATTCAAATATATAGAGCGTTTTACTTCTGTTTTTCATTTTAGAAAAGCACTTTCTGCAACGACTATTCAAGGGGCAGAAGATTCTATCAATAAAGCACTTTCTCTATATTCAAATGATTTATATTTGCGTACTTTTTCACAAATATATCTTATTAAGTTAAACACTTTAGCTAAAGCTAGTACATCACTATCTGATGCAGAGAAAGCTGATTTACAATCTAGTTTTGATCAAGCTGTAAACAGCGCACAAATGGCGACGAGTTATGATCCCTCGAATTATTTAAATTTCCAACTTCTTGGTTCTACCTATCAGGCTGCTGGCTCCCTTGGAGTAAAAGATTCTTTTAGTAAAGCTGTCATAGCTTATCAAAATGCTTCTAATCTAAATCCGTTAAATCCAGGTTTAAAGTTAGCTATGGCAGAAGTATCATTTGCTGACGGAAAAGTTAAAGAAGCAAAAGATTATGCTAATTCCGCCCTTACTCTCAAACAAGATTATGTTGAGGCTTTAATTGTTCTTTCCCAAATAGCTAGGAGTGAAAATGATAATAAAACAGCTCTTTCTTATGCAGAGCGGGCTCTTGCTATTTCTCCAGAAGATGAAAACTTAATACAATACTTTAATTCGTTGAGCAATTCTACCCCCACACCTATCACTACTCCTGCTAAAAAGAAATAAATCAAGGATGGAGAAGATCTTAAAAATTTTTACTAAACAATCTGGAAGCATAAATCAAGCCGCATTTCTTTTGGGTTTTCTTACTTTATTATCTCAAATTTTAGCACTTTTCCGTGATCGGTCTATTGCGCATTTTATTGGACCTTCTCCATCGCTAGATGCTTATTATGCGGCTTTTCGGGTGCCAGATTTGATTTTTATTTGTATAGCCTCTCTGGCTTCTATCACTGTGCTCATTCCTTTTATTGTGGCAAAAATGCCTGCCCGCGCAGGCGGAGATGGAGACAAGGTTACTGATGCAGCACGAAAATATTTAAATGATATTTTTACCGTTTTCTTTTCTCTGATGGTATTTGTTTCTTTGGGGGCGTTTTTTCTGATGCCTTATTTAATATCTTTTATTGCTCCAGGTTTTACTCCATTTTATCAAGCAAAGGTTATTTTGCTTTCACGAATAATGTTACTTTCTCCTATTTTGATGGGTCTTTCAAATCTTTTTGGTACAGTTACTCAGCTTTTTCATAAATTTTTTATATATTCTTTGAGTCCAGTTTTTTATAATTTGGGGATTATTATTGGTGTTATATTTCTTTATCCTTTTTTTGGAATTTATGGGTTGGCTCTCGGTGTTGTTCTCGGGGCTTTTATGCATTTTGGAATACAGGTCCTAGCAGCGCGCTCTTCTGGCTTTACCCTAAAATTCTCCCTTTTTCCTTTTACAATTAATTTTAAAGATATTAAAAATACGGCGCTAACATCGCTTCCTCGTACGCTTGGTCTTGCTTTTAACAATATTGCGCTTATTTTTATTATAGGGATGGCTTCTTTTTTGGAAAGTGGCTCTATCTCGATTTTTAATTTTTCATTCAATCTTCAATCAGTACCACTTAATATCATCGGCATCTCTTATGCCGTGGCGGCTTTTCCGACTTTAGCTAAATCTTTTTCAAATGGCAAAAAAGAGGAATTTAAAAAACATCTAAAAGAAGCATCACGAGCTATTGTATTCTGGTCTCTGCCAGTAATATTTATTTTTATTGTTCTTCGGGCGCAGATAGTGCGTGTGATTCTTGGTTCCGGGTCTTTTTCTTGGGACAATACTCGTCTGGTCGCAGCCGCCCTCGCGATCTTTTCCATTTCTATCCTTGCTCAGGGGATGACGACATTGCTTTCTCGCTCTTACTATGCGACCAGTAATACAAAACGCCCTCTCATTATAAATTTTTCTTGTTCTATTTTAATTATAATTTTAGCTTATGTATTTATCCATCTCTTTCAAAATGTCTTAATGTTCCGCTTCTTTATAGAATCTTTATTAAAGGTAAATGATATTCCAGGGACAGAGGTGCTCATGTTGCCACTGGCGTATTCTGTCGGCACGATTTTGAATTTTATTTTATATTGGGTTTTTGTAAAAAAAGATTTTATGCCGAATGAATCTTTCATCACCAAAACTTTTTTCCAGAGTTTTGCTGCTTCATTTTTTCTTGGCTTAGTCGCTTATTTGAGTTTAAATATTCTTTCACCGATTTTTGGCTTGACTACATTTTGGGGTGTTTTTTTACAAGGATTTATTTCTGGAATTTTAGGTATCATTGTTGCTGTATTTGTTTTATACTTATTAAAGAGCGAAGAATTAAAAGATTTGATAGATACTTTTGCTACTAAATTCTGGCGTGCAAAAATCATTGCTCCAATTCAAGAAGGACTCTAAAATTAGACCATGAAGAAATTTTTAAAAATATTTATACCTCTTATTTTTGTTGGTATATTAGTATATCAATTTCACCCTGCTTTTAATTTACAGTTTTTGCCTGTTTTGGATAATTTAAAGAATAATATCAGTGGAGTTTTTGTAAAAGCTCCTTGTGATGAACCGATACCTTATAATCTTGGCACTTTTGATACACAATTCAATATTTCAAAAAGTTATTTTTTGAGCGCACTTGCTGAAGCAGAAGCCATTTGGGAAAAACCCCTTGGTAAACAGCTTTTTATTTATGAAGTAGAAAATCTCGCATCAGATGTTTTAAAGATTAATTTAATTTATGATTATAGACAACAAGCAACGAGCAAACTAGAGAGTCTTGGGATTGCTGTAAAAAACGACCAAGCTTCTTATGAGATGTTGAAAGCCAAGTTCACCGCCCTAAAAATACAATATGATCAAGAAAAAAAAGCTTACGATGCACAAGTGAATACCTTTAATCGAGGGGGCAGGACTAATGTAGTAGAATTTGAAAGTTTGCAAAATAAACAGAAAAATTTAAATAATAAAGTGGATGAAATAAATGCGCTCGTAGTGGCATTAAATCGTCTTGTTGCTATATTAAATATATCAGTAAATCAATATAATACGATAAATGGAGCACGTGGGGAAAGTTTTGAAGAAGGTGTATATACTAGTGACGGTTCAGATAGTCAAATAGATATTTATGAGTTCAGTTCTAGGGCCAAGCTCGTGCGGGTGCTCGCACACGAGCTTGGCCATGCTTTAGGCCTCGACCATGCGGAAGACTCAAAAGCAATAATGTATAGCTTAAACCAAAGCAAAAGTTTGACCCTTGCGCAGGCTGACCTCGATGCTCTTAAAACAAGGTGTGGAATTAAATAACTGTGAATTAATGGTAAATTTAACAATTAGGGTTATAATTTAAATATTATTAGCTAAATTTATTAATTTTATGCTTACAACAATCGCAATAGTTTTATTGGTTCTATGGGCATTAGGTTTTTTTGGTGGTTTTGTGATAAATGGATTTATTCACCTTCTTTTGGTGATAGCAGTTATACTGTTTTTGATTAGGGTTATCCGTGGAGAGAATCCATTGAAATAATTACAATTTGCAATATATTCATGTAAAAGTTAAAGCTGGTGTCAGAAAAGAGTCTTTTGTTCAAAAAACAAAAGACTCTTTTGAAATTTCAGTTCGAGAAAAGAGAGAGCGTAATATGGCAAATACTCGCGTCCTAGAGCTCGTAGCAGGACATTTTAAAGTTTCATTAAATAAAGTTCGTATAGTAAACGGTCATCATCATCCAAGTAAACTAATGGTTATAGATTAATTTCGTGAATTTATAAACTCGTCGTAGGCGCAGTTTTCTGGAAGCATTGCGCAGGCTGACGAGCCGAGCATAGCAAAAAATCAGCAGATTTTTATGTGCGCTGACAGAAAACTTGTGCCAAGAAAGAGTTTCGAAATTCAAAGCAATTTATGTTATACTCATACAATGTTTCAAAATTTTTTACTTAAAAAAATGCTTCGGACCCAAGGGGTACCGGAAGCGCAGATCGGGATGTTTATCGCCATGATCGAGAAAAATCCTGAGCTTTTTAAAACTATTGCCACTGAAATACAAGAAAAAGTAAAAGGGGGGATGGGCCAGATGGAGGCAGGTATGGAAGTAATGAAAAAATACGAGCAAGAACTAAAAAAATTAGTGTAAAAAAACTGAAGTATTTTTATTTAATAACCAAAATTTGAGCAAGGTACTTCAGGAAGACTGAGAGTACCTTTTTCTTGATTCACGCTCGCTGTATTTTTTCCTAAAATTATTTTGACTTTTTCTGTGTCGGTAACACCAGTAAAAGTAAACCAATCTAGATCAATAGTTCGGGTCATCGTATTTTGATCAAATACCCCCACTACACCTTTGACCTCTCCTGTTCTTGGATCTTCTTCAGCCGGTAATAAATTTAGTTCACCTATTACTTGTTCTCCATTTAAAATTAAACGCAAAGTATATTTATCAGAATTCCCATTACTATTCGAAGTGCTAAATTTTGCAAAGCAAAATTCTTCCTGCGCTACATCTTTTTTATTTGTAACATTAATATTTTTTTCAACCATTTTAGTAATCACTGGCGCTACTACTTCTTTATTCTTAAGAAAATAAAAGATTCCAAAAACGACACCTACGATAATAATGAAAGACAGTATTTTTTTCATCTGCCCATTATAACATTTTTTATACCTTAAATAAAAAAATAATTATAAATCAAACTTTTTTCGGTACAGATTTTTCAAAAAAAATTCTGTCTTAAAAAATATTGAAGTTCAGGCGCCGTCGCGCTCGAAACCCCTT
>JBAZSF010000006.1:0-46376 GCA_041662525.1 Minisyncoccota bacterium
AGTTTATGCGAAGTGCGTCCAGATGTCCATCCACCATAACGCATAGCAGAATTTTTTCTTTTGGTATAGCATATATATTATGGAAATTCTAAAGAACTACAACTTATCCAAATTAAATACTTTCGGTGTTAATGTCGAGGCTAAATTTTTTGTGGAAGTGAAAACAGAAAAAGATCTAAAAGAACTTTTTAAGATGGAAGAATTTTCCGCCAGAGGCGGATCCGCCTCTGGCGGAAAAAATATCCCAATAATGTTTCTCGGTGGAGGAAGCAATGTTTTATTTACAAAAGATTTTGATGGAATAGTAGTTTTAAATAAATTGAAAGGTATGGAAGTTATAGGAGAAGATTCTGAAAATGTTTATATTCGTTCGATGGGTGGAGAATATTGGAACGATTTGGTGATGCTTGCGGTCAATAGTGGATATTGGGGTATCGAAAATTTAGCGTTTATTCCTGGGACTGTCGGTGCAGCGCCTATACAAAACATAGGGGCTTATGGGTTGGAGCTTAAGGACGTTCTTTTTAATGTTGAAACTTTTGAAATTGAAACTGGCAAGATGAATAAGAAAAAGATTTTTAGCAAAGAAGAGTGTGAACTGGGATATAGAGATAGTATATTTAAGAATAAGTTTAAAAATAAATATTTTATTTCAGCTGTTACTTTGAAATTAAGCAAAAAACCTGCCCGCCATGCAACGCACCCCGATGCGGGCGGGGAAAAGAAGATTTATCCTGCATTAAAAGATTACCTAGAAAAAAATAAAATAGAGATTAAGAGTCCTAAGGATATTAGTGATGCAGTAAAGCTTATTCGTCAGAGCAAACTACCAGACCCAAAGATTATAGGCAATGTTGGAAGTTTTTTTAAAAATGTTTTTATAGAAAGAGAACAGTTGCAAGCTTTACAGATAAATTACCCTGAGATTCCTTATTTTGATAATAATGGAATGATAAAAATTCCTGCTGCGTGGCTTGTTGAGCAGTGCGGGTGGAAGGGGAAAAAGGTGGGGAATGTTGGTATCCATGAAAAACAAGCATTAATTTTAGTAAATTACGGAGGGGCGACTGGCGCTGAGATTTTCGAGTTAGCAAACAAAATAATAGAATCTGTAAAAGAAAAATTTGGTATGGAATTAGTACCTGAAGTAAATTTGATTTAAGTTTTTTAGGGTGTATAATTAAGTTATTAAAAACCTAAGTAATCTTTAAATTATGAATACAGAGAAAAATAATATGAATATAGTTTTGGCTGTTGTTATTTGTTTAGTTTTTATAGGAGCTTTGATTTTTATTAGCATGAATAATAAAGTAAATAATGTAAATATGCCTTCAAATAATAATGTGAACGATATTGTAAATAATGTTCCTGAAAATACAACTCCATCCGAGAATCCTGTTTTTGCAGGGGATGTAGCTAAAACAGGGGACACTGTTTCTATGAATTACACTGGTCGCTTAGTAAATGGCATAGTTTTTGATTCAAATGTTGATCCAAAATTTAATCATGTACAGCCTTTTGAATTTAAATTGGGTAGTGGGCAAGTGATTCCTGGTTGGGATAAAGGGATTGTCGGAATGAAAGTAGGAGAAAAGAAAACTCTTACAATTTCTCCAGAAGATGCTTATGGTGCGACTGGAGTTGGTGGAGTTATCCCTCCAAATGCGACCCTTATTTTTGACGTCGAGCTTTTAGCAATTAAAAAATAAATTATTGCGTCAACGCGCGAAAAATATATGGAAATATCACCAGAACAAAAAGTTAGATTATCTCGTGGGTTGAGGATTGCGCTTATTGTTTTTTTGGCTGTTGTAGCTGCTAATGCTTTGTTTGGAGATAGAGGGTACGGAGGTGAAAACAAAACACCCAACACTATATCTTTTTCTGGTCATGGTGAAGTCACAGCTGTGCCTGATATTGCAAATGTTTACTTTACAATTAGTAAAGATGACAAAACAGTGAAAGATGCTCAGGCCGGAGTGGCAGTAATAGAAAAAAAGGCCTTAGATCTTTTAAAAGCAAAAGGAGTGGCGGATAAAGACATTCAGACTACGAATGCTTCTTTTAATCCTAGATATGAGTTTAGAAATACTGTATGCCCACAGTCAGCCCCATCAAATTCGGGGACAGTAAGTTCTTCTTTTTTCTGTCCTCCTGGTCAACAAGTTCTTGCTGGTTATACAGCGAGTGAAAGCATTACAGTAAAAATTCGTAACATCGATACTGTCGGTGACATTATGCAAGGGCTCGGCACGACAGGTGTTTCTGATTTAAATGGTCCAAATTTTGCGATCGATAAAGAGGATACATTGAAAGCGGAAGCAAGAAAGAAAGCTATCGATGATGCAAAAGCAAAAGCAAAAGTGTTAGCAAAAGACTTGGGAGTACGTTTGGTTAAAATCACTTCTTTTAGTGAGTCTGGGAATTTTCCAATTATGTATGCTACGAATGCTGTGATGAAAGATAGTGTAGAAGTAGCCCCAGCTCCGGCCGTAATTCCAAAAGGTGAGAATACAATTAGCTCGGATGTGACTATAACTTACGAAATCAGGTAATTTGACTATTTTAGGAAAAAGAGTATTATTAAAAGAGCCCTTGAGAGGGGGCTTTTTTAAAATAATCAACAAAATAGCGTCGCGTTTCAACGGACAATTACGCGACATGATTTTGTAAAATCACATGTCAAAAATTAAAGAATATTTAGAAGAGACAAAAACAGAATTAAAGCACGTTATTTGGCCATCTAGAAACCAGACTTTATATTATACCCTTATAGTCATTATCTTGTCTGTGGTGATTGCATATTATCTAGGTATTTTTGATTTTATTTTCTCATTAGGTTTACAAAAAATAATTACCCCTTAATATGTCAAAACAGGAAACATTAGGAACTAGAAATTGGTATGCAATACATACTTATGCCGGATACGAGAATGTTGTTCTTCGTAATTTGAAACAGCGCATAGATTCTCTCGGGATGAATGATAAAATTTTTAATGTGATTGTGCCGATTGAAAAGAAAATAAAAATTAAAGCTGGTAAGCGGGCGGAAGTGGAAGAAAAGATTTATCCTGGATATGTGTTGGTAGATATGATTGTGACGGATGATTCTTGGTATGTGGTACGAAACACTCCGCGAGTGACTGGTTTCGTCGGGGCAGGAGTAAACCCAGTTCCTCTCCGAAAAGAAGAAGTTGATTACTTATTTAAAAAGATGGATGCTGGTACCGCTAGACATAATATTGACATGGTGGTGGGTGAGACTGTTCGTATTACTGATGGTCCATTTAAAGACCTTGAGGGCAAGATAAATTCTATTGATCAAGATCGCGGGAAGGTGAAAGTGCTCGTCTCGATGTTTGGTCGGGAAACACCAGTGGAGCTAGACTTTCTACAGGTCAAAAAGATATAAAAATACTTGTCCCGTACTAAATTTCTAATAAATATAATATTAAGAAAAATAGACAAAAGGGGAAAAATAGTATAGATTAAATTTATTCATTATAAGTAAAAATTTTAGTACTGGGATGGCAAAGAAAATAACCAAAAAAATAAAATTACAAATTCAAGCTGCGAAAGCTACTCCTGCGCCGCCTTTGGGTCCTGCGCTTGGACAGGCTGGTATAAACATTGGAGATTTTGTTACTAAATTCAATGCTGCTACGTCTAAAATGGCTGGGGATAAAGTGTCTGTGAAGATCACTGTCTATGAAGATCGCAGTTATGATTTCGTTGTAAAAACTCCGCCTGTAACAGGTCTTATCCTAAAAGCTGCTGGAATAGAAAAAGGTTCAGGCAAAAATGCTTCTACAAAAGTGGGCAAAATCACTAAAAAACAAGCTGGAGAAATTGCCGAAAAGAAAATGGCAGATCTAAATGCAAAAGATATGGAAGGAGCTATTCGCATCGTTGCCGGCTCTGCTAGGTCTATGGGGATTGAGGTTAAGGACTAATATAAATATTAAACAAAAAAATACAGCAAATCTGTATTTTTTTGTTGTCAAAAATATAAAGATATTATTTTAAAAACCGCGACATAAAATTCTGCTGAATTTTTGCTATGCTCGGCTCGTCAGCCTGCGCAATGCTTTTTAAAACAACATCTTTTTATTTTTAGGGTTTAGTAGTATATTAAAGAAATGAAAAAGGTTGCCAGAAATACTACAACAAAATATAAAAGACCATCGTGGGATGAATATTTTTTAAAAATGGTTGAGATGGTTGGTACTCGTGGTACTTGCGATAGGGGCAGGAGCGGATGTGTTATTGTGAAGGATAAAAGAATTCTCGCTACAGGATATGTCGGTTCACCTATTGGTATTGCTCATTGTGATGATATAGGCCATGAAATGCATACTCTCACGAGAGAAGATGGAACAGTTTCTCGTCATTGTTTGAGAACCGCTCATGCAGAATTAAATGCTATCGCTAACGCTGCACGCTCTGGTGTTTCTATAGATGGGTCAATTTTATATTGTAAAATGGTTCCTTGTTATACTTGCGCAAAGACAATTATAAATGCAGGTATTAAAAGAGTCGTTTCCTTAAAAGATTATCATGCAACCAAACAGTCAAAAATTGTTTTTAAGCAAGCTGGAGTAAAGTTAGAAATTATAAATAAAAAAATTGAACCGTATAACGACCAATAATTTTATGGTAGATCTAAAAGAATTACAAAAAGAGGTGATAAGAAATAAGGTTGAACACGGATTCAACACGACCGACATCGCGCAAGAATTTTGTCGAGCTTATGAAGAGCTTTCTGAAGCGTTTTCTAAACATAATAAAAATCAGTCTGGGGTAGCTGAAGAATTTGCTGATGTGATGATATTCATTCTCGGCATGTGTGAAACGATGGGTTTTGATTTGGAAAAAGAATTGATTAGAAAAATTGAAATAAATAAAAAAAGAAAATATAAAAAAGAAAAATCTCCAGAGGGTAAGGATGTTTTTATTCGCATTAAAACTCCACTGGATCCGTAAACATTTTCAAAACTCTTTCTCGGCATACTTTTTATAATGCAATCTATCTGGGCTTGCTAGCCCAGCGAACTGCTCGGCTCGTCAGCCTGCGCAAGGCATTCTAAAAAGTATGCCCACGACGAGTTTTGTGGCTAGATAAATTTTTCGTAAATTGAAAAAGTATATGGAAAAATATTTTTTTTATCTGCCTCGTGTTCAGTGTGTGAGATTTCGTTCCAAACAATTGGAATAATTTCTGGGAAAAATGTATCTGCGTCTTTGTCTTTGGCATCTATGTGGGTGATGTATAATTTGTCCGCGACAGGCATAGTTTGTTTAAATAATTCTGCGCCTCCGATTATAAAAATTTCTTCATTTTGGTCTGGAAATAAATTCAACGCTTCATTTAAAGAATATGCGAGCTCAACTCCCTCTTTTTTATAATTCAAATCTCTAGTAATTACTATATTTCTTCTGTTGGGTAGGGGGCGCCCTATGGATTCGAAAGTTTTTCTTCCCATTATCACCGGATGAAGAGTTGTGACATCTTTAAAATATTTTAAATCAGCAGGCATATGCCAAAGCAAAGTATTTCCTTTACCGAGTTCATTATTTTTACCAATGGCAGCGATTAGTGAAATCATATTATTTCTTTTGAGCATTAAGTACTAAAATGTCATATCCATCATAAACAAAATCTTCTTTTTTTACTCCGAATGATTTTAGGATGGAATAAAGCTCGTTTTGAATTTTTTTTGCTTCGTTTGCTGGAGCAAATTTTTCTAATTCTATATATGATCCGAGATTTGAAACCTCATCCATACAAATTTCTATGTCTTCGATTTTAGCTATTGTTCTTATTTTTTCGAGTGTCACGAATTCATAATACCCAAGTGTCGATATGAGAGATTTTAATTCTGGAATGTCTTTTTCATTAATTTCTATTTCATGTTCAATACAGTCTGTTTTATTAGTTTGTGGTTGTTTTAAAGTAAAAATTACTTTCTTTATCCCATTTGATTCTTGCTCACGAATTCGAAGAAAATTTCTTCCTAATAAATTAGAGCTTAAATTTTTTATGTCGTTGGGCCAAAAAATCAAATCTTTTTGACTCTTTGCGCCTAAAAACTTAGCCCCAATCTTTTTAAGATGTTCAATAACTTTTTCTTTATCTTTTAGTTTTGCTTTTACTTCTATTTCATTCATATTATTTTATACGGCGATAGGAGCCTTTATGGATTCGTGAGGATTATAATCAATCAATTCAAAATCTTCTATCGTAAAGTCCTCAATCTTTTTTTTATTTGGATTTATCTTCATCCTAGGAAGGGGACGTATATCATTTCGTCTTGAGAGTTGAATATTAACTTGTTCTAAATGATTTAAATACAAATGTACATCCCCACCTGTCCAGACAAATTCACCAGCTTCTAGTCCACAAATTTGAGCGATAATCATAGTAAATAAGGAATAAGAAGCAATATTAAATGGAACACCTAAAAAAGTATCACAAGAGCGTTGATAAAGTTGGCAGGAAAGCTTTCCATTTGATACGTAAAACTGAAAAAGTAAATGGCAAGGAGGAAGTCCAGCTTTATTCATTTCTTCTATATCTGCCACATTCCAAGCGGACACAATTAAACGTCTTCCGTCACGAGCTTTTGGGTCTATTTTTACTGCTTCAATATTTTCAATTACTTTTGCTATTTGATCTATTTCTCCTCCGCCTGGAGTTCTCCAATGTCTCCATTGGTAACCATAAATTGGACCCAAATTACCATATTCTTTTGAAAAATTTTTGTCCGTTTTTATTTTTTCTATAAATTTTTTTATTCCCTCATTCCATTCTCCTCCTCCAATTTCTGGAATATTAATTTTATTTTTTATTAAATATGCTTTATAAGGCCATTCATCCCAGATATGCACATTGTTGTCGGCAAGATATTTTAGATTCGTATCTCCGTGTAAAAACCAAAGAAGCTCATGTATTATGGATTTAATCGGTACTTTTTTAGTGGTAAGCAAAGGAAAGCCATCATTTAAATTAAAGCGCATTTGGTAACCCAAAAGACTTTTTATTCCAGTACCCGTTCGGTCTCCCTTTTCTTCTCCGTTTTTAATGATATGTTCTAAAAGGTCTAGGTATGATTCATCTGCATGTTTACCGATTAGTTTATTTTGCATAATTTTATTATAGCTTTTTTCTTTTTATTAACGAAACATTGACAAAATAATCTAAAAATGCTATTGTTTTAATATCATTCTCAACTCCCGCCAAAGGCGGACGAGCTTAATATAATGAGACTGACGCTTGTGGAAATCATCTATGACTTTTGTGTCCTGTGATCGATGTCCATGACACAAATAAATATATGATAAACAAACGCAGTTTTACGCGTGGAGCTTCTAGCTCTTCACGCCCAGTTTCCCGTTCTGGTGGGGTTAGAAAATTTAATAATTCTCGTCCTAGTTTTAGAGGCAAGAGACCATCTAGCAACAAAAGATCTCGCGGTGAGCGAATAGATTTTTCTCGTTTCATTAAGAAAGGAACGCATGTTGAAGAAAAACCTTACATTGCAAAACATACTTTTGCGGATTTTCCTTTTAATCCACAACTTCATAAAAATATTGAGAGAGCTGGATTTACAAATCCACGCCCTATTCAAGATCAAGCTATGAAGGCCGTGATGGAAGGCCAAGATGTTTTCGGTATGGCGAATACGGGTACAGGCAAAACCGCAGCATTTCTTTTGCCTTTGATTGAGAAAATTGCAAAGACTAAAGGACTAAGTAAAAGAGAAACAGTTTTGATAATGGCACCGACTCGCGAATTGGCTCTGCAGATAGAGGCTGATTTTAAAACTTTTGCTTTTGGTTTTGGAATGTTTTCAGTAGCTTGCGTAGGAGGTTTACCAATCATGAAACAAATTAGAGAAATAAAAATGGGAGTTTCTTTTGTCATCGGTACTCCAGGACGCTTGCGAGACTTGATTGAAAAAAAGGTTTTAGATTTATCTACTTGTCATTCTGTGGTTCTTGACGAAGCAGATAGAATGCTCGATATGGGATTTCGGGATGATATGGTTTACATTATCGGGAAAACTGCAACAGAAAGACAAACCCTTTTCTTTTCAGCGACCCTTTCTCCAGAAATTAAGAAGTTAACAGAGCAATATTTAAAAAACCCTGTTTTTATCTCTGTAATTTCTGGCGAGACAGCAAAAAATATTGATCAAGATATAATTCGAGTAAGAACAAAAGAGGATAAATTAGAAAAGTTACATGAAGTCCTAAAAATGGATGGTTCAGATAAAGTTTTAATTTTTCGTGAAATGAAACATAGTGTAGATACATTAGCAAAAGAGCTTGGGCATATGGGATTCAAGGTTGGTGGAATACATGGGGACAAAAGAAGCCGAGAACGTATTCGTATTTTAGATTCATTCAAAAAAGATCAGATAAATATTTTAATTGCGACAGATGTGGCTGCGAGAGGTTTGGATATTCCAGACGTTACCCATGTTATAAACTACGACGTACCTCAAACTTATGATACCTATGTGCATAGAATAGGCCGTACCGGCCGTTCAGGCAAAAAAGGCACGGCATTGACCTTTGTACCAGCGTAAAATAAAAACCTCACTTTAAAGTGAGGTTTTTATTTTATCTAGCTTGTACTAACCCAGCTTTTAGGAGAGTGGCATAAGTACCACGCTTTTTCATTGTGCGCATACCACGGGCGGTGACTTCTATATTGATGGTTTTATTTAATTCAGGGATAAAAATCCTTTTCTTTTGAAGATTAGGGTATTTGCGTTTCTTGCCGGTTGGATTGAATTTGGTGGCACGGGTTCTGTTTGAGTATCCGCCTCCGACGATTGAACCTTTTTTAGTTATTGCGCATATTTTTTTCATAACTTTTTTATGTTATCATTAGAAACATCATTATGCAAGGCACCGATGCAATTTTTTATATAGCGATCCTTATCATGTCTATCGTGATTCACGAAGTTTCACATGGTTTTATGGCCGAATATTTTGGTGATGATACTGCGCGAAACGCTGATCGGCTGACCTTAAACCCTATTAAGCACTTGGATTTATTTGGTTCTATAATTTTACCGGCAGTTTTGATTTTATCAAAAGCTGGTTTTATTTTTGGCTGGGCAAAACCAGTACCTTATAATCCGAATAATTTACGAGATAAAAAATGGGGGACTATCGCTGTCGCTTCCGCCGGTGTTTTAGCAAATTTCTTTATTGCATTAGTATTTGGTCTAATTATTCGTTTTTCTTATGGATTTACTTTGCCTGCTGGTTTTTATTTTATAACTTCCGCCATTGTGATCGTGAACTTAGCTCTAGGTATTTTTAATTTGGTCCCAATCCCGCCACTTGATGGCTCGAAAATATTTTTTTCTTTTTTACCAGAGAGATCTTTGTCCTTTATCCAAGCTTATGAACAGTATTCATTGATCTTACTCCTTGTTTTTATAGTTTTCTTTTCTGATTATTTGTATCCAATACTCTCTTTTCTTTTTCATTTAATCACAGGACTTGCACTTTAATTATTTTTATAGTACATTATGCAAATAGTCCTGTAGGGCTATTTTATTTAGGTATGCCAACAATAAATCAATTAATTAAGAAGAATAGAACGAAAGTTCGCTCTAAGCACAAGACAGTGGCTTTGGCGAAAGGTTTCAATGTCCTAAAGAATAGACCAGTATTTTTTCCTTCACCTTTTAAACGAGGAGTATGTACCAAGGTTTCTACGACTACTCCTAAAAAACCAAACTCTGCTCTACGAAAGATAGCGAGAGTTAGATTGACCAATGGTATGGAAGTGACTGCTTATATCCCAGGAGAAGGGCACAATTTGCAGGAACACTCCGTAGTCATGCTTCGAGGAGGACGTGTGAAAGACTTGATAGGAGTAAGATATCACATTGTACGAGGAGTTTTAGATACACAGGGAGTAGAAAAGAGAAGACAGTCTAGGTCACTTTACGGAAATAAAAAACCTAAAAAAGAGGTAAAGAAATAAAAATAGGCACTAGGCTTTAGGCGCTAGGCATTAGCAAAAAAAAACAAAAAAAATGAGACGCAAAGTAAAAAATAGAAATACAGTAGCACCGGACTTCGTTTATAATTCTCAAAAATTAGAGAAGTTTATTAACTATGTCATGTGGTCTGGGAAAAAAGAAACTTCCAGAAAAATAATATATAAGGCTTTTGATATAATTAAGGAAAAAACAGGGAATCCAAATCCATTAGAAATTTTTGATTTAGCAATGAGAAACGCTGGTCCGATGACCGAAGTGCGTTCCAAGCGTATTGGAGGCGCAAACTATCAAGTACCTGTCGAGGTTCGAGCAGAACGTAGACTGGCTTTGGCTATGCGTTGGATTCGTGATGCAGCTCGTAACAAAAAAGGTTCCCCTATGCACATAAAGCTTGCCGATGAATTAATCTCCGCTTCTAAGAACGAGGGTTCAGCAATTAAAAAGAAAGAAGATACTCACAAAATGGCCGAAGCCAACAAAGCTTTTGCTCACTTTGCTTGGTAATTTAAAGATATGGAAAGAGATTATCCTTTAGAAAAAGTTAGAAATATTGGAATTATTGCGCATATTGATGCGGGGAAGACGACCACCACTGAGCGAGTGCTTTTTTATACTGGGGTTTCGCATAAAATAGGTGAAGTGCATGATGGAGAGACGACGACAGACTGGATGGAACAAGAACGTGAACGAGGAATTACGATTACTTCTGCTGCTGTGACCTGTTTTTGGACTCCTACTTATGATTTAAAAAACAAGAATTTAAAGCATCGTTTTAATATTATTGATACTCCGGGACACATTGATTTCACAGTTGAAGTGAAGCGATCTCTCCGAGTGCTCGATGGAGCTGTCGTAGTTTTTGATGGTGTAGCTGGGGTAGAGCCACAATCTGAGACAAACTGGCGCTATGCTGATGAGGCAAAGGTTCCACGTATTTGTTTTGTAAATAAATTAGACCGCACTGGCGCTTCTTTTGAACATTCTTATGCAACGATCTTAGATCGTCTTACTAAAAAAGCTGTTCGTATGCAGATTCCTATTGGGCTTGAAGAGAATCATGAAGGAGTTGTAGATTTGCTCAAAATGAAGGCCTATTATTTTGAAGGAGAAATGGGTAATAAAGTTATTGAAAAAGAAATTCCAGAAGAAATGAAAGCGGATGCAGAAAGATTTCACGGGGATCTTGTTGAAAAAATAGTGGAGACTGATGATGCAATGATGACAGAATATTTGGAAGGAATAATTCCTAATATTGATGTTTTGAAAAAGACTTTACGTAAGGCCGTTATCGCTAATGAGATTTTCCCAGTATTTGCTGGTTCTGCTTTAAAAAATAAAGGAGTTCAGCTTGTGCTCGATGCTGTTGTTGATTACTTGCCAGCCCCTACTGACATCCCACCTATTCCAGGAGTTAATCCAGACACCGAAGAACCTATGGTTCGACATGCGGATGACAAAGAACCTTTTGCGGCTCTTGCTTTTAAGGTGGCGACTGATCCATTTGTCGGACAAATCATTTTCTTTCGAGTTTATTCAGGAAGTTTAATGGCAGGTAGTTATATCTATAATCCACGCACTCGCAACAAAGAACGCATTGGACGAATTTTAAGAATGCATGCGAACGATCGCGAAGAAGTAAAACAAGTTTTTGCTGGGGAAATAGCCGCTGCGGTTGGGTTAAAAGATACCATTACCTCCGATACTATTTGTGATGAAAATAATCCTATTGAGTTAAATAGAATTGTTTTCCCAGAACCTGTTATTTCGCTTAGAATTGAACCAAAGACAAAAGCGGACCAAGAAAAGATGGGAATGGCGCTCAATCGTCTCGCCCAAGAAGATCCAACTTTTAAAGTTACTACTGACCAAGAAACAGGAGAAACTATTATCGCGGGAATGGGGGAACTCCATCTTGAAATTATTGTTGACCGTATGAAAAGAGAATTTACCGTGGAGGCCAATGTTGGTAAGCCACAAGTAGCTTATCGAGAAACGATTACTGGGGCTTCTGATGCTGAAGGAAAATATATCAAGCAGTCTGGTGGACGCGGAAACTACGGACACGTGAAGATAAAAGTAAAACCAATGGAAATGCTTACCAAGGAAGAATTGGAAGATTTACCTAAAAATACAAAGAGATCTGAAGGTTTTGAATTTATCAATACCATCAAGGGAGGCGTGATTCCCCAAGAGTATATTGCTCCTTGTGAAAAAGGATTCAAAGAAGGACTCGACCGCGGGATTTTAGCCGGATTTAAAATGGTAAATGTTTCCGTAGAACTTTGGGATGGAAGTTATCATGAAGTGGACTCAAACGAAATGGCTTTCAAAATTGCAGCTAGTATGGCTATTCAAGACGCATGTCGTCGCGCAAATCCTGTTATTCTAGAACCGATGATGAAAGTGGAAGTGGTTACTCCAGATAAATTCATGGGAGATGTCACAGGGAACCTTTCTTCAAAGCGCGGACTTATTGAAGGGATGGAAGATCGAGGAATGAACAAAGTGATAAAAGCAATCGTCCCTCTTTCAGAGATGTTTGGTTACATGACAGGACTTCGCTCTATGACAGAAGGCCGAGCATCTTTCACAATGGAATTTTTCCGATACGATATTGTGCCAAATAATGTTGCTGAAACTATTATCGCGGCGAGAAAATAATTTGACATTATTTAGTAATCTGCTATTATCTAAATAACTGCACTTTCTGCAGTTTTTGTTTTGATTTTTTAAAATTTATTAGTAATTAAGCCCGCCAGAGGCGGATAAATTAGTAATTAAGCCCCAGCAACTGGTTCCTGTATGTTGAGTCTTAATTAGTAATCATAATATTATGGCAGAAGAATTTAAAAGAGATAAGCCACACGTAAACGTCGGAACCATTGGTCACGTTGACCATGGAAAGACCACATTAACAGCCGCAATTTTAAATGTGTTAAATTTAGCAGGGAAGACTGTGAGACTTCGTGGTGTTGATCAAATCGACAATGCTCCCGAAGAAAAAGCTAGAGGAATTACTATTAATATTTCTCACAACGAGTACGCAACTGATGCTCGTCACTATGCGCACATCGATGCTCCTGGACACGCCGACTATATTAAAAACATGATTACTGGTGCTGCTCAAATGGATGGTGCTATTCTTGTGGTTGCAGCAACAGACGGTGCGATGCCTCAAACTCGTGAGCATGTTCTTCTTGCAAAACAAGTGGGTGTACCTAAAATCATTGTTTTCTTAAACAAGTGCGATATGGTTGATGATAAAGATATGATTGACATGGTGGAAGAGGAGATTCGTGAACTTTTGACCAAGCAAGGTTTTGATGGCGCGAACGCCCCAGTTATTCGTGGTTCTGCTCTTAAAGCTCTTGAAGCAAAATCTGTTGATGATGAATGGGCAAAGAAAATCCTTGAACTTACAGACGCTCTTGATACATATATTCCAGTTCCCGAAAGAGATATCGCAAAGCCATTTCTTATGCCAGTTGAAGACATATTCTCAATTGAAGGCCGTGGAACAGTGGTAACAGGAAAAATAGAAAGAGGAATTATAAAAGTTGGAGAAGAAATTGAAATTGTTGGTATCAAGCCAACTCAGAAGTCAGTGGTTACTGGTATTGAAATGTTCAACAAAAACTTACAAGAGGGTATGGCTGGAGATAATGCTGGAATCCTTTTAAGAGGTTTGAAGAAAGAAGATATCACTCGCGGGCAGGTTTTATGTAAGCCTGGAACAACTACCCCTCATGACAATTTTACTTGTGAAATTTACGTTTTGAAAAAAGAAGAAGGCGGACGCCACACTCCATTTTTCAAGGGTTACAAACCTCAATTCTATATCAGAACTACAGATGTTACAGGAGATGTTCTTTTAGAAGAAGGAGTAGAAATGGTCATGCCTGGAGATACAGTAAAACTTACCGTTAAATTAGTTACCCCAGTCGCGCTCGAAGAATCACAGAGGTTTGCAGTTCGAGAAGGAGGAAA
Source organism: Minisyncoccota bacterium (assembly GCA_041662525.1). Taxonomy (GTDB): domain Bacteria; phylum Patescibacteriota; class Minisyncoccia; order Phycocordibacterales; family UBA9973; genus UBA9973. The sequence goes on from JBAZSF010000006.1 coordinate 14,016, forward strand.
GACAGTCGGTGCAGGGGTTGTTACAAAAATTTTAGGATAAGAAAGACCCATCTTTTAGACCTAGGGAAAATCCTAGGTCTGACATATGGAACAAAAGTTCATGCCAACAACAGAAAAAAAAGAAAAAAAGCCAAAGATAATAAAATCTACGGCAGAAAAAAATAAAAAAATACTAAAAACCTCACTCCAAAAAGAAAAAAAGGGGGAAGGGAAAATAGTGTTGCGTATCAGAGTTCGTGCTTATGAGAGCAAAATCTTAGATGCATCTATCAAGCAAATTATAGATACAGCTACTCGTTATGATGCTCAAGTAGTAGGTCCTGTTCCGTTACCGACCGAAATAAAAAAATATACAGTTAATCGCTCTGCTTTTATTTACAAAAATACACGGGAACAATTTGAAATAAGAGTACACAAAAGATTGATTGATATAATAAATCCAAATACAAAGACTGTCGAGGCACTTACTAATCTTTCACTTCCTTCTGGAGTTGATATTGATGTGAAAATGATGTAAATACGAGCTTAATACTACTATGAAATTTATTTTAGGAACAAAAGAAAATATGGCAGAGTACTTTTCTGAAGACGGGACTGTTTTTCCAGTAACGATAGTCACAGCAGGACCGGTAACCGTTACCAGAATTTTTGAAAAATCCAAAGATGGCTATGATTCTGTCCAAGTTGGTTTTGGTATACAAAAAAAAGAAAGAGTCACCAAAGGAAGTGCTGGAGCAATGAAAGGCTCTTTTTATAAAACCTTAAAAGAATTTAGACTAAAACCTACTGATAAAGCTTCTGCCAAAGAAGGGGACGTGATAGACGTAGGGGCTTTTGTTCAAGGTGATAAAATCGAAGTAACAAGTGTCTCTAAGGGTAAAGGTTTTCAAGGTGTGGTAAAGCGTCATGGTTTTGCCGGTGGCCCCCGATCTCACGGTCAAAAACATTCTGAAAGAGAGCCAGGAAGTATCGGTGGAGGATTGCGTACTCATGTTCCCAAGGGGATGAGAATGGCAGGAAGAATGGGCTCTGATCGCATAATGCAGAAAAATCTAAAAGTTGTTTTCGTAGATAAAGAAAATAATTTAATGCTGATCAAAGGAGCGATAGCTGGACGTAAGGGAACATTAGTTGAAATAGTACAGAGATAATATTTGAATAATTTAGATAATTTATATGGAAGCAAAAACAAAAATAAAATCAGAAGCCAAAATGAAAACTAAGATATATGATCAAAAAGGAGTAGAAGCTGGAGAAATAGACCTTCCAGCAAAAGTTTTTGCTGCCAAGTGGCGTGCGGATTTAGTGCATCAAGTAGTAGAAGGGATGCGTTCAAATAAGCGTGCTGGCACAGCTGACACCAAAGATCGTGGAGAAGTACGTGGAGGTGGCAAGAAACCCTGGAAACAAAAAGGGACTGGACGGGCACGACATGGATCTAGTAGAAGTCCTATTTGGGTTGGAGGAGGTGTCACGCATGGACCACTTGCTGAAAAGAATTATAAAAGAAAAATTTCAAAAAAGATGCGCGCTCAAGCTTTATTTTCTGTACTTTCAAAAAAGTTAAAAGACGGGGAAATAATTTTTGTTGATTCATTATCTTTATCTAAAATTAAAACTAAATCTGCTTTAGATGTTGTAAAAAATTTAGCAAAAGTGAGTGGTTTCAAAACATTGGCAAATTCAAAAAAACCCAGAGTTTTGACTGCACTTTTTGGAAGAGATGAAAAAACAGAAAAGAGTTATAGAAATTTACCTCAGCTTGAAATAGCCTTTCTTAAAAATTTAAATCCGCTTGACGTTCTTAATCATCAATATCTTTTAATAGAAAATCCAACTGAGGCAGTTAAGTTTTTAGAAAGTAGAGGTTAAAATAATTTCCCGCCAGAGGCGGACAAGTATGAGTACACAAATAATTAAAAATCCAAGAATTACAGAAAAAGCATCTTTTAATGCAGAGCAAAATGTTTATACTTTTGATATTACAAAATCCGCCAATAAAACAGAAATTAAAAAAGCAATTTTTGTACTTTACAAAGTGCATCCTGTGAAAGTGAATGTTTTAACTATTCCAAAAAAGAATATTATGTCTAAAGGTAAAGCTGGGACAAAAGGAGGTGGCCGTAAGGCTCTTGTTTATTTAAAAAAGGGCGATAAGATAGAATTTATATAATTGTCATGAAAACATACAAACCAACATCCAAATCAAGAAGACAAATGACCAATGTGAATTACAGGGATATTTTGACGACCGCCACTCCGACCAAGTCTTTAACTTATGGATTCAAGCGTTCAGTGGGACGTAATAGTCAGGGAAGAATCACCATGCGTCACAAGGGAGGAGGACATAAACGTCTTTTTAGAGAAGTTGATTTTTTATATGACAAAAAAGAGATACCAGCAAAAATAAAAACTATTGAATATGATCCAAATCGTTCAGCTTTTATTGGGTTGGCCGTCTACAAAGATGGAGAAAAAAGGTATGTAGTATTGCCAAAATCTGTAAAGGCTGGAGATTCTTTTATTATATCTGAAAAAGCTGAGCTGAAAGCAGGAAACAGGCTTCCTCTAAAAAATATTCCAGTTGGAACTTTTGTTTATAATATTGAAATTAAACCCAGGGGTGGCGCAAAGATCGGCCGCTCTGCAGGAATTTTTGCCCAAGTGGTAGCGAATGCTGACGGATATACAAATTTGAAAATGCCTTCAACAGAAATAAGAAAAGTAAATGAAAATTGTTGGGCTTCTGTCGGGACTGTTTCTAATGAAGAACATCATTTGGAAAATTACGGTAAGGCAGGACGCAGTCGTTGGAAAGGTATTCGTCCGAGAGTTCGTGGTACTGCGATGAACCCAGTAGATCACCCATACGGAGGGGGAGAAGGTAGACAGGGACGTGGAACTAAAAGACCAAAAACAATGTGGGGTAAAGTTACTGGAGGAAGGAAGACCAGAGGTCCAAAGAAATATTCAAATGTGTTTATTGTTTCTCGCAGAAAGACTGGTAAGAATAAATAAAATTTAAAAACATAGAAAAAATACATAGGTCATTCCTATGTATTTTTGTTTTATTTGACTTTCTCATTGAATTTGCTATTATGAAACCAAGCTCGTTACGAGCTTTTTATTTACGTGAAAAAGTAAAAATACATGACCAGATCAATCAAAAAAGGATTAAATGTTGACGAAAGGCTTCTATCAAAGATTGCCGGTAAAAACCCGCTTCAGACACCTATGGTAAAAACTTGGAAAAGAGCTTGTGTGATCTCTCCAGAGATGCTTGGTTTTACTTTTGGTGTTTATAACGGCAAAGTCCATGTAGAAGTACTTGTGACTGAGGATATGGTTGGACACAGATTGGGAGAATTTTCTCCAACTAAGAAATTTATGAAACACGGAGGAAAGATGCAGAAAGAGCTTGAACAAAAGAAAAAGGAAGCTGAAATAACTCAAGCCAAGTCTGCGACAGCAGCAGCAACGGATGCTAAGAAAAAATAAAAATAGGCACTAGGCTTTAGGCGCTAGGCATTAGTAAAAAACAAAACAAAACAAAAAAAACAATGAAAGCATTTTTAAAAAATTATAGACAGTCTCCGAGAAAGGTTCGTTTGGTTGCGGGGCTTATCAAAGGTAAAAAAGTATCAGAAGCAATTGCTGAGCTTGATTTTTTAGCTAAGCGTGCAGGGCTTCCGATCAAGAAACTTTTGCTTTCAGCTGTTTCAAATGCAAAACAAGCAGGCGCAGAAGTGGATAATTTATTTATAAAAGAATTACGAGTTGATAAAGGTATTACCATGAAGAGAATGATGCCAGCTGCGATGGGTACTGGGCACAGGATAAATAAACGTACAAGTCATTTAAATATTCTTTTAGCAGAAAAAGTAGTCGCAGGAAAGAAAAATAAAAAAGTAAAATCAAAATAAAACACAAAATAACATGAGTAAAATAGTACACCCATATGCGCATAGATTAATAATACTTAGAGACTGGAAGTCCCGCTGGTTTGCTGATCCTAAAAAATATGTTACCTATTTGAAAGGGGATGTTTTGGTACGTCAATATTTAGAAAAAAAATTACGTGGGATGTATGTTTCCAGTATTGAAATTGAAAGAAGCCGAAAAGCTACTCGTTTTATAATTAAAACTTCTCGCCCAGGTCTCATTATCGGTAGGAGTGGTGAAGGAGCGACAAAACTCAAAGAAGATATTTTGAAGAAAATGGACAAACTGAAATTGGGCAGACCAGAAGATTTTAAGCTTGAAATTATAGAAGTTTCAAATCCAGAAGCTGACGCTGCGATAGTCGCATATATGATTGCTGAAGGGTTAGAAAAACGCATGCCTTATCGTCGAGTGATAAAACAAATTATTGAAAAAGTTATGCAAGCCCATGGAGTAGAAGGTGCCAGGGTTGTATTATCAGGACGTTTGGGTGGAGCTGAAATTGCTCGTACAGAAGAGCTAAAACGTGGTAGTATCCCACTTCAGACCTTTCGTGCAGATATAGATTTCAAACGTGAACGTGCTACTCTTTCCTATGGAGTTATAGGTATAAAGGTTTGGATTTATCGTGGTAAAATTTTTGCTGACAAGAAACCTGCCCGCAATACTTATGTTTCTTCCGGTGTAGCTGATGGAAAAGAGAGTGCTTTAGAAAATAAAAATAAAATGGATTAATTTATGTTAACTCCCAAAAAAGTAAAATTTAGAAAGTGGCAAACACAGCGTTCGAATCCAAAGGCACGGTCAGCTGATACGCGTGGTATAAAACTCGCTTTTGGTTCTTTTGGTTTAAAATCTGAATCACAATCACGAGTGAGATCAAATCAAATCGAATCTGCTCGAAAGGTTATTTCTCGTACCTTAACTAAAACTGGTAAATATTGGATTCGTATTTTTCCAGATCGTCCTTATACATCCAAGGCCGCCGAAGTAGGCATGGGAAAAGGAAAAGGAGATCCACAAGGATATTGTTTTGATGTTTTACCAGGACGAATTATTTTTGAAGTTGATGGTGTGGATGAAAAAGTGGCCAGTGAAGCATTGCGAAAAGCGGGCTCTAAACTTCCATTAAAAACCAGAATTGTCAGTAGGGCGCATAAGCAATAAGAATTAGGTTCTAGTTATTAGATTCTAGAAAATAAAAAATACGATGAAAAAAAAGACAGAAAATTTAAAAGAGATGAAAAAAGATGAGTTGATAAAAAAACTTGCTTCTTTACAAGAAGAAATCAGAGTTATTAGATTTAAAGCTGAAGGATCCAAATCAAGGAATGTAAAGGAATCTTTAAATCTTAAGAGACAAATAGCTAGAATACTTACCCAGATTAATAGTTCTAGTGTAGGTGTAAAATAAATATATGGCAAATAAAGTAAAAAAAGAAATAGTAAAAAACAAAAGCAATATTTTAAAAGGAGTAGTTGTTTCAGACAAAATGGATAAAACTGTCGTTGTCTCTATTTCTAGATTTGTTAAACATCCACTTTATGGAAAGTTTTATAAAATTAGCAAGAAATATAAAGCACACGATGAAGGGAATGTTTGTAAAGTAGGAGATAAAGTAGAAATAGTGGAGACACGACCGATTTCGAAAGATAAAAAATTTAAAGTAGTAACTCACGCCAAGGTGGGACAAGAATAATTTTATGATTCAAACAGAAACTTTAGTAAAAATAACAGACAATGCCGGAGGCACCGTGGGAAAGGTGTTTAAAATTTTAGGGTCTTCAAAGAAAAGATACGCAACCTTGGGTGAACTAGTTATCATCTCAGTGAAAGTCGCTAGTCCTAGAAAAATGGTAAAAAAGAAAGATGTGCATCAAGCTGTGGTCGTCCGCACGAGAGGCGCATACAGAAGAAAAGACGGGTCATATATTCGTTTTGATGACAATGCTGTAGTTATTTTAGAAAAAGGTAAAAAAGACCCAAAGGCTGGTCGCGTTTTTGGACCAATTCCGAGAGAATTAGCAGAGAAAGGATTCCAGAAAATTATTTCTTTAGCGCAAGAAGTTATATAACTACGAGCTTAACGCCACATAAAATTATGAAAATAAAAAAAGGGGACAATGTAAAAATTATAACAGGGAAAGACAAAGGAAAGTCTGGTAAGATTGTTCATGTTTTTGTTAAAGAAAACAAAATAATTGTCGAAGGAGCAAATATGATGAAAAAACACCAGCGTCCTACTAAGTCAGGAACCAAAGGAAGTATGAAAAATATTGAAATGCCAATACATGCTTCAAATGTTAAGAAATTAGATTAAATATATGAAACATTTAACTGTAAAAGAAAAAGAAGAACAAGCGTTTGAGAAAACAAAAAGTGTTTTTCACTATAAAAATATTATGGCTGCGCCAAAGATGCAAAAGATTGTATTAAATGTCGGCACAGGCACAGCGATGAAAAAAGATAAAAATAAAAATGAAGCTATCTCTCTTCGTCTAACTAAAATAACTGGACAAAAGCCTTCCCCAAGAAGTTCCAAACAATCAATTGCATCTTTTAAGACCAGAAAAGGTGATCCTATAGGAATTATGGTAACATTGCGTGGTAAAAGAATGTATGCTTTTTTAGAAAAACTTATCAATGTTGCTCTTCCTCGTACTAAAGATTTCCGTGGTATTAATCGCAAAGCCGTCGACAGTATCGGTAATTTGACCATTGGTATCAAAGAAAACACTATTTTCCCGGAAACAGCAGATGAAGATATCCGAGATGTTTTTGGTATGTCTATTACTTTAGTTTCTTCCGCCAAAAACAAAAAAGAAGGCACTGCCTTTTTTGAAATCCTAGGAATTCCTTTTAAAAAGGAAGAAGAAAAAAAGAAGAAATAAGATTTTAAAAAATTCCCTCCTGGGAATTTTTTTTGTTTCAATTTTGTTTTGATGTATAATTTATAGATGAACGAAGAAGTAAAAATAGAAGGGAATACAGAAATCAACCAAGCTCTGAAGGAATTTGAAGAAAAATCAGAAGCTGAAAAAAATAGCTACAAAGCGGTTAAATTTTACAACGAAACAGATACTCCCAAAATAGTTCAATTAACTATGAAATTATCCGGAGCAAAAGATCAAAAGCAAGCAGAATATTTGCTTTTAGGGTTCGTGGTGTTATGTGTTGGAATTTCTTTGTTTTTTATTTTTAGAGGAAAATTGATACAACAAAATCCTTCTCCAAGAGCATTGGAACAAATGAAACAAATGCAAGAAATCATCAACCAATAAGATTATGATTTTTAAAAAATCATTTAAAAAAGGCTTCACTTTAATAGAACTCTTGGTGGTGGTTGCTATTATTGGCCTTTTATCTTCTATCGTATCAGCGAGCTTAAGTATAGCTAGGTCAAAAGCAAGAGATGCAAAAAGACTTGCTGAGACTCACAGTATTCAAAGTGCTCTAGAACTTTATTTTAATGATAATGGTTTTTATCCTAATGGTTGCGCAGCTTCTAACGGTCTTTATGTAGACGGATGGTCGGCTCTTTTATCCTCCTCTTATATTAATTCTATGCCAAATGACCCCCTCAATACTGTTACGCAATATGGATATTATTATTGTTCAGAGTTTAAATTAACAGGAAATTGCTCTCCACCCCACCAACAGACTTCAGGAATAAGAAGTAATTATATTTTAGCAACTCGCTTGGAAAATGTTTCAACTGGTCCTCATAGTTGCCCAAGTGGTTTTGGTGGATGGGATAATTTATTTTTAAATTATATTGTAGGTATTGGACCGTAATTTTTTCATTTGACTAATTACGTATAATTTGTTAGTATTTTCTGTAAGGGAATATAGCTTTGATTAATCTACTTTTCTCCTTTAATTCTTTGCATAAGTTTTATTTGTAAAGGCTTAAAGAAAAAAAGTAAGATATTAACGAAGCACTCCCACTAAATTATTTATGGCAAAAACATCAGTTACCGCAAGAAGTAAAAAGAAACCAAAATTTTCCACTCGAGCTAAAAATCGATGTTTTCGTTGTAGTCGAGGTAATGCTTTTATGAGGGATTTTGGTTTATGTCGTATTTGTTTTAGAGAATTAGCCAATGAGGGAATGCTACCAGGTGTTCGTAAGTCAAGTTGGTAGTTTGTAATATATATTCACCATGGATTCAATTTCAAACATGATAATAATAATGAAGAACGGGAGCTTGTCAGGCAAAGAGTCTGTATCTTTTCCATATTCTAAAATGAAAAATGCTATCAGTGAATGTTTAAAAAAAGCAGGATATATTTCTGAAGTTTCAAAAAAAGTTAAAAAAGGTCAACCAATCTTAGAAGTGGGGTTGATTTATGTAGACAATAAACCAAAAATCGTAGAGGTGGAAAGAATTTCCAAACAATCAAGACGAGTTTATTTTGGGATGAAAGATATTCATTCTGTCAGAAATGGGACAGGGTTATTGGTACTTTCAACCCCCAAGGGGATTTTGTCAGGCAAAGAAGCGAGAAAAGAACAAGTAGGAGGTGAAGCATTATTTAAAATTTGGTAGTTCACAAGTTCACTATTTTCAATAAAAAAATATATGTCAAGAATAGGAAAACAAGAAATAATAATACCAGCAGGAGTCAAAGTTTCACAGAGTAACGGTATTTTTACTGTGGTAGGTCCGAAAGGAACACTCTCTAAGAATTTTAGAGATGATGTTATCATTACAATTGCTGATAAAACAATTAGTTTAAATATAAAAAGGAATGATAAATTTTCTCAATCTCTTTGGGGTACTTATGCTTCACACATAAAAAATATGATAAAAGGAGTGGAAACACCTTATCAAAAGAAATTAATTTTAGAAGGAGTTGGTTTTAAATCTGAAGTCAAAGGAAAAGAAATTCATTTTGCGCTTGGGTTCTCTCATCCAGTTATTGTAAAAATACCAGAAGGTCTCACTGTTACGGCTGAAAAAAATAATATTACAATTATTGGTATTGATAAAGAACTCGTCGGAAGTTTCACTGCATCTGTTCGCGCATTAAAGAAGCCAGAGCCCTATAAAGGTAAAGGTATGCGTTATGAGGGTGAAGTTATAAGACGAAAACAAGGCAAGAAGACTGTATAATAAGATCCTAGGTTGAACCTAGGGAAAAAATAAAATGCAAAACAAAAACGACAAAAGAACAAGATTAAAAAGAAAAATAAGAGTAAAAATCCAAGGTACAGCATCACGCCCTAGGCTTACAGTTTTTCGTTCAAATAAATTTATTTACGCTCAAGTTATAGACGACATGGCTGGCAAAACATTAGCACAAGCAAGTGATGTAAAAATGAACAAAGGTACAAAGAGTGAAAGAGCAAAAGAAGTAGGGCAGGCAATTGGAGCCGTATGTTTGAAAGAAAAAATTAAGAAAGTTGTTTTTGATCGTAATGGGTTCAAGTATACTGGACGAATAAAATTAGTAGCGGATCAGGCCCGAGCTGCGGGATTAGAATTTTAAAAGCGTCGCGCTTTAATGGACGATTGCGCGACATGATTTCGTAAAATCATATGGATAAAGATAAACCAAAAGAAAATATAAGTATAAGAGATAGAAAAAATACCGGTCGCAGAGGGGGCTCTTTCAATAGAGTCAAGCCTGAATTTGACCAAAAGATTTTAAACATTCGTCGAGTTACTCGTGTGGTGGCTGGTGGGCGTAGATTTTCTTTTAGTGTTGCGATAGTGGCGGGGGACAAAAAGGGTAGTATTGGTTTAGGTTTAGGAAAAGCTGGAGATACCGCATTGGCTATCAATAAAGCATTAAGAAATGCAAAGAAAAATATGGTGAGATTAAATCTTACTAAATCAATGTCTTTGCCTCATGAACTTTCTGCTAAATTTTCAAGTTCATGTGTGATATTAAGACCGAATAAAGGCCGAGGGCTCGTGGCTGGTTCTGTTATTCGAGATATAATAAAATTATCTGGAGTAAAAGATGTTACTGGAAAGATTTTGTCTAATAGTAAAAATAAATTAAATAATGCAAAAGCAGTCATGGCAGCGTTTTCTCCTATTTCTTCAAGATATACAAAGATAGCACCAGAAAGTATAGTGATTGCAAATAAAGAAGTCGTTATTCCCGAAGTTGAAATAGAAAAATAATTTTATGCAGATACATAATTTAAAAAGAACTCATAAAAATAAAAAAGATAGACTTATCGGTCGTGGAGGCAAGCATGCGAAGACGGCTGGTCGTGGGGGCAAGGGTCAGACAGCACGTGCCGGTAATAAACGTCGTCCAGAACTTCGTGATATTATTAAGAAGTTGCCGAAAAATCGTGGTTATCAATTTAAATCCATTAAAAGAGTTTTTTTACTGAAAAAAGATAAGCTTGTCACGAAAGGAGAAAAATTTTCTGAGATTCGTAAACGTCTAGGAGTAAAGGGTAAAAAAATAAGGATTAAGTAAACTACGAGCTTAACGTCACACAATTATGCAAAATTTCTGGAATAAAATAAAGTTGATTTGGACAGATATAAGCTTACGCAAAAAAGTATTGTTCGTTTTTTTTGCATTGATAATATTTAGATTACTTTCAGCTATTCCTATTCCCGGTATTGATACAGTAGAATTAAATAGATTTCTTTCCAATAACCAATTTTTTGGTATTTTGAACATCTTCTCTGGTGGTGGACTTTCCAATTTATCTATCATCATGCTCGGTGTCGGCCCTTATATCACTGGTTCTATCATCATGCAGCTTCTTACTATTATGGTTCCTTCTTTGAAGAGGATTTACCACGAGGAAGGGGAGGCAGGCAGGAAAAGATTTTCTCAATATTCTAGATTGCTCACTGTACCATTAGCTGCCATCCAAGGATTTAGTCTTTTATATATTTTAGAGCAGCAAAATATTTTAGTTAATTTAACAACCTTTGATCGTATTACAAATTTGCTTATTGTTATTGCGGGTTCAGTGTTACTCATGTGGATCGGAGAACTTGTAACTGAGTTTGGTATTGGGAATGGAGTATCGCTCATAATTTTTGCTGGGATAGTTTCTGGTTTTCCTTCCTGGGTTAGTCAGAATATTTTTACTTTTGATGTTTCTCAAATTCCTCTTTATCTAGTGTTTTTTGTAGTTGGTATTATTATTTTAGCAGGTATTGTTCTCGTCACCGAAGCTGAACGTCCTATTCCTGTGACTTATGCGAAACGTGTCCGAGGGATGAAGATGTATGGTGGTGGTTCTACTTATTTGCCTCTTCGGGTCAATCAAGCTGGAGTGATTCCAATAATTTTTGCGCTTTCCATTTTGCTTTTTCCGCAAATGATTGGTACTTTTCTTTCAAGATATTCAAATGTAATTCTCGCGAAGATTTCTAGTGTACTGATGGCATTTACTCAAACGAGCGTATTATATGCAATTTTTTATTTTATTTTTGTATTTCTTTTTACTTATTTTTATACAGCCGTTACTTTTGATCCAGATGCACTTTCTACTAATTTACAAAAAAATGGTGCATTTATTCCGGGTATTCGTCCAGGTGTTTCCACTGCTGAATACATTTCAAAAGTTTTGAGTCGAATCACTCTTTTAGGAGCTACATTCCTAGGTATCGTCGCAATCCTTCCTTTAGTTATGCAATTCATCACTGGCAATACTTCTTTTGCCTTGGGTGGTACCTCTATCCTCATCGTCGTCTCCGTAGTCTTAGACTTAATGAAAAAAGTCGACGCGCAGATCTCCATGCGAGAATACTAAAATAGCTAGGCAAGACCTAGATGAAAATATGGTCATAGATATAGAATTAACCTTGAATAGATTTGGACTCGGGAGAATTTCAGAAAATAAATTTCAATTCTTGTGTTTTAGATTTTCAAAATGGAAAATACCTAATAAATATTCTGTTTCCTTTGAAATAAATTGGCGAGTAAAAGAAGAATAATTAAACCTTGATTTTTGAGAAAAAATCGTGTATTCTTTTACCATGAATTCACGTGCTATTCTTTTTTTTGGTCGCTCTGGTTGCGGTAAGGGTACTCAAGCAAAGCTTTTAGCGGATCTTTTAAAGTCTCAAGGGAGAGAAGTTTTATATACTGAGACTGGAAGTCAGTTTAGAGAATTTATACAAGAGGAAAATTACTCTAGTAAACTTGCTGAAAATATTTTAAAAGAAGGTGGGTTAATACCTGTTTTTTTACCTATTTGGATTTGGACAAACATTTTAGTTAAAAATTTTACTGGTAAACAAGATCTAGTTTTAGATGGGCTTTGTCGTAGGTTTGAAGAGTCAGTAGCACTTGATTCTGCTTTTAGTTTTTATAAAATAGAAAAACCTAACATCATTTTAATGAATGTTTCAAAAGAATGGTCATATGCTCGTATGATGGAGCGTAAAAGAGCAGATGACATACCCGAAAAAATACAAAACAGGCTTGACTGGTATGAAAAGGACGTTGTTCCTTCTGTGGAATATTTTAAAGGAAAAGAAGGATATAATTTTATTGAAATAAATGGTGAACAGAGTATTGATAATGTTCATAAGGATATCATCAAAGCACTTAATTTTTAATACATAACAAATATGGAAGAAACAATAATAATTTCATTAGGAGGGTCGCTTATCGTGCCTGAAGAGATAGATGTAGAGTTTTTGAAAGATTTTAAAAATCTTATTTTAGAGCATGTGTCAAAAGGCAAAAAGTTTTTGATTATTACAGGTGGAGGGAAGACTAATAAAAAATATAATGAAGCTGTAAAAAAACTAGCTGATCCTTCGAATGAAGATCTTGATTGGATAGGTATCGCTTCTCTGAAGTTGAACGCTGAGCTGGTCAGGGTAATGTTTGCTGAGTGGGCAAATGTTAAAGTGGTTGAGAATTTATCCGAAAGTTTTTCTTTTGAAAAATCAATTATCGTCGGTTCAGCTTTTGAGCCGGGCAAGAGTTCTGATTGGGATGCAGTCGAAGCAGCAAAAACAGTTGGGGCGAAAAAAATAATCAATTTATCCAATACAGACCATGTTTATGATTCTGATCCAAAAATAAACCCGAATGCTAAAAAAATTGAAAATATTTCTTGGGCTGAGTATCGAGTACTTATTCCGAAAGAATGGAATCCTAGAATGAATAGTCCTTTTGACCCTATTGCTTCAATGATAGCTGAAGAGGAAAAAATGACTGTGATCACTATGAATGGCAAGCCAATTGATAATTTGGCTAATTGTCTAAACGGAGAGAAGTTTATAGGGTCAGTAATTTCATAAATAGGCACTAGGCATTAGGCGCTAGGCAACTAGCTAAAGCCTAAAGCCTAAAGCCTAAAGCCTTATCATGATAATCATCAAAACACCAGAAGAAATAGAAATACTGCGCGAAGGCGGAAAGCATTTGGCGACTGTGCTTTATAAAGTTAAAGAAATAGTAAAGCCGGGTATTTCTACGAAGGATTTAGATTTATATGCAGAGAAATTAATCCGTGAGCTGGGTGATACTCCTGCATTTTTAAATTATCAGCCAGATGGAGCTGATAAACCTTATCCTGCCTCTTTGTGTGTTTCTGTGAATGATGAAGTAGTGCACGGGATTCCTAGTAAAAATAGAATTTTAAAAGAAGGGGATATTGTGGCATTAGATCTCGGCCTCAAACACAAAGGTCTTTTTACTGATATGGCTATCACTGTGTCTGTGGGGAATATAAATTCATCTAATCAAAAACTTATGGAGATTACAGAGCAGGCTTTACAAGTAGGCATCAACGCGGCATTAGGTGGAAATACGACAGGGGATATTGGTTATGCTATAGAAAATTTTATTCGCTCCATAGGAAAAGAAAAAAATATAAATTATGGTATTGTAGAAGTCTTAGCTGGGCATGGTGTCGGGCGAGCAGTTCATGAAGATCCTTATATCCCGAATTTTGGGAAAAGAGGCAAAGGAGAAAAATTAGTTCCAGGAATGGTGGTGGCCTTAGAGCCAATGATAAATCTCGGTACAAAAAATGTAACTATCGATGCTGACGGCTACACCTTTCGCACAACGGACAGTAAAAACAGCGCACATTTTGAGCATACTATTTTGATAACAGAGGGTGAGGCAGAGATTTTGACAAAAAATTTTTAAAATAAAACTTTTTCCGGTACGGATTTTTTGAAGCTTGAAAAATCTCTTCGAGCCTGAGGCTCTCAGAGCCGAAGGCCTGAAGTTCTCGGCTCGACAGCTCTTCGAGTCTGAGACTCTCAGAGTCGAATGACCTGCGCAAGGCTTTCTAAAAAATATGCCTGCGATAAGTTTTTAGTTTATTTTTTTTTGTTATATACTTATACTAATGAATCCCTCATTCTTTAGAGAAATGCCGAAGTTTAAGAATCCCGAAGAGGAGCTTGATTATTTGCGCGCTCATATGAAAGCTCGAGAAGAAGAGCTTATTAAAACGGGACACATAGAACATGCAACAGAAAATGCAGTTCTTGGTGTGATCAGTGAATATAAAAATATACCAGCCGAACAACTAATTCATAAAGATAATTTAATAAAAGAAAAAGAAGCTGAGGGTATTGTATTAAAACTTAAACCAGAATCTCACGATAGTGTGATGGAAGAGCTTCTAGGTATTGTTATCACTAAAGGTGTTCGCAATGCGCTTTCTGTAGTGGAAGCAATGAATAATCCTCACGTAGATGATGATTTTCATCGAATTCTGATTCAGTATTTAAAAACTGGAATGGCAAAAGTAGATTTTAAAGAAGATTCACCTATTTATAAGGCTCTCAATATGACCCTTTTTGCTATTACTCTTCCACCACCTGAAGAAGAAGCGGACAAGTCTAAAAGTTTCAAAGAATTTATTGGCGCGATGGAGCAATTTTATGCTGGTATGCAATCCATTGGAGAAGGCAAGTATAATGAGAAAGAAAATTATTTTACTCTTGAAGTAGCTCTTGGAAATAAGAGTGATGAAGTGGTGATATACGCTGCAATTCCTAATAAATATCTTTTGCTTTTTGAAAAACAAATTTTAGCTTTTTATCATAATGCAAAAATTAGTGAAGTTTCTGATGATTATAATGTTTTCAGCGAGAACGGTGTTTCCGTCGGTGCTTATGCTAGTTTTACCGAGCGCGCAGTCATGCCGATAAAAACTTATGACAATATTGAACACGATCCAATGAATCCAATCTTAAATGTTTTCTCTAAACTAGCGACGGTTGGAGAAGGTGCAGCGATTCAGCTTGTGATAGCACCAGCCGGAGATAAATTTATAAATGAATTTCATCATATTTTAGATGATGTAAAAGATGGTACATCTGTAAAACATGCAGATGATAATTATTATAAATTCAATAAAGCTCTTTTGAAAGCAGGTAAGGGCTTATTGTTCGGCCACAAAGAAGAAATAGAAGAATATAAAAAAGAAAAATATATGAAAGGCAGGCGCGCGGTAGATGAGGGTGCAGCAGAAAAGATAGGAAATAAAATAAAAAGCACCATTATGAAAGCGAATATTCGAGTAATCGCTTCAGGGGAAACGGGGGAGCGTGCAGAGGCAATCCTAAAAGAGATAGAATCTTCTTTTAATCAATTTTCTGAGGCGGCTAGCAATTCTTTTTTCTTTGAACAGGCGAGAGGAAGTGAACTTAAAAAACTTTTTCATGATTTTTCTTATCGTACATTTTCTGCGAATAAAATATTGCCTCTCAATCTTAAAGAGCTTGCTTCGGTATTTCATTTTCCAATTGATATTGGGGGTCAACCACAATTAAGAGAAGCCAAAGCGGGCATTGCTCCTGCTCCTATAGAGATGGGCGAAGAGGGGATAGTTTTAGGGGTAAACAGCTACAGAGGCAAGGATACACCTATTCATCTAGCACGCGAAGATCGAATGAGACATTTTTATGTTATCGGTCAGACGGGTACTGGTAAGACGAATATCATGCTAAACATGATTACCCAGGATATTAAAAATGGAGATGGGTGCTGCTATATTGATCCGCACGGTACTGACATTCAAACAATTCTTTCTCGGATTCCAAAAGAACGTATCGAAGATGTTATTTATTTTGATCCAGCTTACACTGCACGCCCAATGGGCCTAAATATGTTGGAGTATGATCCGAGATATCCAGAGCAAAAGACTTTTGTAGTGAATGAAATGATGGGAATTTTTAATAAACTTTTTGATATGAAAGTTGGTGGCGGAGCAATGTTCGAGCAATATTTTAGGAATAGTGCTTTTTTAGTGATGGAAGATCCGGAATCTGGTTCAACTTTACTTGAGATTACTCGTGTCTTAGGTGATAAAAGTTTTCGGGATATGAAATTGGCAAAATGTAAGAATCCTATTATTAAACAATTCTGGATTTCTGCAGAGCAAACTACAGGGGATCAATCGCTTGCAAACTTCGTGCCATATATTTCTTCTAAATTTGATAACTTCATCAGCAACGACATCATGCGCCCGGTAGTACTTCAGCAAAATTCTGTTTTTAATTTTCGCAAAATAATGGATGAGAAAAAAATTCTTCTAGTGAATCTTTCTAAAGGCAGACTTGGTGATATAAATGCGAATTTGATAGGTTTGGTGCTTGTCGGGAAAATCCAAATGGCGGCGCTTTCCCGGGTGGATATGTTTGGTAAGCCGATGAATGATTTTTATTTGTATATAGATGAGTTCCAAAACGTTACCACTGATTCCATTGCTTCTATTTTGTCAGAAGCTCGCAAGTACAGACTTTCCCTCAACATTGCGCATCAATACATCACCCAGTTGGAAGAAAATATAAAAAATGCTGTTTTTGGAAACGTCGGCTCGATGGCAGTGTTTCGAGTAGGCACCGAAGACGCCACTTTCTTAGAACCGAAATTCAAGCCTCAATTTTCTGCGCGAGATATTACGAAGCTTGATAATTACAATGCCTATATGAGCATGCTGGTAAAAGGCCAGCCGACGAAGCCATTTAATTTACAGACTCTAGCACCTGAAAAAGGCAATCCTGATATCGTGGACAATTTAAAAGAACTTTCATATTTAAAATTTGGCCGTGATCGAGAGGAAGTGGAGACTGAAATCATGGCTAGGTATACGAGTATGGAGTAGAAATAAATTTGCGCCCCGCTCTTCTCGAAGAGCGGGGTTGTGAAAATATTTTTTTCTGCTAAGATGATTATTATGAAACATCCAAAAGAAGAGTTAACATATGTAATGATAAAGCCCGACGGAGTTAGAAAGGGTCTTATTGGTGAAGTTATTCGTCGTTTTGAACAGCGTGATTTAAAAATTGTGGCACTTGAGATGTTCCAGCCCACACATGATCAGATCAATGATCATTATCCGAAAGATGATGCTTGGATTACTAGATTAGGGGAGAAAACCAAATCTACTTACGAAAAATATGGCTATGACATGTTAACTGATTTTGGTACTATCGATACGACAAAAATAGGTCCAGAGATAAGAAAGTGGTTGATAGATTATATGAAGACTGCCCCTCTTGTAAAAATGATTGTTCAGGGTGTTCATGCTGTGGATATTGTTCGAAAGATTGCAGGGGATACCTTGCCTTATCGGGCTGCTGTTGGAACTATCCGTGGAGATTTTTCTATTGATAGTCCTGCGTTAGCAAATAAAGAAAAAAGAGCAGTAATGAACATCGCGCATTGCTCCGAAACTCCTGAGGAAGCTGAACATGAAATCAAACATTGGTTCGGTGAAAGTAAAACCTATGACTACAAACGTTTCGGAGTAGATGAATAAAAAAACTTTCCAAAATCCCCGAAAGGGGATTTTGTGTTAATATATGTTTTATGTATGAAGTTGAAGTAAAAGCTAAATTAAAAAACAGAGAAGCAGTTATAAAAAAATTAAGAGATTTTGGGTGTAAATTCTCCGAGGAGTTGCATCAAATTGACCATGTTTATTTTCCAGAAGGTTTTGTTTTTCCTCCACCGATCGGCACGCCTATCTTGCGAGTACGAAAACAGAATGATAAGTATTTTTTTACTTTAAAAATTTCCCAATCCGGCAGGCAAGATTCGCTCGAAAGAGAAATGGAAATTAAAGACGGGGAAATGATGATAGAAATCATTAAACTTTTGAAATATCAAAAAGCACCAATAGTTGATAAAAAAAGAATAAAAACAAAATATAAAGATATGGTGATTGAGCTTGATGAGGTAAAGGAATTGGGAGAATTTATAGAAGTGGAAAAAATAGTGACAAACGAAAATCCAGAAGATAGAAAGCAGATTCAGGATGAACTATGTAATTTTTTAGAAACACTGGGTATTACAAAAGAAGATTTTTTGGTAAATCATAAATATGATATTATGCTTTTTCACAAGATTAATTTTTGATTAAAATTTAATTTGAAATAGTAAAAAATTTGTGTTGTTTTGAAAAAGTTGTTGCCAAAAATTTTAAAGAGAATATACTTTTAGTAGGGTTATTTCCGATTATTACCTAGAACACTAATTTATGGGAGTTTCGATCGAGTTAGGTCTTGGCCTATCGCGTCTAACACCCACTTAGCTTTAAGCTATGGTAATACATCAGAGATAGTCCTAAGAAGAATTCCGCGCTGTATTTATTTCGGGCGGATTTTTTCTTTTACATAAGTTTCTTTTGAGTTTATTTTGAGATATAATACATTCGTAATGGAAAAAGAAGCAAAAAAAACAGCCAGAATAACATTTTGTGGAGGAACAGGCACAGTAACGGGTGCTAATTTTCTTTTAGAAATTGATAGTAAGAAAATTTTAATTGATTGTGGCCTTACCCAAGGAGATAAAATGGATGATGCTATTAACTGGGTTCCTTTCACATATGACCCAAAAGAAATAGACATTCTTTTTGTAACTCATGGACACATTGACCATTTAGGTAGGATTCCAAAATTAATTAATGATGGATTTCGAGGAAAAATTTATTCCACCGAGCCCACTAAAGGACTTGCTAGGCCCATGCTTGAAGATACTGCAGGTATTTTGAGCAACAATACAAGTTTAGGTTTGGATAAAATATATACAGCCGAAAATATAAAAATAGCATTATCGTTGTGGCAAGGTTTTACTTATCACGAGACAGTAAAAATCACTGATAATGTAGAAGTTATTCTTTTGAACGCTGGGCATATTTTAGGTTCTGCAATGATCGAATTTATTTATAATGGAAAGAAAATTCTTTTCACTGGAGATTTAGGCAATAGTCCCTCACCGATTCTTCCCGATACAGAAAAAGTTACGGATGTAGATTATTTAATTATGGAAAGTGTTTATGGAGACAGAAACCATGAATCGAGAAATGATCGAAGGAAATTTTTAGAAGAAGTGATTGAAGATAATTATAAGAGAAAGGGGACACTTATTATTCCTACTTTTTCGCTTGAGCGTTCACAGGAGCTTTTGTTCGAGTTGGATGAATTAGTTACCAATGACCGTATCCCTGTGATGCCTATTTTCCTCGATTCTCCACTCGCTATTCGTTTGACTGAAGTTTTTAAACAATATAAAAATTATTTTAATGAGAATGCACAAAAAGTAATACATTCAGGCAAGCACCTTTTTGATTTTCCAGGGCTTCACGATACTTTACAATCTAAAGAATCACAAATGATACGGAATGTGCCTAATCCTAAAATAGTTATTGCTGGATCTGGGATGTCGACTGGTGGACGTATTGTGCATCACGAGAGGCATTATTTACCAGACCCAAACAACACTTTGCTTTTGACTGGATATCAGTCTGTTGGTACTCCGGGGCGTTTAATAGATGAGGGAATGAAGACTGTTAGAATAACAGGAGAAAATGTAAATATAAGATCTCATATTGTGAAGATCTCTGGATATTCAGGACATAAAGATTCAGATGGACTTCTTAGTTTTGTGGAAGATATGGAAGATACAGTTAAAAAAGTTTTTGTAGTTATGGGTGAGCCAAAATCATCAATGTTTTTAGTCCAAAAATTAAGAGATTGTTTAGGAATTAATTCTTATGCTCCAGAGCGGGGTGAAAGTGTGATATTAGAGTGTTAAAAAAATATGTTTTAAGTATTTTTTATGATATTGTTATATATATGGATCCTAAAATTAATTTTCCAAGTAAGCACGGACATAACCAAATAAAAATTTGTGTTTCTGGAGCAGCTGAGACAGGGAATTGCGGAGTAGATGCATTAGAAAAAGCCAAAGAGCTTGGAAGAGAGATAGCTCGCCAAGGCGCTGTTTTGGTGACAGGAGCGACTACTGGATTTCCTTTTTGGGCTGCAATTGGTGCTAAAGAAGAAGGTGGTATTTCTATTGGCATATCTCCTGCTGCTTCAGAAAAAGAACATGTTGAAGTATATAAACTCCCACTCGATTATATGGATTTGATTATTTATACCGGTTTTGGTTATCCTGGACGTGATTTGCTTTTAACTCGCTCGGCTGATGCGGTTATCTGTGGTTGCGGGCGTATCGGTACTATTCATGAGTTTACAGTTGCTTTTGAAGATAAAAAACCTATTGGTATTTTCGAAGGTACCTGGGATATGGGAGCAGAACTTGAAGAAATTATTGCTAAAGGACATCGACCTAATTCTAAAATTGTTATCGGAAGTGATCCAAAGAAACTTCTAGAAGGTGTTATTGCTTTAGTTAAAAAAGACAAAGTAGCTGAATATAAAATTACAGAAACTCCAATACCTAATAATAAATAAAAAAAAGCTCAAGGTTAATCCTTGAGCTTTTTTTTATGAGTTTCTTATTTTACCTCTGCTAAAACTTTAGCGAAAGTTTCTGGATGATGTTCAGCAAAGTCTGATAGGATTTTTCTGTCCAGCATTATATTTTTTTTATGGAGGGCACCTATTAATTTTGAATAGGACATTCCGAGCTCTCGTGCACCTGCATTGATTTTAATATTCCAAAGCTTACGATTGTGTGATTTCTTGTCTTTTCTATGTGCGAAAGAATAATTTCCAGCATGAAGCAATGCTTCTTTTGCTTGACGTTCTTTAGTAGATCGTCCGTGGCGCATTCCTTTGGTTTGTTTCAAAACACTTCTTCTTCTCTTTAACGCATGTACTCCTTTTTTTACTCTTGTCATATGAATAGGCTCTAGGCTTTAGGCACTAGGCATTAGCTAAATGGTAATAAGTGACTCTTTGGCTTATTTTTAATAACAAAATTTTTCCCTTTTTTGCCTGCGAGCTGAGTTCCTCGTGATTGTTTTGCATTAAAATGATTAAAACCAGGCTTGCGCGCAATTATCTTGCCGTTTTTGGTAAGTTTTAATCTTTTGCTAAATGATTTATTTGTTTTCATTCCTTTTCCCATATTATTTTTTTTCAATTGTGGTGGTTAAACCTTTTGGACCTCTTTTGTAATTATCTGATATTTTATAATCTTCGGTAATTAAGTGTAAAACTCTATCTAAACGTTCTCTTAAAAATTTTTCATCCATATATTTCGCACGTCCTGCGAGGAAAAGCTCCACTTTGATTCTATGCCCTTCTTTTATCCATTTTGAAGCAGTTTTGGCTTTGAGTTCTAAATCGTGATCTCCGGTGCCTATTTTAATTTGGATGGACTTGGTTTCGGTTTTATTTGCTCCAGCTTTTGCTTTTTTTAATTTCTTGGCAGCTTCATATTGATACTTGCCGAAATCCATTAACTTAGCGATTGGAGGATTGCCGTTCGGGGATATCTCGATTAAGTCCAATCCTTTACTTTGAGCTAACTCTAAAGCATCTCTGATACTTAAAACACCGAGATTTTTATTTTCACTGTCTAAAACTCGAAGTTCCTTTGCTCGTATTTGGTTGTTTATTCTTTCTCTCAATTGATATTAAGTAGGCCAAAAGGAGGCACTAACTACTAGGGAAATATAGCGTATTCGAGCCCTAAAGTCAAATATGAAGACATTGTGTGATAATATGTTTATATGGCTAGTTATGCGGAAAATAGAAAAGCAAGATTTAATTATGAATTCTTGGAAAAATACGAGGCTGGTATTGAGCTTTTGGGTACGGAAGTAAAGTCCGTGCGTGGGGGACAAATGTCCCTAGAAGGAGCATTCGTTATCATTCGCGGCGGTGAATCCTTTCTAATCAATGCCAATATCCCCCCGTATCAAGTAAAAAACGCACCAAAAGATTATGATCCGCTTCGTAATAGAAAACTTTTGCTCACCAAAAAAGAAATAGCAGAGCTGGCCGGAAGTGAGAAGAATAAGAGTTTGACAATAGTGCCTATTTCAGTGTATAATAAAGGTAGAAAAATCAAAGTAGAAGTTGCTTTGGTTAAAGGCAAGAAGAAATTTGATAAACGTGAAACTATAAAGAAACGCGACACGGATCGCGAGATAAGACGCGAATACAAAGAACGTTGACAAGAATAGGCAACTAGGAAACTAGGCATTAGGCACTAGCTGAATTAAAGCTAAAGCCTAGAGCCTAACGGCCTAAAGCCTAAATACATGGGGATGCCAGGCATAGACAGTTGGCTACTTGTTATTGATGCATACCGAGCATGGACGTAATCTCGTAAAAATTCGTTCAAATGTTAATTGCAAAATTGACTGCTAAAGCAAAAGCTGCACTTTCTCCTTACTTCGGTATGAAGGATTTCGCTTTCGCTCCAGCCTTCGCGTAAGCCCGGGCTGGTGTCTCTCTTATAGACTTCCGATATATAAGATGAGGCATAATATTATCGGGATAGAGAAAAGACTGTTCTGACTTTTTTTCGAAACAAAAGAACTCGATTAAAGGATATTTGGCTCGCTTAAGAATTTTTTAATTTAAACAAAAAAGCGTGCTATGTATGTAGACTTCTTTACAAAAACCTTCTGCACGGGGATTCAATTTCCCCCATCTCCACCACAATTTATAAATAATTCAATTTCACTTTTCATCTTTTTTGTGTTAAAGTAGCCAAATGGATTTAAATTTTTTGAACAAAAAAGAACCAAAAAATAACGGCAAAAAGATTCCTAAAAAAACTAATTTTGGAGGGAACATCGCTGGTGCTTTAGTTTTTTTTATGCTCATTACGGCGCTTTATTTAGCAGTGTCGGGAGACACTCAAGCTATTCCCAAAGTTTCAATTTCTGAATTAGCAAACAGTGTTGTGGCCGGAGAGGTCAAGACTATTTTAGTAGAAGGGGACAAGCTCACAATCACTTATCAAAATGGCGAGGTGAAAGAATCTAAAAAAGAAGTTGGCGCACCGCTTTCTCAAACTTTTTTTGATTATGGAGTGAATGCAGCTGCGCTAGCCAAAACCGATATTCAAATAAAAGATGAAAGTGGTTTTATGTTTTGGCTTGTAAATTTATTACCATTTATCTTGCCGATAGTTTTTATTTTAATTTTCTTTTGGTATTTATCGAGACAGGTCAAAGGGGCGGGAATGCAAGCATTTACTTTTGGACAATCCAAAGCCCGTCTTACTAATCCAGATGATAAGAACAATCGGGTTACTTTTAAAGATGTGGCTGGTTGTAAAGAAGCCAAAGAAGAATTAAAAGAAATAGTAGACTTTTTGAAAAGCCCGAAAAAGTTTTTAGATATTGGAGCAAGGATTCCCAAAGGAGTTATTTTAACGGGAGCTCCAGGTACTGGTAAGACCTTGCTCGCGCGAGCCGTCGCTGGGGAAGCGAATGTACCATTTTTCCACCTTTCTGGAAGTGAATTTGTGGAGATGTTCGTCGGAGTTGGAGCTTCTAGGGTACGGGATCTTTTTAAAATGGCCAAAAAAGCCGCACCGGCTATTATTTTTGTGGATGAAATAGACGCCATAGGACGCACTCGTGGGGGAGGATTTGGTGGAGGCAATGATGAACGTGAGCAGACCTTGAACCAAATATTAGTAGAGATGGATGGTTTTGAACCGAACGATAAAGTAATAGTAATGGCGGCGACCAATAGACCAGATGTGCTAGACCCAGCGCTTATTCGTCCAGGACGTTTTGATCGAAAAGTCATGCTTGATTTACCAGATCGCACAGATCGTGAAGAGATATTGAAAATTCATGCATTAAAAAAACCTCTTGCTGAAGATATTAATTTGAAATTAATTGCTGAACGTACGCCAGGTTTTTCTGGGGCGGATTTGTATTCACTCATGAACGAAGGCGCGATCTTGGCGGCTCGAGAGAATCGTAAAAAAGTTTTTCAATTTGACTTGATTCGCGCTATAGAAAAAGTGATGCTTGGTCCTGAACGTAAAAGTCATTTGCTTTCTAAAAAAGAAAAAGAAATTACTGCGTATCATGAAGCAGGGCATGCGATCGTGGCTTCAGTGCTTCCGCATGCGGATCCAGTACACAAAGTTTCCATTATCGCTCGAGGAAATGCCGGTGGGTATACTTTGAAATTACCTTTAGAAGAAAGACGTCTGCAATCTAAAAAAGAATTTATTGATGACATCGCAATGTCGCTCGGAGGATATGTGGCTGAGCAAATTATTTTTGGAGATATTACGACTGGACCATCGAGTGATTTACAAGTAGCCACAAATTTAGCGCGGGCGATGGTGACGAGGTGGGGAATGTCTGATGTCATTGGCCCTGTAGCATTAGCTGATTCTGGTGGTAGGACTCAATACGGGGAAATGCCTGAAAGAGAATTTTCTGAAGCTGTTTCTGCGAAAGTGGACGGGGAAGTTTCTAGAATTATTAATGATGGATTAAAAACTGCGCAAAAAGTGTTAGAAGAAAACAAAAAAGCATTTACAGCTATTGCCTTGAAGCTTATAGAAGTAGAAACTTTAGAACAAGAAGACTATGAGAAAATTCTAATAGCACATGGTATTATGTTAAAAAAGAAAGATATTATAGAAACATCCGTCCTTAGCTCAGTTGGTTAGAGCACAGAGCTTATACCTCTGGGGTCCTTGGTTCGAATCCAAGAGGACGGACAAATTAAGAATTTTAAAATTGTAGTTTTTATAAAAAACACAAAAAAGTAGCTCAAAAAGCTTAAAAATATTTATAATAAATGGGCTATATTCGGAGGGGGGATTTTTGGTTATTCATAAATTTTTATTTTGTGTTTTAATGTGAAAAATCAGGGTTATCCACCTTACATTTAGGGACTAGTTTCGTGTATAATGACTTTTATGGGAGCAGACAAAAAAAATCATTTTAAATTCTCTCTGAAGTTTTTTCTTGCCCTCTTTTTATGTTTAGTTGTACGCTTAATTCCGTTCCGTGCACCGAATGTTGAGCCAATTCTTGCGACCATGATGCCTTTCAGTAAAGCTTATGGAGCATTTATTGGTTTTTCTTTTGCTGTTTTAAGTATTTTACTTTACGATTTAGCAACTAGTACATTAGGGATGCAGACATTTTTTACTGTTGGAGCGTATGGAATACTCGGTTTGTGGTCTGCCATTTATTTTCAAAAAGATAAGCTTGCCCGCCGTGGCGGGGGAGATAAATGGGATTATGTTCGTTTTGCAATTTTAGGAACACT
Source organism: Minisyncoccota bacterium (assembly GCA_041662525.1). GTDB lineage: Bacteria > Patescibacteriota > Minisyncoccia > Phycocordibacterales > UBA9973 > UBA9973. The sequence goes on from JBAZSF010000006.1 coordinate 39,390, forward strand.
CTTTTTTGATGCTTTTACTGGGCTTACTGTTGGTCCGATTTTTTTTCATCAATCATTTATACAATCTCTCGTGGGCCAAATTCCATTTACGGCTCTTCATCTAATAGGAAACATTGTTTTTGCTTCAATTCTTTCTCCCGCGATTTACAAAAACTTAATTAAGAAAAAGGAAAAAACTTCTTTGTCACCCATTAACATCCTTAACCCTAAAACAATATGAAAAAAACAGAAAAAATTTTAAAAAGCGAGCTAGCAAAAATAAAATCAATCCGAAGGAGAACTGGCGAAGTTGTTTCTTTTGAATTAGAAAGAGTGGCTCGAGCTATTTTAAAGGCTTTTGAGGTGACGGGTGAAGGGGGAGAGGTGGAGGCGCAAGAAGTGGCGAAGCGTGTTTTTAAAACACTTTTAATTCTTCGAGCCAAGGTAGTTAATTTAAATAAAGGAGCAAAATTTTTACCAACAGTTGAAGTAGTGCAAGATCTTGTGGAGAAAGAATTGATGAAAAATAATTTTACTGATACGGCCAAGAAATATATTCTATATCGAAACAAACGTTCTGAGCTTCGAGCAGCTTTTGGTCCAGTACCCGAAGCTGTCCGTCTCGCAGTAGAAGAATCAAGTAAATATTTTTCTAGTCCTTATTCAGAGTACATTTTTTATCAGTTTTATTCTAGGTGGGTTCCAGAATTGGGTCGCAGAGAGACTTGGATCGAGGCCATCGATCGCTATATGTCTTTTATGAAGGAGAATTTGGAGAATAAGCTTACTGCTAAAGAATATACGGATGTTCGAGAAGCTATATTAAATCAAGATATTTGTCCTTCAATGCGTCTCTTGTGGTCTGCAGGAAAAGCTTGTCGTCAGTCTAATGTTTGGGCATATAATTGTTCATATATTGCTCCGACTTGTCCCCAAGATTTGGGAGAAATTATGTATATTTCAATGTGTGGAGCTGGACTTGGTTTTGCAGTTGAATGGGAGAACGTCCAACAATTTCCTCAAATAAAAAAACAAATAAAAGAAAAAGCATCTACCCATGTCGTGATAGACAGCAAGGAAGGTTGGGCAGACGCTTTTGTTTTAGGGCTCAAGAATTGGTTTGATGGTAAAGATGTGAAATTTGACTACAGTATGGTCAGACCAGCTGGAGCACGATTAGAAACTGCTGGTGGACGAGCATCCGGACCACAGCCCTTGATGGACTTGATGGAGTTTGCTAGACGTAAAATTTTATCAAAACAAGGACGTCGTCTTTCAAATCTGGATATGCATGATATCATCTGTCAGATTGGAATGATTGTAGTGGCAGGAGGAGTCAGACGTAGTGCTTTGATTTCTCTTTCTGAATTAGAAGATACAGAAATGCGAGATGCCAAGAAAGGACAATTTTATTTAACAGAAGGACAGCGTAGTATGGCGAACAATTCTGCGGTGTATAATTCTAAACCATCAGCTGAAGAATTTTTAAACGAATGGACTTCTTTGGTTAAATCTAAATCAGGAGAACGCGGTATTTTTAATCGAGGTGGACTGGAAAAACAATTACCAGCTCGTAGGTGGGAAGCTCTCAAAGAGGAGCGACAAATAGGACTAAATCCTTGCGGAGAAATTTATTTGCGTTCTAAACAATTTTGTAATTTAACCAGTATTGTAATTCGTCCAAAGGACACAGCTGAAACTTTAAAAAGAAAAATGGAATTAGCAACACTCATTGGAACTTATCAATCCACTTTGACAAATTTTGGATATCTTTCAAAAAAATGGAAAGAGAATTGTGATGAAGAAAGATTGCTCGGTGTGTCTTTGACTGGTTATTATGACAATAAACTTATTCGAGACGATAAAGTGCTTGATACTCTTCGACTAGACTCTATTGAAACTAATAAAAAATATGCAAAGCGTTTTGGAATCAATCCTTCTACTGCTATCACTTGCGTGAAGCCTCATGGCAATTCTGGTCAGCTGTTGGGCGTCGGTTCCGGGATGCATCCTTGGTATGCCCCATATTTTATTCGTCGAGTGCGTATTTCTCATACAGACACCTTACTGCAAATGGCTCGAGATCAAGGCGTGCCTTGTTTGCCAGAAGTTGGTCAATCTTCAGAATCAGCCACTACTTATGTTTTAGAGTTTCCGGTCAAAGCACCAGCAGGAGCAATCTTTAAAGATGAAGTTTCGGCTCTTGATTTGATCAAAGAATGGAAGAGACTGAAGGAACATTTTGTGGAACACAATCCATCAGCGACTATTTATGTCGGTCCGGACGAATGGCTCGCTGTTGGAAACTTTGTTTACGAAAACTGGGATGTCATCGGTGGGCTTTCTTTTCTCCCTCGATCAGAGCACGTGTATCAATTAGCTCCTTATGAAGCTATTACGAAAGAAGAATACGAGAAGCGTTCTAGAAACATTGGTAAAATTGATTTCTCAAAACTTTCTCAATATGAAATGACAGACAATACCACTGGAGCAAAAGAATTTGCTTGTGTTTCTGGGGTTTGTGAATTGTAAATTAAAACACTTTTAAAAATCAAACTTTTTGTCGGTACAGATTTTTTGAAGCTTAAAAAATCCTGAAGTTCTCGCGCCGTCGCGCTCGAAACCCCTTAAAAAGTTTATTTTTTAAAGTGTTATAATAAGCTTATGCTATACACACGAAAAGGAGACAATGGCACTACAAAAACTTTTGCTTGCGATCAGCGTATTTCCAAGAGTTCTATAGTAGCGGAAGCTTTAGGCGCACTCGATGAAGCTAATTCTTTTTTGGGCTTAGCTCGTGCAAGAACTAAAGATAAAATTTTTGAAATTGGTGGTGAGGAAATAAAATTTCCTGATTTAATTTTAGAGATACAGCAGAATCTATTTATAGTGCAAGCAGAAGTGGCGGGGGCGACACTTTCCATCGATGCGGAAAAAGTAAAAAAAGTAGAAAAAATAGTGGATGAAATTGAAAAAGTTTTGCCACCAATTAAAACTTTTTTTATCAGTGGATCGACTAAAGACGGAGCTGTCTTAGATATTTGTAGAACCATTATACGTCGAGCAGAGAGGAGAGTAGTCGAAGCGCAAGAAGAAGGAAAAATAAAAGTAAGTGCTGAAACTCTTGCTTACTTAAACAGACTCTCGAGTCTACTCTATGCCCTAGCTCGCATCGCGAGTCATATTGAGGGCGCAGAAGAAATCAAGCCGGATTATAAATGAAAAAGATTTATAAAACCGCTACTAACTCCCACAATTAAAATCGTAGAGGGGATATTAGCAAGTATCACCAAGAGATACTTAAAAAAAACGTAGTTATTAAGAAGTAATCTTGCTGTAAGCGAAGAAAAAACAGGTCCTCCTATTGCGCCAATTATAAAAGTAGCCAAGATTTTTCCATGATGAGTATATTTTTTTAGATATTTCTTTTCTTTTTCTTCCTCTTTTTTTTCAATTTCTTTGGCAAATGTAAAAAACTTTTCGTGGGAAAAAAGATATAAAAATAAACAACCAAAAAATACTCCAAATAAATATAACTGTAAAAAGGATTCGACAATATTACTTTTCATTAAAGCATGCACTGTATAAATTTTAGATAAAACAAAATAACCAACCAATGTTACAATTGCCACAAAATGCGTCCAATGAAATTTATATTTAATTTTGAAAGTCATATTTTGATTGATTCTTCTGCGATTTTTTCTTGATCCGTATTCTCGTACAGTCTTATCATTATTATTGATACAATAAGTAAAGATACAATAGCAATCACTGTCGCAGAATATGGAATAAATAAAACCTCACTTGTTAGTTGTTTAATATCTCCCATCCAAAGTAAGAATTCATCTAGAACCAATCCAAGTCCAATTCCATAAAACAATGTAAACCAATTTTTATGGCGTTTTATGCCAAGCCCTATTGCAAAGAAACTTGTAATGGTGATCAATATATTGCCATATACAAAATGGTGAAGTCTTAAAAATCCTAGATCAATAAATAAATAGGAAGGTAGTGTTTCTGTTATTAAAATTAAATAAGTAAGTATTCTTGAAATAATAAATACTGAAATAATAGACAGAAGGATTATTACAAGTGGAGCAATATCACTTTTATTTAGATTTTTCATTAATAAATTGTAGCATAATTACTTTTAGCATTCAAAACAAAAATAAGTCCCTCATTGATTATTCGAAGTGGAATTCAGATGTTTTTTGTTTTACTTTCGTTTTTAACAAAGGATATCCTGAAAGTTCTGGATCTTTTTCTATTAGGGCTATGGCTTCGGTGCGGGCGGCTTCTACCATTTTGATATTTTTAATGGCTTCCATGCCGAGGTCAGTGATGCCCCATTGTTTAGTACCTCCGAGCTCTCCAGCGCCACGAAGGGTGAGGTCTAGCTCAGCTAATTCGAAACCGTTTTTGGCAGTTTTGAGCGCTTTTAGTCGAGCGATTGTTTTTTCACTTTTGGCTTCTGCAAAAATATAACAATACGCTTGATGAGTGCTTCGAATAACACGTCCACGGAGTTGGTGGAGTTGGGCGAGTCCGAAACGTTCTGCTCCTTCTATTATTATTACTGTCGCATTGGGCACATTGACTCCGACCTCTACCACAGAAGTGGCGCACAAGATTTTTATTTTTCCTTCAGTAAAATCCTGCATTACCTTTTCTTTTTTTTCTTTACTCATTTTGCTGTGCAAAACACCTATTTCATATTCTGGAAAAACTTCCTTTTTTAATCTTTTTGCTTCAGCTTCCGCTGATTTTACATTTAGAGCTAATTCTTTTTCTGGATCTGGTTCGTTTATTCTAGGGCAAATAACATAAAGCTGTCTTCCTTTTTTTAATTCTTTTTTAATTTTTTCATAAGTTTCATCTCGTTTATTAGGAGTAATTATTTCGGTAATTATTTGCTTCCTACCTAAAGGCATTTCTTCTAAAAGAGAGAGATCTAAGTCCCCATAGATTGTGAGCGCGAGAGTGCGGGGAATGGGAGTAGCCGTCATCGAGAGCAAATGCGGAGCAATGTAATCTTTGCGAACAAGTTTTCTGCGTTGAGATGTACCAAAGCGATGTTGTTCGTCTATTACCACTAATGCTAAATTCTTAAATTTTACAGTCTTTTGAATAAGGGCGTGGGTGCCTATCAAAATAGGTACTTCTCCATTTGCTACCCATTTTAAAAGCTGGGCGCGAGAAATGGTGGTCCAGCCACTCGGATTTATTTTAGATGGGAATTTTCGGCAACCACTTCCAGTGATGAGCCCAATGTTTATTGGTAGATGTTTAAAATATTCTATAAAAGATTCAAAATGCTGAGTGGCTAATATTTCTGTTGGCGCCATATAGGCCGTTTGTAGATTACCAAAAGTCTGTATTTTTCCATTTTTATCTTGAGGTCTCTCATTTTGGGCCACATAAGCCGCAGTGGCAGCCACGGCAGTTTTACCAGAGCCTACATCACCTTCAAGAAGGCGAGACATAGGGAAAGTTTTTGCCATATCATTTAATATCGTTTCAATAGATTTTTTCTGAGAATTCGTTGGTTCAAAAGGAAAACGTTTTAGAAAATCTTGCACATCTTTTTCACTTGGATTTATTTGGAAAGATTTATTTTTTCTATATTCAAATTTATCATGCTGGCGCTCAAGCTGGATGCAAAAAACTTCCTCAAAAGAGAATCTTTTACGCGCAGATTCGGCATCTTTTTTATCTTTAGGTTTGTGAATCCAAATCAATGCAGTTTTTAAAGTTGGTAAGTGATATTTTTTTAAAATTTCTTTAGGAACATAGTCCTCAATATTATCTAATGTTTTATCTTTCAATATTTTTTCAATCGCATGATAAAACCATTTAGAAGTGATGCCACGAGTCTCTGTATAAATTGGATATGAAAAACCAGTATTAGAGATACTGTCTTTGGTAAATAGAGTATCATGCATATCTATTGGCATGTTTGGTATTTTTTCAAATTCTGGATTGGCCAGGTAAATACCATTTTTCCCTTGTGTAATTTTTCCGGTTAATTTAACATTTTCATCATTATGGATCATTTTGGCGAGATACGCTTGATTGAACCAAGTTATTTTTATTTTTCCAGTTAGGTCTTCTATTTCACCTTCGGCCATCGGGATATTAGACCTAAAAGCTTTTTTAGTTTTTAATTTTGATACTTTTCCATAAACTGTTGCCATGTCTCCAGCAATAAGTTCTGATATTTTTTTTACTTCGCTTATGTCGCTATATCGGACAGGAAAGTGGAAAAGTAAATCAGCTACCGAAAAAATCTTTAGCTTATTTAGAGCTTTTTTTTGATTTATGTCTAAGCGGAATTTTTCTTCTAGTTTATTACTTAATTCCATATTTGAATTATACGGTTTTTTAAGCATATTTACTATTCTTAACATGTGATATAATTCATAGTATGGATACACTGCTACAATCTCAAGTTTTCTTTTTTATATCATCAGTGGGGTTTGTTGTTCTTTGGATTTTGGTAGCAATATTTTTATTTTACCTTATTCGTATTACCCGTACCTTTTCAAGGATTATGGATAAAACAGAAAGTAATATAAATAAAATTGGTGATACTACAAAAGAAATGTTGGAGGACCTGCGAGATAGTGCGTTATTTAATTTCTTCTTAAGAAAGAAGAAAAAAAGTCGAAAAGATTAAAATTATTTCCGCCTGAGGCGGATCAGCCTATGGCTGAAAAAAATATTATGAAAAATAATAAAAAAATGTCAGTTGGAAAAAAAGTAGCAGTTGGGGCAGGAGCGGTAGTGGTTGCTAGTGCAGTTGGGGCAGGAGTATATTATTTATTTGGACCCAGGGCCAAAGCTCATCAAAAGAAAGCAATTTCTTTTATTTCTAAAATGAAGAAAGATGTAGAGAGAGAAGTAAGAAAAACTAAAGAAGTTACCATTCCTATTTACAACAATATTGTAGATACTGTATCTTCAAATTATGCGAAGCAATATAAAATTTACGAAGGAGACGTAAAGGTT
>JBAZSF010000007.1:0-26615 GCA_041662525.1 Minisyncoccota bacterium
ACCAAACTAATTTTTCATCTGATCTTTCGATTATTTCCATAGAGTAATTGTAGCAACAAAAGAGGGTCAAAGCAAAATCAATTTGCAACTTTTTTAGCTTCCTGAACGTATTAACTAATATACAGATTATGTCGTATTCTGTTTTTATTAGTTAATTATTGATTTATACACTAGGTTTATTAATTAAAAATAAAAAAATATGAAAAATAAAAAATATATTTATAGTTTTATAGCTTTAGCAACATTTTTGACTCTAGCATCAGCCGTTCCTGTTTTGGCTGATGATGATAAATCTTCTAACCAATCCAGCAATGGTGTCGGATCTAGTTTCGGTGGAGGAAGAATGTTTAACAGGGGGAACAATAATAGAGGAATGATGAGAGGTGGTTTATATGGAACAGTTACAGCTGTAAATGGTAACACCATAACAATGACTGTTAAAAGAGGTTCTGATGCAAACGCAGTCACTACTACATATACTGTAGATGCAACTAATGCAAAAATTACAAAAAATAATATAGCAGGAACAATTTCCAGTATTCTTGTAGGTGATAAGATTATAGTAAAAGGTACCCTTACAGGAACAAATCTAGTTGCGACAAAGATTCGTGATGGTGTATTTAATAAAAACGTAAGTAATGATGATGATTCTAAAGATATAAAAAATCTTCCAGTTTCTCTAATCACAGGAAACGGACAGCCTATTGTTGCTGGTACTGTATCATCCATAAGTGGTTCAACATTAACGATTACGAATAAAAGTAATGTAACTTATACTGTTAATGCAACTAATGCTAAAATTGTACAAGGCCAGACAACTATCGCAATTTCTAATATAGCTGTCGGCGATATGGTCATTGTTCAGGGTGCAATCAATGGTAATTCAGTTGTGGCAACAAGTGTGATCGATCAAACTAAACCAACTGCTACAAATACGACTACCACACAATTCCATCGAGGATTTTTTGGTAACGTTGGTTCATTCTTTGCACGTATATTCGGTTTCTAATTATAATTTAATTTAGAACAAAAAAATCCCCTTCGTTCAGAAGGGGATTTTTTTTGTTTTTGTTAATGCGGAGGTGGTGAGATTCGAACTCACGGTCCCTTTCAGGACTTCGGTTTTCAAGACCGATGCACTAAGCCTCTATGCGACACCTCCCTCTAATATTGTAACCTTACTGGATTTTGAAGCTTTTTTCAAGTTTTTCTTTAAATTAAAAATACCCCAGTTGGTTGGAGTATTTTTAATTTTTTATTTAACTAATTGAATTGGTTTTGTTTGTAGTTAAAATTTCTTTTATATCAGCCCACTTCTTTTTAGCAATATAGAAAATATATATAATTTCTAAAATTCCCACAGTGTTTAGTACAAGGAGGGCAAAGAACCACTTTCCTTGATTGTTCTTGGAAGCTATCCATAATGCGCAACCTTTCCAAAAAAGAGACCAAATTAAAATTGGTAATAATAAACCCCAGCCCCAACCACTATTTGCAAACAATGGATTAAATTGATTCATGAGAGATATTATACCAACAAGCGAGGAGCATAAGCAAGTTTACTTGCTTAATGTCCGAGTGCCGTTGGTATATGGTAATCCATATACCAGAAATAAATTTCTGTGCTAGTATTCTCAACATGAATACATGGAAATTTTTAGGTATTGATTATGGAACAAAACGAATAGGCGTAGCCATTTCAGATGAAAACCATGTTTTAGCTTTTCCGAAAGAAATTATTTCGAATGATTTAAATACTTTTAAAAAGCTCGGTGATATAATAAAAAAAGAAAAAGTGATGGAAATCGTAGTTGGAGAGTCGGTGGATTTTTCAGGGAAATTAAATGCTTTATCGGGCAGGATTGAAGTTTTTATTTTAGAATTAAAGGAGCGTTTTAAGCTACCGGTGCATAAACAAAAAGAATTTTTAACTTCGGTGGAAGCCCGGAAAATGGGTAGTAATAAAAAAAGTTTTAATCCTTCACAATCGCACAGCAAATTAAAGCAAATAAAGTCTGGCCGAGTAGATGCATCAGCCGCCGCTCTTATTTTGCAGAGATATTTAGACCGAAGAAATAAAGTCGTATAACCCGATAGTAGAGTTTTATCTTTGATAAAAGTTTCACTACCGAGTATAATATTACTATGTTTGGTAATTCATTGAATAAACTTTTTCTTAGATTTTTTCCTTTACCGAAATTTCTTTCAGAACCTTTTTTTGGTTTAGATATTTCAGATGAATCAATAAAATTTGTTGAGCTTATTTCTACTAAAAATGGTATTAGAATGGGACGATACGGGGAGCGGAGCATTCCCTTGGGAGTTATTGAGTCTGGAAAAATTAAAGACTCAAAAAAAATGGAGGAAATTCTATCATCATTGAGAAAAGAAGAAAAAATAAAATCTGTGCGTGTTTCTTTGCCGGAAGAACAAGCATATATTTTTGCGCTCAAGTTAGACAAAATAGGTTTAAAAGACGTTCGAGAGGGGATAGAGCTTGCTCTCGAGGATCATGTGCCGATATCAGCCGAGGATGCGATTTTTGATTATGAATTAGTTAGTGAAAATATTCAAAATTTGGAGGTTCAAGTTACTGCTGTTCCTAAAAATATAATTGAAAATTATTTATTAATTTTTAAGCAGTCTAAAATATCAGTCAAGTCATTTGAGCTCGAGGCACAAGCGATTTCTAGGGCGATTATTAAAAAAGGAGACCTGGATACTTATATGATTGTAGATTTTGGTAAAAGACGGACCGGTATTTTTATTGTGTCTAAAGGTATTGTAGTATTTACCTCCACTCTTGACTTGGGAGGGGTGACGCTGACTCAAATGATTCAGAAAAATTTTAATATCAGCTTTGAGGAAGCAGAAGAAAAGAAAGAAAAGTATGGACTAGAGAGAAATACAGACAACAAAGAAATATTTGCAGTGCTTTTAAATAGTGTTTCTATCTTACGTGATGAAATAGTTAAACATTTTTTATATTGGCAGACGCATAAAGATGAAGAGGGGAAAAACAATCCACCGATAAAAAAAATAATTTTTTGTGGCGGAGATTCTAATTTGATAGGGCTGGCTGATTATATTTCTGTCAGTATGAAAAGCATTGTAGAGATGGCAAATGTTTGGATTAATATATCAGATACGAAAAATTATATTCCAGAAATAAGTTTCAAGCAGTCGCTCTCATTTGCTACAGCCCTAGGGTTAGCTTTGGGAGATTTTGATAGTAATAAATAAATTAAGATGATTAATTTAATTCCAAAAGAAGAAAAGAAGAAAATAATTACAGATTTTTACTATAGACTTATAATTTTGTTTATAGTTATGTTAGATCTTTGTATTTTAGTCGCTTTTATTTCTTTGTTGCCGTCATATTTTATCTCTTCAATGAAACATTCTTTCATTAGTATGAAATTAGAAAATCAAAAGTTAGAACCATTACCTTTAGCAGGAGAGGATTCCTTGGCGCTAGTAAAAGATATAAATAACAAAATTATTTCAATTGAAAAGTTTGATAAAAATAAATTTTTTCTTTCCAATAGCGTTATTAACGCTATTGTTTTAAACAAGAGATCTGATGTTAAAATTACTCAAATTTTATATGAAAATAGTGGAAAAAGTGGAAAAAAAATAAGCATTACAGGGATAGCACCATCTCGCGAAGTTTTACTTTTATTTCGTGAGGCATTAGAAAATAGTTCAGCTTTTAAAAGTGTAAATTTACCAATTTCAAATTTCGTGAAAGGTTCCAATATTAATTTTAATTTAAGTTTAATACCTTCGTAGAAACATGAAAAATAATTTTCAAAAAATATTACTGCTTATTTCTACCACACTCTTGTTGTTGTTTTGTGTTGCTTTTGTATTTCTATATAAAAAGATAAATGATAATAATCAAAAGACACAGCAAGATACAATTGATCTACAAACAGAAACATTCAGGCGAAATGATATTGCATCCCTTAATCAATCACTTCAAAAAATTGTTCCTGACAAGATTCTTCTGGATAGTCATTTTATTAAAAGTTCTGATATTGTTCCTTTTTTGAATATAATAGAAAAGTTGGCATCATCCGTGGGAGTTTCAGTTCAAATTAATTCAGTTGATTTAAAGGCAGACAATTCAGAATTAACGGTCGGGTTAAAAGCATCAGGTAGATTTGAAACAATTTATAAATTTTTAACACTTTTAGAAAATTCTCCATACGAAATCAATTTCATGTCAATGGATATACACAAGCTTATCACTTCTGGGGAGAATGATAAAAATACCAAAGATTCAGGTTGGGAGGCCATCTTTAAAATACAACTTTTAAGTTTTATTCCATGAATCCTGTTAGAAGTTCACTAATGGGGAATTAAATGTAAATTATAAATATAATAACTTCTAACGGGATGAAAATAAATTTATTTAAAAAAGAGAAAAGTTTTAAGAAAAAAGATTTTACTTTTTTTACAAATTTTTATTGGAGAATAATACTTCTTTGCGCAGTGGTAATAATTTTCTTATCTTTTCTTTTTAGTTATCGTCTTTTTGTGCAAATAAATCAAGATTCTGTTTTACCAATTGAGAATAATGACGGACAACTTCCTATAGTTAACAAAGATCGTATCAACCAAGTATTAAATTATTTTTCTGAAAGAGAAAAGAAATCAATAGAAATATTAAATTCTCCGGCACCCGTCGTTGACCCTTCGTTATAAAAGTTGAAAAAAAGTGATTATATTGCTATTATCTTTAAAGACTAAGTTTTGACTTGCGCGGTTAGCTCAGTTGGTAGAGCAACTCATTTACACTGAGAAGGTCGGGGGTTCAAGTCCCTCACCGCGCACCAATAAATAATAAGACTAAAAATTTTTACCCAGCATATTACTAAACTATGTATGGGTTAGAACTATGTGGTATAATCCTTTTATGCCTTACAATAGTAAAATAAAAATGTACGAAGCGCAGAAAAGACATCGTATAAAAGTTCGTGGATTATTGTTTGAATATCTGTCTACTAGGAAATGTATTGATTGTGGAGAAGACGATCCAGTTGTGCTTGATTTTGACCACAAGAGTCCCAGTAATAAATTTAAACCTGTATCAATTATGTTATCCGGGCATTACTCTTGGGAGTCTGTGTTAAGAGAGATACAAAAATGCGAAATCAGGTGTGCTAATTGTCATAGACGTAAAACTTATCTACAGTTTAATTGTTTTGGAAAAACCAAACCTTTGTAGTATATTAAAGAAGTTCTTTTGTAATTTTGCCCCCGTAGTTTAATGGATAAAACGAGGCTCTTCTAAGGCCTTGATGGAGGTTCGATTCCTCCCGAGGGCACAAAAGCATGATTTTAAAAATAATACTCTGCGGTATTATTTTTTGCTTTTGTGAGGCGGAGCATTATTTTTTCAACAGAAAAAATTGCGAGTCGGGGTCGCGACCGAGGTGAGTGACGACGAGCCGAGAGTTGTGACCTAAATTGAGAAAGATTACCCTACCAAGGGCACAATAAAGAATATTTTTTAAGCATTACCCCTCACCTCATTTTCTTCTTCTGTTTCCTGAAACGCCCGTTTCATTTCTTCAGGAGTTAATTTTAAACCCTTTAATATTTTTTTAAGTTCTTTTTTAGCCTCAGCAATTCTTTCTTCTGGAGACAAGTTGAATTTTACAAGTTCAGCTGGGGCTCCATGTATTCCAGATTCCACGTCTTGTATTCTCATATTTTCCATATATTTTAATTTTAACAAATAAAAAAACCATGTCAATTTTCTGGTTGAGTGTGTTACAATAATTCTATGCAATGGTTTTTTATAGCCTTAGGCGCCCCATTTTTATGGGCTTTGGTAAATCTGGCTGATAAATATTTAGTTACTAGATTTTCCCATAAAGAAGAGGAGCACAGCTCTGGAGGTCTGGTCCTTTTTTCCAGTTTTATCGGTATTTTCATTTCTTTTTTTATATGGATTTTTGTCCCAGATGTTTTTAATATCCCATTTCTAGATAAGTTTTTACTTTTTGTTTGTGGTATTTTTACTATTATTTGGATCGTTTTATATTTATTTGCTTTGGAGATAGAAGAAACTTCCGCAGTTGTGCCTTGGTTTCTCTCTGTTCCTATTTTTGGATATATATTGGGTTATTTTTTTCTTGGAGAAACATTAACGTTTTACCAATTTATTGGATCCGGAATAATTTTTTTAGGTTTAATTTTAATTTCCTTAGATTTTAGTAAAGAGAAAAAAGGTTTTAAGCACAAGCCCGCATTTTATATGCTTTTTGCATGTATAGCTGTAGCAACTTCTGGAGTTATTTTTAAGTATGTAACTGTGGAAAATAATTTTTGGGTTTCATCATTTTGGGAATATTTTGGCTTGGGGGTGTCTGGTTTATTTATTTTTTTATTTATTCCACATTATCGAAAATCTTTTTTTCATATGAACAGGACAGGCGGGTATACGATCTTTATCATAAATACTGTAAGTGAACTTATGTCTATCGTTGGCAATCTTTTAACCAATTTTGCTTTGCTTTTAGCTCCTGTTGCTATGGTATTTCTAGTTGGCACTTTTCAACCCGCCATCGTACTTTTCTTAACTCTTTTTACTACTAAATTTTTCCCAAAAATAGCAAAAGAAAATTTAACAAAACGTATTTTATTACCTAAAATTATTGCTATCATAATTATGATTATCGGTAGTGCAATATTATTTCTTTAATAAATATGTTAAAATAATACTATGCCCGAAGAAGAAAAAGAAGAAAAGAAGAATGATTGGTTTCTATGGTTAATAGGTATTAGCTGTCTCTCTGCTATTTTTGTATCATTTTATTTTTTCTATTTTAAGAAAGATTACGATTTTATCGTAGAAGTTGCTTGTGATCCTCTCAAAGAAACATGTTTTCAGCGTGATTGTTCTAATCCAGATGACTGCCCACCAAATGGTTTGTCAGATTTTAAAAGATTTAGCCTAAACGCTGGTGATTTCAAGGTGTGCGAGAATGAAGATTGCGCGAGTGTGTGCGAAACTGGAACCATAAAATGTGAACCGATAGAATGTGCAGAAGACGAAACATTGGGGGAGTCTTGCTCCCTACTTGAAGCATCGGCTGTTGAAGAATAAAATAAAAATCCATATTAGCACATACTTGCTTTTATAAATATCGGATAGTATACTAAATGAAGTTATCCGATATTAAGGATAATATAGAATATTATGAAAAATACCTTTATTTTAAAAAGGATTGAAGATAAATTAGTTGTGCTTAAAAAAGCGCGACCTTTTCCACCATACTTAGTAAATAAACTCCGAGAGCAGTTTTCTATTGAGATGAACTATAATTCAAATGCGATAGAAGGGAATACTCTCACTCTGCGAGAAACAATGCTTGTCTTACAGCAAGGCATCACTGTGAAAGGGAAGTCGCTCAAAGATCATTTGGAAGTAAAAAATCAAGCAAAAGCAATCGAGTATTTGTATGAGGTGGTAAATAGTAAAAAAGACATTCCACTTTCTGAAATGCTTATTAGAAATTTGCATAGTTTAGTAGTGCAGAATATTGATGGAGTGGAAGAGGGTTCGTATCGTACTTATGATGTGCGCATAACTGGAAGCAAACATAATCCACCGCCTGCATTTGAAGTATCCCACAGGATGAAAGATCTGCTAGATTGGTATAAAGAAAATAAAAATAAATTAGATATTATTACTTTAGCGACAGAATTCAAACATCGTTTTGTTTATATTCATCCTTTTAGTGATGGCAATGGCAGAGTGAGTAGAATCATTTTAAACATTATTTTAATGAAACTGGGTTATCCAATTGTGGTGATATTAAAGAACGACAGAGCAAAATATTATAAAGCATTACAAAAAGCAGATAAAGGGAAAATAGAAGATTTAATCCTTTTTGTTTCTCAAGCAGTTGAGCGTTCTTTGGATTTATACATAAAAGCAATAAAAAATTCTACTAAAGAAAATACTCTATTGCCTTTATCAAAAATTGCTTCACAAACAAAATATGGCGCTGAGTATCTAGGACTTCTCGTTCGTACAGGCAAGATTGCAGGAGTAAAAGAGGGGAGAAATTGGAAAACATCGCTTGATGCGATCCAAAGGTATGAAATGAATTTAATCAGAAAAAGTAAGAAAAAATCATGATAATTTTCTTAATTAACAAATGGCACTCTATTTTAGATATGCCGAAAAAAGATTTTGAGTGGCACAAAAAGAAAATAAATAACAATATTTATGACAAAATATTTAAAAATTTTATATAACTCTGATATTTTTCCAAAAAGTGAAATAAAAAAACCGAAAAAATATGAGAAAAGAGAAACTGTTAAAGCTATTGTGCTAAATAGAAAAGGGGAAATAGCTTTGGTTACAAACCCTATACACAATCTTTTCTCACTTCCGGGTGGAGGAGCCGAAAGTGTTAACTTGGAAATAGAGATTATTCGAGAATGTCTTGAAGAAACAAATCAAGAAGTTAAAATTATTGGGATGGTAGGTAAAACAAAAGAATTTAGGGATAAATATAAAAAAGAATTTACAACTACGTGTTTTGTTGCTAAGGCAGTGAAAAAATTCAAAAAAGATTCTAGAACAGAAGAGGAAATAAAAAATGGATTAAGGGTAGTATGGGTAAATAAGAAAAAATTAATAAATATTTTTAATACGCAAAATAAAAAAGTTAAAGCAGGAAAAATAAATTTTTACAATACTGCTTTTAACATTGTAAGAGATGGGATATTTATAAAAGAATATTTTAATAATTATGACAATGTAATTTTATGACAAAATATATTTTTGATTTTGATGATGTATTATTTTTTAATACAGAGAAATTTAAAAAACACACGTATCAGTGTTTTGAAGAAATTGGAGTTTCATATGACACAGTAAAAAAATACTACAAAATTGAAAAATAAAAAGGTTGGACCCTCCCCAATTTAGTTGCCTCAGTTTTGAAAGGTGAAAATTTAAGTTCAATAAGTAAAGAGGAATTAACCGAGAAAATAATGGGAGAGTGTAAAAATTTTATTAACAATGAACTCATCGATCGAATAAAAAAATTAGAGGTTAAAGATTGCTACATGGTTACTCACGGTGTAAAAGAATACCAGCTTGAAAAAGTAAACAGAACTGGCCTTGAGCCACTTTTTACTCAAATTTTTACTGTTTTGGACACAAAAAAGGGTCCAGTGGAAATGATATGCGAACAATTTAAAAATGATGAAATAATTTTTATTGACGATAAGGAAAAAAGATTTGCGGATTTAGATTTTAAAAAATATCCAAATTTAAGAACAGTACTTTATGTTGGACCAGAAAGTATAGAGGAAATTTTCAATAGATAAATGCAGGGATTTTTAATTAAATTCGATTAAAATATGATAATATAGATTTATGAACTCTAATTCAATTACGGTATCTAACCTTACCAAAAAGTTCACTTTTTCTGCAAAAAATGCATCTTCGGGCTGGTTGAAAAATTTATTTTCTCCTGAAACCAAAGAGATTATTGCAGTTAATAATATTTCTTTTTTAGTCAAAAGTGGAGAGCGCATAGCTTTTATTGGACCTAACGGTGCAGGGAAGTCTACCACTATTAAAATGCTTACAGGTATACTTTTTCCGACTTCTGGAAAAATAAACATGCTCGGATTAGATCCAACAAAAGATAGGAAGAAATTAGCATATCAAATTGGTACAGTTTTTGGTCAACGTTCTCAACTTCTACCAAATCTTCCATTAACGGACTCACTTGAATTTTTTGGGGTGATGTATGATCTGTCTGATAAAGAAATTAAAATGAGAATTGCTGAACTAGTGGAGCTTTTTGATCTTAGTTCATTCATTACTCAGCCAGTTCGTAAACTTTCACTTGGTCAACGCATGCGTGCTGAAGTCGCAGCTTCCTTAATACATAAACCTAAAATAATTCTTCTCGATGAGCCCACAATAGGCTTGGACGTTGTAGCAAAAAAAATGCTTCGTGATTTACTATTAAAAATAAATAAAGAAGAAGGAACGACAATATTTTTAACTTCCCATGATGTTGGAGATATTGAATCTCTTTGTGATAGAACTATAATCATCAACCACGGAGAAATTATTAAAGATTTACCTACCGAAGACTTAGCAAAAACTTTTGTTTATGAAAAATATATTGATTTGGTAGCACAGGATAGTTTTAGTGATTTTCCTATACTTCCTGAAGGTATAAATTATTTATCAAAAGACAAAAATAAAATTACAGTGGTTGTTGATATTAATAAAATCAATGTTCAAGAATCCTTAAAGAAATTACTTACTCTGTTTAAAGTTGAAGATATCGATGTATATAATGCTGATCTTGAAACAGTCATCAGACATATTTATGAAAAAGATTCTCAAAAAACTTAAACTGCCAGCTAAAATAATAACAACCCTCATTAAGGATCGTATCCAATATCCAAGCAGGCTGGTGGTGGATACACTTGGAATCATATCAAGGTGTGTAGTTTTGATTTTTTTATACTGGTCAGTTTTCAAATTGAATAATGGAACTATTAATGGCACAACTTTTATTTTTGTTGCCTGGAGTATATTTTTCTACTTTGCCTTTTCAGTTTTACATTTACGAGATATAGCTAGACTAATGATGCAAGATATTCAAACTGGAAATGTAGAAATTTTATTAAGCAAACCTGTTTCATACCTTTCCTATAAAATGTGGTGGCAATTTGGCGCTGGATTATATTCATTTTTAATTATAACTATACTAGGTACTATTGTTCTTGGATTAACGGTTGGTTTTCCAGCGACTATGGGTATTGGTATTTTTATCCCGACGTTGATTTTGACTATTGTCTGCGGGATCATTCTTTCATTGTATTTATATACAATAATAGGTCTTTTAGCATTTTGGATACAAGATGTCCTCCCTGTATTTTGGATTGTTGATAAAGCAGTCATGATTCTCGGAGGTTCGTATCTTCCTATTGCATTATTCCCTCCGCTGATGAAAAAAATTGCTTTATACACTCCTTTTGGTGCTTCTCAGTTTATAACTCATACTATATACGAAACATGGCAGACAGATTGGTATCAATTGGTCGGTATTCAATTATTTTGGATTTTTTTGTTTGGTGTGTTTGTTTATTTTATGTTTAAAAAAGCCAAACAAAAAGTATCCGTAAATGGAGGATAAAAATTACCAAGTAGGTGATTTTGTTAAATCATATGATGAAAGAATTAAAATTTGCTTTATATGCGATAAAGAAGAATATTCAAAGCAGTGCTGAGCTTCGCACCAGCTTTTTAATGAATGTTGTGGGGATGGCTTTGAATAATATTGCTTTTATAATTTTGTGGGTATTTTTTATAAAATCAGTTGGCAATATTGGAGGCTGGACAGTCGCTGATATAATAGGTCTTCAGGGCTTTAACGCTTTGTGTTATGGTATCGTATTTTCCGTAGGAATTGGAATTAGAAAACTTGCTGACTATACAGCTTCAGGATCCTTTGATCGCTTTATGCTTTCTCCTAAAAATTTACTTGTTAGAATTTCAACAGCATCATTTAGTGCTTCGGGTATAGGAGATATTATTTTTGGAATCATTTGTTTAGGAATTTATGTTTCTTTAATTCAGGCAAATTTTTTTCAAGTATTTCTCATATTATTTCTTATTCCTTTTGCTGTACTTGTGTTTTTTGCAGTATCAGTGATGATTGCTTCGGTGAGTTTTTTATTTATAGATGCTTCTTCAATTTCTGATGGTTTATTTTGGTTTTTCTCAACTCCTTCCATGTTTGATGGGGGAGCTTTTCAGGGAGCGATGAGATTTATTTTTACTTTTTTAATCCCGTCTCTTTTGGTTGGTACGATACCAGTTGAAATAGTTAGAGACATTTCTATGGGAAAACTTTTATTGATTAGTATTTTGGCAATATTTTGGTTTGTATTTTCAATAAAAATATTTTACCGAGCAGTTAGGAAATACGAGAGTACGAACTTTATGACTTTTGGGAATTAACTAGAAGCTATTTCAAATTCAAATCTTCTCGGGTCGTTCAATATTGAATTGTTTTAGTGAAATGATTTTTGTCATATTAATTTAATTACAATACATAAATTATATACTAAATGTTACTCTATTACGCATTGTGACGGATAACAAGAATGAACTTTACAAAATAAAAAATGTATTGTATTCTGCTAATGAATTATTCAGAGTTTTTTGATAATTAAAAACTAACTTTAAAAAGGAGGACTCAATGATTATTTCTTTCAGTGGGCCCTCCGGAATTGGTAAGGGCTTTATTAAAGAACAACTGCTACAGCGCTATCCACAGATTCAAGAACTAGCGTGGTTTACAACTCGTCCTTTGCGGTCAAACGAGCAGGGCGGAAACAGAATTCACGTTCCACCTTTTGAATTTAACCGAATGTCTGAGTTTGGTGAGCTTGCTTTGGTCCAAGATCTTTTTGGTCATCGTTATGGCCTTAAAAAAGAAGATTTACTCCAAAGTTCAGACATTAAACTAACTGAGGTGCATCCAGATAACATTTTGGAAGCGATAAAAATTAACCCTAAAATTTTTGCTATTGGTTTTGTAACTTTTGATCCATCTTTTCTTCATAAAAGACTTGTTTTACGAAAAACAGAAAGTCCAGAAGAGATAAAAAAACGGGTTGCAACAGCCACTAGCGAGATTGAGACAATCTTGCAACGAAAGTCGCTATTTGCTTCTGTAATTGAAGTTACTGAAGCTGGGGAATCTTTGGTCTTAGACAAAGTACATGCAGTTTTAAAACCACAACTAGAAAATAAAGGAGAGTAACTATGTCTTTAAAAACAAAAGTTGGGAATGTTAAGTTGCAAACACCGTTGTTGCTAGCTTCAGGGTATATTACTGAAACACCCGATTTTTTTCTGAGAGCTCAACCGTACGGCTGCTCTGGTATGGTTACTCGGTCGCTCAAGCAACATGTTCCACTGGAACGTTTACGGATTACCTCTCCACGCTATGCAGTTTTTGAAAAAGACAGTATGCTTAACTGCGAGTGGGGAAACGAAAAACCGTGGACTGATTGGCAGAATCATGGAGTGCACCAGGTCAAAGAGACTGGCTGTCCGATCATTATTTCTCTTTCGGGGCGTGATTTGGATAGCTGTTGCTATCTCATTCAAGCCTTCGACGAAATGGGTGTTGACGCTTTTGAAATCAACATATCGTGCTCGCATTCCGGAACACTACATGGAAACTTAAATGTCGACACATTTCATCTAGAACAACTGATGAAAAAAGTGCGTGGTATTACAAAAACACCAATCTGGATTAAGCTTTCTTACTCAAGCTTTTTGGTCTCGATGGCCAAGCAGGCAGAAGATCTTGGTGCTGATGCTATCGTCTGCACAAACAGTATTGGCCCTGGAATGTTGATTGACACAAAAACCGCTAAACCAAAACTCGGAATCAAGGGCGGGGGTGGTGGAGTGACTGGAAAAGCAATTTTTCCTATCGCTCTATGGTGCGTGCATCAGTTGTCAGAGACACTTAGCGTCCCAGTTGTTGGTTGTGGTGGAATTTTCACCGCAGACGATGTAATACAGATGCTTATGGCAGGTGCAAGTGCTGTTCAACTTTATACTGCGCCTGCGCTCAAAGGCCCGATAGTCTTTGAAAAGATTGCTACTGGTTTACAGAGGTTTCTTACTGAAAATCCGAAATATAATTCAGTCAGAGATCTCATCGGACTTACGCTTGGAAAAACAGACGACCATAAGTTCTTGTCGCCACGTCCAGTAGTAATCGAAGAAAAGTGCACAGGCTGTGGAATTTGTGTTCAATCCTGTGCATTTGATGCTCTTTCAATGATTCGCCGTGCGGATAAAAACGCATTAGCAGTCATTGGAGAGAACTGCATTTCGTGCAACGCTTGCGTTGGTGTATGTCCTTCAAAATTCAATGCTATTAAAGTGTCATTTTAGGAGGTTATATGTTTAAAACCTATACTATTGCAGTGCATTGCAACGCATGTAGAACTTTATTGTATCAATATAAAAAAGAAGGCGGAGGACATCTCTTGAAGTGTTATGCTGACATGATAATGTCAGATTACACAAAAGGAGATCTTAGGTGTCCTTCTTGCGGTAAGGAATTTGCTCGACATGCCATTATCCATAATCGTCCCGCACACAAGATAATCCAAGGGAGAGTCTATGTAAAGGGTCATCACGGATAACACGTAGCACATCATAATAAATAACAGGCGGCCGGTTCAATCCAGCCGCCTGTTTCTACTTTAAGTTAAATCTATTTTTAAAATAGTTTAAAGTATAGTTTTTATAATCAAAAATTTCATTAGCTTCTTTATTTAATTTGTCTATATACTCGAAAAACTGTTTTTTATCAAAAATATTAAGCTTAAGTTCTTTGCAAACATTTTCTATTTCATTAATTAATTCTTCACCATTTTCATTTAAAGATGCCATTTTTTCTGCTTCATAATAATAGCTATGTCCCGGTACTTCTACTAATGCAAATTCAATACCTTTATAGTCATAGACCTTGCTCTTCCTTTCACACAACATTCCTTTGGTAAATCCAAGTTCACCAAAAATTTCAACTAAGGTGTCAAATTCCCCTGGTTTAGTAAAAGCAGAAAGCTCTTTACGCTGTTCAGTACCTCCCCATTCACCAATCTTGACGATAATTTCGGGAATTCCATTAGTCACTCGTAATCGTATATCCTTTTTTCTATTTTCTACTCCACCTTCTAAAAAAGTAGAGTAGTCAATCAAGACTCTATCTTTTTCTGATGTTTTTTTCCCTTTATTTTCAAAGAATTCTATCAAATTATAGAATTCTTTTTTTAATAAAGGTCCGCGTATTTCAATTTCTATATTTTTATCCATAAATTTATTTATTTTAAATTTAAAAAGAGTTGCTTGATGACCATAGTAGCATAACTTCCTGTAGGCAAATAAAAAGAAAGTGTTACTTTCTTTTTATTTTTATAGAGTTCGTCAGATTCTAAATCATGAGCATACATATTTGTAGCAACTAAAAGATTTCTTTTGTTTGGCCTTGTCTTAACTGAGAAGTTCTCTGTAACGAGTTCGTACCCTTCTACTTCACAAATATGAGGACATTGGAATAAATAATTAGTAGGTAATTGTAATCGTCCAACATTTTCAAATAACCTTTTTTTGCTCTTTGTGTATTTTTTAACTATCAAAGAAGCTTGAGTGTTCCACAAGAAACTGTTATAGGCAGAGACAAAAAAGGAAACCTTCTTGGGATTCATCGAATCAAATATTTTTTTAAAATCAGAAATATTTTTTATTTTTAATTCATCATTTTTAATGATATTGTTAGTAATTTTTAATTGTTCATAAGCTTGTTTCCAATTATTTTTCACTATAGCTTTCCCGATCAAATGAGTATTGTATGGACCACCAGGCATTCCAAATCGCTGATTGTCATAGTAATTGATAAAATAAAGTTGCTTGTGATTGTGTATATAATTTAAAAGATCATCAGCTAATGCAGAATTTAAATTTCTTATCACAATTTTAAAAGCATTACCATGAAGCGCCCGTTCTTTTATTGGCTTTTTGCCGTGGCCTATTATATATTTTATTTTTGCAAATTTGTTTTTTGTAGTATATTTTTTATTGAATGCTTTAATATCTTTTTCTTTTAGAACTTTTTTTACAGAAATAAGTTGTTCAGTAATTGCGTCCTCATCTTTTAAGCCTTGGCTACATACATCTTCAAATGAAAGTTTAAAAAATATTTTAATTTGTTCTAAAACTTCAAATGTTGTGAATCCAGATTTTTGAAGCCAGATATAAGTAAATTTTCGAGAACCTTTTTGTATGAAAGATGGCATCAGTGATACTTCTGTCACTTGAAAATCCTCATTTATACACTTAAGCTTGTAGCTTAATGAATTATTCATAATCGGTGCATTATGCCACATTATTTAAGATTTTGCTACTTTTCTTATATTTTGAATTTTTACCCTAAGTTGCTTTCATATGTTATAATCATCATATGCCCGCAAAGGACGCAAAAATCAAGATTGGAGACTATGACACAATAATGAACGACCGGAATATTTTTAATCAGGTTGTTTACACTCCGCTTTCTGAGGCTTTAAGACTTTTAGAAGAACGTAGAAAAGATCCAAAATTGATGGCAAGGGTGGAGGAATTATTAAAAGGGGACATACCGGAGGTTTTAAAAAATAAAAAGTGTGCAGTTCTTTTTAGACAAATTGCTACACCAAACCATGAAACAAAGAGGTTTATAGCTTTAGCGAAAGAAAATAATTTACACCCAGTAATTTTTGAGTATCACGATGATAAATTTACTTCTAATAATGAATTCAAACATTCTTTAGGACAGTTAAATATACAAAAAAAATGTAGCAAGAATGGGGATTATAATATTGAAAAAATTACAATCATTGATTTTAATTTACATAATGGAAAAAAAATAAAGAATGTAAAAACTATATGGGCGGAACCACTTGTTGATTTCCATAAGTTTTTATTTAATGATCATTTTAAAGATGAAGAAATTACAATAAGGGATGTATCAGAATGGTTTAAAAATAATGGGGGAAAAGCAAACGAATATTACATAAATTTACTTTTAATGTTCACTTGTTTTGGAATTTTATTTGAAAATTTTTTAATATCTAAAAAGAAAAACGAGCATGATTTTTCCGAAAAAATAATATTACCAGCTATTGGTGAGGTTTTGAATACGACAGGAGTGAAACCACTTATCGTGCCGATTGAGCCATTTGAAACAGAATCAAGTGAGTATTGGGTACTTCATTGTTTAAATGTGAAGAAATTAGTAGACGAACGTAAAAAATAAAAAAAATTATGATTGATACAAATACAATAATAAATACATGTTATGTACTAACACACACAACACAAGGTACGGTCAGAGTTCTTGCTAGTTATTCTCATCTTATTCCTGTAGTTTTATCGCTTATTTTAGGAATTTTTGTATTAATAAAATCAAAATTCAATCTCTTTTCAAAAGTATTTTTATCTTTTATCGTTGCATTCTCGCTTTGGCTTATTGGAGATTTGATTACTTGGAATTTAAATAACTATTATTTAGTATATGCATCTTGGGCACCACTTGATTTTCTTGAGATTACTTTTTATATTTTAGGTTTATATTTTGTATTAGTTTTTAATGATCAAAAAGATATTTCTATTTTCAAAAAAATACTCCTTTTTTTATTAATTGTTCCAGCATTTTTTATTACGATTACTAATCAATCTGTAACTGGTTTTGATCATTCAATATGTGAAGCTTTTAATAATGATTTTCTAAGTGTTTATAAGCTTGTGGTGGAGGGGATATTATTATTTATAATGCTTTTGTCTGTAGTTACCCCTTTTATTAAAAAACTTTCTTGGGAAAAGAAAAAAACTAATTTGATAATGATTGGTTCTATGTTTCTATTTCTTACAGTTTTTGGAGTAACAGGATATCTAGCATCTGTAACTGCATATTATGAAATGAATTTATATGGCCTGTTTCTTTTGCCAGTATTTCTTGTAGTAATTATTTATTCAGTATTTGAACTTGATATTTTTAAGGTTCATATTCTCGGCACTTATTATTTAGTGGTAGGTTTGATTATTTTAATGGGTGGGCAGTTGTTCTTTATCACCAGTTCAACCAATAAATTGCTCACTGTCTTGACTATCGTTTTGCTCGCTCTTTTGAGTTTGATTCTTTTTAGAAATCTAAAGAGGGAGTCTGACCAAAGAGTACAAATTGAAAAACTTAATATTGATCTCCAGAGTCTCCTCAAGCAAAGAGAGTCATTGGTGCACTTGGTTACTCACAAGGTCAAGGGATCTTTTACTCGTTCAAAATATATTTTTGCTGGTTTGCTTGATGGAACTTTTGGTGAAATAAGTGAAGTGGTGAAAAAGTATGCGCAGATGGGGTTGGAATCAGACAATGGCGGAATTCAGACGGTAAACTTGGTTTTGAATGCTTCTAATCTGTCTACTGGATCAGTAAAATATGAAATGAAGCCGGTTGATTTCAAAGGAATAGTACAAAAAGTTTTGGCTGATAAAAAAATTCAAGCAGAAGCGAAAGGTTTGCAAATGGAAAGTAGTATACATGATGATAAAAATGATGTGTACAATGTTTTGGGTGATGTCTTCTGGCTTACTGAAGCGGTAAATAATTTAATTGATAATTCTATTAAGTACACTAAAGAGGGGAAAATAATTGTTGACTTACACGATGGTAACGGGAAGGTTAATCTTTCTGTTAAAGATACAGGCATAGGCATCACAGACGAAGACAAAAAGCATTTATTCACCGAAGGCGGACGAGGCAAGGAATCCGTAAAAGTAAATGTGGACAGTACTGGTTACGGGCTTTACTCCGTCAAACTAATCATAGAAGAACATAAAGGCAAAGTCTGGGCAGAGTCCGAAGGTGAAGGAAAAGGTTCAACATTCTTTATCGAATTGCCTGCTAATTTGGAAAACTCAGAAAACAAAGTTTCTTAAGTATATTTAGTATGAAAACTAGAAAAATAACTCAAATACTTATCGTGGTGTCGGTCGTGGCTATTGTTTTCGATCTGGCTCGGCTTGATCTGGTTGGCAGAGAGACGCCTTTATATTTAATTTTGAATCTTTTCTTGGCTTGGATACCGTATATAATATCTTTTTATTTTATTAAGAAAGAAACAGCAGTAAAATTTTTTATACCACTATTCATTTTATGGCTTTTATTTTTTCCTAATGCTCCATACTTAGTGACTGATGTTATGCATATAGTCTCAAGCCCTGAGACATTTATATGGTACGATAGTTTGCTTTTCTTTCTCTTTGGTTGGATCGGTTTGCTTTTGGGAACTATCTCTCTTTTTCAGATTCATCAATATTTAAAGAATCATTTTAATTATTTAATTTCAGAGATTATTATTTTTGCTATTTGTTTTGTTTCAAGCTTTGGGGTATATTTGGGAAGATTTGAAAGGTGGAATAGTTGGGATTTCTTTTTCCATCCATTAAATTTAATAAAGGATTCTCTAAATATTTCAGCTGGCCTTACTGATGGAGTAGCCCCCTTAACCTTTGTTAGTATTTTTTGTGTCTTTCTGTATACAGTTTATAAGACAATTTATATTTTAATTGCCAATGAAGATAAAAACTTTATATGAAGATTCTAATATCCTTGCCATAGACAAACCGTCTGGGATTTTAGTGCACCCCGTAGCAGAGCAAGCTCGCAACGGGGCAGGTCCTGATAAAGAGAAGACCATCTTAGATATCTTTTTGAAAAAATATCCAAAATTGGAGATAGTGCATAGATTGGATCGAGAAACTTCTGGAGTGATGTTGTTGGCAAAAAATAAAAAAGCTCACGAATTTCTAAAGAGTCAATTTAAAAACAGGGAAATTAAAAAAATTTACCATGCGATAGTTTCCGGTAATGTAAAAAATGAGAGAGGAATAGTAAATAAACCGATAGGCAGAAGCCCACGAGATTTTAGGCGGTGGCTTGCCGGAAGAGGGGCAAGAGGGGAAATGCGTGAAGCGATTACTGAGTATAGAGTACTGAAAAGGTTTCAGGCGCAGCGTTCGCCTTTCACATATCTTGAAGTTAGACCTAAAACTGGCAGAACGCATCAGATCCGAGTGCATATGAAATATCTAAATCACCCTGTTGCTTGCGATGCTCTTTATAATCCAGACAATCCTTGTCCGAAAGGCATTGCTCGCGTGGCTCTGCATGCAAAATCTATAGAATTTAAAAACCTGAAAGGAGAAACTGTAAAAATAGAATCATCAGTACCCAAAGAATTTGAGGAGATGGTAGAATAAAACTATGGAAGCTGAAATAAAAGTTTGCAAGAATTGTAATAAAAATTTTACAGTAGAGCCGGAGGATTTTAATTTTTATGAAAAAATTAAAGTGCCTACCCCGACTTGGTGCCCAGAATGCCGGATGATCAGACGTCTGTCTTCTGTTAATTGGTGGTCCCTCTTTTTTAGGAATTGTGACAAATGCGGGAAACGCACTCTTTCAATGTATCCTCCAAATCAGAAGATCACGGTTTATTGTCAGTCGTGTTGGTGGGCGGATGATTGGGATGGCACAGAATATGCTATGGATTATGATTCTAGTAAACCATTTCTGGCGCAATGGAAAGAACTTTCAGAAAAAACTCCTTATGTAGCACTCGAATCTATATACTCAAGTCTTAAAAATTGTGATTATTGTAATGCTTTATCTTATTCAAAAAATTGCACTTTAATTACTGCGGCAGATTATTGCGAAAATGTTTATTTTTCTTCAATTTTAAATACAGCAAAAGATACAGCTGATAGTATCCGTATTTTTAATACCGAATTATGTTATGAATCCATCGGTCAGCGCAGATGCTATAGAGCTTTTTTTTCTGAGGAGTGTGATGATTGTAATGAAGTATGGTTTTCTCGCAACTGTTATGGATGTATGAATTGTGTTGGCTGTGTGAATTTGCGTGGTTCTTCTTATAACATTTTTAATGTTCAATATACAAAAGAAGATTATTTGAAAAAATTGGAAGAATTAAAGATCGATACTCGTTCTGGAATAAATAAACTTAAAAAAGAAGCAGAAATATTTTGGAAAAAATTTCCTTATCGTGCTTTTACGGGAGACACTTTTAATCTAAATGTTACTGGTGAGTATATTTATAAATCTAAGAATTCTAAGGAAATATATATTGCTAGCCATATAGAAAATTGCAAATGGTGTCAAGTTATAAGCGTTAAATCATCCAAGGACTGCTTTGATTATTCAGGTTGGGGCAATAATGCTGAATTAGTTTATGAATCAGCTAGTGTGGGTGATAATGTTAGTAATACAAAATTTTCAGCATATTGTTTTCCTGAAATACTTAACACTGAATATTGTCTTTGGTGCACAGCATCAAAAAATAATTTTGGTTGTGTTAGTCTTAAGCGTAAAAGTTATTGTATTTTAAATAAAGAATACAGCAAAGAATCCTTCGACAAGCTCAGGACGCAAATTATTGCGGACATGGAGAAAAACCCCTATGTGGACGAGCATGGCAGGGCATGGCCATATGGGGAATTTTTCCAACCTGGTTTTGGCAAGTTTGCTTACAATAATTCTAACGCTTCAAAATTTTTCTCAAAAACTAAAGAGGAAGCGCTAGAAGGTGGTTATACTTGGAATGATGAAGAAGAAAAACAAGTCGAAGCAACTATCTCTGGAAAAGATCTACCGGAAACTATCGCTGAAGTAGGTGAATCAATTTTAAAAGAAATAATTTCTTGTACCAATTGTGATAGAAAATATAAAATTAATAATTTGGAATTTGATCTTTTGCGAAAAATGAATCTACCTTTACCGGATAGATGTTTGAAATGTAGGGAAAATGCTCGTTTTGATAAATTACAAAAGCCAGGATTGTATGATCGCGAATGTATGAAATGTGGCGACCCTATCAGGACTTCTTATGCCGCAGACAGATCAGAGATTGTTTATTGCGTGAAGTGTTACCAGCAAGAATTTGCTTAAAAACAGTAAAATATAACTTTTTGAAGGGGTTTCGAGGCTGGCGAGCCGAGAACTTCAAGATTTTTCAAGCTTCGAAAAATCTGTACCGGAAAAAAGTTGATATTTTCACTGTTTTTAATTTATTGCTTTTGATTTTTTTTTATGTTAATGTTTCTCTACATATGGCAGGAAATAAAATCAATAAAATAAAATTTAGTCCAGTAGATATTGAAGAGCGAAAGAAGCTTAATTTTAAGGCTGGTGATACTGTTTCTGTTTCCTCAAAAATTATAGATGAAAAAGGCAAGTCCCGCTTCCAGCTTTTCGAAGGCATAGTCTTGGCTCGCAAGCATGGCACGGAGGCAGGTGCTACTTTTACTGTTAGGAAAGTTGCTTCTGGAGTCGGCGTGGAAAGAATTTTCCCATTATATTCTCCAATGATAGGGGAAATCAAAATAACCAAAAGATCTCGCGCTCGCAGATCAAAACTTTATTATATTCGAACAAAAGCCGTCAAAGATGTTCGCAAGAAAATGCGTTCTGTTACTCACTCAGAAGAAGCAAACGAAGCAGCAGAAAAAGTTGCAGAAGTTGCAGAAGTTGCAGAATAATTTTATTTTAATTTTTGTAAAACTCTTGTTATACTTCTGAAATGCCCAGGTGGTGTAATTGGTAAACATGCACGATTGAGGTTCGTGTGGCGCAAGCCGTGGGAGTTCAAGTCTCCCCCTGGGCACCAAACTGAAAGTTTTGTGAGTCCGTAGCGCGACGGCGCGAGGAGTGGGTCGCAAATATTTTTCAGCAGAAAAATATTTGCGACCCAGAGAGGTAGCATTTATCAATATTTTTTGGTATAACTTTAAACACATGGTGCCCATGGTGTAATGGTTAACACTGAGGTTTGTGGAACCTCCGATTCGGGTTCAACTCCCGATGGGCACCCATTGATGAAAAAAATATTTTCTATATTTTTTATTGCTTTTGTTTTAAATGCAGTTTGGGAGAATTTGCATTCGGTTTTTTACGATAATTATATGGGCGGGGAAATTACACAGTTTATACTTTTAAGGGCATCTTTTTGGGATGCAATAATTGTAGTTTTTATAACTTTGCCCTTTATTTTTTATCTTCCACTAAAAAACAAAAGTTGGTTAATTATTTTAGCCGGTATCGTCGTTTCTATTTTTATAGAATATTGGGGCCTTGGAACTGGTAGGTGGGCATATAATTCTCTAATGCCTATTATTCCATTATTTGGAATAGGTTTAACTCCGGCTATTCAGCTCGGCTTACTTGGATATATTTCATTTAAAACAGTAGAGAGTTTTAGATAGTATGATTTTTTTCTACTTCTCCATCTATATGGTCTAGTTTTTTTTCTAATCTAGAAAGAGTACTTTGCAGATTTTTGAGCTGAATTTCTTCTGTTTCAATTTCTTTCTCTTCTTTTTTAATTTCTCCCTCTTCTTTTTTCACAATTTTTTCTTCACCGATAAGGCCGGAGATGATAAGACGATTTCCTATAAATTCATAGACAAGCAATCCTGTTACAAGAAGGATTAAAATCCCAGCAAGAAGAGAAGCACTACTACTCATATCCATATCATCTGCGGTGTGCCAGATTCCACGCCAAAAGAGCACTACACCTAAACTTCCAATGAGCGCATATATAATAGGATAACGACTCAACATTGCCCTTATTCTATTTTCTGTTTTTTCGCAAAAATCTAAAAATCTTTTTACCATATTGTGTTTATACTACACTAAGAGTAAAATAATTTCCATATATGGTGTGGAGTGATCCAAACTTAATAAAAGTTTTACAAGAGGGTGGGGTGGCAGTAATGCCAACTGATACTTTGTATGGAATTGTGGGCCTTGCGCAGAACCTTGTGGTGGTTGAGCATATTTATGCTTTGCGTAAAAGAAGTCCTGATAAGCCGTGCATCATATTGATTGGAGAGATTAATGAGTTGGATAAATTTTCCATTTCTTTGTCTGAACAACAACAAAGCAAATTGAAAGAATCTTTGTTTGCGCTAAGCGGAGTCGAAGGATCCGAGCCACTTAGTATTATTTTAGATTGTCCAGATAAGACGCTTTCATTTTTACATAGAGGAACAAATACTCTTGCATTTAGAATACCTATCAATGAAGAATTAAGAAAGTTGTTGTTGCAAACAGGTCCACTTGTCGCACCTTCGGCGAATATTGAGGGTTTGCCTCCGGCTCAAAATATTGATGAAGCAAAAAAATATTTTGGTAAAGAGATTAATCTATATGTAGATGGGGGTACTATTACAGGCAAAGCATCTAAGGTGATAAAATTAAATCAAGACGGAACGGTGATTGCTGTTAGAGATTGACAGATAAATCAATGTAGTGTATATTGTAGATGTTAGAAAAAAGTATTTTATGAACAATATAATTATAAAAATAGAAAATCGCCGAAGAATAATCTCAAAATTTGAGGTTGTTTTAGAGTGTTTGTAAATATCTCCATCAAAGTATAAAAACAAAACGAACTTTCAAAAACGACCTCAAAAAAGAGGTCGTTTTTGTTCTTTGGCTAGAGATAGTTCTTTGAAAATCTGTGATATTCGCCATGGTTTTTAGCTTGCAAAATAAATATTTGTAGATTAAAAACCATGGCGAAATAAATCGTCTGGTTAAAAAAGGAGGAATTATGAGCAACGTAACAGAGAATGAATACCTGTGTCGTTTGGAGGTGGTGGGGATTGGTGCCACGGACGGTTCTGAGACTTATGAATCGGTAAAAAAAAATTTCATGTCAGAGTCTTGCTGTAATCCATATCCTGACTTTATAAGATATGGAATAGTTTTTTCGGGTGTTGCTCCAGGGGCGGATATTGCTGTCGACGAGCTCGTCAAAGATGGCACATTCCGGGATTTTCTTGGGAGCACCCCTGAGGAGCTCGAGTGTCGCAGGATGCTCGGCTCGCAGTTTGTTAAGTTGTGTCGGGAACATCCAGACAAGCTTAGCCAGGAAAGAGGGCATCCTGCATTTGTTGTTCTGACAGAGAACGACGAGTCGGTTGTTTCTGACCTGAGTAACGTTTTTATAGTTTTTGTGGATGTGCGCTTCGGCAATCTTTGCTTATTCGTGAGTGGTTTAAATTACCTGCCCACTTGGTATGCCGAGGATCATCATCGGATTCTCTATCTGAAACAGTAACATTATTTTTTATCAAAACCGTTTCATCAAGTTGTGTGAAAAACCGACTGAGGAACGGTTTTTCATTTGTTTATTTTTTAATTACAGAAATGATATTAGCAACGCTATGGCAAATACACCCATGACAATAAAAGCGGTCCAGAGTCCGAGCTTTGAGGCGGAACCGCTTTTATGTTCACCCATTACCTCTTTTTGACTAGAAAGTCGCGCTATAAAATAAATGAGGGGCACTGCGGCAATACCATTGAATACAGCTGTAAAGATAAGCGCTTTGATAGGATCAAAACCAATAAAATTGAAAACTAATCCGACTAAAGTACCAATAATAATAACAAAATAGAAATTACGTGATTGTTTGAACTTACGGAATAATCCTTCACGCCAACTAAATGTTTCTGCTACCGCATAGGCAGAACTTCCTGCTAAAACAGGGATGCTTTGAAGACCGATACCGATAATCCCAATAGCAAAAATAAGCTTAGCTAGAAAACCAGCATTTGGAAATGTGTGTACCAATGGTTCCAGAGCGCGAGCAGCATCAGCGGCAGTATTTATATTAGTCACACCTGCCTGGTTCAGCACCACAGCTCCGACCACAATGATAAACCAAGCAGTAACATTGGAAAACAGCATACCCACAGCATTATCAATACGTAAATTTTTTAAATACGATTTTGTTAATTTAGGTACACCACCATGTTGTGAAATTTTATGTTTAGCAATACTGTCTTCGACAACATTACTCGTCTGCCAGAAGAATAAATAGGGTGAAATTGTTGTACCAAAAATACCGACAATAATATATAAAAAAGATCTATTAAATTGAATCTGAGGGATGAGAGTAGCTTTTAATACTTCTACCCAAGGTACGGCAATTAAAAATGCTGTGATGAAGTAAGCAAACAAAGTCATTGCCAACCATTTTAAAATACGGATATAGGTACGATAAGGTATAAGCACTTCTAATAATATAATAAGAAAAGCAAAACCAACCGCTAGAACTGAAAATGGAATACCTGGAATAATGAGTCTGGTGCTCGCAGCCATCGCCCCAATGTCTGAACCGATATTGAGCGTATTGGCGCAGACCACAAGTAATACAATTGGATACAATATTTTTTTTGAGTAATTTTCACGAATTACAGCTGCTAGCCCCTTGCCAGTGACAGCTCCTATGCGCATACAAGCTTCTTGTACAGCAGTCATAAGTGGAAGGGTAAAGAGCATTGTCCAAGGCATCATGAAACCAAACTGTGCTCCAGCTTGGGAATAGGTTGCAATGCCGGATGGATCGTCATCGGCTGCCCCTGTAACAATACCCGGACCTAGGATTCTTAAAAAATTCCCAAATTTTTTTGGAGCTTTTTTCTTTTTAGTTTTTTTATCTAGCGTAACATTTTGCTCTGTATCAGCTAGAGCCTCATCAGGAAATTCAATCATATCTAAAGTTTATGCGAAGTGCGTCCAGATGTCCATCCACCATAACGCATAGCAGAATTTTTTCTTTTGGTATAGCATATATATTATGGAAATTCTAAAGAACTACAACTTATCCAAATTAAATACTTTCAGTGTTAATATCGAGGCTAAATTTTTTGTGGAAGTGAAAACAGAAAAAAACTTAGAGGAACTTTTTAATTTGCCTGAATTTAAAAATAATAAGAAAATGTTTCTCGGGGGAGGGAGTAATGTTTTATTTACAAAAGATTTTGATGGAATAGTAGTTCTGAATAAATTGAAAGGTATGGAAGTTATAGGAGAAGATTCTGAAAATGTTTATATTCGTTCGATGGGTGGAGAATATTGGAACGATTTGGTGATGCTTGCGGTCAATAGTGGATATT